>JASHPK010000051.1 GCA_030038095.1 Thermoplasmata archaeon | reverse complement strand
CCCATCTTCCGGACGGTTCCCGTCCGATGGCATGCTCCCGTGAGCCCCGGGTCATAGTAAAGCAACCGCAGAGGTACCGGACCGGTGCGATCGCCGGGAACGTACCGTCCCCAGCCGCCGGCCCCGCGGCGGTCAACGGGAGCGTGGCGTCTCCCGGCGGTGAAGAACGGGTGCGTCCCGTACCGCTCGCATCTTCTCGAGACGTCCGGGAGGGAGCCCTCGATGGGTGCGACCGATTGACGGAGTCGCAGTGGTTCTCCCGGATTAGTGACTCCGAGGCTGGCCACTCATCGCGTGAGACTCCCCGTGAACCGACCCGACATGTCCGCGTCCCGCGAAGCTTGGGGATCTGCGGGACGACCGGAACCGCACTCCGGATTTCGCGGGGAAGAGCCAGCTTTGAGTCGGCCCGGTGCGCTGGATTCGCGATCCCGCGTCCCGCGTCCCTCATGGCCCCCTTCGCTCGGACGTACGGGTTCAAGTGCCGGGAAACTCTGCGGGGCTCCGGGGCGAGCCGATGTACGATATGAAAAACCTGAGCCGGCTGAAGACCATCGAGGCGAACGCTTCGGAAGCGATGAAGGCATTCTGGGCGTTCGATAAAGCCGCGTTGGCCGATGGGTCCGTGCCGGTGAAGTACAAGGAACTGATCGCGTGCGCGGTCGCCTTCACGACCCAGTGCCCCTACTGTATTGCCATCCACTCGGAGAGAGCTCGCGAGGCCGGTGCGTCCGACCGCGAGCTCGCCGAGGTCGTGACGATTGCAGCGGCGTTGCGCGCGGGAGCGGCCATCACGCACGGGACACACGCCTTTCCCGACCGTCCCTGATCAGCGACCGATCCCGCGGGGGAGCGGACTCCTCGAGTCGCCTCCCCCCACAACCGTCGACCGTGAGCTCGACATCGAGGGGAACGCTTTTCGGATAGAGGACCCCCCCGCTGCGAATCCGCACCGAGGGCTATGCGTAGCCCTCCGGTCGGAATCGCCGCTCCCGCTCGGCCCGGATCCACGAGAGAAATCGCTCGCGCGCGAAGAAGCCGCCCGCCGGAATGAGGGGGTCCGCACCGACGACGCCCGGAAGCGATTGAAGGTGGAGTTCGAGCGCTCGCGCTTCAAAGTAATTGTCCGCGCTCCCGAGGAGATAGACTCCCCGGGGATTCCGCGTCCAGTGGGGACGGTCCCAGAGACGAGGCAGTTCCACGGACCTCTCGTCGAACGACTCGTCGACCCGGAGCCAGATCCCGTACGTGGCGAGACCGGCCTCTCGTTCCAGGTTGAGGATCATGGCGCATTGGAGCGCGTGGGTCGCGTCGAGCCGGGACTGGTGGATGCGGAAGGTCCGGGGCGAAACGTTCGCGTGGCGTGCCTTGTTGGAGAACGACGCTCGAGGAGCGCGGACCACGGCTTCCAGGACCCTCCAGTCGACGCGGGAGAGGCGGTCGGCCGGAACCGAGGGCGAGAGCTGCGGCTCGCCGAGAGGCCCCCCCAGCGGATGACCGAGGATCCGGGCGAGACGCGGATCCGCCGGCGGGTCGGGCTCCTTCGTGAACCGAACCACGCGGTGGAACGCCGGTCGGAAGCTCATCACAAAGGCGAGGTCCTCGATCTCGGACAACTGGGAGGTGGGGAGTTCGGTCCAATCCTTCCCGACGTATCTCCAAGCGACCGAGTACCGGCCGAGGATCTCGGCCGCCGGGTGGATGCCGTACTCCTGGAGAACCCCCCGGGACTCCATCCTCTTGCGGCGGAGGCGAACGGCCTTCCCGGTGAGTCCCGCTTCTCGAGCGAGGGTCTCGTCGGAACGGAAGGGGTCCGCCACCAATCCGGAGAAGATTCGGAGGTCGGTCCCATCCATGGCTGGAACGAGCCCCGAGGATGATTTTAGGAATTGGTCTCCCCGACGGCTTATGACCCCCGCCGCAGACGGTTGGAGGAGCCCAAGGGATGGCGGGGTAGAGTCGAATGTCCGAACCGGGAGATCCAGGTCGTCGCGTCGTGTTCACGAATCCGCAGGTCAACCTCTATGCGCGCGACATTGAGGCATCGATTCGATTCTACCGCGACGTCCTGGGACTCACGGAGACCTTTCGGATCCCCAAGGAAGGCGTACCGGACCATGTTGAACTGCGACTCGGAGCGTTCCAGCTCGGTCTTGCCGCGTTTGACGCTTTGGACCGCCATCACGGCATCCGCACGGGACGAGGACCCCCCCGCGGCGAAATCGCCCTCTTCACCGACGATGTCGACGGGGCGTTCGGTTGGAGCACTTCCCAGGGCGCGCCCCCTCTGACCCCCCCGCACGATTTCGGTGGCTACGTGCACAACGCGATCGTGGCCGATCCCGATGGAAATCCCGTGGTGTTCACCGCTCGACTTCCGGTGAGGGCGATCGCCGACGCCGCCCATCGTCCGAGCTTCAAGAACCATCTGTTCAACATCTACGCGAGCGACATCGAGAAGTCGCTCCGATTCTACCGCGACCTCCTGGCCTCCAAGGAGACGTTCCGGACGCCGAAGCAGGGTGCTCCGGACCATGTGGAGATGGAACTTGGCCCTCTGAATCTGGCGGTCTCGACTCTCGAGGCGCTGAAACGCGATCACGGACTCTCCGGCGGCGGGGGCCCTCCGCGAGGCGAGCTCGTGCTTTGGGTCGAAGATGCGGACACCGCTCTCTCTTGGTTCAACGCGCGGGGCGCCGTCACGCTGAGCCCCGCGCACACTTTCGCCGGCATCTTACGAGGCGCGTGGGTCGCGGACCCCGATGGAAACCCGGTCCAGCTGGTCGCGCGGTTGACCCACCGCTGACACCCGACGGGTTCTTCGAGGATGCTCTCCGTACCCGGACTTTCGAAGCCGACCCACTGCGGAGACCTCCGCGCTCCGTCCCGCGGTCAGTCGGACGGAGACGGCTCATGCGGACGGGTGAGCCGGGTTCTCGCCTCGGAATGACCGGACCCGAACTTGACCAGGGACCTTCAGGTTCCGGGAGGATCGTCCACGCGCACGAGCTGCTTCCCGACGTTCTCGCCCGAAAGGAGCCGGGCGAGGCCCTTCGGCGCCTCTTTCAGCCCTACCAGAACATCCTCCTTGGACTGGAGGCGCCCCGAACGAAGAAGCGGCAGCAGGGCCTCGAACGCCTCGGTCCGCCGAGGAATGAAATCGCGTCCCAGAAATCCCTCCATTCGCCCATGGACCATGATGAGTTGGACCAGGTTCGCCGGGCCGGGGGTGGGTGAATTCGCGAGGTACTGTGAGGTGATCCCGCAGAGGACCACGCGGCCGCCGGTTCGCAATCGTTCGAGCGCGATCTCGAGGATAGGCCCACCGACCGTGTCGAAGAAGATGTCGATCCCGTCGGGACTCAGCTCGGTGAGCCGCCGGCCGACATCCTCCTGGTGGTAGTTGATGACCGCATCGACCCCCGCTTCCTTGAGGAGCCAGTCACACTTGGCCGGGCTCCCGGCGATGCCGATGACGCGGAGCCCGTAGATGTTGGCCAGCTGGGACGCAATCGACCCCACACCGCCCGCCGCGCCCGAGATGACAAAGGTCTCTCCGGCCGTCGGTTGGGCCACTTCGTGGACCCCGAAGTAGGCGACCAGTCCGGTGAGCCCGAGAGCCCCGGCCGCCCAGTTGAGTGGAACTCCGTCCGGCACCCGGAAGGCGGGGTTGAATCCCGTCCCGTCCGTGAGGGAGTAATCCTCCCAGGTCATCTCCCCGTGAACGATGTCCCCGGGCGAGAAGTCCGGATGGCGGGACTCCACGACTTCCGACACCGCAAGCGACCATGGCGACTCCCCGATGGGAACCGCACTCCCTGGGGGATCTCCGGCGCGAAGCAAGAGGGCCTGGGTCGGGTCGACCGAGAGCCACCGATTGTGGACCAGGAACTGACCCTCGCCGACTTTGGGGACGGGGGACTCCGCCCAGCGGAAGTTCGCCTCGGAAAGTATCCCTTCTAAGGGTTTCGCGATCAGCCACCTTCGATTCACTTGGGTTGGCACCTAGGACCCCTCCGCGCAACGCGAGGCATGCCGCGCCCCGAGGCATCTTCGAGCATCGAATATAGTTGATCGCCAACGCGACTTGAGGTAGTTCGAAACCCGCAGTTTGGTCACGTTAACCCCTGGCGCCGGCGCGACGGAACGTTTCGATTGTTCGGCGTGGTCCACGTCCGGGGCGCCCACCGTACGCGGCTTAAACCTTGCAATCATGTTCTTCGAGCCGGGTTGACCGGGAAGGCAGCCGCCGGAGGAACCAGAACTATGGGTTCCGGTTCCTAATCGAGACGAACGTCTCGGCCCTGGGGACCGGGCGGGCTAGATCCCGCCGTCGAGGTTTTGTCGGACTTGACTGGGGGTGGATTCAATAGTGAAGGAGGAGGAGCCGGCACTTTTCGCACCGAAAGCCGTCGATCCAGACCATCCCCCCCAACGGCTTGGGAACCACGTTCTGTCCTCCGAGCGCGAGGGTGGTCCGCTTCCGGTACCAGCGGGGGCCCCCCAAGTACGTCACGAAGCCAAGGGTCCCGGACCCCAGCCGGGATCCGCATTCTGGGCAGGTTCGTACGGCCACCATGCTTCGCTGCACGTGCGATGCCTCCGGCGGAGATAGCTTGCGGCCCAGTGCACAATCCGGAACCCCGATGCTCGGAACCCCAGGAGGGAGGAGATGGCCAAAGATCGCGCGCGTGTCGATCGGATGCGGTACTCCGACCGGGGCGCGAGCGGAACCCTCGCTCGAACTCTCCACGCCTTCGACGGGAGAGATGACGTCAGGGCGACACCTGCGTTTTACCGCCTGGCGCCTGGGAACGTGCCTTCCCGCCCATCAGGCCATAACCGGCCGTCAGCAGGAACGATAATCCGATCAACACGACTCCAGCCAGGGCCACGTAGCCGCCGGCGTACGCGCCCGTCTGCACGTAGTACGTGACGCCGCCCAGAGTGAGAAGAACTCCCGCGAGCGCCGTCCAGCCTATCCGCATCATCTGACCAGCATTCCGACCGGTATCGACCAGGTGGTCGGCGACCAGTACGACCATCACCAACGCCCAGCACAGCCAGAACGCGATGAAGAGCCGAATCCAGGCCTCCGGCGGAGTGCCGACGACACTTACGCCCACGGGCTCGGTCAAGGCCGTCACGGCGACAAAAGTGATGAACGCCGCGAGGGGAGTGATCCTCAGCGGTACGCCCAAGGGGAGCTCCCATCCCTGCACGCGCCTGCTACCGATGGCGAGAGCGATCAGCACGAGGGAGCATCCGAGAACCATGAAGACGGCGTTGACCCCATCGTCCACCCCGAGAAAGCTCGGAACGAACGGGAACGACGAGACCCAGGAAGGGAGGGCGTTGGAGAATGCCCCCACGCCCTCGATGAGGGCCAAGCCCGCCTGGAACAGCAGGCCGAGGCTCATCAGCACGAAACCGGTCCGCGCCAAGTTCTTCGTCCATCTCGTGAGCCGATAGTAGCCGAATCGGATGGCGAGAAGCGTGACCATTCCTACCGGGACGGTCGATATCATGAGGTAGGCGTGGTTCTCGATCACGCTGACCTCCAAGGCGCTAAACGGTACTCCGATCGCCGCGGCATACCCACTGAAGATGCCGGAGGGATCCCCGAACCCCACCATGGTACCGGCGATGTGTCCCAGGAGTGCCGCGAGCAGCAAGTCACCGGCGCACAGTGCGACCGTGACGAAGGGCATCGTTCGGCTCCTCTCGGCACCGGTACGCCAGAGCTCCAGCATCCCCCAGAGGATCAGGACCACAATCTCGTCGAGGGCCAGGAACGCGGTAATCTGCACCCACAACCCGGCGCCGGCGTTCCATGCAGGTAGGCTGTTGAATATGGCGCCGATGGGCGATAGTATCCCGGCGATCAGCGCCCCAATCAGGATTCCCTTTCGAACATGCAGCGAAGGCAGGGCCAGCAGAGCGACCGCCGCTAGCCCAGCGAGCGCCATCAGCCCCGAGTTGAGACCGTGAAGGTACATCACCACCCAGTAGTAGCTCGGGTACCAGGAGCCGACACCGAACCAGAGCGCACCCGTAGCTCCGGGAGAATGCAGGAACGGGTTGTTGATGGCGACGCTTCCCACGAAGAAAGCCGTGAACCAAATGATGAGGAAGTAGGCCACGTTGCGCGCCGTAAGCCAAGGCAGACGGGGGAACAGTTCTTGGTCGAAGAAGGAGGGCGGGTACGGCATTCTCTCCACGCCTTCCGTCATATTTCGATAATTCGGCTCGGGTCGGACCTACGCCCGGGTTCATGTGCGTTCGGTTCGGACCGGCCGGCTCCAATCGGCGGGCGGTGGAACGGGCGGGAACGAAGGTCTCCCCTCGCTCCGAGTCGCCGACGGGGCAGGGGTTCGGCCAAGGAGGGATGGACCGGAGCAGCCCCCCCTCCCGGATCGCGCGGAGCAGAACCCGGTCGCGTACCGGCAGAGAACGACGGCTTATCCGAAAACGCATGCGGTCCAAGCAGGTCGAGTGATGCTCTGCCGACCTCTCCCCATCTCTGTGGGTTCGTAAGGTCGCCCGGTGCGGGGTAACCGGCAACCGCGAGTCGGGTGGCGGAAGGACGGCAAGCTGCCTGGCTCCGGATCGACTCAATCGACGCGGCCTGGTCGAAGGCGAGGTCCCCTCGCCCGTTCGATGCCGGGCTCGCCGCCGACTTGGCCGCCGAAGCGATCGCCGGGTTCAGCCGCGGTCAGATCGAGTTACGGTCGTCGACGCGGGGAGCGGGGATAAAGACGGCCGCCAGTTTCGGCGAGACACCACAGACCGAATCCTTGGGGCCGCCCGTTCAGGGTGGACCGCCCTCGTTCGAGGTCCCTCGAGGTCGGGAGCGTGGACAGGAGCGAAGCGACGACTCGGCGGGGAATCAAGCCCCCGTCGGGCGGGAAGAGAACGCGAACCCCCGCGGGGCGCTTCCCGAGACGTGCGCCTTGGGCTCACCAATAGTACGTCCTCGCGGGACCGATGGAAAGGGCCTGTCGCTCCTGAGAGTTCGGGTGACTCCCTCCTCGAACGACTCGCCGAAACCGGGGTCGCAGAGCGCCAAGATCGGGGACCGCGGGTTCAGCATCCCCGTAGTGGGAGCCACGGTCTCCTCCCCGAATCGGTCCTCTCGGAGTTCTTATGCAGCGGCGACCTCTCGCGCCAGGTCGAGGCGCTTACGCCGCGGGTAGGGAGGAGCGCTTGCGATGAGTGAGCCCATCTACGATGAGCGGTACTCTCGGCCTGGGTTGTACTGGGGAAGCAAGCCAACCCAACTGGCACGCGATGTCGTCCGCGTAGCACGCTCACTTCCGCGACCGCCCCGTACGTTGGTCGATCTGGGTTGCGGCGAGGGCCGGGACTCGATCTACTTTGCCCGGCGAGGCTACCGAGCCCTGGGCGTGGATATCTCGAGTGTCGGAGTCCGAAAGGCGGAGGGCCGAGCGTCTCGGCTCGGGGTCAACGTCCGATTTCTCGTCGGGGACATTCGGACCTACCGACTGAGTCATCGAGTGGACGTGGTGTTTTGCTCCGGTGCCCTGAACAACCTCCCTCGTCGAATTCGGGCGACCCGATTTGAACACTTCAAAGCGAAGACGGCGCCGGGGGGCATCAACGCGATGAACGCCGACGTACCGAAACCCTACATCCCACCCCAAACGACGAATCCATTTGCGTCTCCGTTCCGGTCGGGAGAGCTGCTGGGCTACTACTGGGATTGGCAAATCTTGGACTCGGGGCAGGTGGAGATCATTTCCAACGCAAGCGGCGTTCCCCATCGGAAGGCGATGGACGTGGTCATTGCGCGGAAGCCTGATCCGGACTCGTAGCGACCCTCTGCACCATCCCCCTCGAGAACCGGCACTTGTGGTTGGGAAACCTTAGGAGAGCGCCACTGGAGGATCCTGAACTAGGCGTTCGAGTCGCCCTCTCACTAGGCTCAATTACTGGGGACGCAACGCACCTCGATATATGGACGCAGTCCGTGTGGCGCGTGCCGAAAAGCGCCTGGGAGCAATCCTATCTCCCCGTCCTTGGGTTCTCGCCGTCTTCCGCAACGGCTCCACGGTCGCGGGAACTGACCAACCGGACTCGGATGTCGACTTCACCGTCGTCGTCGCTCATGCAAGTGACCGCGCGAAGGCACTCAAGGTCCTGAGGCGCGGGTTCTACCGGTATCGCGGCATCGAGCACGGCACCCTCCTCTTCCGAGACCGGCGGCCGATCGACATCACCGTCGTTGACCGTCCGACGGTAGAGAGGTGGCTCCGAACGCTGTATCGGTCCCCCAAGAGCCTCCTCCGACTCCAGAACGTCGTTCAGCACAAAATCGTGGACGCGGTCCCGGTCTATGACCCGCAGCGGCTGCTGACCGCCTATCAGCGAAAGGCGCGGGCGTACCCAGAGAGAATCCGACAAGCAATCCTCTCAAACACGATGGAATCGCTCGATGCGGCCCTAGAGGACTGGGGATCGAGGAACGAGTTCCACTATGCGGTCGAGCTGCCCACAATCGTAGAGAACGTCGCCCAAGCTCTCTACGCGCGGAACCGCCGGCTCCTCATGTTCCCGTTCAAGCGGCTCCACGTCGACCTCAAGAGCTTGGAGCCCAACCTCGAGGTGGAGTTGTATCGACTGATCCGAAGCGGGCGATCCGCGAAGAGCCGGGCGGAGGGTCGGAAAGTACTGAACACGGTCATCCGTAAGCTTCGAGCTGCCACATAATCCTGGGACGTCGTGCGCCGCTCGGACCTCGAGAGAGGGGTGCGTGGCCGATGAGGGAAAAAGCAGCCACCGGAGGGACCCGAACTCGGGGTTCACGTCCTCCCGTCCTCGACCTGCCCGGACGGCCCCGGCGAGACGGTCATCCTCGCACGATGAGCCGCGGTCCGGCAAGGCCCTTGGGAAGGTCTGAGGGGCCGGAACGTCGTCCGTTCGCGTCCTACAAGGCGGGCGGACCCAAGAGCAGAGTCGCGATTCATGCCGGCGAGACCTTTCGAGATGACGAACCGTCGGCGAGCGCGTGCTCTAAGCGGTCGAACTCCTCCCGAAGGTCGGGACGTACTTGCGGCAGATTCATGCGGACGAGCTCGGCGAGGCGTTGACGGGCCCCGTCCTGGTCGCCCCGAGATGAGGCGAGTTGACCGAGCCGCAATATGGCGTCGATCTCCTCGAGTGTGTTGTTCGTGCCGCGAAGCAATCGGAGGGCCTCGAGAAGGTCGACCTCGGCACGGTCCAGGTCGCCCTGATCCATGGCGATGCGGCCGCGGGCCCGGACTGACACGGCGAGACCGACTTGGTCCCCCACCTGCCCGAGAATGTGGCCGGCCCGTTCGGCCATTTCGATTGCTTCCGGGAAGTGGCGTTCTTCACGGTGCAATTCGGACGATTTATAGAGGGCCCAGCCCACCCGGCGGGGGTCCTTCGCTTGCTCGGCGAACTTGATGGTCCTCGCGTACTCCTCCAGGGCTTGCCTTCGGTCGGCCGGCGGTGAGCGGGCGTCGGCGAGAATGTCTCCGAGAACGAGGTGGGCCATCGCCGACTCCCGAACGGAACCGAGACGATCGCGCGCGGCGGTGACTTCCCGAGCCTCCGCAATCGCCTGCTCGACCATCCCGAGCATCTGCAAGTTGGCGACACGCCAGATCTGCGCTCGCGCGAGGACCTGGGGGTTCCCGACGCGGCGGGCGAGCTCGATCTCCTTCGTGTGGTATGCGAGGGCGTCGGGGTAGCGTCCCTCGTAGTAGGCGACCATCCCGAGGTGGTGGTAGGCACCGAGCCGCACCAGCGGCTGGTCGTCGAGCGCGGGGGTCGATAGCACCTTCTGGGCCAGCTCGGCGGTCGCGGGGAGATTCCCTTCTGCCGCCAGCACCCGGCACAGGAATACCTCGAGGGCGGCGCGGCGGCCGGGGGAAAGCCGGGCGTCCCCCTGGGTTCGCTCGAGGAACTCGTGCAGGGCATCCTCGGACTCTTTGAGCAGGCCGAGCTCTTGCGTGATGCGTGCGAGACCCAGCACGAGCTCGGCCTCCCCCGCGAGATCCTCCGGCTTCATCTGGCGGTGGCTCTCGAGGGCGTGCACGAAGTGCTCCCACGCCACCTCTGGTGCGAGCGACCGCTCGGCGATCTCGGCGGCGATGCGGTTGTACCTGACCGACTTCTGAACGTCCCGGCCAAGGTAGAAGTGGCGCGCGAGGGCATAGATTCGCGCCGGGTCCGCGCGCCCGAGCATCTCGAGCGCGGCCCCTGAGCGCCGGTGGAGCACCCGACGCCGCCGTTCGGAGAGATAGTTGTAGACCTCCTCGCGGAGACGGTCTTGTGGGAACTCAAGAAGCTCCCCGGGTCGCTCGAACAGGACGCCTTGGCCAACGAGCCGATCGACTTCCTCGGCGAGACGTTCTTCATCCTCCTCACTCGCCTTGAGGAGTAACGAGAAAGGAAACTCGGGCCCGAGCACGGCTGCGAGGTCGAGGACTTCCTGTGCCCCCTCGTCCCGCGGGACAGCTCGGCCCCTCTGGCCCACCTCGCCTTCGGGGGCGGGCCGCTGATCGAACTGCTGCAGGAGATACGGGTTCCCACCGGTCTCGGAGAACCGGCGCTCGATCTCTTCCAGAGATAGTTCGGCAGACGGATGGGTCCTTCGCAGGTACTCAACTGTCTCAGCGGACGTGAGTGCCCGGAGGAGGAGCCGTTCCGCACCGGTCGATCCCTCGAACCGGTCGAGCCGCTCTCGACCGGTCGACGAAAGTGCTTCCGGGGGCCGAGCGGTTGCCAGGATCCACAGCGGGCGGTCGCCCAACTCCTGGGTAAAGAACTCCACGGCCGCAAGCGAAGACGTGTCCGCGCGGTCAAGGTCGTCCAAGACGAGGACGGTCGGCCCGTGACGCGTGAGCTCCAGGAACTGGTCGGCGAGGTCAGTGATGAACTGCTCACGCGTGCGGGCTCCGTCCCCCTCGCCTCCGCCGAGATAGTCGAGGAGGCGGGCCTCGAGCCCTACGGGGTTTACGGCCTCTAGCTCGTCCAGGCCCGGGACGAAGCCGATCAGCATCGCTCCGCCGTACGTGCCAGGGTCCGCATCCGACCGAAGAAGGCGGTCGTCCTGCGCGCTCCGGATCGCGGCCAGGAGAAGGGAGAACGGCGGCGGATCGTCGACCGCTGGCGCCCGGCCAACTAAAACCCGAACGCCATGGGCCCGCATCTCCAGCACAAACTCGGAGACCAAGGTCGTTTTCCCGACTCCCGTATCGCCGACAAGGAGAGTGACACGGGCGGAGCCCGAGCGGACCTCGTCGAGTCGTCGGCGGAGAGCGTCGACTACTTCCGCCCGCCCCACGAACGAGTGGCCGGCCCCGGGGTCACCCGCCATCGCTTCGCATCGACGAGATGGGAGGCTCGAGTATTTACGTGACGAGGCTCGCCGGCCGTTCGATTCCCACCGTCCCGATTCCGGCTGGAGCGTTTCTCGGACCCGTGCCCCCCACGATCATGCGAGCCTCAAGCAAGTTGCTGAGGCCCCTACTAGGGCTCAATGGGCCAGGGATCCGCGTGGGCCGAGGAAGGCTGTGTTCTCCCTCCTCGGCCGGACTCACCTATCGCCGACGTGAAGAAATCTGCGAAGGCAGAGCCCGCGCGGAAAAGCAGCCACTGGAGGGACCTGAACTAAGGGTTCAAGTCCCTGAGACAGCCAGCGTTCCCTTCGTTACTTGCACTGAAGGACATTGCCGTCTCGAACTCAGCGTGGAAAAGGGGTACTTTGAACGCGACCGACCCTAGGCCGGCGCCCTCGGGTCGGACAGAAGGAAGATGAAATGTGAAGCTTTCTTCTGGAACCGAAAGGCTGGCGGCAAGGTGAGCGACCGCAGAAGCCCATCGGAACTCGTCGAATTCATCATCAAGCTCAGGAATGATATTCGATGGCACCGAAGCCAGAGGGGTCACGACCGCTGCTGGCTCGACGACCTGAAGGTGTACTCGAACTTGCCCGAATACAAGAATCCCTACGAGAGGGAACTCTGCGGCAGAGAGGAATTCCTCCAAAGGTGCGGGGAGTTCTGGGAGAGGAGGCAGGTGCCCCACGAACGAGTCACCAAGGAGCTCGCGCGGAAGAATTGGAGGAGGGACTCGGACCTATCTTCGATGGATGCCAAGCAACTCTCCGACGAACTTGCTCGACTCCGAACCGGGGTGCGGATGCACAGGGAGCGAGGCGACGCAAAGACGTGGCAGGATGACCGGCGGCTCTATGCGTTGCTCCCCGACGAGACCAACGCGATAACCACACTTCCCGAAAGAGAGCGGTTCCTGCGAGGCTGTAAGAGGTTCTTCAGCACCCGGAGCTCGCCACCACTGCTACACGAATGGCGGTAGACAACCGTGCGCAGCCGGTTCCTTCGTTTCCTTGAAAGGCCACTTTTTCCCAGATTTCTTCGCCAATAGGCGCGGCTTGACCACAGGAAACCACCGCGTCGGAGGAATCGTGTGGGTTTCGGTCACTACGACTCTCGCCGAGAGTTCGTCAGCGCGTCCACGTTAAATCAGGTCAGCGTTTCGTAAACGGATCCGGATGACGAACTCGGGGCCGAACGCGCGGGTTTGGATCGGAGTCGGGTTATTGGGATTCAGCGCGCTCCTCATCGCCTGGATCGGCTCCATCTCTGCGGCCCCTGGCTCCACCCAGGCCGGCCTCCTGACCTTCGACCTCTTCTGGGGCATAATACCCGGCCTTGTCGGGGGGATATTGATAGCCTCAGGTCTCGCCCGCCTGCTCACCCGCAAGCGGGCGACGGAAGCGGAGCTCCGGGCGGACTTTGCGACCCCCCTCGTAGACCCCGGACTGACCTACATGTATCAACGAAAGCCTCCTCCTCCGACCTAGGCTGAGCAGGGAAGGGGCATTCACGGCGGTCCTCGTCGGTGCGGTCTTCGTCCTCGCCGATGGGGGAGAGGGCACAAACCGATGGCGAATTTTCCTTCCGCCGGCGGAAGTGGTCCTCTCCGCGTACGTCATTGGGCCACGGATCAGGAGTTTCCTGAATCCCGCCCGATGCCTGAGTCAATGGCTCGTAGTCTTGCGCACCGGGCGGAGCGGGCTCGCGCCCTCCGCCCGGACAACCCACTCCCCACCTTCTTTCCGGTTGCCCATGAAAAGGGTGCTAATCGCCGCCCAGCGGATGCCCGAAACCCCCCCCGTTTCAGTCAATCAAAGACGGGTCCATGGGTGGGAAGCCCCACCTTCTTGCAGAACTCCGAGAACCGAGGGTCCTTTCTCAACTCTTC
>JASHPK010000050.1 GCA_030038095.1 Thermoplasmata archaeon | reverse complement strand
ACCTCGCCCCCGCCCGTGACGCGGAGCCCCCGGCGGCGATCCCGGGCGTGCCCGAGCGACTTCGACGGAAGAAAGCGGTGCGCTGGCCCGAGCTGGACGAACTCGCGGTAATTCGCCACTACACCCGGCTCTCGCAGATGAACTTCGGGATCGACACGTCGCCGTACGCGCTCGGCTCGTGCACGATGAAGTACAATCCCAAGGTCTCCGAGCTGCTCGCCCGGCGGCCGGGAGCCGCCGACGTGCACCCGTACCAGCCCCTTGCGACCGCGCAGGGGTCGCTCGAGGTCCTCTGGAGGCTCGAGCGGATCCTGGCGCGCGTCACCGGCCTTCCCGAGATCTCGCTCCAGGCCGCGGCGGGCGCCCACGGGGAGTGGGCGGCGCTCCTCATGGTCCGCGCCTACTTCCGGGACCGCGGCGAGCTCGACCGTCGGACCGAAGTCCTGCTGCCCGATACCGCGCATGGCACCAACCCGGCCTCGGCGATGATGGCCGGGTTCACCACCCGCGAGCTCGCGTCGAAGGACGGGTGCGTCGACCTCGCCGCGCTCAAGGCGGCCGTCAGCGATCGGACCGCGTGCTTCATGCTCACGAACCCGAACACGGCGGGCCTCTTCGAGAGCGACATCCTCGAGATCGCCGAGACCGTGCACCGGGTGGGCGGTACCCTCTACTACGATGGCGCGAACCTGAACGCGATCCTGGGCGTGACCCACCCGGGCCGGATGGGCTTCGACGTCGCCCACCTGAACCTCCACAAGACGTTCGCCACGCCCCACGGGGGCGGAGGCCCCGGCGCGGGAGTCCTGGCGGCGGGCGAGAAGCTCGGGCCGTATCTCCCGGTCCCTCGCGTCGTGAAGCAGGGCCGGACTTTCCGCCTCGACTACGACCGGCCGAAGTCGATCGGCAAGATCAAGACCGGCTACGGGAACTTCGGCCTCGATCTGAGGGCGTACGCCTTCGCCCTGACGCATGGGGAGGACGGGCTGCGCCACGTCTCCCGACGCGCGGTCCTGAACTCCAACTACCTCGGGCTGCGGCTCGGGAAGAGCCTCCCGCGACCGTTCCGAACTCTCGTCAAGCACGAGTTCCTCCTCTCCGGCACGCCGCTCAAGGCGCGGGGGCTCCGGACGCTCGACCTCGCGAAGCGACTCCTCGACGAGGGCGTCCACGCGCCGACCATCTACTTCCCGACGATCGTCGACGAGGCCCTGATGATCGAGCTACCGGAGACCGAGTCGAAGCGCGAGCTCGACGGTTACGTCGCCGCGATCGAGCGTTCCTTGGCCGACTCGCCGGAGAACCTGCACGCTGCCCCCCGATCGCTCGCCGTCGGGCGGATCGACGAGGTGCGCGCCGCGCGCGAGCCGCTCCTCTCCTGGAAGGATCTTCGGGCCGCCGCCGGCAAAGCTGAAACCCCCGCGGCCGTAGCGCCGGCTCGATGAAGCCGCGGATCCAGAAGATCTTCCAGAACCTCTCTCCGGCCCCCGATGCGCTCGTCTTCGCGAACGCGGTCGACCCGCACCTCGACCAGACGTTCTTCTACGTCTTCGACGTGCCCGCGGGCCTCTTCGAGGGTTCGGTCGCGATCGCGCACCCCGACGGCAAGCTGGACATCCTCACCGCCTCGCTCGAGGCCGAGACGGCCCGCGAGGCGGCGAAGAGGGACCCGAACGTCGAGGTCCACGTGATCGGCCGCGACGAGACGGACGCGGAGGCGAAGCGGATCCTCGGCGGCGCGACGACGATCGGGCTCAACTACCGCGAGCTCACGCACGAGTGGTTCCTCCGGCTCGAACGGGCGTTCGACGACGCGAAGTGGGTCGACGCCTCGAACGCGATCCGGCGCGCGCGCGTGACCAAGGATCCGAACGAGATCCAGCTGCTCCGCAAGGCGGCCGAGATCGGCTCGAAGGTGGGCCGGGAGATCCCGGGCCTCCTCAAGGCCGGGATGACCGAGCTCGAGCTGGCGGCCGAGATGGAGTACCGGATGAATCGGTTCGGTGCGAGCGGGCGCTCGTTCTCGACGATCGTCGCCTTCGGTCCCCACAGCGCCGAGCCCCACTACTCGCCCGCCGAGACGAAGCTCAAGGCCGGCGACTCGATCGTCTGCGACTTCGGGGCGTACTACCGACGGTACGCGAGCGACATCACGCGCTCCTACCACTTCGGGCGGCGGGACGACGAGATGAAGCGCGTCCACGAGACCGTCGAGGCGGCGCAGAAGGCCGCGCTCGAGGCGATCCGGCCCGGCGTCCCGGCGAAGGAGGTCCATCTCGCGGCCCAGCGCGTCATCGATGCTTCCCCGTGGAAGGGGCGGCTCACCCACGGCGTGGGCCATTCGATCGGCCTCGTCGTCCACGACGGCTGGGCGTACGCGGGGACCGCCGAGGACCCGCTCGAGGTCGGCATGGCGATCACGGTCGAGCCCGGCATCTACCTGCCCGGACACGGCGGCGTCCGCATCGAGGACGATGTGGTCGTCACCAAGACCGGGTACGAGTTCCTGACCACCGCACCCCGCGAGTACATCGAGGTCGCGGCGTGAGGTTCGGGGTCCTGACGGGCGGCGGCGACTGCCCTGGACTCAACGCTGCGATCCGGGCGGTCGTCCTTCGGGCCGGGCGGGCCGGCCACGAGACCCTCGGCTTCCGCGACGGGTGGAAGGGCCTCCGGGACGACCTCACGATGCCGCTGCCGGGCGCGGCCGTGCAGGGGATCCTCGGACGAGGCGGGACGATCCTCGGTAGCTCGCGCACCAATCCGTTCGCGAAGGAAGGCGACGCGGAGAAGGTCCTTGCGACGCTCGGGCGCGAGAAGATCGATGTCCTCGTCGCGATCGGCGGTGACGACACGCTGACCGCCGCGCGAGAGCTCGCGAAGCGGGGGGGCAAGGTCGTCGGAGTTCCCAAGACGATGGACAACGACGTCGCGGGGACCGACTGGACCTTCGGCTTTCATTCCGCGACCGCCGTCGCGGTCGACGCGCTCGAGCGCCTGCGCGACACCGCGGCGAGCCATCACCGCGCGATCGTGCTGGAAGTGATGGGACGGCACGCGGGATGGGTCGCGCTCGCGACCGGCCTCGCCGGCGGGGCCGACGTCACGCTCGTCCCCGAGGAGAAGTACGATGAGACCGCCCTGCTCGCGCACGTGCGCTCCGCGGCGTCGGCCCGAGGGTACGCGCTCGTCGTCGTGAGCGAGGGAATCGACCTCGGTCCGCAGCGCGGCTCGACCGGCGGAAAGGACGAGTTCGGCCACGAGCTCCTCCGCGAGCGGGAGGTCGGCGCGGAGCTCGCGCGTCGGATCGAGGCGGCGACCGGGATCGAGACCCGCAGCGCCCAGATCGGTCACATCCAGCGCGGCGGGGCGCCCGAGCTGTTCGACCGGATCCTCGCCACCCGCCTCGGGGCTGCGGCGGTCGACCTCGCCCTCGCCGGCCGCTTCGGCGAGGTTGCCGTGCTCCAGGGCCCGCGGATCCGAGGGATCCCGCTCGAAGAGGCCGTGGGGACCCCGAAGATCGTCACCCCGGACTGGCTCGACCTCCTCCACACCTTCGACGCCTAGGGGCGCGGAATGCCGGTCCGGGCGCTCTGGTTCGACCACGGGGCCCTCTTCATCATCGACCAGCGTCGCCTCCCGGCGCGCACCGTCGTCCGCCGAATGACCCGGCTCACCGAAGCGGCGGAGGCGATCCGGACGCTCGCGGTGCGCGGCGCCCCGGCGATCGGCGTGGCGGCGGCGTACGGGATGGTGCTCGGCCACCACGAGGGTCGGTACTCGCCCGGCCGGGCCGCCCGGCTCCTTCGGGCGACGCGGCCGACCGCGGTGGACCTCTCCGTGGGGAGCGAGGTCGTGCGGCGCGCCTGGGCCTCCGGCGGGGACGTCGAAGCGGCCGCGGACGCCTACCGGCGGGAGATCGTGGAGGAGTGCCACCGCATTGGGCTGGCCGGCGCCCCGCTCTTCGCGCACGCGCCCCGGGTGCTCACCCACTGCAACGCCGGAGCCCTCGCGACGGTCGAGTGGGGAACGGCGCTCGCGCCGCTCCGGGTCGCCCGAGAACGCGGGGCCCGCATCTTCGTCTGGGTCGATGAGACCCGGCCGCTCCTCCAGGGATCGCGGCTGACGGCATGGGAGCTCGCCCGCGAGCGGATCCCCCACGCGGTGATCGCGGACAACGCGGCCGGCCACTATCTCTCGACCGGACAGGTGGATGCGGTCATCGTCGGGGCGGACCGGATCGCGCGGAACGGCGACTTCGCCAACAAGATCGGCACCTACGAGAAGGCGGTCGTCGCGAAAGAGAACGGCATCCCCTTCTACGTCGCCGCGCCCTGGAGCACCTTCGACGGCGGCCGACGCACGGGCCGGTCGATCCCGGTGGAAGAGCGATCCGAGGAGGAGGTCCTCTCGTTCGCGGGGACGCGGGTCAGTCCCGAACGCAGCCACGCCCGCAATCCCGCGTTCGACGTCACGCCGTTCCGATTCGTGACTGCTTTTGTGACTCCGTCCGGAGTCGTCCGGCCCACCGCGCTCGAGCGGGCCCTCGAACGTAGATTGGCGGGCCGTTCGTAGCGCCACGACCGCTTCGAAAGCGATGCCGGGCGTAGGGCGGGCCCTCGTGCCAACGAGTCCGGGGCGAGGTCCATCAAGTCCGATGGAGCACGGCCCTAGGGCCGGCGACCCGCTTCGAGGATTTCGAGGTGGATCCGGTCAGCCGAAGACAACGCCGCGGATGCTCGAGTCAAGACGCTATAACGGCGTGTTGACGAACCGCTCGACCCCGTGAACCACGGCCTGCATTGCGCCGACCACGTCCACGCCGAGGTGCTGTACGGCCAGGACGAGCCCGAGGAGGAGCAGCACCGAATAGGACCAGGCTCGGATCGCACTCATGGAGTTCACCCACGGTGCGAAAAAAAACCGGAGCCCGACTAGTTAAACGGGAGCCTCCACGCGCATCGCGGGTCCGGAGCCTTCGCATCGAGAGCGGCCGGCCGAGCCGTCGGAGCCGCGCGCGGGAAGCGGCAAGGCTCATAGCGTGGTGCGAATACCGCCCGCGGGGCTGCCCTGGTAGTCTAGTGGTCTAGGATGTAGGTCTGTCGAGCCTGCGACTCGGGTTCGAAGGCGCCGAGGGGCCGACCCCCTCGGCCCGGAACTCCCGACCAGGGCGCTCCCTTCGTCTGGGCCGCGAGGGTGGCGGCGACCCCTACCGCCTTATCCTTCTGTTGGCCATCGTCGAGGCGATGGCCTCCGAGGACAGCCCGGACCGCGACGAGGGGTCGCCGTTCCTCTCGCAGATCGTCGGCGAGAAGCTGCGGGACCTCCAGGAGAAACGCCTGCTCGAGCTCGTGAAGTCCGAGCCCGTCCCGAAGCACCTGGCCATCATCATGGACGGCAATCGTCGATTTGCCAGCGAGCACGGGCTCGCGGTCCAGGCGGGGCACGAACGCGGCCGCGACACGCTCGAAGAGCTGCTGGACTGGTGCCTCGAGATCGGGATCCGGATCCTGACGGTCTACGCGCTCTCGACCGAGAACTTCTCCCGCGCTCCCGAGGAGCTCGAGGGACTCATGAACCTGTTCGACCGGAGCCTCCGGGACATCGCGACGGACGAGCGGGTCCACCGCCACCAGATCCGCGTGCGGGTCATCGGCAACCGGTCCGCCCTCCCGGCGCGCGTCCAGGAAGCGATCGGCATCGCGGAGCGGGCGACCGAAAGATACACGGCGTACCAGTACAACGTCGCGCTCGCCTACGGCGGCCGGGACGAGATCGTCCAGGCGATCCGCGCGCTCGCGCGCGAGGTGCGGGCCGGAGCGATCGATCCGGAGGCGATCGATCACGAGCAGGTCGCACGGCACCTCTACACGGCCGATCTCCCGGACCCCGATCTCATCTTCCGGACGAGCGGGGAGGAGCGGATCTCGAACTTCCTCCTGTGGCAATCCGCCTACGCGGAGCTCTACTTCTCGGACGTCAACTGGCCCGGCCTCACCCGCCTCGACTTCCTCCGGGCGATCCGGGCGTTCCAGCAGCGGCGGCGGCGCTACGGGACGTAGCGCCGAACGGCACGCCGAGGCGCATGAGCGCCCGCGGGAACAGGAACGCGACCCCGGCGACGATCCAGAGGATCGCGACCTCGAGGTACGTGGATCGGAGGCCGGTCGCGCCGATCAGGAAGGCGCCGCCGACCTGGGCGACCGGCAGGATCGCGGCGCTGCCGAGGTTGTCAATCCCGTAGTATCGGCCCTGCATGTCGGAGGGGACGAGCAGCTGCGCGGCCGTCAGCCACGACGTGCCGGCGAACCCGCTCAAGAGGCCGATCGCGAAGATCGCGGTGAAGGCGACCGGTACGGTGGGTACGAGGACCAGCACGAGCGCGAGGAGACCGCAGGCGACGCCGAACGGGATCGTCCAGGCCTTGCCCGCGTACCGGGCCGACCCGACCCGTCCCACGAGGAGCGAGCCGATCCCACTGCCCATCACCTCGAGCGCGAGCAGTAGGGCAAAGACGAGCGCCGAGCCGTGCAGGAGTTCGGTCGTGAAGAACACGAGGAACGTGAAGACGAAGCTCGCGCAGAAGTTGAAGAACATCGCCGAGAGGGTGAGTTGGAAGAACCCTTGGGCCCCGTAGAGCCAACGGAATCCCTCTCGGAGGTCGGCGAAGTACGGGCGCCGAGAGAGGGCATCCCGGCCCGCCTGGGAGGGCGAGGCGACCCGCATCCCGGTGAGGAGCGCGGCCGAGAGAAAGAAGGTGAGCGCGTTCACCGCTACCCCGGCGGTGGCCCCGGTCGTGACGATCAGCACGCCGCCGATCGCGGCGCCCGCGAACTGGACCCCGGACCGGCTCGACCGGACGAGGCCGTTCGCGTCCGCCACCTCCTCGGACCCGACCAGCGCCGGAACGATCGCCTGCTCCGCCGGATTGAAAATCGTGGAGAACGCCCCGATGAGGAAGTACGCCGCGAGCACGACCGCGAGGTCGAAGCCGCGGACCTGGAGGACGAGAAACACGGACGCCATCGCGCCGGCGCGCACGAGGTCGGCGAGGATCATCAGGCGACGGCGGTCGTACCGGTCGACTAGGGCTCCGCCGAAGACGCTGAACAGGATCGACCCGACGACCGACGCGGAGCCGAGCAGGCCCACGTCGAGGGCGCTCCCGGTCGCCGCGAAGACGATCCAAATCAGGCAGACCCCCGAGATCGCGGAACCCGCGTACGATCCAACGCCCGCCGAGAACACGCGAACGTAGTTCGCGTTCCGGAAGAGGCGAGCGTAGGTCGACCGAGCGGATCCGACTACAGCCATGGCATCGAAGCTTCCCGGGGAGGTTTCGCCGGATTTAACGACACCACGAGAGTGCTTCGAAGAGCTGGGAATCCCATCTCCCGCCTCGGAGTCCAGGACGCGTCAAGCACCCGGACCTCGCGTTTGAGTTAGCATTAAATAGAACCGCTTTTCTACCAAACCCGACAGCCGAGAGGAATCTCGGAAGGAAGTACGACCATGATGTCTGGACAGACGCCGATTCTAGTGCTGCGGGAAGGGACCAAGCGGGAGAAGGGCCGCGGAGCGCTCAACAACAACATCCAGGCCGCGAAGGCGATCTCGGATGCGGTGCGCTCGACCCTCGGTCCGCGGGGCCTCGACAAGATGCTCGTCGACTCGATGGGCGACGTCGTCGTCACCAACGACGGGGTCACCATCCTGAAGGAGATGGACGTCGAACATCCCGCGGCGAAGATGCTGGTCGAAGTCGCGAAGACCCAGGACCAGGAGGCGGGCGACGGGACGACCACCGCGGTGGTGCTCGCGGGCGAGCTCCTGAAGCGCGCCGAGGCGCTGATCGAACAGAACATCCACCCGACGATCATCTCGCAGGGGTACCGCCTCGCTTCCGCGAAGTCGCTCGAGATCCTCAAGCAGATCAGCGACCCGGTCGCGATCGGGGACCATGACCAGCTCGCCCGCATCGCGGTCACCTCGATGGCGTCGAAGGGCGTGTCGTTCAACCGGGACATGCTCGGCGAGATCGCGGTGAAGGCGGTCACGGCGGTCGCGGAGAAGAAAGGCGAAAGCTACTCGGTCGATCTCGACAACATCCAGCTGATCAAGAAGCAGGGCGGCGCGATGAGCGACACCTCGCTGATCGAGGGGGTCATCGTGGACAAGGAGAAGGTCCACTCGGGGATGCCCTCCCGCGTCGAGAACCCGAAGATCGCCCTCCTCGACGCCGCGCTCGAGATCAAGAAGACCGAGATCGACGCCAAGATCGAGATCAACGACCCGACGCAGCTCAACGCCTTCCTCCAGGAGGAGGAAAACATGCTGCGCCGGATGGTCGACCAAGTGAAGAAGTCCGGCGCGAACGTGGTCCTATGCCAGAAGGGGATCGACGACCTCGCCCAGCACTTCCTCGCGAAGGAAGGGATCTACGCGGTCCGCCGCGTGAAGAAGTCCGACATGGAGAAGCTCGCGAAAGCGACCGGGGCGAACATCGTCTCGAAGGTCAGCGAGCTCGGCCCCGAGGACGTCGGGCACGCGGGCACGGTCGAGGAGCGGAAGATCGGCGAGGACGCCTTGACGTTCGTGACGGGCGCGAAGAAGGCCCGCGCGGTCTCGATCCTGATCCGGGGCGGTACCGAGCATGTGATCGATGAGATCGAGAGGTCCCTCGACGACGCGCTCAACGTGGTAGCGGTCGCGATCGAGGACGGCCGGTACGTGTACGGCGGCGGCGCTGCGGCGGAAGAGATCGCCATGCAGCTCCGCAACGAGGCCGCGAAGATCGGGGGCCGTGAGCAGATCGCCTTCGAGAGCTTCGCTGAGGCGCTCGAGACCGTCCCCCGCACGCTCGCGGAGAACGCCGGACTCGATCCCATCGACATCCTGATCGAGCTACGGAAGGCCCACAAGGGAGGCCAGAAGCACGCTGGCGTCAACGTCATGGTCGGCAAGGTCGGGGACATGGGCGAGATCCACGTGATCGAACCGATCCGGGTCGGTCGCCAGGCGATCGAGAGCGCCACCGACGCCGCGGTCATGATCCTGCGGATCGACGACGTCATCGCGTCCAAGTCGAATCCCCCGCCCAGCGGCGGCGGCCCCGGAGGCCCCGGCGGCGGTATGGGCGGTATGGGCGGCATGGGCGGCGGGGACTTCGGCGAAGACTAGGCCGAGTCCGAACCGTTCCCGGCGCGCAACCCCTTCCGTCCCCCGGTGGACCTCCACCGGGGCCCGGCCCTCCCCGATCTCGAACCGCTTCTATGGCGCCGCCGGATCCGGGTGGGCCCGGGCGGAATCACGCCGCAAGTCGGCCCGCGGCCCGGAGCACGTAGAGCGCGTCCGTGGTGACCCAATCGTTCCTTCGGCGGGACGCCGGGGCCCCCCAGTCGACGAACTCGCAACCCGCCCGGTAGTCGCTCGAGACCCGGTAGAAGCGTGCGTCCGCGGGCCAGCCTCCGCGGCCGAGCTCGCGAGACTCGAGCCAGTCGAGAGCCTCTCGACACCGAGGATCGTCGAGGCATCCGACCTCGGCCATCCCCTTGAGCCCGCCGAGCACGTCGTAGTGCCAGTAGAGCGGATAGTGGAGTCGGAGGAAATCCGGCCGCATCACCCGTCCGTCCCCTCTCCGCCGGAAGAGCCCTCGGGAGAGGAAGACCTCGGCCGCCCGCCGTGCGGCGCGTTGCGCGCTGGGCTCGCCGGCCCGCCGGGCGAACGCCGCGAGGCCCCGCATGGGCGTCAGGGTCTCCATGAACGAGGAGGAGTCCGCCTCCACGGACCGGTCGCAGTTCCATCCGCCGTCCGCCCACTGCCACCGCCGGAGCAGATCGGACAGGTGACGAGCCCGGTCGTCGATCGACCCGAGTTCGCTGGCGTAGAGAAGAGCATTCCCCTGCTGAGAGGCGCAACGCCGGTACCGGCCGTCGAGGAGCGGCACCGCGTCATGCACGTGCTTCACATTCTCATCGGTCGCGGCGAAAGTCCGATCATAGACCGGCCGGGTCCACATCCCCAGCGCACGGTCCAGCAGGGGCTGGAGCGCCGGATCTCCCGTCGGATAGCCCACATCAACCAGGGAGGCGAGCCCCCAGTGGATCCCCTGCCAGTATCGGTAGACTCCTCCGAAGTGCCCCGGACGGTAGCGCCGGTCGCGGAGTGTCAGCAGTCCCGCGACCCGAGGGGATTGCCGCACCTTTTCCTCGAGCCGTCGAACTCTCGGACTGGATCGCGGCTCTCCGAGCACGCGAACCCGAGTGCGCCAGACGATCGATGGCTCCGCGGAGCGGCAAAGCTCCCGTACGAGCTCGCGACGCGGAGCGGAATCCTGAGGCATCGGACCGGCCTATCTCGAAGTCGATGGGTGGTGGGAGCCCCCGATCGGGGGCTTTCGTCCGGAGGCACCGGATCGTTTCGCGAACCACGCTCCGACCTTGCGGACCGCCTGGGCCCGGTGGGAGATCGCATTCTTGGCCTCGGTCGGAGCCTCGGCGAACGTCCGGTGCCAGCCTTCAGGCACGAAGATCGGGTCGTACCCGAATCCGTTCCGCCCGGCCGGTTCTCGAGCGATGGACCCCCGGACCTGTCCGACGAACTGCCAGCGGTCGGGTCCGAAGCGAACGCCCGCGACCGTGCGGAAGAAGGCGTGGCGGTCGCGACGCCGCAGCAGCTCCAGGATCGGCTCGAATCCCCAAAGGGAGAGAAAGTGCGCGGAGTAGACGCCGGGGAAGCCCTTCAACGACGGGATGAAGAGGCCGGAGTCCTCGACGAGCACGTAGCCGCGGAGGTCCCGCACGGCATCGAGCTTCGCGTCGACGACTTCCGAGAGCTCGTCAGCCTGGGGTTCGGGGAGGCTCCGACGCTCCCAGCGGGTCTCCACGCCGAAGGGGACGAGCACGTCCCGCACCTCCCGGAACTTCCCCGGGTTGGTCGAGACGAACGTGACCGCGGGCACGAACCCCTACCAGGGGTACTCGTTGTAGGCGATGATCTCGTCCGGGCTCTTGCGCCCGTCCCCGTCGGGGCGGCTTCCGCCGTTGGGTTCCCCCGGGTAGCCGATCGGGACGATCGCGATCGGGTGGATCCCCTCGGGAACGCGGAGGACGTGGCGGACCTTCTCCTCGTTGAAGTCGATGATCCAGCAGGTGCCGAGGCCCTCCGAGGTCGCCGCGAGCTGCAAGTGGTCCACCGCGACCGCGACGTCGAGCGGGTAGGCGGAGATGTACCCGCCGATGGTGACCGGTATGTCCTCCTCGACCGCAAAGGCGACGATGACGGCGGGGGCTTCCCCGATCAGGCGGCCCCGGTTCGAGGCCTGGGCCAGAAGGCGCTTCTGCTCATCGTCCTGGACGACCACGAACCGCCAGGGCTGCAGATTGTGGTGGCTGGGGGCCAGACGAGCGGCCGCGAGGACCCGCTTCAGCTGCTCCGCGGGCACCGGGCGGGTCTGGTACTGGGTGCACGGCCGGTAGGCGCGGATAGCCTCCAAGACGTCCATGACGATCGTCCGCGAAAAATCGGTCCGGTACGGGAGCCCGAGGAGGGCTACCCCTCCGTCAAATGGCGACGCATTCGCTAGTGCGAGGTTTGTCCCCAATAAAAGGATTTGTGCCTCGCCGCTCGCTTTGCCCCGCCGGTCGACGCAGTTCGACGGGGCCCCGGCACGTCCGACGCGTCGTCGGACCCCCCGAGGAGCCCGAAAACGCCTCCGCGGCCTCCAAGCCGCGTCTCGGAGGCGGCCCGGGGTAGGCCCGGGACGGAGGGGGATGGGCACCCTCAGGGCGTACCAGGGAGCCTTCCCGGCTCGCCCCCGCCACCCTGGCCGGTGGCCCCGATCCCCGGCCTTCGTATTACGTATAACCCCCCCGGTCCTGCGCGGCGCCATGTCCTGGCGGTTTCTGCTGCTACGGAGCGCGGTGGTTGCGACCTCTCTCGTGATGGTGCTGTCCGCGCTGGTCGCGGTCAGCAACGCCTCGGCCAGCCCTGCACCGAGCCTGGGCGCTCCGGCGGCCCCTGCGAGCCCTGAAACTGGCGCTCCGACGGGTCCGACCGAGCACGGTGCTCCGACGTCGGTGGCGGCGCGGGTATCGGCCACGCTGGCCGCGGATCACGTTCCGCCGAAGGACATCTTCCTGCCGAACTTCAACGTGCCCCGCGCCGCGCTCGGCGCGACCGTGACGCCGCTCTACTCGGAGGCGCCCGCCCCGATGGGGCTCGGAGACTACGGGATCCAAGAGGTCGGCGGTCGGGACGTCGGAACGATCTCCTACACTTCCAGCATCGAAGGATCCCTCACCCTCGACCAGCTCAACGCGACCTATCTGGACGGGAACGGGCCCGACTCCGTCTCGATCCAGCTCAACACGGTACTGACGAATGTGGACCTGTTCGGCAACCACAGTTACCAGTTCTGGATCCAGAACGTCCCGGTCTACATCCCGCACCTGGACCAGCTCTCGATCCTCGACAACGTGTGGAACTTCTCCAGCCCCGCCTACAACTTCACGCCGAACTCCCTCTACAGCTACGACGGGGTGATCATCGCCCCGGTCTACTACTTCGCGAGCGGGCCGACCTTCCACACGGCGATGCCGTTCACGGTCCGGGTCTACAACAACGCCACGCTCTATCGAGACCGCCCGGCGGTCTACCTGAACTATTCGGTGACCCTCTCGAACGGCACCACGGTCTCGGGCTCGTACGATCGCGTGGTCTTCAATTCGACCGCCCTGAAGCACCCGACGGCTCCGGCCGCCCGACCCACCTTCCAGATCAACGGCGAGGAGGTCGGATCGAACGGCTACCTGCCGAACGACGCCGAGCTGATGCTGGGGGGTTCGGACGACGGGTCGACCACCTCCGTCTCCAACGTCCAGGGCACGATGCAGCTGTTCACGCTGCCCAACGGCACCACCACGTATCGACCCGTCCCCGCAGCGTTCGACTTCGGCACGGACACTGGCGAGACCACCGAAGGGATGGCCGAGTGGGCCTCGGGGGGGGCTGTGCCCACGGCCCATCTAGGTCCGGGTCCCTCGTTCCTCGACCCGCTCTGGGGCCTCGCGGGGGCGTCGTTCGGCCACGTCGACCAGACCCTCACCGTGAGCCCGTCCAACGCTTTCGTCTTCGTCTCGCCGGGCGCGACGTTCCGGGATAAGACCGCGCAGTGGGCGGGGGTCCCGGTCTCAGGCACGGTGGTCTACGAGCTTCCCGCGGGCCTCTACTCGTACCGGATCCTCCTGAGCGAGTACCGGCCGATCGCGTTCGTGCTCAACGGGACCGCGTCGTACACCGCCTCCCTCCGCTTCGCGCCCTCGCTCGGGGTCTACACGCCGCTTTGGGCCTGGAACAACGCGCAGCTCGCGGCGATCAGCGATCCGGGCGGTGCGGGCACCCTCGCCAATCCGTACGTGCTGTTCAATGCACCCGCAACGATCAATCCGCTGTTTGGCCAGTTCAACGACTTCGAGTTCCCCGTCTTCATGGGGATCTTCCTGAGCTACACGACCGATTACGTTACGATCGAGGACGCTCCGTCGTTCCTCATCCAGTACTCGCTGCCGGGTCAGCTGACGGCGCTCGGAGAGTATGGGTTCCCCACGTTCAACTACCTCCAGCTCGAGTTCGAGAATGCTTCTCACGTTTCGATCGTCGACACCCCCGTCATCTCGGGATGGTTCAGCGAGTTCAGCATCGGGGAGTCGCTCGGAAGCCTGCTCCTGTGGAACTCGTCGCACGACCTCATCGCCGGCAACGACTTCGAGGACATGGGCGTCTCGATCTATGTCGCGGGCGGTTCGGGGAACGTGTTCTGGGGGAACAACTTCACGGTGGACGTCCCGCCGTGCTCGGAACCGGGGAACCTCCTGAACTACACCGATCAGTCCGGCGAGGAGATCTTCGCCAACGGGGACCTCACGTACAACAACTACTTCGACGTCCCCCTGCCGGCGGACACCCCGACCTATGCGCCGGCGTCGTTCGTCCCGGCGGTCTTCCACGACCGGTGGAACATCTCCGAGCAGCCCGCCTCGAACGTGCGGGTCGTCAACGGCTGGTCCCTCTCGGGCAGTATCCTCGGTACGAGCTACCAAGGCGGAAACTACTGGTCCAACTACGGAACGTCGGCCGACCCGTACGGGGTGCTCCCCTACAACGACGGGGGGCAGATCACGAGGGGAGGGGACTACGTGCCGCTCCTTCCGTTCGCGATCTACGCGGTGACGTTCGTCGCGCACCACCTGCCGAGCGGCGAGGCGTGGTCGGTGACCGTGAACGGCTACATCGTGCGCAGTCGCACTTCAACGATCACCCTCTGGGAGCCGAATGGAACGTACGCCTACACGGTCCGAGGGGATGCGGCCCATACTCCAGTGTACCCGATCGGCGCCTTCGCGGTCGCCGGGGCGCCGGTGACGGTCTCGGTCGCGTTCCACTAACGACGACCCGCCGAGGCGACCTCCCGGGAGGCTCCGCGTAGCGCGAGCGCTCTCCGCGAGGGAGGAGGACGGCCCGTCGTCATGCCGGATTGACTCCCGCTTCATACCCTCGCAGGCCCTGCGACGGAGTGGCGGGTCCGGGACCTGGGCTCCCTGCCGGAGGGGACCGCTCGATGAAGCTGTGGGCTACGCTCTACTCGGTGACGTGGATCGTCTTTGTGGAGTTCCTTCTCGGGACCTGGCCGAATCCTCCGGTCTTCGTCCCGTACCTCCACCTCGTCCTCGGTTTCGGAATCGTTCTGCTCACCTACAACAGCTATCGCCGGCTGAAGGGGACCGCCGTGCCGGCCCGTCTCAAGCGGATCGCGCGGGCGACGTACGGGATCTCGATCTTCATGGTCTTCCTGGGCCTGTTGCTCTGGTTCGGGGTCGGGAGCGGCTGGGCCTTTCTCTTCCCCGGGTTCACGGTGTTCCGACTCCTCCTCTTCCTCCACATCGTGAACGCCATCGCGATCATCACCCAGGCCGCGGCGCTCGCGCTCGCGTACGACATGTGGGAGGACCGCGAGTACGAGAAAGGCAGCACGCCGGGCGAAGTGCCGGCGATGCCACGTCCGCAGCCCTGAGGATTCTCGGCTCGGACCGAGGTCCTGCGGACGGCGCAGGCGTCAACTAGGTCCAGGGTCCTAGAGCGGGGCCGTCGACCTTCATGTCGGAATACGTCAAGCGGGAGCGCGGGGCGTTGCCCGTGCTCCGGTGCCCGAGATGCGGCCTGTACTCTAAGGCCGGATCGGTGAAGTGCGCGGTCTGCGGGCGTCGGTTTCCGCCGCGTGCGCGGTAGACCCGGCGGCCACCTCGCGGGGGCACAGGGTACGGGTTTCCCTCCAGGGACCACCCCATCATGATCCGCCCCAGCCCGTCCGACATCATTGTTATATACGGCTGACGCGGCTCGGAGAGCGCTGCTGACAAGCGTCCGACAAACGGACGAATGCCGGCCGCCGAGAGGGGCCGCACGGACTGAACGGGAAGGGGCGCTCGATGTACCTGAAACGGCTCAAGCTCAGGAACTTCAAGTCGTTCAGTGGCGTCACCGAGATCCCGTTCCAGACGGGCTTCACGGGCGTCGCCGGTCCGAACGGAATGGGTAAGTCGAACATCTCGGACGCGATCCTCTTCGTCCTGGGCCCGACGAGCTCGAAGGCGCTGCGCGCGGAGCGCCTCACCCACCTGTTCTTCAACGGCGGCTCCTCGAAGAAACCGGCGACCGAGTGCGAGGTCTCGCTCGTCTTCGACAATGCGGACCACCTGCTCCCGATCGACTCCGGCGAGGTCGAGGTCACGCGGTACGTGAAACTCGCGCCCAGCGACCCCGACGGCTACTACTCGTACTTCTACGTGAACGGCAAACGCACCACGCAGACGGAGATCGACGCGATCCTCTCGCACGCCCGGCTTTCCGGAGACGGATATAATCTCGTCCAGCAGGGGGATGTCAACAAGGTCGTCACGATGGGACCGGTCCCCCGTCGGGGGCTCGTCGAGCGCCTCGCGGGCATCAGCCAGTACGACGAGGAGCTCGAGCGGGCCGCGGCCAAGCGGACCGACCTCGACGCGAACCTGGCGCGCATACAGACGCTGCTCACGGACATCAAGGGCCGGCTCTCGGGCCTCGAGAGCCAGCGACTCCAGGCGATCCAGTACAAGCAGATCCAGGAGGAAAAGCGCCGCAACGAGGCGCGCCTCGCGCGGGCGGGCCACCGGCTCGCCGAACAGGAGCTCGCGACGTGCTCGAAGCAGGTGGAGGGAGTCCGGGCGGAAATCGCCCGCCTCGAGGAGGAGCGAGGCAAGCTCGCCACCCGGCAGGAAGAGCTCGCCGCGACGATCGACCGGATCGACCGCGAGATCGACGAGGCGGGTGGCGCGGCGGCGGTGAAGTTCAAGAACGAGCTCGACGAGAAGAAGATGGCCTACGCGCGTCTCGACCAGACGCTCGGCCATCTCCACGAGGCGCTCGAAGCCCTCGCGAGCCAGGCGAGCGAACTGGCTGCGACGGTCAAGTCCGACCAGACGCAGGCGTCCACGCTCGGGGCCCAAGAGGAGAAGCTCTCCGAGCGGCTCGCCGAGCTCGCGAAGGCGGCCGAGGAGAACTCACAGGAGATTCAGGTCGCGACCTCGAGTCCCGGGAAATCCCCGGAGAAGCTCGCCGCGGCCCGGAAGGAGCAGCTCGAGCTCCAGAAGCAGCTCGACGCGAAGCAGAAGGCCTGGCAATCGGAGGTGCAGGTCCGGGAGGCGGCGAGCGCCGCCCTTCAGGCCGCCGAGCGCGACCAGGCTCAGGCGGAGGATGATCTCTCCGAACGAGAGGTCGAGCTCAAGGACGTCGAGATGCGGCTGCGCGAGGCCGGACCGTCGAAAAACGGCACCGGGACCACCTCGGGCGACCTCCAAAAGGAGCTCTACGCGCTGAAGACGAAGGAGAAGAGCCTGACGACCGAGGTCGAGCGCCTCGCCGCGGAGGTCCTCGAGCTCAACCGCCGGTACATGGCGCTCGACGCCCGGCTGAAGGCGCGCACCGAGTCCGGCGCCCGGCCGAGCGCCCTCGCCGCGGTCGACTTCCTCCTCTCGCAGCGGAACCTCGGCAAGATCGCGGGGATCCGGGGGACGGTCGAGGAGCTCGCCGACTACGACCCGAAGCTGAAGACCGCGCTCCAGGTCGCCGGCGGAGCCCGCTTCCAGGCGCTCGTCGTGGAGACCGATCAGGTCGCCGAGGAGTGCATCAAGCTGCTCCGTCAGGAGAAGCGCGGGCGCGCGACCTTCCTCCCGCTCAACAAGATGCTCCCGGGACGCCCCCACGGGAAGTCCCTCGTGGTCGCGAAGGCCGCCGGGGCCTCCGGCTTCGCGATCGACCTCGTGAAGTTCGAGGAGCCGCTCCGCTCCGCCTTCTGGTATGTCTTTGGCGAGACCGTCGTCATGGACGACCTCGCTTCCGCGCGAGCCCAGATGGGCGGCGTCCGCCTGGTCACCGTCGCGGGGGACCTCATCGAAGCCACCGGGGCGATCTCGGGCGGCTACATCGATCCGACGAGCTCGGGCCGCGGCGCCGACAGCGCCGTCGAGCTGAAGCGTCTCGGGGACGAGCTCCGGGAGAAGAGCGGCGCCGAAACGGCGGCTCGCCAGGAGCTCGCGAAGGTCGTCGAGCGGATCCGGGTCGCCGCGGAGCAGCTCGCGACCCGCTCGATCGAGGACCAGGCGCATCAGTCGACCCGCGCCTCGCTCGAGAAGGACCTCGGGGCCGCCCGGGAACGCCTCTCCGCGGCCAAGGACCGGATCGCCCAGGCGGTCGCGGCCCAGAAGAGGGCGCGCTCGGCCCTCGAAGCGGCCGAGTCCGAGGTCACCGGACTCACGAAGGCGATCGCCGACCTGAAGGCGGCGATCCAGACCGCGCAGGAGCAGTACCTGAGCCACCTCCCCCAGGCCCTCTCGACCCGACTCCGCTCGCTCCAGGAGGCCGCGCAGAAAACCGGCGAGGAGCGCGTGAAGGTCAACGGGGAGCTCGAGTCGGTCCGCGCCTCTCTCGTGGCCCTGAAGACGAACCTCGAGGCCCGCCGGACGGAGCTCGGGATTGCCGAGAAGTCGGTCGCGGCGAAGAAGAAGGAGATCGCTCAGCACGAGAAGGCGATCAAGGAGGCGCGGGCCGCCCTCGACGCGCTCAAGTCGGTCGAGACGAAGCAGTCGGAGGCCCAGAAGGCCCAGTCCGACCGTAAGCACCAGCTCGACACCGAGCGGCTCGAGGTCACGGGGAAGCTCGGCGAGGTCGCGGCGAACCTCGAGACCCGGCGCGCCATGCTCACCCAGGAGGAGACCCGGCGCGCGGTCGCCGAGCAGAAGTTCCACGAGCTCGAGGAGGCGCTCCGCCAGTTCCCCGAGCCCGAACCCCACGAGAAGCCGATCTCGGTCGAGGAGCTGAAGCGTCGCGTCGCGACCTTCGAGCAGCAGCTCGCCGGGATGGGCGACGTCAACCTGCGCGCGGTCGAGGAGTACGACTCCGAGAAGGGCCGGCTCGACGAGTTCGAGGCCGAGGTCCAGCGCCTGACGAACGAGAAGGCGGAGCTCACGGGCCTCGTCACCGAGATCGAGAAGAAGAAGCGGACGAAGCTCGTCGAGGTCGTCGGCCAGGTCGCCGAGAACTTCAAGGGGATCTACGGCGAGCTCTCCGCCGGCGGCGAGGGAGAGATCTCGCTCGAGAACCCGGACGACCCGCTCGCGGGCGGACTCCTCATCAAGGCGCGGCCGGTGGGCAAGACGGTCGCACGGCTCGAACAGCTCTCGGGCGGCGAGAAGTCGCTCGCGAGCCTCGCCTTCATCTTCTCCCTCCAGCGGTACGACCCGAGCCCGCTCTACGTCTTCGATGAGATCGACATGTCGCTCGACGGCCTCAACGCCGAGTATGTCGGGCGGATGCTCCGCCGCAACGCGGAGCGCGCCCAGTTCATCGTGATCTCGCTGCGCAAGGTCACGCTCAAGTTCTCCCACCACCTCTTCGGCGTGACGATGCGCGGCGACGGCTGCTCGCGCGTCGTCGGCATCCATCTCGACGACATCCACGATGTGGAGAGCCGGGAGAACGCCCGCGCCCCCGAAGCGCCAGCCCCGATCGAGGCCCGATGACGATCTCGGAGCTCGAGGCGGCGGAGCTCTCCCCGAACGTCGTTCCGCGGGAGGCGGCGGAGAAGGTCTTGGGCTACCTCGTCTTCCACCGGTCGCTCCTCGGCGAGGGCGAGGACAACTCGAAACTGCTCGAGCGGTACCTCGCCCTGGTCGAGAAGCTCAAGGAAGGGGTCCACGTCGTCATCCCGGACCCGTCCCAGAAGGCGATGGCGCTCCTCTTCGAGCTCGTGATGGAGGAGGAGTTCGACCCGTGGGAGATCGACCTCGTCAAGTTCACCCAGTCGTACCTCGAGCGCGTCCAGGAGGACGGCGCCGTCAACTTCGCGATCGCCGGACGGCTCGTGTACATGGCCTGGAGCATCCTCTACCTGCAGTCGGAGGAGCTCCTCAAGGCCCGGGCGCTCCCCGACCCGGCGCTCGGCGAAGGCGACCCGTCGGCCGGCGCGGTCGACGACGGCTATCTTCCGCTCCTCGGGACCCCCGAGGCGGTCGACGTGACGAGCTCCGTTCTCGGTTCCGCCGACGCGCCCCCGCTGCTCGAGATGGTCCGCCATCCGGAGTCGCGGCCGGTCTCCCTCCTCGAGCTCGTGAAGGCGTTCGGGGAGGCGGAGGAGGACGCCCGCCGCGCGATCCACACCCAGGAGCTGCGCGAACGCCTGCGGGAGCAGCAACGGGCGCCCCCCGAGGTGCTCGTCCACGGCGACATCCCCGAGCTCGACCTCGCGGACGCCTGGGCCGCCGCGCGCGAGCACCCCGTCGGCGAGCCGTTCCCGTTCCTCGAGCTGTGGAACCCCCAGTCGGGCCGCGAGCGGCTCGTCGCGCTCTTCCTCGCCACGCTCTTCCTCGCCCGGGAGCGGTCGATCGAGCTCCGGCAGGACGCGATCGGAGCGTCCCCCGTCCTCGTCGTCCGCACGGCGGAAGAGCGCCAGCCGATCGTCGAGGAGGTCCACTGAACCGTATGCCGTCCCGCATCGACGACCTGGTCTTCCAGGTCGAGGCCGTCCTGTTCGCCGCCGGAAAGCCCCTGAGCGTCAAGGAGATCACCTCGGCGCTCGGGCTCGAGGACTACCGCCCCGTGCAGAAGGCGGTCCGCACCCTCGAGCAGACGTACGGGCACCGCCAGTCCGCGCTCGAGGTGCGCCGCGTCGGGGACCGTTACGCGCTCCAGCTCCAGGAGCGCTACGTCCCGGTCGTGCACGAGGTGACCCCGGTCGAGATGGCGCCCCGCACCCTGCGGGCCCTCACGCTCATCGCGTACCATCAGCCGGTGCTGCAGAGCGTCCTCGTGCGGATGATCGGGGAGGTCGCCTACGAGGAGGTCCAGCACCTGCGCGGCCTCGGCCTCGTACGGACCGAACCGAAAGGTTCGACCCTCGAGCTCACGACGACCCGCCGCTTCGCCGAGTACTTCGGCCTCGCCTCGGGCCGGCCCGAGGAGATCCGCCGATTCCTCGAGGCGAAGCTCGGCGTCACGCCCTCGACGGCCGGGTCGCCCGCCGAGGGCGCTCCCCCGCCCG
>JASHPK010000049.1 GCA_030038095.1 Thermoplasmata archaeon | reverse complement strand
GTCGAACTCCAGACGAAGCGCCTTCGCCGTCTGCTTCGCGATGTCTTCCTGGACGGCGAACACGTCGTTGACCTCCCGGGCGTATTGGTGCGTCCATAGACGTCGCTGGGTTTCGGCGTCGACCAGTGTGAGAGAGATCCGGACCTGGTTGCCCGACTTGCGCACGCTCCCCTCGACGACCGTGCCGACCCCGAGCTCGGTCGCGACCTGAGCGATGGACTTGGGGGCGGTCTTGTAGGGCGTCACGGAAGTGCGAGCGATCACGCTCAAGCCCCGGACCTGGGAGAGCTCCGAGATCACTTCATCGGTAAGTCCGTCGGCGAAGTACTCGTCCTGGGGGTCGGGGCTGATGCTCGCGAGCGGGAGGACCGCGAGGACCCGCCCGCTCGACGCCTTCGTCCGCGGACGACGGACGGAGCGGTCGCCCCAACCGGGCACCACGCGATAGATGCTCCCGGAGACCCGAACGTTCTTGAGGGACACGGGGGGCAGCTTCGCGAACTCCGTCGCGACCTTGTTCACGACCTGGTCGTGGACCTGTTGGCTCAGGCAGATCCCTTCCGGTTCGGCGAGGGGCACGATGCGGGCCGCGAGGTTCACCGAGTCGCCCAGGACATCCCCCCCGGACTCGACCACGTCCCCCAGGTGGATCCCGATGCGGACCTGGATCCGCCACGGCGCCGGGGTCCGCAGGTTGTAGTAGTGCAGCATCCGCTGGATGTCGAGCGCACATCGGGTCGCCTCGAGCGCGCTCTCGAACTCGACCACGAACGCGTCCCCGACCGTCTTCACCTCGCGCCCGTGGAACTTGGTGAAGAGGGGACGGAGCAGCCGGTTGTGCCGGTCCAGCAGGGCCAGCGCGCCCGCCTCATCGGCCTGCGCCCGGGAGGAATAGCCGACCATGTCGGTGAACATGATCGCGGCCAGTCGACGTCGCTCTTCCGCCACGGGAGGCCCAGTTCTCGACGCTCGATAAACCTCCGCCTTGGGGGGTACGGGAACGGTCCCTCTCGGGTCGGGGTTCCTTCGCGCCCTCGCGAGACCGCCCGCGGGGCGCGGTCGTGGGGCCGCGGCTCGGGTTGAGCGAGCCCGCGGATCGACTAGACGGTCTCGATCTCGAACTGGACCCGGTAGCCCCGCAGCTGACGGGTGAGCTCGTCGGAGAGGTCGAGGATCTGCTCTCGGGTCGCCGGCCCCTGCCAGTCGTAGACGAAGTCGTAGTTGCCCTGCGTCGGGGCGAAACCGCAGGAGCGGAGCCGGTCCGCGACCTCACTCGGCTTGGCTCCTTCGCTGTCGAACGTCACCCGCAGATAGGTCTCCATCCCCGCAAGAACGAGCGGGCCTACGCAAAGCCCTTGCGGGGGACCGGAGGGCGGAGCGCGCGCCGGACGCCGGCCGAGACCCCTTGAGAGCCCCGACGCGGGTCGAGAGCGATGCGACCGGCGGCCACGGAGACGAGGAACGATCGCCCCCGGTCGCGGGCCAGCGCGACGCCGAGGTCCCGCCCCGCGGCCGCGATGCGGGCGCTCGATCGGGTGCGAGGGGCGAGGGCCCCCCGCCCGGCGAAACCCACGAGGGTGAGGCGGGCCGTCGGGAAGGCGTTCCGAACGCCACGGGCGGCGGCAGGCCCATCGGCGGGCCGCTCCACGGCGAGCCCGACCTCGATCGGGCTCAACCGGTGCCCGTCGCGATCGATCTCCCCCGCCCGAATCCGCCGGGAGCTGATCGGGCGCAGGTCGTCCGCGAGGACGAGGGGGACCACGACGAGGGGAACGACGGGGAGCCCCCGTCGGCGCCGCTCCCGGTTGACGGCTCGGCCCCCGGCGAGCGTGTCCGCCGAGACGACGAGCGCCCCGACCCCGCGGGCGACCGACCCCCCGAACACGTCGTCGAGGGGCACGGTCCGCCAGCGACGGCCCGGATAGTGGCGCCGCAGCCAGGCGTGGAGTCGTCGTGCCCGGACGGCGTACGGCTCGAGACGCGCCGCGTCGGGCTTGCGGTGGGCCGCGAGGAACCGGTCGGTCGTCACCCCGATCGCGACCGAGTCCCCGGATCGGAACGCCGCCGCTAGGAGCGCCTCGTGGCCCCGGTGCAGCCGATCGAAGGTGCCGCCGAGGACGGCGAGGAAGCGGGCGGGCATCGGGTCCGCCTCAATGGAAGACGAACGTGAGGTAGGCGATGAGCGTGAGGGCGATCGCGGCGTAGAGCAGGTACGTCAGTCCCCGGCGCGTCTGCAGCTGCTGGAGCCGCTGCTCGCGGCACGCCTTGCTGCAGGTGTCCTCGTCGGGCTTACAGAGTCGGCCGCACACCTTACAGTGCCGGTGGTCAGTGCCGAGCGCCACGATCGGTCCGTCCGTTCGAGGGCGAACGCTCCCTTATCGTTGTAGGATACTAGGAGCGGCGCGTTCGGCGGCGGCTGTCGCGGGGGGTCACCGCCGGCTCCGGGTCGGGTTCGGGGTCCGCCGCGGCCTCGGGGTCGAGCGGGTTCACCGGGTCGGCGCTGAACGGGTCCGCATCGGCCGAGTCCGGGAAGTTCTCCCCGAGGGGGTCGTCGTCCCCGTTCGGGGGGATGGGGGGCGCGCGCAGCGGCCGTCGCGCCATGCGGCCGGAGCTACCCGGCGCCACGGGCGCGAGCTCCTCGCCGGCGGCGGAGAGCTGCCGGACGAAGTTGAGCCAGATCCTTCCCTGGCTCTGCAGCGTCGACTCGAGCTTGTCCCGGAGCTCGCTCGTCTGCTCGAGCAGCTCGCCTTCGACCCGCCGCAGCTCGCGGGTGAGCTCCCGGCGCAGCTCCTTGGCCCCGACGTCCGCCTCGGCGGGGACGCCGCCGGTCTTCTCCATCTCGCCGACCTTCTCCCAGGTGCGGCGAACGAGCGGGAGCATCCGGTCCGTGAGCACCTCGACCCGCCGGTCGAGCTCCTCGAGGTCGTGGCGCACGGTGCGCTCGACCCGGGCGATCTCGGTCTCGCGCTGCTGGATCTTCCCTTCGACGTGCTCCAGCCGGACCACGCCCTCCTCCTGCGCCGCCTTCAGCCGCATCTCGGCGTCGGCGATGCCGCTCGCGATCGTCTTGTCGAACTCCCCGCGGGCCGCGACGAGCGCGCGGGCGATCCGCTCCTGGACCGCGATGTCGAACCGGCCGGAGTCGATCGTACGGGAGAGCGACTGGTCAACCTCGCCCTTGAACCGGGCGAGGAGCTCGACGTACTTCTCGCGCTCCCGCTCCTGGTTCTCGCGCAACTTCTGCTCGAAGAACGACTGCATGCGGACCTGGAAGCCGGCGAGCGTCTGGGTCTGGGCCTCGGCGAGCTCGGCGGCCCGGGCCTCCTGCTCGAGCGCGAGGCGCCGCTCGGTCTGGCTGAGCCGCTCGTCGTCGCCGGCGACCGACTTCGCCCGGCCCGCCTCGATCGACTGCGTGAGGCGCGACTCGAGGTCGCGCGACCGGCCGTCGACGAGGATCCCGAGCCGTTGCTCGAGGTCGCGGACCTCCTTCGCCCGCTTCGTCTCCGTCTCCGCGAGGCGCTGCGTCAGGAGCTCCCGCACGCGCGCCTCGATCTCCTCGCGCAGCGACGTCCCCTGCTCCTTCGTCTCCCGGATCTCGAGGTCGAGCTGGGCGACGAGGGCCGTCCGGAGCTCCTCCTCGGCCTGGGCCGACTTCGCGCTCAGGTCGTCGACCGCCGCCTGGATCTCCCCCCGGAGGCGCTCCGCCCAGGCCTCCGAAGCGGCGTGGACGGTGTCGCGCACCTTCTGCTCGAGCTGAGCGAACTTCGGCTCCACGGCCTGGATCCGCTCGTCGATCTCGCGGGTGACGTCCGAGTCGCTCAGGGTGGGGCGCGACTCGAGGGCGGATAGGCGGTCCGAGACCTCCTGGATCCTCGGAGCGACGAGGGACCGGACCCCTTCGTTGAAGTGGCTCGAAAGGTCGCCCGGCGTCACGGCCGGTCGGGCCTCGAGCGCCGCGAATCGGTCCGAGATCTCGCGCTGCGCGGCGGCGAGCCGGTCCGATTGGGCCTCGGTGAGCTCGCGCAGCCGGGCCTCGACGAGCGCCGACCACTTCGCGTCGAGCTCGCTCTTGGCGAGCTGGATCTTGACGTCGAGCGCGGCCGGGTCGAGCGGGGTGGGAAGTCCCCGGGTCAGGCTCTGAAAGCGCGCGTCGATCTCGCCGAGGAGCTTCGAGACGAGCTCGGGATCGGGAAGTCCCGCGGGGAGGGGCGCGGGGGCCGGGGCGATCGGGCGGGTCCCGTTCGCGCCGGTCGTTCGAGCGGAGGGATCGTCGCTCACGGAGACCGGGACGGCGACCGGGCCCGCCGGGGGCACGGCGACCTCGGTAGGTCCCTTGAGCCACGGGGGGAGGGTCGGGGCGCTCGGCGGGGCCTCGGACGTGGGTCCCTTCGGCGTCGGGGGTGGCGACGGCTCGGCGACGGGAGGAGAGGGAGGCGGCGCGCCTTCGGGCGGCCGGGCCGCCATGTACTCGTTGACCCGCTTCGCGGTCTCGCCGCTCATCGGGACCGAGCGGCCCTTCGGGCGGCTCAGGAGGAGGGCCGCGGTCTCCATCGCGGTGCCGATCCGCCACATCTCCTTGCGGCGGTCGCGCCCGGCCTGGCGCTCGGGGTCGTCGAGCGCGGCCCGGGTCCGGGCGAGGTCGACCAGATCGACGCGTCGCGAGACCTCGGTGACCTTCGGCTCCGCGTGGTCGCGCACGTACTGCAGCACGAGCGGGAACGGCTCCTTCGTCTTCGAGGTCGCGGGCTTGGCCGTGAGGTCCCGCAGCGACACCGGCGCCTCCTCCCAGCTCGCGATCCGCTTCGCGTGCCGCTCGCCCTGCGCCTCGCCCTTGCCGACGCGCATGAGGGCGAGCGCGAGCGGGATCTGTTCGGTGAACTCGTGGAGATTGACCTTCGCCTCGGGGAGGAAGTACGGGAAGACCAGGATCGCCCCGAGGGCGACGAGGCTCGTCGGCATCAGGCGGACGAGGTCGCGGACGACCTGCGCGGCCGCATCCCACTGCTCCGCCGCGACCAGCACGACCGGCTCCGTCGTCCCCCGGTGGAACAGGAACCCCTCGCCGACCGCCTGGTAGATCGCGGGGTCGGGCTCCGCCGTCGGCCGCCGCGGCTCGGCCCGGCTGCCCATCGAGGCGTGCGCGCGAAGGACCGTCGCGCCGAACTCCCCGCTCGCGATCAGGGCGGCGGTCTCGAGCACGAGGGTCTTCATCCCGAGCCGGGGGCGGTCCTCGGTGGAGAGGAACATGCGTCCGACGCAGGTGTACCGGCCGCCCGCCGCGGGGTACAGGAACAGGTTCGGGTAGTACGAGAGCGGCTGGCCGGGTTCCGGGTCCCAGTAGTCGTGCGTGTCGGCGACATTGATCGTCAGGTTCCCCACGATCCGGATCGCCTCGAGCGTCTCGCGCCGCCCCGAGAACTCCTCGGGGATGGTCGTGTACCCGGGGCTCTCCGCTTCGTTGTCGACCTGGCGGCACCAGACGACCGCGACCGGGGTGACGGTCCCCGACGGGCGAGCGTCGGGGGCGGCCATCAGCCCTCCTTGGTCGCGCGCTTGTTGATGATCCGCTCGCAGGCGCGGGCGAGCGGCAGGGTCGTGTTCACCATCACCGGCACGCCGAGGGTCGGGGTCCCCGCGGTCGGCGCCTCCTGGCCCCCCTCGCCGATGAAGAGCGGGTGGCCCTCGCCGGTCGAGACGGCGCTCGAGATCAGGAAGACGTCCTCCTTCGTGGAGATCCCGCGGCCGTCCTGGGCGACCAGGATCGTGCCCATGCCGGCGCCGTCGCGGCGCATCAGGAAGTCGACCGTGTCGAAGCCCGAGCGGTACGAGCGCTCCCGGACCGACTGCTCGATCTGGTCGTAGAACTCCTTGAGCTTGTCCGCCTTCGAGATCGCGATCACGAGCGGCAGGTTCCGCGCCTTGACGAACCGGAAGACCCCCCGCGCGAGGTTCACCTGCTGGGCCTGGTCGCGCAGCGACGGAAGGGCGGGGGAGAGCAGGAGGATGATCGCGTCGGCCTCCTGCACGAACCGGCCGAGCAGGGTCAGGCCCCGACGCCAGAGGTCCCGGCGATCGGGCCGCCAGGAATCGAAGTGGGGGATCACCCGGCACTGCTTTTCGGCGACCTCGCCCTCGACCGACTCAAGCCAGAGCCGGTCGTAGGTGAAGTAGTCGGCGATGATGCCGCCCGCCTCGTCGATGGTGTTGAGCTCCATCGGGCGCGAGCCGCTCTCGCCGTCCGGCGCGCCGTAGCGGAAGCGCATCTTCATCTCGACGAACTGGTTGAACTTGGTCGGGAGCGGGTACTTGGTCAGGATCCCCTGCTCCTCGCGCCCGGCGGAGAGCTCGACCCAGAGCTTCCGGCGGTCCTCCATCGGGCGGTTGACGTAGTAGCGGGTGGTCGTTTCGAGGCTCCCTTCGGGATCGGTCGGATCGGTCGTCTCGTACGTCGTCTCCTCGAGGGCCACGTCGTTCTCGAGGTCGCCGTAGAGCGGCATCTGCCCCGCGTCCTGGCGGGCGGGGATGTAGAGGATCGGCAGGTTGAGGCCGAAGTGGCCGGACAGGAAGCGGAAGTACGTCGTCTTGCCCGACGCCGGGATCCCGACGACCGCGACGCGCGCCGAGTCCGGGCCGCGTTTCGCGGGCCGCTTCGCGGTCGGGGATCGGCGGCTGCGGGTCGTGACCTTCACTTCGGGCATCTCGATCGCTCCTAGCGCATCTCCGCGAGGCAGATCTCGATGAAATCGAGCGCCCCCTCCACCGCCGGACCGGACGTGGAGAGGTCGAGGCGCACGTCCTGGAGCAGCCCGAAGACCTCCTCGACCGCCGCCTCGTGCTTCAGCGCGGCGTCCTGGATGTCCCCCTCCCCGGCCAGGCGGGTGAGCTGGTACGTCCCGCGCAGCTCCATGAGCTTCGTGAACAGGTCCATCAGGCGCTCGCGCGACTTCGGGTCCCCCGATCCGAGCCGGTGCTCGGTCTCGTCGATGAACCGGACGAGGGTCTCCGTCTCCTTGTCGTTCTGCATGCGGGCCTGGAGGAGGGCAAGGCGACGCAGGATCCGTCCCTGGGTCGGGGCGGGGAGCTTCTCGGCCTCGCTCCACGCCTGGAGGAGCGCGCGCGCCGCCTCCACGATCGCGTGACGGGAGTACTGGATCCTCGCCTCCCAGTACAGCCGGGTGACCACCGGGAGGACCCCCTGGGTCCGGCCGAGCAGCTCGAGGGCGCGATCGTTCATCCCCGCCTGGTACGCCTCGATCACCTCACCGAGGGGCCCGTACCGCTCCTTGAGCGAGGCGGGCGTTCCGCCGGGCGCGTTCACCAGCACGTCGACCTCGAGGTCGGGAGACTCGGTGAACGCCGCGTCGGGATCCGCTCTCGAGACCGACTGCGCGGCGTTGATGCGAGAGACCGTCGCGTGCTGCTGCGGCTCCTTGAGCGCCCGCGCGGCATTCGCCGCGTGCTGAGCGAGCTCCTCCGGATGCAGGTCTTCGATCGGACGGTCGTCCTCGTATCCGACGTCGACGAACGCGTTCACCATCTGGGCGAACAGCTGGCTCCCCGTCGTCACCTCCTGGAAGGTGAACGCCGCCGGCAGGCCGGCGGACTGGGCCTGGAGATTCATCATGCCGAGGAGCTGGCCCATCCGGCCGGAGTCGACCCCCTTGTCCCGTTCGGCGCCGCTCCCGATCCCGATCACCCGCAGGGTGACGTGCGAGCCGGAGGGCAACAGGTATGGGACGAGGTCGACCCGCCACTCGGCGAGCTTCGCGTCCGGGGCCGGACGGACATCGAACCGGGTCGACGCGTTATCCCAGCCGTCGGTCACGAGCACGATGTTCCCTTGGACGCCGCTCGTGCCGAGACGCAGCAGATCGGCGGCGACGGCGAGCGCGTCCCAGATCGCGGAACGGCCGCTCGGGGTCAGCATCGAGATCAGGTTCTCGATGTACGGCAGGTTCTCCCGATGGATCTCGGCGAGCGGGACCGGGACGCGGACCGTCTCGGTGAACGTCACGAGGCCGAAGAGCGATCCGGTGTTCACCGCGTCCTGCAGGATGCGGAACACCGCGGTCCGCGCGATCTCGATCTTCTGGCGCTCCGCGTTCGGTCCCGATTCCGGGTCCGGAATGGGAGCGAGCATGCTCTTCGAGAGATCCAGCACGAGCACGTTCCTCTCGCGGACGGGGGGTGTGGGCGCCGGAGTCGCGGTGGTATCGGCCATTTAAGAAAGCTGGGCTGACAATGGAGGTCCCGAGTTACGCCCGGTGGCCCTCCCGGTCGGCTGCGCCATTACGCACGGGAGCAAATACCGACGGCGGTGTATTTGTGCGTTCCGCCGGAGCGCGGCTATACTCCACCGTCCTCCTCGAGGGGAAATCACCTCCCGCCCGCGCGCGCGGGGCCGGGCCCGGGCGTCCGGGAGGGAAACCCTGAGTCCGTGCCCCAGACACGGTCTTTCCGACTCGTAGACCCGCCCCGGTCGAGGGCCGAGCGCCGCCCTCGAGGGCTATGGTTATAAATGCGACCCGAGTCCGCCCCGCCCGCATGGGCAACATCCGCCAGACGTACATCAAGCGGGTCGCGATCGAGCTGATCCGCCATTACCCCGACGCGTTCACGGGGGATTTCGCCCAGAACAAGCAGAAGGTGCTCGAGCTCACCGACCTCGGCATCACGATCGATGGCAAGGTCCAGGTCGTCCACAAGAAGCTCGCGAACCGCATCGCCGGCTACGCGGTGCGGTACATGAAGCGCAAGCGCGGCACGTAGCGCCGACCTACATCGTGGCCCCGTCGCGACCCCGGTCTCAGTCGAAGATCTGGAGACCGTCCTGCAGGTGGACGATCTCGACCGGGGTGGTCGGCCGACCCGCGATGAACCCCCGCGAGTTCGCCGCGACGCACGCCCCGACGATCGGGACCCCGAAGTTCGCCGTCGAGCGATGGACCGGCACGCCGAGGGTCTCGGCGACGAGCGCGACCTCGCGCTCGGTCGCCTTCGGGTGGACGATTACCCCCTGGTTGGTCGCGAGACCGGCCATGCCGACCGTCCCGAGCCCCGCGAGGGTGGCGCGGTGCGCCGGCACGCCGAGCGCGCGGCCGATCTCCTGGACCGTGTGGTCCGCGAACTCCGGATGCACGAGCGCGCCGTGATCGTTCACCAGCACGTTGTTGCCCATCGCGTTCTGCCGGTGGCGGACCACCGACACGGGACCGACCCCTTCCAGGATCGCCCGCTCCTCGGGATCGATCGCCTCGCCGACCACGACGCCCGTCGAGTTCGCCGCCACGAGTGCGCCGATCACCTCACTGTCGAAGACCGTCGTCCGCAGGATGCGGACTCCGAGCACCCGGACGAGGTCGCGCTCGAGCGCGACGGAGAGATTGGGGGGCGCGATCGCGGTCGACTCGCCGACGCGGAGGTAGACCCCGATGTAGGGGCTTCCCCCGAACAGGGCGCGACCGACCGGCACGCGAGGGCTCTCCCGCCGGCTCTCTGTCACTCCGCTTCGAGGAGGTCGACCTCGATCAGGCCGTCTTCGAACCGGATCGCCTTGACGCGGACCTGCCGCGGGATGTGCTGGATCCCCCGCTCCCAGATGCTCTCGTTGAGTCGGGGATCAATCCAGACGTCCTCGGGGCGTCCCTTCATGTGGCGGACGATGTAGCGGCGAACGGTCTCGAGCGCGTGGCCCGCGCGCCGGCGGCGCGAGGGCTGATGGCGGCTGGCGCGCAGGGGAATCACGTACTCGCGCTCGAGCTCCTCGCCGCGGTGCGCCGGGGTCTTCGGGGGCATCGAACCGGTCCTCCTCCTACTTGTGCAGGTGCCCGCGCTTCCACGTGTGGCGCTTCGGGTGCCGGGTCACGGTGCGGTTCGTCCGCTGCATCACCCAGGCCGGCACCCGTCGATTGCCCTTCACCGCGCGAAACAGTCGGGTCTTCCGCGCGAGGCTCTTCCTGCGGTTCGCCATCGTTCACTCCCTCAACGTCGGGTGATCTTGATCTCGCGTCGCTCGGGCGCGATCCGCTCGAGGAGCGCCCGCAATGTCGTGTCGTCCACCGCCCGCTGAATGCGCCCGCTCGCGGCGAGCGCGATGAGCTGCTGCTCCACCGCGTTCGCCACCTCGGGCTTCGCAAGCCGGATCCGCCCGAGCCGCTCCCGGGCCTCGGGGGTCAGGATGCGCCGGAGGATCTCGGCCCGCTCCGCCTCGCGGCGCTGGAGCTCGGCGTCCTGCTGCGCGTAGGCTTGCGCGGCCGCCGCGTCTCCGCCCTGCATCTGCTGCAGCTGCTGCAGCCGCCGGCGCCGGATCTCGGCGAGCTCCGCATCTTCCGAGTACGCCATCCGCCACTCCGTTCGCCCTTCCCAAGGTCGCTACAGGTACTTGGCGAGTTCGGGCCGCCCGGCGGCGAGACCCTTCAGGATCTCCCGGGAGAGCCCGTCGAGCAGCTTCTGGCCCTCGGGGCTCACCCGGCGGCCCCGGGACTTGTACGGCTGGACGAGTCCCGCCTTCTCGAGCTGGTGCACGATCTCGCGCAGCACCGCGCGCGATCCGTTCCGGGCATGGTACGGCGCGCTGCCCCGGTCGCGCTTCCCCCCGTACTCGGAGCTCAACCGCTCGATGCCGACATTTCCCTTCACGTAGATCTTCCGCAACACCGACGCGCTGCGCAGGTACCACCAGTCGGTCTGCGTCGGCGCGCGCTGCTTGTGGACGCCGGTCTTCGCGAACGTCGACCAGGGCGGCGGGGTAACGACCCCCCGGGTTCTGAGTTCGGTGGCGAGCCTCGGCAAGAGCACCGAGGGAGGAACGTCCTGCGGATGGGTCATGGAGCGGCGCGCCCACCCGGCCGCCCTATTTAAAGAAAGAGGGCGAGAGACGCTCCCCACCGGCGGAACGTCGCGGCCGCGCGCCGCGGGCGGGGGGCGGGCACGGGCGAGCCCGCGGCGTTGTGCGCCCCGTTAACTACGTGCTCAACCGTGAGTCCAGGCACGTCCCGGGAGGGACTCCGGACCGATGACCGCCACCGCCGCGCTCGTGCTCAGCGGAGGGGAGTCGAGCCGGTTCGGGGGATTCCCGAAGGCGCTCGCCTCGACCGGCGACCGGAGTGCGGTGCGCCGGATCGCCGAGGAATGTCTCGAGCACGGCTTCGACCCGGTGGTCGTGGTGGCCGGCCCGCATCGGTGGGCGATCGCGAGCGAGGTCCGCGGGCTCGACGTCGAGGTCGTGGAATCGCGGGACTGGTTCGAGGGCCGCACGGCCTCCGTCCAGGCGGGGCTGAACGCGCTCCCGCCCGGCGGGGACGTCCTCCTGTGGCCGGTGGACCACCCGTTCGTCCGGAGGACGACGGTCGAGATCCTCGAGAGGGTACGCGATGAAGACCTCCTCGGCCTCTGGTTCATCCCGACGTTCGAGAGCCGGGGCGGTCACCCGGTGCTCTGGCGGGAGAGCCTGCGCAAGGAGATCCTCGAGCTGCGGCCCGATGCCCCGGTGCGCTCGCTGATCCCGGAGTTCGGACCCCAGGTCCGGCGGATCGCCGTCGACGACCCCGGGGTGGTGGCGAACGTCGACACCCCCGAGCAGTATCGAGTCGCCTTCGAAGCGTGGCAGGCGCGGGGAGGGTCCTAGTGGATCGGAAACTGACCCGCGAAGCGCTCCGTCTCCTCGACTCGCACCAGCCGTTCGTGCGCGCCACGATCGTCGAGACGAAGGGTTCCGTGCCGGGGAAACTGGGCTCGTCGATGCTCGTGCGCGCCGACGGGACCTTCCTCGGGACCATCGGGGGGGCGGCGCTCGAGGAGGAGGTCAAGGAACTCGCGCGGGGCGCCTTCGGCTCCCACCGCGGAGGGCTCCACCATTTCGACCTCCAAGCGTGGAAGGAGGGCGGCCTGCCGAGCCTGTGCGGTGGCTCGGTCGAGGTCGCCATCGAGTACGTGCCGGCGCGCCCGAACCTGCTCCTCTGGGGCGGGGGCCACGTCGCCCAGGCGCTCGCCGCGCTGCTCCCGACGCTCGAGTACGATTTCAGCGTGGCCGACGATCGGCCGGACTGGGTCGGCGAGGATCGGTTCCCGGCCGCCGACCGCCGCGAGGTCGTCGCTCCCGAGCGGCTCTGGGAGACGTTCGAGCCGGAGAAGTTCACCCACCTCTACCTCCTCGGCTACGACGCGCGCAAGGACCTCGAGGTCCTCGCGCGCTCGCTCGACCGGTTCCCGTCCGCCATCGGACTGATCGCGAGCGCCTCGAAGCGCGAGCACCTGTTCGGCGAGCTCCGGCGCCGGGGCGTCTCGCGCGTGGCGCTGCGGCGGATCCGCTCGCCGGTCGGCCTCGACATCGGAGCGGAGTCGCCCGCGGAGATCGCGGTCGCGATCGTCGGGGAGATCGTCCGCGAGATGCACCCCGCGAGCTTACGTAGCCGCGCTCGTCCCGCGAGGGCGAGCTCGCCGGAGGAGGATGTCGCCCCGCGATCCACTTAGGTTCCACCTGAACGGCCATCCCGCCGAGGTGCCGTGCGCGGCCTCGCGGATCCTGCTCGACCTGCTCCGGGAGGACCTCTCGCTCACCGGGACGAAGCGCGGGTGCGACCTCGGCACGTGCGGATGCTGCGCCGTGCTCCTCGACGGCCGGCCGACCCTGAGCTGCCTGACCCTCGCGCGGCTCGTCGAAGGACGCTCCGTGACGACGATCGAAGGGATCTCGCCCGCGCAGGGGCTCTCGCCCGTCCAGCGCGCGTTCGTCGAGACGGGGGCGACGCAGTGCGGCTTCTGCACCCCCGGCTTCATCGTGACGGCGACGGCCTTCCTGCGCGACCATCCGCATCCGACCCGGGACGAGATCGAGCGCGCGATCTCGGGAAATCTGTGCCGCTGCACCGGGTATGTCAAGATCGTCGAGGCGATCGAGGCCGCCTCGCGGGAGGCGGCGTAGTGGCGTCGACCGCGCCGGGCCCGTACCGGCTGCTCGGGGGCCGGATCCCGTACGTCGAAGGCCCGCTCAAGGTCACCGGGCGGGCGGAGTACACGGACGACATCAAGCGACCGGGGATGCTTGTCGCCCGGCTCCTTCGGAGCCCGTGGCCGCACGCCCGGCTCCGCTCGATCGACGTCAGCGCGGCCCGCGCCCACCCCGGGGTCTTCGCGGTCCTCACGGGGGAGAAGTACCCGACCCCGTTCGGGGTCCTGCCGATCACCCACGACGAGACCGCGCTCGCGGTCGGGAAGACCCGCTACATCGGCGACATCGTCGCCGCGGTCGCGGCGCGCGACGAACGCACGGCGGAGGAGGCGCTGGCCCGGATTCGCCTCGAGGTGGAACCGCTCCCGGAGTACTCCGATCCTCGTGTGGGGACGGGCAAGGTCGAGGAACCGATCCACGCGCGGGGCCTCAACGGTTCGAACATCCAGAAGGAGGTGGTGCAGCACTTCGGCGACGTCGACGCCGCCTTCGCCCAGGCCGCGCGCACCGTGCGGGTCCGCGCCACGTTCGCGGGCGTGACCCACGCCTTCACCGAGCCGATGGCGACGATCGCCGAGGCGACGCCCGATGGCCGGCTGACCGTCTGGAGCGCGACGCAGGTGCCGCACTACCTCCATCGGTCCCTTCACGAGGTGCTGGGGATCCCGATGCACCGGATCCGGGTCATCAAGCCGGAGGTCGGGGGAGGCTTCGGCGGGAAATCCGACCCGCTCCCGCACGAGATCGTGTGCGCCGCGCTCGCGATCGAGACGGGCCGGCCGGTGAAGCTGTTGATGGACCGCGAGGACGTCTTCTTCACGAACCACGGCCGGCACCCCACCCAGAACGACGTGCGGATCGCGGTCGATCGCGAGGGGCGGATCCTCGCCTACGACATCGAGGCGTTGATCGACGGCGGGGCCTGGAGCTCCTTCGGAACGGTGACCACGTACTACAACGGGGTCCTCGCGATGGGTCCGTACCGGGTCCC
>JASHPK010000048.1 GCA_030038095.1 Thermoplasmata archaeon | reverse complement strand
CGCCGCCCGGCCGCGGCGACTCGGGAGGCCGGGGCCCCGGCGGCGGGCCGCGCCGCAGCGGACCGGGAGCTCCGAGGTGATCCGATGAGCTGGATGATCGTGCGAGTACGCGGGACGATCCACGCTCGCCACGACATCGTGGACACGCTCGAGTACCTCCACCTCACCCGTCCGAACCATGCGACCGTCCTCCCCGAGACCTCGAACGTCCGGGGGATGCTCGCAAAGGTCCAGGGGTACGTGACCTGGGGCGAGGCCGACCCCGAGACGCTCGGGCTCGTCCTCGCGGCGCGGGGCGAGACGGTCGAAGGCGGCCCGCTTCGGGCGGCCTCCGGCGGCGCGTCGACCGACCCCGGCATCCCCGAGCTCGCGCGCGCGATCGCCTCCGGCGGGCTGCCCGCGGCGGCGCGGCTCAAGCCGCTCTTCCGCCTGAAGGCCCCGAAGGGCGGCTGGCGCTCGACCAAGAAGCCGTACGCGCTCGGCGGCGCCCTCGGCTACCGGGGGCGAGCGGTGAACGAGCTCGTCCGGAAGATGATCTAGGGGGCGGGGAGCGAACGATGCCGAGCCGAACGCGGAAGTTCCGGGGCCTGCGCACCCACGGCCGGGGGATCAAGGCGGGGCGAGGGGCCGGTAAGCAAGGGGGCCGCGGGAACGCGGGGCTCCACAAGTACAAGTTCAAGTCGATGCTCATCTACGCCCCGGACCACTTCGGCCGACACGGTTTCAAGCGGCCGGGGCAGATCGTGGAGCGCCCGACCTCCGTGAACGTCGGGGAGCTCGACGCGCTGGTGCCGTACCTCGAGGCGGCGGGGGCGATCTCCCGCGAAGGGGCGACGGTCGTCGCCGATCTCACGAAGGCGGGCATCGACCGCCTCCTCGGCGGCGGGGAGCCTGCGCACCCGTGGAAGGTCTACGTCGCCCACGCGACGCGCCACGCCCAGGAGAAAGTGACGGTCCTCGAGCGCCCGACCGTCGCGGCGTAGACTATATAAATCGGTCACCGGCTCCGAGGCCACGGAATGGCGGAAGAGGAGATCCCGCGGAACCCTCGCTGGGCGATCCCGCTCGCCGCGCTCGGCGCGGTCTTCCTCGCGCTGATCTGGTTCTGGGTCGCGCCGACCCTCCTCGGCTTCCTCCTCGCCGTGGTCGTCGTCGTCGTCGTCCTCTCGCTCCTCTACCTTGGCCTCTCCTACGACGGTCCGAAGTCGCGGCTCTACGGCCTGAAGCCGGTCACGTCGCGGATGCCCGCGGTCGCCCAGCCGAAGGGCCACGTCCACTTCCGCACGAAGATGTTCTGGACCGTCGGGGTCCTGCTCCTCTACTTCCTGCTGACGAACATCTACCTCTTCGGGGTCGACCAGGCGACCGTCATCGACCTCTTCGCGAGCTACCGCGCGATCCTCGCCGGGGCGCAGGGCACGCTCATGGACCTCGGGATCGGCCCGATCGTCACCGGGTCGATCATCATGCAGCTGTTCACCGGGGCGAAGATCATCAACCTCGACCTCACGGACGACGAGGACAAGGGGATGTACCAGGGGACCCAGAAGGTCCTCGTCGTCGCGATGATCTTCATCGAGGCGGTGCCCCAGGTCTTCGGCTACATCTCGCCGAGCACCTCGATCGTGACGACCTTCGGAACGATCTCGCCCGGGAACGGCCTGCTCCTCGCCAACGCGATCATCATCGCCCAGCTCGTCTTCGGCAGCTACCTCGTCTTCCTGATGGACGAGGTCGTCTCCAAATGGGGGATCGGCAGCGGGATCTCGCTGTTCATCGCCGCCGGGGTCTCCCAGCAGATCATCCAGGGAACGCTCAACTGGGTGCCGCAGAATCCGTCGGCGGCGATCACCGCGTCGAACCCGCCGAGCGGTACGATCCCGAAGACGTTCTGGTTCCTCACCCACTACAACGCGAGCCAGATGGCCGGGGGCGGATGGGAGGAGGTGATTCTCCGGGCCCCGAACCCCGTGGTCGCCCTCGTCGGCACTGCCGCGATCTTCTTCCTCGTCGCATGGACCGAGTCGACGCGCATCGAGCTCCCGCTCTCCCACGCCGAAGCGCGCGGCGCGCGCGGCCGCTACCCGCTCCGCCTGATCTACGCGTCGAACATCCCCGTCATCCTGATGAGCGCGCTGCTCGCGAACGTCTCCGTCTTCACGGTCCTGCTCTGGTCGAACCCGACGCTCGTGCACTTCCCCCTCCTCGGCCATCAGTGGTGGGTCGGGTCGTACCCGACCTCGGCCGAGGTCAGCGCGACCGGGGTGAGCGCGACCCAACCTTTGACCGGAGGGGCCTACTATCTCTCCACGATCAACGGCCTCGAGTCGTGGCTCCTACCGATCCTGAACTACCAGGAGTACGGGGGCTTCCTCTACGGCCACGCCTGGTGGCAGGGGCTCGTCCACGTCGCGGTCTACTTCTCGGCGATGGTGGGGGGCTCGATCCTGTTCGCGAAGTTCTGGATCCAGACGACCAACATGGGGCCCGAGGCGGTCGCCCGGCAGATCGAGGCGTCGGGGATGCAGATCCCCGGCTTCCGTAGAGAACCGAGGGTCTTACGTCGGGTCCTCCAGCGGTACATCCCGGTGATCACGGTGATCTCGGGCGCGGCGGTCGGAGCGCTCGCCGCCGGCGCCGATCTCATCGGGACCCTCGGGAACGCGAGCGGTACCGGCGTCCTCCTCATGGTCGGCATCATCATCAACCTCTACGAGGCGATGGGCCGCGAGCAGCTGATGGAGATGAACCCGCTGCTCCGCCGCTTCCTGGGAGGCGAGACCTAGCGTTGAGCGACGACACCCCGCTCCCGTCGAGCTCGGGGACGGCGCCCGCTGAGGCGCCCACCCCTTCGGCCGCGCCCGGACCGGCGGATGCGCCGGCGCCCGCGCCGCGGCCGGCGCGGCCCCCCCCGCAGCCGATGAAGCTGTCGACGATGATCTACTTCTTCCTCGGGTTCCTCGGCCTGTGGATGCTGATCGACACCGCCGCGCGGAACCAGATCGCGGGGCTGCTCGGCACGAGCGTGACCCAGGGCGGGCCCCTCTACTGGCTCATCGGGTTCAGTTCGCACTACCTCCTCGTCACGATGGCGCTCGCCGGCGCGATCGAGATGCTGATCACCGCCCTCGCCTACAACTACACGACCGACTGGATCAAGGCGGCGAAGGTCCAGAAGTGGAGCGCCGCCTTCCGCAAGGTCCAGATGGAGGCGATCCGCTCCGGCAAGAAGGACCGGATCGCCGCGCTCAAGCCCCACCAGGAGCGGCTCACGCGCCTGTCCGGCGAGGTGTCGATCGCCCAGTTCAAGGGGATGGCGATCACCTACTTCCTGCTCATCCTGATCTACACCTGGGTGGGCCTCGTCATCGCCGCGGCCTCGGCGAGCGCGCAGGTCGTGAACCTGGGCGGCTCGTCGATCAACCTGATGGGCCACGTCGGCTCGCTGCCGATCCCCTGGTGGTTCCTCATCTTCAGCCTCTACACCGTCCCGTTCTCGCTCGTCTTCCGCCGCGTCCTCAAACAGCTCTGGCTCCGGAGGTACGCGGCGGAGCACCACCTCGCGACGGGCGCCCCAGCGTGAGCCGCGTCGGGGGGTCCGCGTGATCCGGCGGGTCGTCACGATCGGCGGGCCCCCCGGGAGCGGCAAGTCAACGACCGCCCGGCTGGTCGCGGAGGAGCTCGGCCTCGAGCTCCACTCGGCCGGCTCCGTCTTCCGCGCGGAGGCGCAGGAGCGGGGTCTCACCGTCGAGGCGTTCGGGCATTACGCGCTCGCCCACCCCGAGGTCGACCGGGAGCTCGACCTCGCGATGCAGCGCCGGGCGCGGCCCGGGGTGCTCCTCGAGGGCCGGGTCCAGGGCGCGCTGTGCCGACGCGCGGGCCGGCCGGTACACACCGTCGTGGTGACCGCGCGGGAGGAGGTCCGCGTCCGTCGGGTCGCCCAGCGGGACCGGCAGACGGTCGAGGAGGCGGCCGCGCGCCTGCGGGACCGCGAGGCGAGCGAGCGGGACCGGTACCGGCGCCTCTACGGGATCGATATCGAGCACGATCCGTCGGACCTCACCGTCGACTCCTCCGACCGGCTCCCGTGGGACGTCGCGCGCGCGGTCGTCGAGCACGTCCGCGCCCACGACGCGGGGGGCGCGCCGTGAGCGCGCCCGTCGGCGACCCGGTGGAGGTCCGCCTTCGGGAGGGCGCGTTCCTCCTGGTCGACAAGCCCCGCGGCCCCTCCTCGCACCAGGTCACGGCGTGGGTCCGGGACCTCCTCGGGGTCGAGACCGCGGGACACGCGGGCACGCTCGACCCGAACGTCTCGGGACTCCTGTGGGTCGGCACCGGGCCCGCGCTCAAGCTCCTCCCGCTCGTCCTCGAGTTCCCGAAGCGGTACATCGCGGCGGTCCTGCTCCACGGACCGGTCTCCCCCCACGAGCTCGAGCGGGTCCTCGCCGAGTTCGCCGGACCGATCTACCAGACCCCGCCGGTGCGATCGGCCGTCAAGCGGGAGCGGCGCGTGCGCACGGTCCACCGGCTCACGCTCCTCGAGGCGGAGGGCCCCGAGCTCCTCCTCGACCTCGTCGCGGATTCGGGGACGTACGTTCGGACCCTCGCGGTCGATCTCGGCGAGGCGCTCGGGGTCGGCGGGAACCTCAAGGAGCTCCGCCGGGTCGCGACCGGGCCGTTCGAGGAGCGGGCGGCGGTGCGTCTCGCCGGGATCGCCGACGCGGTCGCCGCCCGGGCGGCAGGGGACGCCGGTCCCCTCCTCGCGCTCCTCCATCCGATCGAGGAGGTCTGGCGGGAGTTCCCGTCGATCGTCCTGAAGGACGGAGCCGCGAGCGCCGTCGCCCACGGGGCCGGGCTCGCCCGGGGTGGGATCCTCGCCGTGCCGCGGTCGTTCGCGCGGGGCGCGCACGTGGTCCTCTTGACGCGGACGGGAGCGCTCGTCGCGACGGGGGTCGCGGAGCACGATGCCGCGGAGATCCCGAAGGTGCGGCACGGATGGGTCGTCCGATCGACCCGGGTGTTCGTCGATCCGGCCCGCTTCCCGGCCCTGTGGCACCGCTCTGCGCCGTCGCCTCGCGGGCCGCCGGCGTCCTCCTCGGGTCAATCTTAAGTCGGGCGGCCGGGTCGCGCGGCCGTGGAGTTCGCCGGCGAGGCACCCGCGGGAGCGCGCGAGCGCGCGTTCGGACGCCTCGGCCGGTGGATCGTCAAGCACCCGGTCTACCCGATCGTCTTCTGGGTCGTCCTCCTCCTCGTCGCGCTCCCGTTCCTGTCGCTGCTCGGCTCGGTGACGACCAACTCCTTCACGACGGTGTCGTCGAGCGCGCCGAGCGCCGTCGCCGCGGCCCGTCTCGCGCAGCTGTTCCCGAACGAGTCGGGCGGTTCGTCCACGACGATCCTGCTCGTCGCCCCGAACATGACCGACGCGAACGCCCAGGGGGTCGTCCTCGCCGTGACGAGCGCCCTCGAGCGCGATCGGTCGCTCCAGGAGGTCGCCGCGATCGACAGCGTCTACGTCGAGTACGCCCAGTACCTCGCGGGCCAGGTGCGGCTCGCGAACGGCGTCATCGTCGCCGGAGCGGCGACCCATCCCTCCCTCGCCGAGGGGATCGCGAACGCGTCCACGCTCCTGTGGGGCCCGCCTGCCCTCTACGTGGAGAATTGGGAGGGGCTCGCGGCCCACGCGCCCGAGCCGGCCGACGCGAACTGGCCTGCCCTCCTAACGACCAGCGAGGAGCTCGCGAACTCGACCGCCTCGCTCGTCCTCTCCACGTTCTACAACGGGACCTCGTCGGGCGGCACGGGCTTCAACGGCACCTACGCCTGCGCGGCGGATCCGGGGGCCGTCGCAACCTGCGCGGACGCGGCCGCCCGGACCAACGAAGGTCCGCTGATCCCCGTCCTCGTGCCGAACCCCGCACAGCAGCTCGTCCCCCGGACCGTCCTCGCGGCCCTCGGGGTCGAGAACTCGACCAACGCCTCTGCGCAGCGATCGGTGGGCGCCCGGATCCTTTCGGACGGCTCGGGGCTTCCCGCCCCGTGGATCCTCTCGGTCTGGAATGCGTTCCCCACGGGCGTCGTCTCGCCCGGCGCGGCGAGCGAGTACGCGAACGGGACCGTCGCGAACGTGACCCTGTGGAGCGAGCCGCTCCCCGTCCCGTACGCGATCCTGAGCCAGTTCGTGAACCCCGACGGCACCGCGCAGATCGTCCAGGTGTCGTTCTCGGTGGGGGACGACACCACGAACTCGAGCGGCGGGAACCCCGTCGACCACGACCTCGGGGTCATCGGCGGCCTCGTGCCGGGCGTCATCGCGGCGAACGACCCGAGCCGATCGATCTCGTACTACCAGACCGGCGGGGCGGCCCTCGACCAGCTCACGAACCAGGCGATCGACTCGGCCCTGACCCTCGTGCTCCCGCTCACCGTCGGGCTCCTCCTCGCAATCTCGATGCTCTACTTCCGATCGCCGATCACCCCCCTCGTCTCGTTCGGCGGACTCGCGATCGCCCTCGTCCTGGGCCTCGGGGGCACGGTCCTGCTCGGAACGTTCGTCGAGCACATCGACACGACCGCGCTGACCCTCGAGGAGGTGTTCGTCCTCGGGGTCGGCACCGACTACTCGATCTTCCTCATCGCCCGCTACCGGGAGGAGCTCGTCCGGGGCCGCTCGCCGGACGACGCGATCGTCCGGGCGCTCACGTGGGCCGGGCAGTCGGTCGCGACCAGCGGGGCCACCGCGATCATCGCGACGCTCGCCCTCGCCTTCAGCGGGGTTGCGCTCCTCGCGGAGTGGGGGATGGTCCTCTCGCTGGCGATCTTCCTCACGCTCGTGCTCTCCCTCACGATCGTCCCGGCGTTCCTGAAGCTCATCGGCCCGAGGATCTTCTGGCCGACGACGGGCGAGCGGTTCCGCCGTCACGCGGCGGCGGCGGCGTCCCGGGCCGGGGCCGAGCGGACGTACTTCTACCGGGCCGGCCGCGCGAGCCAGCGGCACCCGCGGGCCGTCCTCGGGGTCGCCCTCCTCGTCTCGATCCCGCTCGTCGCCGTCGCGCTCACGGTCCCGCTCTCCTACGACTTCTACGAGCAGCTCCCGAAGGACCACAGCGCCACGACCGGACTCGCCGAGCTCGGGAACGCCTTCGGGCCGGGGTTCTCGGTCCCCTCCTTCGTCCTCGTGACCTTCGCGTCGCCGCCGGTGGTCGGGAACACGACCAACGCGACCGAGTTCCTCGACCTCGCCAACCTGACGGACCTCGCGAACGGGACGAGCGGGATCGCCTCGGTCAATTCGCCGATCGGACCCTCGGGCGCGCCGCTCCCGACGTGGCTGGCCCTCTCCAGCGTTCCGAGCGCGACGCGGGAGAACCTGCTCGGCACGTGGTCCGGCTACGTCGGGCTCGATCACCGGACGGTCCTCCTCACCCTCGTCCCCGCCTCCGCCGGCCTCTCGACCAGCGCCGTGGCGGCGGTCGGGAGCGTGGAGGCGTCCTACGGGCGCTACGCGACGGCCCACCCCGAGGTCACCGCGCTCGCCTACGGCGGCGGGGCGCCGACGATCAACGACCTCGCGACCCAGACGGCCCACGCGACCGACTACCTGCTCCTCGCCGTCACCATCGGGCTCGTGGTCGTCCTCCTCGTCGTGCTCCGCTCCTGGATCATCGCCCTCATGGGCGTCGCGACGATCGGACTCTCGATCAGCTGGGCGTGGGCGCTCACCTACCTCGTCTTCCAGCAGCTCCTCGGATTCCCGCTGTTCTTCTTCGTCGAGACGGTGCTGTTCATCCTGATCCTGGGCCTCGGCATCGACTACAACATCTTCCTGCTCACCCGCGTCCGGGAGGAACGGGTGCGCGGCCGCTCGTCGAGCGAAGCCGCGGTCGAGGGGGTCGCGCGGACCGGCGGGATCATCACCGCGGCCGCGGTGATCCTCGCGAGCGCGTTCGCGGCCCTCACGGTCGGGGACTTCGTGATCATCGAAGCGATCGGCTTCTCCGTGGCGATCGCCATCCTGCTCGACGCGATGGTCGTGCGGACGTACGTGGTGCCGGCGGCCCTCCAGCTGTTCGGGGACCGGGTCTGGACCCTCTCCGGGCGCAAGCCGAAGGCCGCACCGACCCCCGAGGGCCCCGCCGAGAATCCCCCCTGATCCGGCGGGCGCGGCCGGGGAGACGGGCCCGCTCGCGCGGGCGAATTACGGCTTCAGGAAGCGCTCGCGGGCCCGTTCCAGGTGGAGGTCGGGCGACGACTTGTCGACGACCTCGAGGACCTTACCCTTCGGGTCGATGAGGAACGTCACGCGGCGGGCGTTCCCGCTGGGCCCGAGCACGCCGTAGGCGGTCGCGACCGCCTTGGACCGGTCGGCCACCAGCGGGAACGGCAGGCCGTACTTGTCGGTGAACTTCTTCTGGTCCGGGCAGTCGTCGACGCTCACGCCGACCACGTGGACCTTCTTCCCGCGGTACTCCGAGTACTGGTCGCGGAACCCCTTCGCCTCGACGGTGCACCCCGGGGTGTCGGCCTTCGGATAGAAGTAGAGGACCACGGGCGCCCCGCGCAGCGCGGAGAGCTTGAAGGGAGTTCCGTCCTGGATGGGCGCCTCGAAGTCCGGGGCCGTGTCGCCGGCTGCGATCATCGACGGACGCAACCGCGGGCCCTATTAAAACCCGGAGCGCGGCGCTCGCGCTCAGGCGGTCGCGACGGTGACGAGCGTCTCGGTCGACTTGATACCGGGGATCTTCCGGATCCGGTGGATCACCGTGTCGAGCGCCTGGTTGATGTGGGGCGCCTGGACCTTGACGATCAGGTCGAACGGACCGGTCACGGCCTGGACCTCGGTGACGCTCGGGACGGTCCGGATCCGCTGCAGCACCTCGTCGAGCCGGCCGACCTCGGTCTCGACCAGGAGGAAGAGGGTTTCCATGTCCGGCCCCGAGCTCCACACCCGCCGGGGTATTCAACCTAGCGACTCCCGATCCGGCGGCCCTCGGTGCGCGGACAGGGGGGCATCGCGGGCGGCCACCCCCCTAAAGCGTTATTCGCGGCCCGTCCCCGGCGTCCTCGCCGAATGACGCTGCGGGTCCACGACACCCTGACCGGACGCCTCCTCGAGGTCCGCCGGCGGGCGGGCCGGCCGCTCGGAATGTACGTCTGCGGGCCGACCGTCTACGCCCCGGCCCATGTGGGTCACGCGCGGACCTACCTCTACTTCGACGTCGTCCGCCGCACCCTCGAGGCCGACGGCACCCCGGTGACCCATGTGATGAACATCACGGACTTCGAGGAGAAGATCGACCGACGCGCGGCGGCGCTCGGGGTCTCGTGGCGGGCGCTCGCCCGGCGCGAGGAGGCCGCGTTCTTCCGGGACCTCGACGTGCTCGGGATCCTCCGCCCGACGCACCGCCCCCGCGCGAGCGCGTTCATCCCACGGATGGTCCGGGTGGCCGCCCGGCTCGAGAAGACCGGCCGGATCCGGGGCGAGGACGGGGTGTGGTACTACTGTCCGCCCGACCGGCCCCGGCGGGAGAACTTCCCGATGGGCGAGCAGCTCGCCCAGCACGCCGTGATCGAGGCGGGCCACCCCTTCCCCGAGACCGGCGCCGGGATGGGCGACTTCATGGTCTGGCAGCGGCAGGAGCCACCGCGGCCGTCCTGGGACGGGCCCTGGGGCCGCGGGATGCCCGGCTGGCATCTCGAGTGCTACGCGATGGCCCAGGAGTACCTCGGGATCCCGGTCGATCTCCACGGCGGCGGCCTCGACCTGATCTACCCCCACCACCACGCCGAGAACGAGATCGCCCTCGCGCTCAACGGCCATCCGTTCTCGCGAGCCTTCCTCCACACCGCCTTCGTCCTCCAGAACGGGGCGAAGATGTCGAAGTCGGTGGGCAACCTCATCACGATCCGGGAGGCGCTCACCGAAGCCGGGCCGGGGGGCCTGCGGTGGTACCTGCTCGGCCCCCGCTACTCCGAGCGGCTCGAGTGGGACCCGAAGGCGCTCCGGCTCGCCTCGGCCGAATTCTCCCGGGTCCGCTCGACGGTCGCCCGCTGGCTCTCCGGAGGCGGCGGGGGCCGCGTCGGCGCCGCGGCCGCCCGTCGCCTCGCGGACGAGGTGCGGGCCGCCCTCTCGAACGACCTCGCGACCGACCGCGCGATGGACCTCGTGGCGGCGTTTGCCGCCCGGATCGACCGGGATCCGAGCGGGACCATCCCGCGGGGCGAGCGACGCTCCGCGACCGCCGCGCTCGACGAGATCGAGCGACGCCTCGGCGTCCCCGTCCGCTAGAGCCCGCTCCGGTCGACGATCAGGCTCAGGCCGTTCCCGCCCCCCATGCAGAGGGTGGCGAGCCCGAGCCGACCGCCGGTGCGCGCGAGGTCGTGGGCGAGCGTCAGGACGATCCGGGCCCCGCTCGCCCCGATCGGGTGGCCGAGGGCGATCGCCCCGCCGTGGACGTTGAACTGCGCCTCGGTGAAGCCGAAGGCCCGCTGGACGGCGATCGACGCCGAGGAGTACGCCTCGTTGTGCTCCACGCGGTCGAAGTCCGAGGGGGAGAGCCCGACGCGCTCGAGATGCCGCTTCACCGTCGGGATCGGGGCCTCCATCACGTCGCGCGGATGGATGCCGCCCTCGCCGATCGAATGGATCCACGCGAGGGGGTGGACCCCCCGTTCCGAGACCTGCCGGGCGCTCGCGAGCACGAGCGCCGCCGCGCCGTCCGACAGGCGCGAAGAGTTGCCGGCGGTGAGGACTCCGTCGGGGGCGAAGACGGGCCGGAGTCGGGCGAGCCCGTCCAGCGTCGTGTCTCCGCGCGGGCCCTCGTCGGCGATGAGGCTCTTGCCGTTCGGGGTGAGATCGGCCGGGACGGGCACCGTCTCGGTCGAGAACGTACCGTCCGCGACCGCCCGCGCCGCCCGGACATGGCTCCGCATCCCGAAGGCGTCGACGTCGGCCCGGGTCAGCTGGAGCTTTCGCGCGACCCGCTCCCCCGTGAGCCCCATGAGCTCGTGCTCCTCGTAGGCGTCCGTGAGCGAGTCCCACTGCATCGCATCGAGCAGCGTGTGCTGGCCCGGGTTCGAACCCCAGCGCATCGAGGAATCCACGAGGAACGGGGCGTTCGACATGCTCTCCATGCCCCCGACCAGGACGAGGTCGCTCTCGCCCGAGCGGATCGCCTGGTAGCCGAGGTGGACCGCCTTCATCCCCGAGCCGCAGACCATGTTGACCGTCACGGCCCCGACCTCATCGGGGACCCCGGCGTAGCGCAGCACCTGGCGCGCCGGGTTCTGGCCGGCGCCGGCCTGGATCCCGTGGCCGAAGACGACCTCGTCGACCTCCTTCGCCTCGACGCCGGCCCGGTCGAGGGCGCCGCGCGCCGCGAGCGCCCCGAGACGCACCGAGGGCACCCCCCGGAGCGCCCCCCCGTACTTGCCGAAGGGGGTTCGGACTCCCGCGAGGATGGCGACCGACGGTCCCGGGCGGGCCGACATGCCGCATCGACCGGGAGAGCGAGTAAGAAGCTATCGGGGGGACTTCGTTTCCCCCGCTCGAGCGCGACGCGGGGGACCGGACTAGTCCTCTTCCACGCGCGGGGCGAGCAGGTAGCGGCCCTCGCCGCGTCCCGCGCCCATCGCGAACTCGATCTTGAGCGGATACTCGTTGCCGACGTGGAGCGTGGTCTCCTCCGCGACGATCGACTTCACCATCGCCGAGAAGAAGTCGAGGGGGTACATGCTCTTCACCGGCTCCTTCACGTCGAGGCGGGTGAGCGACTCCTTCGGGATCCGAAGATCGAGCCGGTCCGTGTCCCCCTCCGAGTGCATCGTGAACGCGTCGGGGGCGAGCGTGAGCGTGACGTGGTCCGTGAAGCTCTCGCTGCCACGGATCCCCTGGCGCATGTCCTCCGTTTTCAGCGTGACGCTGGCCGGAGGGCTGACGTTCGGGACCTTCGGATCGGTGATCCCGGCCGGGTCGACCACGGCCATCTGACGGGTGATCCGTCCGACGTTCGCCACGAGCCGGTTCTTGCCGTCGAACTGCAGGTCGATGACGTCGCCCGGCTTCGCGAGTCGGAGGACCTCCTTGAGCTTCTCGACGTCCACGCCGATTTCCGTGGGTTCGCCGGTGAACTCCTCGAAGACCGCCTTCTGCAGCTTGAGGACGAGCATCGCGACGTGCGACGGGTCCACCGCCTTCGCCTCGAGTCCGTCCTTCGAAACGCTCAGCTTGACCTCGCTGACCAAGGTGGAGACGACCTCGACGACCTCGCGCAGGTTCTCCATCTTGATGCGTAACTTGAACATCCGATAGGCCTCGGCGCGCGACACATCGGCCCCCATTAAAAGGTTGCTCGGCGGCCGGGGGAAGGCGCAAGCGGTTTCCTCCGACTTGGGGTCCGGTCCCTCGTGACCGAGCTCGCGTACCTCGCGGATCTCCCCTCGGCGTACGTGAGATCGTTCCGCGCTCGCGTCACCGCGCTCCCCCCGGGCGCGCTGGTGCTCGATCGCACGTACTTCTACCCGACCGGTGGGGGTCAGCCGGCGGACCACGGGCAGATCTCGCTGGACGAACGCACTCAGCTCGCGGTGGTGGACGTCACGAAGTCCGGCCCGACGGTCGTCCATCGGGTGCAGGGCCCGCCGGGAGCGCTGCGGCGCTTGGGGATCGGCTCCGAGATCGAGGGGACCCTCGACTGGGAACGACGGCACCGACACATGCGGCTTCACACCGCCCAGCACCTGCTCAGTGCTCGCATCTACGCCCGCTACGGCCGCAAGACGCGCCGCGCCGAGCTCGCCGGCGTCTCGGCCACGCTCGACCTCGATGGCTCGCTCGGAACGGAGACGGTCCCGGCGCTCGCCGGCGACCTGGCCGAGGCGTTCGTCCACCCCCGGCCGGTGCAGGTCCGGTTCGTCCCCCGCGCCGAGTGGGACCGCAACCCGATGTCGGAGCGGTCGGGACTGGTGCCGCTCCCGCGCCAGGTCGACCCGGTCCGGATCGTGGAGATCGAGGCCACCGACGCGTGCCCGTGCGGCGGGACCCACGTCCGATCCACGGGAGAGCTCGGGAAGATCCTCCTCCACGACCCGATCGCGCTCGGACCGGGCGCCTCGAGGATCGGATTCACGCTCGCGGAGCCGAGCCCGTCCAGTCCGAGCGGATGACCCCGTAGGTGTACGCATCGTGCCACCGCCCGTGGTGGAAGAGGGCGGAGCGGAGCGTGCCCTCCCGGCGGAAGCCGAGTCCCTCGAGCAGCCGGTACGAGGGGGCGTTCTCGACGTCGCAGACCGCTCCAATCCGCTCCACCGCTTCCGTGCGGAAGAGCTCCCCCACGAGCAGTCCGACGGCCTCGCGGCCGAATCCCCGGCCGCGCGCCGAGGGTTCGCCGAGGAGATACCAGACGTCGAGGTACTCCAGGATCGGATGGGCGCGGTAATGCCCGACGACCCCGACGAGCCGGCCGGTCGACCGGACCTCGATCGCGTAACGGGGGGCGAGCGAGGCGGGGTCGTGCTCCGCGGCCGCGATCGACCGTTCGAACGCGTCGAACGGCTCGGTCTCGAAGCGGTCGAAGGGGGCGACGAGTTCGGGATCCTCGTACCAGGCGTGCACGGTCCCGAGCTCCTCGGCGCGCAGCGGTCGCAGACGAACCGACGTTCCGTCCAGAACCTTCATCCCTCGTCGGCCTCGGAGGTCGGAGGCCGGGGAAGGACGGCCGGAGTGGGGCCCTCCGCGGGGGTGCCGATCACCTCGCTCGCGGTCGGGGGCGGGGCGCCGTCCATCCCATACTCCTCGCGCTGGACCTCGAGCGCCTTTCGGTGGCCGCTCGGGGTGAGGGAGTAGACGTGCTTCGGCTCGGAGTAGCCGACGACGTACTGGGTGCGGCGGTAGATCATCCGGGACATCTCGAGGGTGCGGAGCGCCTGCTTGAGGTCGGCCGGCTCCTCGTCCGCGAACTTCCGGAAGATCCCGAACTCGGTGGTCCACTGCGAGGCCTCGAAACGGATCTGCTGGCCGCGGTGCTCCAACAGGTGGAGCAGGAGCAGCCGCTCCAGCCGGTCGACCTCCTCGCGCACCATACTCGGGTCTGGTGATGGCTCAGGAGATCGTCGTGATCTCGTAGTTCACGTCGAGTCCCTTGAGCCGTTCGTGCATCTCGGTCATGAGTCGGATTACATCGTCGAGCGTCGCCCGGTCCTTCCACTTGTAGACGAAGTCGTGCATCCCCATCGACTCCTCGAAGCCGAGCCCGCGCATCGCCTCCAGAACCTTGAGCGGGTTTGCGCCCTCGGAGTGAAAGGTCATCCGGACGTACGTTCGCATCGGATTGGCCTCGCCGGGACCGGCGGCGTACCGAGTTTAGGCGGCCCTGCGGTTATATATGCTTCTCTAAGGTCGCGGGCCGCCATGCCAACCTCTACCCCGGACGGTCCGGCGATCGTGACCGGCGGGGCGGGCGCGATCGGTTCGGTGCTGGTGCGTGCCCTCCTCGACCGGGGCCTCGAGGTGCGGGTGATCGACAACTTCTCGAGCGGCCGCAAGGAGCTGCTACCGCCGTCGCCGCCTCGGGACCGCTTCTCGCTCACGACGGCCGACGTACGCCACCCCGAGGAGTACGCCGAGCAGTTCCGCGGCGCGAGGTCGGTCTGGCATCTCGCCGCGAATCCGGACATTCGGCTCGGGCTCGCCGACCCATCCCTCGACCTCGAGCAGGGAACGATCGCCACGTTCCGCGTCCTCGAGGCCGCGCGCCGGCACGATGTGCCGCGCGTCGTCTTCTCCTCCTCGAGCACCGTCTACGGCCTTCCGACGGTCTATCCGACCCCGGAAGAGTACGGACCGCTCTTCCCGCAATCCCTCTACGGGGCCGGGAAGCTCGCGAGCGAGGGGCTGCTCTCCGCGTACACCCACAGCTACGGCCTGCGGTCGTACATCTTCCGCTTCGCGAACATCATCGGTCCGAGCGTGGGTCACGGGATCCTGGTCGACTTCTTCGACAAGCTCCGGAAGGACCCGTCCCGCCTCGAAGTCCTCGGGGACGGGCACCAGGCGAAGAGCTACCTCCGCACCGAGGACTGCGTCGCCGGGATGCTCCTGGCCGAATCGCGGGCGACCGGCCCGGTCAACGTGTTCAACCTCGGGACGGAGGACCAGACCAGCGTTCGGGAGATCGCGGAGAAGGTCGTGCGGGCCCACGGCGGACGGGCTCGGATCGACTACACGGGGGGAGCCCTGGGTTGGGTGGGTGACGTCCCGAAGCAGCTTCTCGCGATCGACCGGATGAAGGCCCTCGGTTGGCGGCCCTCCACGAACAGCTCGGGCGCGGTCGACCGGACGATAGAGGACCTCCTCGCGGCGCGGAAGGTCCCGCGCTAGATCGGAACGGTCGCCGCCGGCGGTCCCGGCGCCACCGACCGGTACACGGCGAGGTGTTGCGCGGCCACCTTCGGCCAGGAGTACCGGTCGAGGGCGACCGCCCGGGCCGCCTCGCCCATCGTGCGGCGGAGGGCGTCGTCCTGGGCGAGCCGCACCGCTCGTTCGCGGATCCCGGCCGCGAGCCCCTCGGCCGTGGAGGAACGGTCGACGAAACCGGTCCGCCCGTCGTCCACGACTCCGTCGACGCTCGTTCCGCCGAGGACGGGGAGCCCCGCCGCGAGGGCCTCGAGGACCGTCACCGAGAGGATCTCGACCGCGCTCGGGTGCACGAGGAGATCGCTCTCCGCGAAGAGCCGCTCGAGCTCCGCGTTCGAGACCTCGCCGAGGAGGGTCACCCCGTCCCCGTCCGCGCGGACCTGGTCCGCGTAGGCTGCGGACGGAATCGGGCCGGCGATGCGCAAGGACACGCCCGTGCCGCGCAGGGCCCGGGCCGCCACCTCCCACCGCTTGAACGGAGCGACCACCCCCACGCCCAACGCCGTCCGCCCGGTCCGGCGGTCCCAGGCGGGCCGGAACCGCTCCGCGTCGACGCCGAACGGGATCACGGTGATCGGCGGTCGAGGGAGCGGCACGACGCGCTCGAACGTGGTCCGGAGCGGCTCGGTCAACGCGATCGCGGCCCGGGCCTTCCGAACGGCCCGGCGTTCGAGGAAGTAGCCCCAACGATGGGAGAGGCGTTCCCGGTAGTACCAGTGGCGGGAGTGGGAGGTGTAGACGTACGGCAGCCGGCGCCCCGCGAGTCGGTTCGCGACGACCGGGGTGTGGGCGTGCAGGACGTCGTACGACTCCCGGGCGAGGAGCTTCGGGAGCTCGAACGCGAACGGGTACTCGTCCCGCATTCGGCGGTGCCGCACGCGGTTGATGATGACTACCTCCGCTCCGGCGGCGGTCAGGGCCCCCTGGAGGTCGGTGAGGATCCGTTCAATCGCCCCGTACCCGGTCGGGGGGATCGGATGCACGCCGCCCCCGATCAGCAGGATCCGCACGACCGCTCTACCCCTTTGTCTGATTAAGGGGTTCGTCCAGTGGGGCCGGTGGGCGGGGAAGCGCTTCCCCGGGGGATCCGGCGATGGGGTCGGTCTGCGTGGAGATCGCGGTGCGGGACGACCCGCGACTGCTCGGGGCGCTCGCGTCGCTCGCCGGGCAGCGACGGCGCCCGGACCGAGTGCTGATCGCGGCGTCGACCGAGTCGCCCCCCTCGCTCCTTGACGCCGCCACCCAGGACCACCCGACCCTGAAGATCGACGTCCTCCGGATCGCGGGCGGGGTCGTCGAGGCCCGGGCCGCTTCGATCGCGCGAATCGAGGAGGAGGTCACCGCCTTCCTCGACTCGGACGAGGTGGCTCCCCCGGAGTGGCTCGAGCGGATCGTCGCTCCGATCGAGGCGGGCACCGCAGCGTTCGCCGGGGGACCCACCCGGCCGAACCGGGAGCCGACGGGCGCGATCGAGCGGTACATGGTCCTCCTCGAGCGGTCGATCTACGAGGAGCTCGTCCCCGCCCGAGTGACCTACCTGCCGCTGCAGAACACGGCCTGGCGCACCTCGGTCCTCCGCGAGATCGGCTTCGACCCGAGGATCCCGTACGCCGAGGACCACGATCTTGAGGTTCGCGCGGTACGCGCCGGGTACGTCGGGACGTATCTTCCCGACGCCGGGGTCGTGCACGACCTCGGGAGGGCCCCCGGCTTCTGGGCCTGGGCGCGCAAGCGCTACCGGTACCTCGTGGCGATGGCGATGTCGCTCTTGAAGAACGGAGAGCTCTCGACCCGGACGAAGGAGCGCCGTCGGGGGGTCCGGCACCCGCTTCGGTTCGTCGAGGCGGTGCTGAAGCCGTTCGCGCTGCTCGACGCGAGCCTGCGCTGGCGCCGTCTCCAGGGGACGAACTGACCCGCCTCCCTCGAGAAAACCTTAAGCGACCCCCCGGTTCGGCGGGGCCATGTCCACCACCGGTTCCCATTCCTCGGCGGTCACGGAGTCCGGGGACCTCGTCCGGATCGAGTACGACCTCTGGGCCGAGGGCGGGGGCCGCACCGAGCTCATCGACACCACGCACGAGGAGGTCGCGAACCAGGCGAACGCCTCCCATCCGGAGGGCCAGACGTTCGGGCCCCGGCCGCATGTGATCGGCGGCGAGTACTTCCCGAGCGCGATCGAGAACTCGCTCCTCGGCGTGAAGGTCGGTGACGAGATCGAGCGCGAGTTCGCGCCCGCGGACGCCTTCGGGGAACGCGATCCGAAGCTGATCGAGCTGTTCTCCATGCACGAGATCTCCCGACTCCCCGAGATGCGGCGCGAGGACGCCCACCTCGACCTCGGCACGGTCCTCACGATCAACGGGCGACGCGGCCGAGTCGTGACCCTGACCGCGGCGCGGGTGCGCGTCGACTTCAACCCGCCCTACTCGGGGCGCAAGGTGCGGGCCAAGTTCAAGGTCCTCGAGAAGATCGACGCGCCGGCTGAGCAGGCGCGGGCGATCGTGGAGCTCCAGTACGGGCGCTCGAGCGAGTTCCACATCGAGATTCACGACACGACCCTCACGCTCCGGATTCCCGACCGCTCGAAATTCGATATCGGCTGGGTGGCCTCGAAGCCCCGGGTGATCGATCGGCTCCGATCGACGCTCAAGCCCCACGTCATCCGGGTCGTCGAGGAGTACGTCACGCCGGTGCCGGAGAAGAAGGAGGCCGAGACCGCGCCACCGGCCACCCCCGAGAAGACCGAGGAGTCGGTCACCGCCCCACCCCCCGAAGCGGCGGAAAAGGCCCCTCCGAGCAAGGCGCCGCGCTCCGGCGGCCGGAGCCACGCGAAGACCCCGGAAGCGAAGGCGGCTCCCTCCGAGCCGCCGAAGTCCGAGTGAGGCTCGAAGGGCCCCCGCGCGAAGTTCGAATCACCCCGAGATAAACCCCGGTGGCCCTCGCGCGTCCCGATGCCGGGCGAACTGGCCACGGACGACGGCCGGAACCCCTACGCGGGGTGGATCGCAGGGCTCCTCGGGGTGGTCGCGATCCTCGCGATCGGCGGGGTGCTGTGGTTCACGTTCCACCCGCTGTAGGTCCCCCTCCGCCGTCCCCGCGGGACTCGGGCCAACGATAGAGGTACACGTCGGTCTCGGGGTCGTGGCGGATCACGGTCCAGCCGGGAACTGCGTGAGAGTGGCTCACGAGACGGGTCCCCGGCTTCAGCTCCTTCTCGAGCTTCGGACGCAGCCGCGCCATCGCCCCGGGCCAGAGAAAGGCGGTGATGACGGTCGCCGCTCCGAAGTCGAGCCGGAAGAAGTCGCCCCAGACGACCGTGATGCGGTCCGCGAACGGGCCGAGCCGGCGGCGCAGCCGGAGGATCAGCGCTCGGATCGGCTCGATCTCCACCCCGACGACGCGGGCCCGGTACGCCCGGGCCGCGCGGAAGACGATCGCCCCGGTGCCCGCCCCGAGGTCGTAGACGGTGTCGTTCGGCCCGACCTCCGCGTAGCGGAGCATCGTGTCGACGGCGCGGCGGTAGGTCGGCTCGTAGCCGGCCCCGAACAGGAAGGTGGCGAAGACGAAGTAGATGACCCCCGCGCAGGCGACGAAGAGCGCGACCGCGAGATCGAGCGCGAGGGAGTTCATCGGTCCGGTCGGCGGCGGGAGCCGCGGCCCTCGTAGAGTCGGGTCGCCGCCGTGCGAGGGTCCATCGAGCGGTCCACGACCTGATCGATCAGGCGCCGGAGCTTCGGGTCCTCCTCGAGCTCGGCCGTGAGCTCGATCCCGACCCGCTCGCGGACGAGGCCGACGATCTCGTGCGTGAGCCGTCGCCGTTCCTGCCGCTCCCGGACCCCGGACTGGACCAGGTACTGCTCGTGGGCCGCGATGGCCGACCACAGCTCGTCGATGCCCGTCCCGTCGGTGGTGGAGGTCGTGACGATCGCCGGAGCCCATCCATCGCGACGCATCCCGAGCGTCACGAGGTCGGCGAGGTCCCGCTTCGCGACGTCCGCGCCGGGGAGGTCCGCCTTGTTGACGCAGAAGACGTCGGCGATCTCGAACATGCCGGCCTTCAGGGTCTGGATCTCGTCCCCGAGGTGTGGGACGAGCACGACAACGCTCGTGGAGGCGATCTCCTGGATCGCCACGTCGACCTGGCCGCTCCCGACGGTCTCGATCAGGACGTGATCGAATCCGGCGGCGTCGAGGAGCCGGGCCGCCTCCCGGGTCGTCGCCGCCACCCCGCCGGACTCCCCGCGACTCGCCATGGAACGGAAGAAGACGCCGGGATCGTCGGCCTTCCGCTCGAGCCGGATCCGGTCCCCGAGGACCGACCCTCCGGAGAAGGGGCTCGAGGGATCGACGGCGAGGATTCCCACCGTTTCCCCACGGGCCCTCAGGTGCGCGACGAGCGCGTTGATGAGACTCGACTTCCCGACTCCGAGCGGCCCAGTGAAGCCGATGACGGGCACGCGCCCGGTGCGTGGATAGAGCGCGCGGAGGATCGGGACGGAGGCGGGATCGTCGTTCTCGACCGCGGAGATCACCCGGGCGAGCGCCCGACGGTCCCCCGAGACGATCGCCCGCGCGGCCGCGGGGAGCGCGGGGGCCCGGGTCATGCCGAGCCGCGGGCGAGCTGTCGGGCGGTCGTGACGATCTCCTCGAGCGACGTGCCCGGGCCGAAGATCGCCCGGATGCCGGCCTTCTTCAGACGGCGTGCGTCCTCGTCCGGAATGATGCCGCCCGCGAAGACCGGGATGTTCCCCGCCTTCTCCTTCTTGAGGAGCGTCAGGATCCGGGGGAAGAGCGCCATGTGGGCGCCCGAGAGGATCGAGAGCCCGATCAGATCCACATCCTCCTCGAGCGCGGCGCGGACGATCTCCTCCGGGGTCTGCCGGAGGCCGGCGTAGATGACCTCCATGCCGGCGTCGCGAAGCGCGCGGGCCACCACCTTCGCGCCCCGGTCGTGGCCGTCGAGCCCCGGCTTCGCGATCAGCACTCGGATCGGGGTCTCCTTCGCAGCCCGTGGCATGCGTCTCCTCTCGGCGGCGCGGACCGGAACCGTGGGGAAAAGCTTTCCGTCAATCCGGTCGTCCGCGCCCGCCATGACCCTCGAGCAGTGGACGGACGTCGACCGCTTCTTCTCGGACCGACTGATCGCGACGGACCCCGCCCTCGACGGGGCCCTCCGGGCGAGCGAGGCGGCCGGGCTCCCGAACATCCAGGTCTCCCCTTCCCAGGGGCGTCTGCTCGGCATCCTCGCGCGCGCAGTCTCGGCCCGGCGGATCCTCGAGATCGGTACGCTGGGGGGGTACAGCGCGATCTGGCTCAGCCGAGCGCTTCCGCCCGGCGGTCGCCTCATCTCGCTCGAGCTCTCCCCCGAGCACGCCCGGGTGGCGCGTTCGAACCTCGAGAACGCCGGCGTTTCCGATCGCGTGGAAGTACGGATCGGCCCCGCCCTCGAATCGCTCGCGCGTCTCGCGACCGAGGCTTTGGCGCCGTTCGATCTCACGTTCATCGACGCCGACCGCCCGAACCTTGCCGAGTACTTCGATTGGGCGGTGCGTCTGTCCCACCGCGGGAGCCTGATCGTTGTCGACAACGTCGTCCGGAACGGTGCCGTGGCCGATCCCCGGAGTCAGGATCCGAGCGTGCTCGGTGTCCGACGCCTGGTCGAACGGGTGGCCCAGGACAACCGCGTCGAAGCGACCGCGTACCCGTCGGTCGGGGTCAAGGGATACGACGGGATCCTCGTCGCGACGCTCGTGCGCGATCCTTAGCGCGCCTGCGTAGACCGGCGGAGACGCGCGCTCGCACCGAGAGCCGCTGACCGAACGGGGGGTGGCCGGGCCGTGCCGCGCAATCCGGCCGATAGAACGTCGAACCCCATGGCGAAATCGGGGACGAACCGACGGAGTTCCGCCGGTCAGCCTTATCTGCCACCGAATGAGCGGGTTTCCCCGAGGTCCAAGACCGTGCCCGCATCTCCCGCTCCCGCGCCTTCCGCCAATCTGCCGTCCGACGGACTCTCCTTGCGGGTGTGGGGTGTCGTGTTGCTCGTGATGTTCCTGCTCACTTCCACGGTGGGAGGGTCGCTTGCCTCGGAGAGCCGCTACGTGGCGGCGACGCTCGCGAGCCACATCGGACTAGCGCTCGTGACCGTCGGGATCGGCGGGTACGCGACCTCGGTGGTCGGCCGCCGTTACCGAGTTCTGCCGCGGGTCCTGACGGGGGTGACCGCCCTCGCGGCCCTGGGCGCCACGATCGCCGGCTCGATCTTCCTGCTGGGCGGCCAAAGCGATCCCGCGCTCTACGCCATGGAAGGGCTCGCGGGACTCGGGATCCTCGCCTCCCTCCTGATGATCGTCTTTGGCGGACCTTCCGGGAAGCGGGCCCCGGCGACACCCTCTCCGTAGGGGTCCCTCCACCTCTTCGCCCAGCCCTCGCCGAAAGTGAGCCCGACCGGGGGTGGGGGCGTAACGACGGTGGCATCCGAGCCCGGCACGGCCGACGCGCTCCAGTCTCGGACCTCGTAGAGTGGAGGGCCGAGGCCTCCTATCCGGGCCCCGTATCCGAACTGACGAGCTGGACGGGAATCGGGATCACGGAGGCGCTCGCGGCCTCCCTCCGGCAAAGGGCCAGCTCAGAGTAAGGAGGCCAGGTCGAGGGCCAGGTTCCCGGCGAGCAGCGCGAGGACCGCCCCGAGCGCCATCAGGAGGAGGAACGGGATCTGCGGGGTCACCCACACCCGGTCGATCCCCCGCGTGCGGAGCTCCTGCGCGATTTCGATCCTGCGCTTCCGGTCGTCCTCGCTCGTCTCGATCCCGTCCTCCTGCTCTCGGACGGATCCGTAGGCGGGGTCTCGGACCCAGACGAACTGTCGGGGAAGCTCCGAGACCGGGATCTCGAAACCGCTGAATCCCTGGATGCCGGAGAAATCCCCGCGGGCGATGTTCCGCAGCGCGATCGCGATCGGAATCGCGATCGACAGGATCGCCGCATCGAGGAGCAGGTCGAACGCGAAGGGGAGGACGCTAGTGACCAGCACGAGCGAAGCGGAATGCACGAGAAGCGGGGGCGCGAACGTCGGGACGAGCACCCCGGCGATCATGAGCGCCTTGGCGTCGCCGCCCCCGTAGAGGACCCCCGCCTCGAAGAGGCCCCGGGCGAACAGGATCGTCACGAGGCATGCTATGACCGCGTACGGGACTCCCGAGCTCCCGATCCCCACGCGAACGGCCACCGTGGCGATCAGCGCGATGACGACCACGTACGCCGTGAGTTCGATGAGGTCCGCGTACCCCTCCCGCTCCGCCGGGAGAAGCAGGTCCCAAGAGACCATGTGCTCGAACGCGAGCCCTGCGACCACCACCCACAGCACCACCGGGAGGACTCCTCCCGGAGCGAGCAGCACCGCTCCGAGAACGAGCCCGATCACGCCGAGGACCTGCCAGAGACGGTCCGAGACCTCCCGGGTGCGCAGGTCCGACGCCGCGGCAATCCCGAACCCGACGAGGAGGGCAACTATCGACGCCCAAGTGAGCCCGTCCGCCCAGCTGCTCACGCGATCGTCCGCCCCTCGAACGCGCGACGGCGGGCGGCCCTCATAAGGGCGAGTATCGGGGGGCAGGGACGGGTCGGTCGAGCTTTTCTATCTTATCCGAGTGTTCAGGGGGGCGATGTCCACTCCTGCGGGTCCTCAAGTCCCGGGAGCCCCGGCTCCGTCGGCCACGAGTTGGGCCACACTGCCGCCCTCGGCCACGGCCCCTCGACCGCGTCGGTGGCCCTGGGTGGCCGCGGCGGTCTCCGTGGCGGTGGTCCTCGTCCTCCTCGTGCTGTTCGCCGCGGGGATCCTCTTCCCGTCCGGGTCCAGCCCGTCGAGCTCGCAGTGGCTGACCTACGACGGCGCCGAGCCGGCCGCCGCGCAGGCGGCGAGCGCCTCCGGGGGAGGCTCGTGGCTTCCCGTGATCGGCTTCGGCCTCGCCGTGTCGTCCAACGTGACCGTACCCGCGACGAACCTGACCGGCCTCCTAGCGGAGATCCACTGCACCGCGAGCTTCCCGGGCGGATCGAGCCCCTCCGTGAACGTGCCCGCGACCCCGAGCTCGGCGGGTACCGGGCGGGCCGGGTTCTGGCTGATCGTGTTCCGGAATGCGACCGGAGAGCTCCGGGCGGCCTCCGTGACGGAGGGCGCGGGCCGGGTCCTGTTCAGCGCGGGGGGTTCGACCTGCCAGAGCGATGCGCTCGACCTGATCGAGATCTCCTCCTCGGTCGTGGACTCTTCGAACGCGGTCGCCGCGGCCGATTCGGCGGGGGGTTCCAGCTTCCTCGCGGGCCACCCGGGCGCCAGCCAGGTCTGGGTCGTCTTTGGAGGTGCGAACTTCGTCATCGTGCAGACGTCCCCGACGTGGACCGTCGTGGACACCAGCTGCTCGCTCTCGAGCCCGAACGGCACGAGCGGATCCGTCTTCGTGGCGAACGAGTCGGGGACCGGCGTCGTGATCTCGAACACGACCCGGAACGCCGTGCCCTGCTCCCTCGGCACTTCCCTCGGGACCCTCGGGGTTCCCGCGCTGCCGGTCTCGACAATCCTCGCGGCCAAAGCTATTTAAACCAAGTCCAACTGGCGCGCCCGCCCCTCCTCGAGACGATGGTCGAGTACAAGCTGGTCATCTCCGAACGCGAGAAGTCGCTCGCGCGGACCGTCGGCGACCCCCAGGCCGCCGGCTTCCTCGGGAAGCGCATTGGGGAGGCGATCGGCGGGGAGCTGATCGGGGCCGGCGGGTACACGTTCCGAATCACCGGGGGCACCGACAAGAGCGGGTTTCCGCTCCGGCCGGACCTCCCGGGGGCCCGCCAGACCCGCCTCTTCGTGGGCGACGGGTTCGGGTTCGGGGCCCCGCGCGCCGGGATGCGCAAGCGCCGAACGTTCCGCGGGAACACGATCAGCGAGGACACCGTCCAGATCAACCTGATCGTCGAACAGAAAGGCCCGAAGCCGCTCGCGGAGCTCTTCGCCGCTCAATGAAGGTCCCTCGGCAGCCGGAGGTCAACATCGGTCTCGTGGGCCACGTCGACCACGGGAAGACGACCCTCACCGAGGCGCTCACGGGCGAGTGGACCGACCGTCACTCCGAGGAGCTCAAGCGCGGCATCTCGATCAAGCTCGGTTACGCCGACGCGGCGTTCTACCAGTGCCCGAACTGCCCTCTCCCGGCCGCGTACTCCGTCGAGCCGAAGTGCCCCAACTGCGGCGCCGAGGGAAGGTTCCTGCGCGCGGTCTCGTTCGTCGATGCGCCGGGCCACGAGACCCTCATGGAGACGATGCTCTCGGGGGCGGCGATCATGGACGGGGCCCTCCTGCTCGTCGCGGCGAACGAGCACGTGCCTCAGCCCCAGACCCGCGAGCATCTCTACGCGCTCGACATCATCGGGGTCCGCAAGGTCGTCGTCGCCCAGAACAAGATCGACCTCATTTCGAGCGAGGCGGCCTCGGAGAACTACCGGGAGATCGTCGAGTTCCTGAAGGGCTCGCCCATCGCCGGCGCTCCCATCGTCCCGATCAGTGCGAACCATCGCGTGAACATCGATGCGCTCATCGCCGCCATCGAGGCAACGATCCCGACCCCGACGCGGGACCCCGCGAAGCCTCCCCTCATGTACGTCGCGCGCTCGTTCGACATCAACCGGCCAGGCACCCGCCCCCGCGACCTCCGCGGCGGGGTCCTCGGCGGTTCGCTGATCCAGGGCAAGCTCAAGGTCGGCGAGGAGATCGAGATCCGCCCGGGCCGCAGCGGGGCGCCCAACGAGCGCGCGGAGTCGCTCAGCACGAAGGTCACCTCGCTCATCTCGGGGGGCCAGGAGTGGGACGAGCTCCTGCCGGGGGGGCTCGCCGCGGTGGGCACGTCCCTCGACCCGGCCCTCGCGAAGGGGGACGGACTCACCGGTCGACTGATCGGCACCGCGGGGACCCTACCCCCGGTGAGCCAGAAGATCCGGCTCAAGGCGACCCTCCTCGACCGGGTCCTCGGCGCCCAGCGCGAGATCAAGGTCGAGAAGATCCGGACGAGCGAACTGCTCGCCGTGACCGTCGGCACGACGATCGCGAGCGGCAAGGTCACGAGCGCGCGCGGGGATGACGTCGAGCTCTCGCTGAACCGGGCGGTGACGGTCTTTCCCGGGAGCCGCGTCGCGATCTCCAGAAGGCTCAATGCCTGGCGGCTCATCGGCTACGGGATCGTGGAGGGCGGGGGACGATGAGGGCCGATCTGATGGACATCCTTCGATGCCCCGTGTGCCGGGGCGAGCTGACCCTCGAGGCGAAGAAGCGGGAAGGCGCCGAGATCCTCTCGGGGACCCTCACCTGCGCGAAGTGCCAGGTCGACTACCCGATCGACGACGGGATCCCCGACCTCCTGCCCCCGGACGAACGGGACTGAGGGCCCGAGGGCGACCGACCGCGGGCCGTTCCCGCAGGATCGCCCGGGCGGGGCCGCCGTCGCCGCCCCGCACGCGCAGGGGAAGGCATTCGAGCTCGTACGTCCCCGGCGGCACCGCGTTCAGGAGGAGACCCTCCAGGATCAGGATGTCCGCCCCGAGCAGGGCGTGGTGGACCGGGAACCGGCCGGTCGCGTCCGCTTCGATCGACAGCGAATCGAGGCCGACGAGCCGCACCGAGCCCCGAGCGACCAGCTCGTCCGCCGCCCCGACCTCGAGCGCCACGTAGTCGGGGAAGAATTCGAGCGCTCGGGCCCAGCGGGCGGAGTTCGCGGTCCGAAAGAGGATCCGCTCCGCACCGGGAGGAACGAGGGCGAGGTCCTCCGCCCGGACGGCCTTCCGATCGGGGGGGATCTCGACCACCTCGCAGCGTCCGTTGAGGCGTCCCGGGTCGATCGCGTCGATCGGTGCTCCCCCGGAGAAGAAGTGCCTCGGAGGGTCGACGTGGGTCCCCGCATGCGAGCCGAGCGAGATCGCCGAGACGTTGTAGGCGTCCCCCCGGTCGATCCGATGGGACGGTTCCAGGAGGAAGGCGGGATCGCCCGGGAAGGCCGGCATCCCCGCGAAGAGGGGCATCGACACGTCCCAGGTCCTGGACGCCACGCTCCCGACCCCCCGGTGCCTCGGGGGGGCCCCGGCCGCTTTAACCCTTCCGGCGCGGGGCTTCGCGGACGAGGGGGGGTAGCGCACCGGTCCGACACCCCCAACCTACACTTCGACACGAAGGGTTAAGGGCGGCGTACGGGAAGGCCCCCTTGATGGCCCCGCGCTCCTCGTCGCCCGCCGATGACGACGACCTCGACGCCGCGGACGACGAGGAAGAACCGCGGCCTCGTCGCAAGGGTTCGACCGGCCACCGACCGGCCCGACCGAAGACTGGCACGACGCCCGTGCGGCGCTGGAAGGGACCGAAGGGCGCGGAGGACGACGAGGACGAGCTGGACGAGGAGGCGGGAGGCGCACCCCCCCGCAAGAAGCCCACGTACTGGCGCGCCCGAGATTCCCTCTACTTCGAGCCCCTCGTGGCCCTCGCCATCATCGTACTCCTCATCGTTGGGATGTACGCGTACACCCAGAACTGGCCCCCGATCTACGTCGTCGAGTCGGACAGCATGCAGCATGGCTCGAACGACGTCCTCGGTCTGATCAACACGGGGGATCTCGTCCTGGCGCAGAAGGTCCCGGCGGGCTCCGTCGTCACGTACGTGAACGCGACCCAGACCGGCTACTCGACCTACGGGGAGTACGGGGACGTCGTGCTCTACTACCCGAACGGCCAGGACACGACCCCGATCATCCATCGGGCGATCCTCTTCCTCTCCTACAACTCGTGGGGCACGTACAATCTCGAGATCCCGGCCTCCATCCCGTGCGGGTCGGAGCCGAACGCCGTCTTCTCGACCCCCGGCACGGTGTCGGCCTCGGGGAAGGCGGACTGCGGGACCTCCAACCTCGACGGGACGCTCGACCTCTTTGGGATCGGCTGGAAGTCGTCGAACGTCTCGATCTCGCTGTCCACCTCCAACGACGCGCTCGGCCATCACGCCGGGTTCCTCACGATGGGGGACAACAACTTCTACTGCTCGACCGCGAGCTCGTGCGTCGGTCTCCCGGACCAGGGAGGCGCGGGGATCGCGACACTGAGCGAGCTGGTCGAGCCGGGGTGGGTGATCGGCGTCGCCCGGGGGATGGTCCCCTGGTTCGGCGCCATCAAGCTCTGGCTCGAAGGGAACTCGGGGATGGTGCCGTCGCAGTCGTGGGAATGGATGGGCCTCACCATCGCGGCCCTCATCCTCCTCGCCTTCGGGATCCACTACGCCCTGCGCGCGGAGGGGATCGAGGACCCGCGGCGTCGGGCCGAGGAAGAGGAGGAGGAGCTCGACGCGGAGGAGCCCGAGGAGGAACGCCCGCGTCGGGGATCGCGGTTCCTGCGCGCGCTGCAGCCGTGGCGCCGCTCCGAGGACGAAGAGGATGAGATCGATCGAGCCCCCCCCAAGAGCCGTGCGTCGGGCCCCGGGTCCCGGTCGTCCTCCCGTCGCGGGCGACCTCCCCCGCGGGTGAAGCGCGCCGAGAAGCCGAAGCGCTCGAACTCCCGAGACGACGACGACCTGTAGCCCCTCGACCGCGTCCCGGGCCCGTTCGTCCCCCAACCTTTTAGTGCCGGGTCGGTAGGCCCGGCGGGGCTCGATCTCGATGCACGTGATCGGCGGCACCGCGTCGACCGCTCTCGCCGAACGGATCTCTCGGGAGCTCGGGAACGCCCCGTTCGGCATCCCGTTCACGAAGCGCTTCCCGGACGGCGAGATGTACGTCCGGGTCGGGGGACGCCTCGAGGGGGAGGACGTCGTGCTCGTCCAGTCCACCCGGACCGATCAGGACCTCCTCGAGCTCCTGCTCCTGGAGGACGCCGTCCGAGAGTCCGGGGCCCGACGCACCGCGGTCGTGGTCCCGTACTTCGGGTACGCCCGGCAGGACCGGCGCTTCTTCCCGGGGGAGCCGGTGAGCGCGCGGACGCTCTCCCGCCACATCGAGCTCGACGCGGACGCCGTGATCACGGTCGATCTGCACTCCCCGCAGACGCTCCAGCACTTCTCGAAACCCGCCTTCGAGGCGAGCGGGATCCCCGCGATCGCCCGCCTGTTGCGCGAGCGGCCGGTCGACCTGCTCGTCTCGCCCGATCGGGGCGGCATCGAGCGCGTGCGACGGATGGCCCAGCTGCTCGAGAAGCCCTGGGCCGCCCTGATCAAGAAGCGGATCGACAGCGAGCACGTCGAGCTCTCGCTGCCGTCCGATCTCCCCATGCCGCTCGAGGGGAAGCACGTGGTCCTGATCGACGACGTGATCACCACCGGCGGCACCATCGTGGAGGCGGCGAAGCTCCTCGGGAAGAACGGCGTCGGCGCGGTCAGCGCCGCCTGCACCCACGGCCTGTTCCTCCGGGACGCGTTCGAACGGATCAAGGCGGTGACGGACGAGATCTACTCGACCGACACGCTCGGCAATCCAGCGGAGAAGGCGTCGGTCGCTCCCGACATCGCCCAGCTCCTGCCCCGCGCGCTGCCCGCGTGAGGGCGAGGTCGGATGGAGCCTCCGCGGCCGGCCCCGTCCGCGCCCCGGGACGAGCTCCTCGAGCTCGTCCACCAGGTCCGCCAGGAGTTGATCCTTCGCGACGAGGCTCCGACCGGGGCCTGGATCGAGGAGACGGTCGAGGACCTCAAGGCCGGCCGCAAGCCCGGCTGGACGTACCCGGCGGCGGAAGGCGGCGGTCTCGCCTTCTTCACGGCGCGGGGCCCGGACGCGTTCGCCCACGTCCACGTGCCGAGCGGACCCGACGAGCTCGGGCGGGCCCGGCAGCTCGCCACCGCGCTCCTCGAGGGACTCCCCTCCTCGGTCCAGTCGGCGGACGTCGGCTTCACGGGACTCCGGGTGGAAGCCGAGCGCGAGCTCCTGGTCGAGCTCGCCCGTCGTCCCGGCTCGCGGGTGATCGAGCGGGCGTGCATGGAACGGGCCCTGGTCCCGACCGATGGCGAGGCGGCGCCCGGAATCCCCCCGGGGACCCGACTGGTGCCCATCCGCGCCGTCACGGTGGACGCGCTCGCCGACCTCGACTGGCGGGCGTTCCGGGGCACCGTCGACGCCTTGCTCATCGGTCCCGAGATCGCCCAGTACCGACGCGTGCTCGTGGCGCTCCTCGGGGGCGAGATGGGCCGCTTCCTCGACGAGGCCTCGACCGCGCTGGTCGAGTCCGACCCTCCGCGCCTGGCGGGGGCGATCCTCTCCGCGGAGCGAAGTCCGCATCGGGCCGTCTTCCTCGACTTCATGGTCGATCCCGAGCTCCAGCGCCGAGGGTACGGTCGCTTCCTCTTTCGGTGGGGACTCCGGGCGCTGTGGGCCCTGGGTTACGAGCGGGCCGGGCTCTGGGTCACGCTCTCGAACGAGCCCGCCCGCCGCCTGTACGAGCGCTCCGGGTTCGTCGTCACCGCCCGGGCGGCGATCTACCGCTGGGAGCGCGGCGGCGGCGCCCCGCAACCGCACTCCGCGGCGTAGGGGCAATCCGCGACCATCCAGGCGGGGCACGCCGGAAGCTCCGACGGGCGCCGTTCGAGGAGGGCGCGGGCCAGCTCCTCAGAACCCTCCCGGACACGTCGGGCGAACGGCGTGATCGAGGTGAACCGAACCTCCAGGGCCTCGAGTCGATCCGAATCGGACTCGGCCCGTTCGTAGCCCAGGAGGAGGACCCCCGATTGGCGGCCGGTGACCGCGCACCGGTACCCGAGCTCGAGGGCGTACTGCGGCGCACGCCGCACGAGGTCCTCCGGAGCGATCGGGTCCCACGCTCGCGAGGTCCGGAGCAGGAGGGGATCTCCTCGGAACCCGGTCACGTCCTCCTCGGGCTCTGGCGCGCGAGGAGGGAGCCGCGCCACGTCCCCGAGCGGCCCGGACTCCACGGCTTCCGCGATCCGAGCGTAGAGATCCGGCGCTTCGATAGCCGAGGGCGCCGGGAACGGCTTCGCGAGCTCGGGCGATGCGCGCTCGAAGTACGCGCGACGAGGATACAGGAGGTCCCGGAACCGCTCCAGGCTCGGAGGCGGCGAGACGCCCACGAGCCGATGGAGCCGCTCGGAGATTTCGCGATCGATGTCCGGACGGGGCACGATCGGTCCGACCTCCTCGAGGATCCTCGACGGGGGGTCGTCCTCCCGCCCGCTGCAATCGCACCGACCGGCCTGCTGGAACTCGCATCCCCGGTCCAACCAGCGGCAGCGGGGGAGGCGGGCGGGGTCTTCAGTCCCCAGGGCGCTCCGCAGAGCCTCCCCCCGGGCGATCATCTCGGTCACGACGGCGGCTGGCTCGCGCACGCCGACGTCGCAGGTCCGCACCTCCCGGTCCTCGAGAACGATGGAAACGAGCCGGCCCGGCACCCGCCGGGTGAGGGCGCAGTACATGGCCAGCTGCTCGATCTGGTCCGGACGGGCGTCCCGGAGCTGGGCCGGTTCCACGATCGTGCTGCCGGTCTTCACCTCGATCGGGACCTCGGTGAGCCCGTCGATCCGGCCGACGCAGCCCGCTCCGCGAACCCGGACCTCGAGGGCGGTCTCCGGCCCGAGGATCTCTCCGAGATGCCGGTGGATCCATCTCCCGAGGTCGATGCGGCCGCGTCGTTCAGGGGGGATCTCGAGGGGCGCGGACGTGGCGCGCCAGTACGCGCGCCGTAGCGCGATGAGGTCGGTCACCCCGATCGGCCGCATGGGACCCGTACGCGCGAGGCGGCCGAGGAGTTCTCCTCGGAGCTCGGGGAGGGCTCGGACGGTGACGAACCGGGCCCACTCGGCCGATTCCCCCTCCCCGGCGCGAGCGGCCACGCCCGTCGAACGCCCGAGAGTATAGGAGCGCGACCGGGGCGACGGAAGCCGCTATACTGGGTCCGCCGCTCTCGGCCCTGTGGCGGAGGCGGTCCGGCGGCCTCTCATCATCGGCAGCGGGATCGCCGGGCTCTATGTTGCGCTCCGAGGTCGGGAGCATGGGCTCCGACCCACCCTGATCACCAAGTCCCGGCTCGAGGAGTCGAATACCCGCTACGCCCAGGGCGGTATCGCCGCGGCGATCGGCGCCGACGACAGTCCCGCGCTCCACCTTCGGGACACGATCCGGGCGGGCGCCGGCCTCGTCGACCGATCGGCCGCCCGCGTGCTCACGTCGGAGGCGCCGGCCCGGATCGCCGATCTCGTCCGCTACGGAGTGCCGTTCGACACGGTCGAGGGCCAGATCTCGCTCGGTCGCGAGGGGGCGCACTCCCGCGCCCGGATCCTCCACGCCGGGGGGGACGCGACGGGCTACTCGATCGAGGAGGCGCTCAAGCGTCGGGCGATCGACCTCGGGATCGACGTGCGTGAGCGCACGGTCCTTCGGGCGCTCCGCCCGGGCGGGAAGGACGGGCCCGTCGCGGTCCTGACCGATGACGAGGGCCACCGCCTCGAGGTCGACGAGTCGCGCCCGGTCGTCCTCGCCACGGGCGGCGCCGGCAGCCTCTATCGTCAAAGCTCGAACCCGTCGATCGCCACCGGCGAAGGCGTCGCGATCGCCTTCCGGGCCGGCGCGCTCCTCACCGACATGGAGTTCATCCAGTTCCACCCGACCGCGTTCTACCGGGAAGGCGCCCCCCGGTTCCTAATTTCGGAGGCGTTGCGCGGCGAGGGCGCCGTGCTGCGGAACGATTCGGGGGTCCGGTTCATGCCCGGCTACCACCGGGACGCCGAGCTCGCGCCCCGGGACGTCGTCTCGCGAGCAATCGACCGGGAGATCCAGCGGTCGGGCCATCCTTCGGTGTACCTCGACGCCACGGCGATCCCCCGCGATCGGCTCTTTGCCCGGTTCCCCTCGATCTGCCGCTTTCTGTCGACCTACGGGCTCGATCCGTCGCGCGACCTCATTCCCGTGACGCCGGTCGCCCACTACATGATCGGGGGCGTGACGACGGACCTCGAGGGCCGGACGAACCTGCGGGGCCTCTATGCCTGCGGCGAGGTCGCCTCCACCGGCGTCCACGGGGCGAACCGCCTCGCGAGCAACTCGCTCCTCGAGGGGCTCGTCTTCGGCGAGCGGGTCGCCCGCCAGCTGCTTCACCCGGTCGCGCGGGGTCCCCCTCCTCCGGACCGCGTCGTGCGGATCGCGAGGGGACCCGGGTCCGGTCGCTCGGAGGACCCGAGGGCGTTCGACGAGATCCGCGACACCCTCTGGAACGACGTCGGCATCGTCCGTACGGCCCCGGGCCTCAAGTCGGCCGTCGACACGTTCGAGCGGCTCGCGCGCGCGTACGAACCGGCCCGGCCGTCCGACCTTCCGGGACCCATCGCGAACGCCGCCCTCACCGCCTCGTTGATCGCCCGCGCGGCCCTGACGCGAACGGAGAGCCGGGGGGCCCACTTTCGCTCGGACTGGCCCGAGCCGCGTCCCGTCTGGCGGGTCCATATCGGGTTTATCGCGCGGCCCGGCCCCCCCCGCTCCCGGTGAGCCGGGGCCACAACCGTTTAGGGGCGGAGGCCGTCCGGCCGGACGATGGACCTACGTCTCTCCGAGGAGGAACGGGAGCTCCAGGAGGCCGCCCGCCGGTTCGCCCGCAAGGAGATCGCCCCCGTCGCCGACCGGATGGACCGGGAGGACTACTTCCCGCGCGACGTCTTCCGCCGCCTCGGGGAGGACGGCTTCCTCGGGATCACCATCCCGGCCGAGCGCGGCGGACTCGGCCAGTCGTATCTTGTGCAGGCGCTGATCCTCGAAGAGATCGCGCGGGTGAGCCCCGCCCTCGCGCTGAGCGTCGGCGCCCACTCGAACCTTTTCGCCGACAATCTCGCGCGCAACGGGAGCCCGGAGCAGTGCGAGGAGTTCCTTCCTCCGGCCTGCCGGGGCGAAGCGATCGGCGCTCTCGCCCTGACCGAGCCGAACGCGGGGTCGGACGCCGTCTCCCTGCGCACGCGGGCCGACCACCGGGGCGACCACTACGTCCTCAACGGAACGAAGCAGTTCATCACGAACGGGCCGGTGGCGGACTCCCTGCTCGTCTACGCGAAGACCGATCCCGCCCGCGGCGCGCACGGGATCAGCGCTTTCCTCGTGCCGACGGATTCGGAGGGATTCTCCGTCTCGAAGAGCCTCGACAAGATGGGCATGCGCGGGTCCCCCACCGGGGAGCTCGCGTTCGACAACCTCCGCGTGCCCGTCGAGCGACGCCTCGGCCGGGAGAACGCCGGGGTCGCGATCATGATGGGCGGGCTCAACGTCGAACGGGCGGTCCTCGCGGCGATCCCGATCGGGATCCTCGCCGAGTGCCTCGACCGATCGGTCGCGTACGCTCGCGAGCGCGAGCAGTTCGGCCAGAAGATCGGCCGCTTCGAGCTCATCCAGGCGAAAATCGCCGACATGTACACCGATCTCGAGGCCTCCCGAGGGCTCGTCCGGGCGGCGCTCGATGCGGTGAGCCACGACCTCAAGAGCCTGCGGGCCTCGGCCGCCGCCCTCACCTTCGCCTCCGAGGCGTCCACCCGGGCCGCGCTCGCCGCCGTGCAGATCCACGGGGGGTACGGGTACATGCGCGACCTTCCCCTCGAGCGGCTCGCCCGGGATGCGAAGCTCCTCGAGATCGGCGCCGGCACCTCCGAGATCCGTCGGCTCGTGGTAGCGCGGGAGCTGCTCGGGCGGGAGCTCGTCGATCGCGCGGGGGCCCTCTAGGTCGCCGAGTGGGGGCTGCGCTGCGAACGACCCGGTGCGACCCGCACCGGCGACCGCCAATGTATATAGTGTCGGCGGCCCCATCCGAGAACAATGGCCGGACGCCCCCCTACGAGCTCCGGCAGCGCGTCCGCTCTGCGCCTCGAGGTCCTGAAAGAGCTCCAGGCGCTGATCGACGACCGCGAAGTGCGCGACCGGATCGATCGCGGACCGCTGGCCGAGACCAAGGGCCGCGAGCACTGGGTGCTCCATCTGCTCCTCCGGGCCCAGGAGTCGAGCCAGGCCCACTTCGACACCTTGATCGGGACGGCCTACGGCAACCTGCTCGCCCGGCTCCAAACCGTCGAAGACCGGATCCAGAAGCTCGAAGGGATCAACCAGTCGATCGGGGACGAGCTCAAGTCGCGCTTCGAGGGGATCGAAGGGGTGCTCGTCGAGCGCCTCTCCAAGGAGATCTCGGCCGGCGTCGATCAGGCGGCGCAGAAGATCGACACCGGCATCATCTCGAACCTCGATGAGAAGTGGAAGCCGGTGGGCGAGTCGATCGAGTCGTTCGTCACCTCCTCGCGTCAGCTCACGCGCGATCTCGCCGACACCTATCGCGTCGCGACGCAGAGCCGCCTGCTGCTCAACGAGAACGCCCGCCGCATGATCGACCTCGGCCGGGACCTGGTCGCCCTCGAGGAGAGCCTGAGGCTCGCCCTCACGAAGGCCCTCGAGGAGGGGCTGCAGCCCCTCGAGGACCGGATCGCCGCGATCGAGAGCCGGCTCGGGGCGGCCGAGGCGAACGCGGCCGGCTCGGCCGGAGATCCGCCGAGCGGCTGAGCCCGCGGCCCCGCCGATGCGGCTCTCGCCCCGCCATCCGCGCTACCGAAGCTTGCGGGTGCGGGAACGGCTCGCGAAGGCCCATCGCACCGGTGTCGTCGTGCCCGAGGGGCTGATCGCCCACGGACGCGGCGAGGCGTTCGACTACCTGCTCGGCGAGCGCACGTCGCCCTCCGCCCGCCGGGCGGAGCGGGCGGCCGCGGAGTGGCTCCTCGCAGCGCGCCGCCCGGTCGTCAGCGTGAACGGCAACGTCGCCGCGCTCGCCGCGCCCGAGGTCGCCCGGCTGGCCGCGGCGGTCCCGGGTCTCGCCGTCGAGGTGAACCTCTTCCATCGCACCGGACCGAGGGCGCGGGCGATCGCCCGTCGGCTCGAGGAGGCCGGCGTGCGCCGGGTGCTCGGCGTCCACCCCACGGCCCGGATCCCGGGCCTCCCCTCCGACCGGGCGAGGGTCGATCGCGATGGGATCTACCGCTCGGACGTCTGCCTGGTGCCGCTCGAGGACGGGGACCGGGCCGGGGCCCTGCGCGCCGTCGGCAAGCGCGTCATCTCGATCGACCTGAATCCGCTCTCTCGTACGAGCCTCACGGCGGATCTCCCGATCGTCGACGAGCTCTCCCGAGCGCTGGGATCGATCGCGCGCGAAGCCCGACGCCTGCGCCGGTCCGGGCGGAAGGCCCGCCTCTTGCCGTTCGACGCCGACGGCGCGCTCGCCTCCGCGCTCGTGACGATCGACCGACGGCTCATGCGGGCGGCGGCGCGTCGCCCCCGGCGCGCTCGACCACGGGCCCGAGCTTGGCGGCCACGCTCTCGAGGAACGACCGGTCGGACGCGTCGTAGGCCCTGATCTCGTTGCCGTCGATGTCGATCTCCCCGACGACCCGGCCGCCCGCGTGGATCGGGACGACGATCTCCGCGCGGGTCTCGAGGAAGCAGGCGAGGTACTCCGGCGCGGCCCGCACGTCGTCGACGATCACCGTGCGGTCCTCGCGCGCCGCGGCGCCGCAGATCCCCCGGTCGAGGGGGATCCGCGTGTGGTCGGTCGCCTGGGGGCCTTCCCACGCGTCGAGCACGAGGGTCTCGCCTTCGAGGCGGTAGATCCCGACCCAACGATAGTGCGCGAAGGATTCGGCGAGGAACCGACACACCTCGTCGAGGGCCGCCCGGCCGCTCAGGCGGGTGAGGATCGCGTCGATCTGCAGCAGGCTCGGTCGGAGGGCGCGCGCCGGGACAGTCATGGTCCCCGAGACCAGGCCCGGGCACGCCGGATCGGGGAAGCGCCGAGGGGGAGAGTTTCCCCCGGGACGGGTCGGCCGTTCCCGGCGTTTGAACTCCCGAGGCGTATTCCGCCACGAGCTTTCCAGACTCGCGCCGTACCGGACTGAGCCACCTCGGCACGCCCTAGGGCGGAGGACCGGACTGGGGCGATAAGCTCTTCGGCGGGGGGGCGCGCGCCCTCAGTCGCGGAGCGGGTACCAGCCGCAGCCGGCGCATCCGACGCCGCGCTCCTCGCCGGGAATCGAGTCGCCGCATTCCGGGCACGGGGTCGGCAGCGCCACGCTGAGCGCGAGGCAGTCGAAGCAGCTCCCCTCCCGCCGGTCGTTGGGGAGGAGGACGAGGTCCCGCCCGCAGAACAGGCAGTGACCGAAGCGTTCGTCGGGGTTCTCGAAGGAGCGAATATCGGAGAACGAAAGCATCGCGCGCCGCAACCATGCGCCCGGTACATAAGGACTCCCGCGACCCGACGGGTCGACGGTCCGTCGCACGGGCTCCGGACCCCTTTAGAGGTCGCGCCAGCGGGCCTTCACCGCGGCGATGACGAAGAGGACCGCGGTGAACCCGACGAGCACGCCCCAGTCGAGGACCGCGCCCGAGATCGAGATCGGGGCGAGGCCGACCGCGCCCTGGACGAGCCCGGCGGCGTACGTGGTCGGGGAGAAGTGGGCGACGAGGCGCGCCCAGGACGGGAGCGACGAGATCGGGTAGTAGACCGGCGGGAGGACCGTGAGCACGAGCGAGATGATCGGGCTGAACATCCAGGTCTCCCGGACGTCCTGGAAGTAGGTCGCGAGGGTGAAGGCGAGCGCGGTCGCGAACGACCAGACGAGCAGCATCGCTCCGGCCAGCACCACGACGCTCGTCGGCGTCGCGAACCCGTCGACGACGAACAGGATGACGAACACCGAGAGGCCCGGGAGCGAGTAGACGAGCTCGGAGAGCGCCATGCCCGCGACGTAGACGGGAGCTTCGACCGGCGAGGCGACCACGACGTCCTGGAACTTGAGGTCCTGACGATAGTGGGTGAGGTCCGACTGGAGGCCGGTCCCCACCGAGAGCATCGTGAGGACCATGCCGCCCGTGATCCCGTAGGCGAGGAGCGCCCCCTTCGAGACGATCCAGATAAAGAACAGGAACGAGAGTGGCGACGCGATCAGGTTCACGAGGTAGAGCGGCTGCGTCCGGATCGGGATCAGGCCGTTCAGCTGGACCAGCGTGAAGAGCGAACGGAACCGGCGACGCTCCGTCATGCCTCGACCGCCTCCTCCTCGCCGTCGTCCTTCGGCGCCTCCTCCTCGATCGAGCGCCCGACGACCTCGAGGAAGACGTCCTCGAGGCTCACCGGTCCCATGGAGAGACGGTTCCCCCGTTCGAGGGCGCGCCGGGCGAGCTCGCGCGCCTCTCGCTCGCGCGCGAAGACGAGGTACCCGCCCTCGATCGGGGAGACCCGGCCGTAGGAGTCGAGCTCGTCCCGCGGGTACGACCCGAGGACGGTCACGCGGTACGGGTACCGGACCCGCCCGCGGAGGTCCTCGGGGGTCCCTTCCAGCATGAGGCGACCCCGCTCGATGAGGGCGAGGCGCGTGGAGAGCGACTCCGCCTCGTCGAGGTAGTGCGTCGTCAACAGGATCGTCCGGTGCTCTCGGCTGGTGCGGCGGATCGCCTCCCACACCTGGCGACGCGCGATCGGATCGAGACCGGTGGTCGGCTCATCGAGGAACAGGACCTCGGCGTCGGAGGCGAGGACCATCGCGCACAGCACCCGGCGGCGGAGCCCGCCCGACAGTCGGGCGACGGACCGGCGTCGGTACTCCGTGAGCGAGAGCTCGTCGAGCGCGTCCCGCGTGCGACGGCGCGCCTCGGGGGGGTCGAGCCCGCGGAGCTTGAGGTAGAGATAGACGACCTCCTCGGTGTTGAGGAAATAGAGCGGGCGCGACTCCTGGGGCACGCACGCGATCCGCAGCCGGACGTCGCGCTCCTCCGTCATCACGTCGTGGCCCAGCACCTCGACGCGGCCCGAGGTCGGCGCGAGCTGGGTCGCGGCGATGCGGACGAACGTCGTCTTCCCCGCGCCGTTGCGGCCGATCAGCCCGTAGACCCGTCCCGGAGGGATGTCGATCGACAGCTCGTCGAGCGCGCGGGCCCCCGAGCTCGAGGTCGGGTAGACCTTCGAGAGGTGGTCCGCCCGGATCGCCGACGTCATGGACCTGTGAAGAGGGACCGGCCCGTTCGGCACGAGCCGGCGCGGACTAGCTCAGGACCTCCGCGAGGCGTCCCTGGGCCTGCGCCTGCTTGATCTCGCGCGCGATGCGGCGGCCGGTGGAGAGACCCGGTTCGATGAGATCGGAGTACGGGCTTCCCGAGATGAACAGGTTCGTCCCCGCGACGATCCGGGTCGATATCTCGAACACCTTGAACTCGAGGTCCTCGGTCATGATCCCCTCGACGCAGAACGGGCCCACCATGCCCCCGAACAGCTCGATCGAACGCTCGACGATGCGGGCGCCGACCTCGAACGCCTTCGGGAGCAGCGACTCGCGCAAGATCACGGGAACGTTGCCGGTCACGACAAAGGTGGGACGGATCCCGGCCCTGAAGAGCTCCTCCTGGGCCCCGAGCTTGTAGAGCTCGTCGATGTTCGCCTCGTCCCGGCGGTCCATGCCGAGCAACTCGAGCGACCCGTGCCCGACGCGGTACCCCCGGTCGACGAGCGGCGAGTAGAAGAAGTGGATGTAGTAGCGGGTCCCCAGCACGTACTCTTGGATCACGTGCGGGCCGGTCGCGTGGAAGTCCTCGAGCGCCTCGCGGTTCTTCGCGAGGAAGAACCCCTTCCCGCCCTTCGCGCCGTAGTACTTCACGATGACCGGTCCGCGGATCTCGCTGCGGTCCTCGAAGAGCTGGGGCATCGGGACCCCGGCGGACTCGAGCCAGTCACGCTCCTTCCGGCGGTCGGACTCCCAGGCGAGGACCGCGCGGTTCCCGAAGACCGGGACGTCAAGCTCGGCGAACGCCTCGGCCCCGACGTACTCGACGAACGACCCGTGCGGAACGAGGACCGCGCCCTCGGAACGGAGCCGGCTCACGGCGCCCGCGAGTTCCTTGACGTTCGGCACCGAGAGGAAACGATCGGGTCGTGCGAGGGGGAAGGCATCGTAGAAGCGGGGCGGGGCCCCGACGCAGATCCCGAGCGTTGGCAAACCCTCCGACCGCGCCCCGTGGAAGATCTGCAACGACGAATGCGAGCACAGGGTGGCTACGGTCGGTACACGTCCGTCGAGCGACGCGAGACGGGAAGGAGAAGCGAGGGTAATCCCCATACGACGGAGTATCGGGCGGCTTTCATAGCCTTTGCGCGACCGAGAGCGACTCGAGGGCCGGTCGAGGGGGTCCTGGGGTTCGCCGGAGGCCCGTTCCTCGACCTGGGATCCCCACGGCTCCCCGAAGGCGGAGGATCCCGTCCTCGAGGCGGCCCTCTTCGACTCCGGGCGCGTCGGGGCCGAGGTCCCGAGGGACTCCGGTCGGCCCTCGCCCAACGCGCCCCCGTCCTCGGGCTCACTCCACGACCGAAGGGGCGCCGCTCGGCGCGGGCGGGGCGGAGGGGGCCTCCGACTCGCTGCGAACTCCGCTCGGGTCGAAGGTGTAGTTCCGCAGGAAGCTCGCGAGGATCCCCCCGGTGAGGGAAAACAGCGCGCCGACCGCGAACAGCCAGTGGAACGCTGTGAGGGTGGGCAGACGGACGAAGATCGGCCCGGCGGGGCTCGTCCCGCCGGTCGCGAACAGGCCCGTGACGCTCGCCAGGATCGAGGCGACGAGCACCGGTCCGACGCTCGCCCCAAGGTCCTGGAACATCTCGGCCATCCCCGTCTGGATCCCGGTTTCCCCCCGCCGCGAGGAAAGGACGACCACGTTCGTGATCGCGATGATGATCATCACGAGACCCACGAACGTCGGGATCGGGGCGAGCAGGAGTTCCGTATACGTGTGGTCGAAGACGAGGAGGAGGACGAACCCCAGCGTGGCGAGACCGGCGCCGAGCTGCATCACCGGCTTCGGACCGAACCGGGTGATCGCGCGGCCGACGAAGGGGGCCGCGACGAGCATCGAGAGGGTCGTTGGCAGGCTCAGTACGCCGAACTCGAACACGGTCCGCCCGAGCCCGACGATCGGCGTCTCCACGAGGATCGTGAGCCCGACGAAGCCGAGGAAGATGCTCGCCCCGACCAGCAGCGCGCCGATGTAGCTGATCGCGAGGTTCCGCTCCCGGAACCGCTCAAGATGGACCATCGGGGCGACCGCGGTCCGCTCCCGCAGGTAGAACAGGATCGCGAGGACGACCGAGAAGGCGAACAGCTCCGGGACCCCCAGCGGCAGGCGGCCGAAGGAGACCGCGGCGATCGTGCCCCATCCCCACGCGGGCCCTTGCGACAGACCCAAGAGGAAGGTCGCGAGGGCCCCGCCGAGGAGCGCGGCGCCGGGCACGTCGAGCCGGACACGGAGCCGGTGGGGCGATTCGGGCAGCTCGTAGATCGCGAGCCCGAGGATCGCGCCGGCGACCGGGATCACGGCGTGGTAGGCGAACTGCCATCCGTAGGTCTGGATCAGCCAGGCCCCGCCGAAGAGCCCGAGCGCGGCCCCGATCGCGAACATCGCGCCGATCAGGCCCTGGGCCTGGGCCACCCGAGCGGAAGGGAGCTCCTCGCCGACCATCGCGAAGGCGAGGGGGAACATCGCGAGCCCGACGCCCTGCAGGCCGCGCACCCCGATCAGGAGATAGACCGCATCGTACCGGGAGAGGCCGAACGCGCTCGCGATCTCGGGGGTGAACCCGGTGAGCGAGACCGCGACCGCATAGATCCCGAGCACCACGATCAGCATGCGCTTCTTGCCGTAGATGTCCCCGAGCTTCGCGAGGACGGGCGTAGTCGACACTCCGACGAGGAGGTAGGCGGAGACGACCCACGCGATCGTGGTGTAGGGCACGCCGTCGTAGAACGCGACGAGGGTCGGAAGCGCCGGGACCAACATCGTCTCGACGTAGTTGACCATCAACGCCGCGCCGGCGAGCACGAGCAGGATGATGGTGGCCCGCCGAGCGGCGTGGGCGGCGTCGGGGTTCGCCGGAGTCGGAGGTTCGGAGGGAGCGGCGGTCGCGGACATCGAGGGGAGAGAGGGCTCCGCGAACGTCAAGCCCGTGGACGCTCGAGACCGAGAAACCGGAAGACGGGAGGTTCCGCTGTCCGAAACTGCGCGCTGCCCGGAAAAAATCGGAACGCTCAAGCGGGCCGGCGGCTCCCCGGGGGGACCGTGTCCGAGACCCCGCTGGCCGCCGAGACGCTGGATATCCAGATCCTCCGCGAGATGTACCGCGAGGGAGCGGTCAACGTCGCGGGCATCGATCCTCGGGTGAACGCCACGCGGATCGCCCACCGACTGAAAGTCGGACGGGGGCGCGTGGCCGCCCGGCTTCGGGCGTGGGACCGGTCGGGCTTCCTTCGTCGATACGACGTATGGCTCAACCCGGCTCTTTTCGGATGGGTGGGCACCGGGTTGAACGTCCGCGTCGTGCATCCCCGAGAGAAGGCGGCCGTCATCGGCCGGCTCGGGCTCCTGGACGGGGTCGTCTCCTGCATCGAGTACCTCGGGGAGTGGATCAGCCTCGGCCTCGTCGTCCCCGACGCGGCCCTGATCGAGCGGCGGATCGGACTGATCCGGGCGCTGGCGGGGGTGGCGGAGGTGGACGGCCCGTTCCCCTGGCACGCGTACCCGCCCCAGCGGGCCCTCACTCCGCTGGACGTCCGCATCGTCCGGGCGTTGCGCGCCCGTCCGCGCGCGACCCTCGGCGAGATCGCCGACCTCGTGGGCATCTCAACCCGCACGATGACCCGTCGGTACTCCGAGCTGCTCGACGACGTCGGGGTATGGTTCGTGCCCGCCTTCGACTTCCGCGCGATCAGCCGCCCCGTGGTGTCGATCGGGATGCAGCTGCGGCCGGGAACGAGCCCGGAGAAGGTCGTCCGGCCGGTCTACGCCCGTTACCCCCTCACGCTCGAGTTCCACAGTCCCCTCGTGGGACCGGACTTGGGCGTCCTCCACCACTGGTTGTTCGTGCTGCCGCCCACGGCGGCGCACGTCGAGGAGGTCGAACAGTTCGTCCGGTCCCTCGAGGGTGTCGAGGAGACGGAGGCCTACGTCCTGGTGCGGATGCACTCCTTCCCGACGTGGTTCGACCAGCACCTCGAGACCCTCGCGCCCCCGTCGCGAGCGGCTCGATAGCCGTTCCTCGCTCCGCCGGCTACTCGGCCGCCTCGTCCCCTTCGATCTCCCAGAACCACTTCACGCGCCGGGCCCCGGTCTCCGCGACCTTCCGCCGGATCTCGGGGTTGACCGCGGGGTCCCGGACCAGCCGGCGGACGTCCTCCGCCCGCCCCGAGGCGACGCGCGGGGCGAGCCCCGACTCCTCGAGCAGCGGCCGCACTGGCTCGAGGGAATACTGCCACGCCTCCTCGCGCCGACGGATCGCGATCTTGTGCGACCCGGGTACGCGGTGCACCCCGAGCTCCTCCGCAGCGCGATGCAGCTCCTCCGCGGTCCGCTTGAGCTCATGCTCGAGCTGGCGCTCCTGCGAGCGGAGCGACTCGAAGCGGTCGACGAGCGCGGCGAGGCGCTCCCGCTCCGCGGCGGGGACCGGACGGAACTCCGGGCATCGGGATTGGAAGTCGCATCGTGCGCACTGGCGACCGGGCGTGGGCTCGTACGCTTCCGCCCGGATCCCGTCGACGACCGTGCCCAGCCGGTCGTGGAGCGCGCCGAGCGCGTTCGGCCCTCGGGGGGGCGTTCGCAACGGGGTCAGCGAGCGGAGGTGATAGAGGGTGAGGCCTTCGACCGCCTCGGCATAGTTCCGCTCGACCAGCACCTGGTACAGGCTCAGCTGGTCCGATTCGCGCGCGTCGTCCCGGGAGAGCTCGCGCGAAGTCTTGTAGTCGACGACCTCGAGCCCGCCGAGTGGGGTCCGATCGATCCGGTCGATGTAGCCGTGCACGGGGATCCCGTCCCAGCGCGTCTCGAGGTGCTCCTCGACCGCGACCGGGTGGGGCCGCTCGGCCTGGAGCTGCCGGTGGTACCGGCGCAGGAGGTCGCGGCCGAGCGTCCGGTACCGCTGCTCCTCCTCGGGCGAGGTGTACCCCTCGCCGGACCAGGCGTGATCGTAGGCCGCGAGGAGCTCCTCGAGCGGGACAAGGCTCCCTTCTCCGCCGGTCCTCGGCGTGGGGTGCCACTCGTCGAGCGTCCGCTGCGACTCCGCCTCCCCGATCCGCCGGGCTGAGGGTACGACGAGCGGGCGCAGGAGCTCCTCGAGGACGGAGTGCACGACGCGCCCGAAGGTGAAGTACCCTCGGGGGGTCTCGGGGAGTCGGTCGATGTAGAGGAACTTCCAGCGGAGGGGGCACTCGAGGTACGTGCGGTAGGACGAGTAGCTCAGCGGCGCCGCGGCGACCACGTGCACCGACCCCCGCTCCTCCCTAAGTCGTTTGAGGGCCGCGGGTCCCGGCGGGGCGAAGCGCCCGCTGCCGGGACGGCCCAGGATGGGGGCCAGTGCGACGAGAGGGCCGGGAACGTGGGGACCCGACTAGTGGCCGGCCGCGGCCGCGTCGACTTCGATCTTCTCGGCCGAGTCGGACGGCAGCGTGCCCCGGGCCTGAGGGTTCGTGAGGTTCTTCGGAAGACCGAGGAGGTCGAGGAGCTCCTTGTAGTGGTTGCGGATCGTCACCGGGGTGACGTTCGCCACCGCGGCGATCCGGTCCTGGCTGCGCGGCTCGCCCATCAGGTTCGACGCGATGTAGATGATCGTCGCGAGGATCCCGTTCGGCAGCACGCCGCTCGTCGAGTAGACCTGCTCGACCTGTTCGAGCAGCGAGAGGACCTTCTGGCGGACCTCCTTCGAGAGGTTCAGGTCCTGCGTGAATCGGACGAGGTAGTCGCGGGGCTCGACCGGCTTCAGCCCGAGCTTGAGCTCGCGCGCGAGCAGGGTGTAGGCCCGGCCGACCTCGATCTTCGTCGCCTTCGAGTGGGCGATGATCTCCTTCATCGTCCGCGGAACATGGCACTGCCGGCACGCCGCGTACACGCTCGCGGCGACGAGCGCGACGATCTTCTTGCCGCGCGTCGCCTTGTGCTCGAGGGCCCGGCGGTAGATGTACGTCGCGGACTCCTTCACCTCGCGTGAGAGCCCAAGGACGCCCGCGAGGCGGTTCAGCTCGCCGAGCGCGACCACGAGGTTGCGCTGGTGCGTCCGGGCGGCGCGGAGCCGGTGGTTGAGCTTGCGCAGGTGGTAGAACTTCAGCGACGTGTTCCGGGAGAGCGAGTTTCCCTGGAAGTCGCGGGTCGGCACCCCAATCTCGCTGAAGAGGCCCTTGTCGGGCATCAGCGGGGAGATGACGGGCCCCCAGCCGCGGGCCTCGCGACCGGTGTCCTCCTTCGAGCCGCGCTGGCCGCGGTCGCTGACGAGGGCGCTCTGGTCGACGACGAGTCCACAGTCGGCGCAAACGATCTCGCCGCGGATCTCGTCCCGGATGAGGTGGGTGGAGCCGCAATTCGGGCAGACATCGGAGGCCGGAGCGGTCGCCGGCGCCTCGGGCTCGGGGGCCGGGGCATGGCGGAGGGGGGCCTTCGGACCGGTCGGGCGCGGGCGCGCGGAAGTTGAGGCGGAAGAGTGGGGCTTCATGTTAGTACGGCGGCTAACCGTTGGCTCGTATTTATAAGTTCGTCCGTTTACTGTAGCGTTTGTTAGTTACACGTGTTACACCGTGAGCCGGTGTAGCACGGCTCCGGTTCACGCGGGGTTCGCGGTGAACACGCATCCGCGGGTGGCGTGCTTCGTCGGATCGGGCTTCGAGACCTCCCAACGCTGGCCGAGGCGCGTCTCGAGCACCGCGCGGAGGAGCTGCGGGCACATCACCCGCCCGATCTCGGGCGAGTCGCTCGTGCACGCGAAGCAGCCGGTGACCTGGAAGGTGAGCGGCTTCTCGCGAAGGGTTGCGAGGTGGCCCATCGTGTGCTCCGCGTAGTAGACCTGGAGCGATTTCGCCACCTCCTCCGGGGTACGGCCGTCGATCTGCTCGGCGATCTCGCGGCCGAGCTGGCGGGCGATCGTCTCGATCAGCTCGGGCAGGTGCAGGTGGAACTCCTGGACGCCCGACGCCCGCATGCCGAGCTTCGCGATCTCCTTCAGGCGCTGGAACGGGACCGCCTCCTTTCCCGCGACGACGGGGAGCACCGCGGCGGGCGGGTTCTCGAGCTCCACGAACCGCGCCTCGGCCCGGAGCGCGGGGGCCCAGAGGCGCCGGTGGTAGTCGCGCGCGAGCTGGACGAACATCGGCGCGGTCGACCAGAGCGCGACCTGCTCGTCCCCCGTGCGCCCGAGGCCTTCCTCCCCCGAGACGTAGACGAGCGCGCCCTGCCGGTCGAGCACGATCGCCCGGCTCGTGACGGAGCCGGTCGCGTGGCGCAGCTCGGCGAAGCCCGCGAAGTGCTTCGACTCCGCCAGGTTCGGCGGGAAGACCTCGGTGACCATCCGCACGCGGACCCCGCGGGCGCTCGCCTCGCGCAACGATCGGTCGATCCCGCCGTCGATGAACCCCGCGAGCGCCGGCCCGTTCGCGCTCATCAACACCTGGCGCTCGGTCGTGCCGATCCGCTTGAGCAGGAACCGGTTGATCGTCTCCCGGCCCTCGAGCACCGCGAACTTCCGCGGGTCGTGCTCGTCGAACTCGGTCCGTCCCTCCTCCCAGTCCGCGAGGATCTTCTCGCGGTCCTGCTCGAGGCTCCGGAGGCGGTCGGAGGCCCGCTGGATCCACTTGTCGATGAGCGCGTCGGGGGTGAGCGCGGCGAAGCGCTTCGGTCGACCGCTCGTGGCCTTGAGGAGCCCCTCGGCGGCGAGGAGCTTGATGAACCGATACGCCTCGACGCGGTTCACCGCCGAGAGGCGCGCGAGCTCGCTCGCGGTCTGGGGTCCCGCGCGGCAAGCGGCGAGGTAGACCCGCGCGCCCTTCTCGGGGATCCCGTGTTCCTCGAGCAGCTCGAGAAGGCCCGAACCGGGGCGCCCCACGGGCCCGAAGAGGGGACCGGGCGATAAAAGGGGCCGGAACGCGGGCGGGAGCCCCCGGCGCCCGCAGTCCTTATTACCGCGTCCTAGAGCGCGGCCTGGAAATCGTCGATGGTGAGGGGGTACTCGATCTCCGCGCCGCCGGCGCGCGCGCGCAGGACCTCGCGCGCGAGCAGCCAGTAGACGGTCGCGAGAGCCACCCGACCCTTGTTGTTCGCCGGGATCACGAGGTCGACGTTCCGGGTCTCGTTGTTGACGTCGCACAGGCCGACGACCGGGATCCCGATCGACACCGCCTCGCTGAGCGCCTGCTGGTCGGTCGCCGGGTCGGTGACGAGGAGGACCTTCGGCTCGAAGTACTCGGCGAGGTTCGGGTTCGTGAGGCACCCCGGAACGAACCGCTCGGCGAAGGAGACCGCGCCGACGGTCTTCGCGAAGATGCGGACCGGCTTCTGCCCGTACTGGCGCTGGGAGACGACCAAGATGCGCTCGGCGGGAAAGCGGGCGAGGAACTTCGCGGCGAGCCGGATCCGCCGGTCGGTCTCGCGTACGTCGAGGACGTGCAGGCCGTCGAAACGGACCTTGTAGATGAACCGGCGCATCGACGCCGACTTCTGCTGGGTCCCGATGTGGACCCCGCTCGTGAGATACGTGTCCTCCGGGATCAGGAGCTCGCCCGGGCGGGTGTCCTGGCCGTCCGTCGCCCCGGCCTGGGGTTCGGCGAGCGTTTCGTCGTCGGGCATCGCGTCTTAGGCTCCGGTGGCGCGGGCGAGCCGCAGGAGTTCATTTAGCTTTGCCACCCGCTCGCCGCCGAGAACCCCGCATTTCAGCCCCCGCGCGCCGGTGCCCAGGGCGACGTGCGCGAGCCACCCTTCGGGAACCTCCCCCGAACGGTGGCTCGTGATGGTCGCGAGGCCGTTCGCCCGGGCGAGATCGACGGTCGCGAGGGTGTCGGTGAGCGTGCCGACTTGGTTGACCTTGATCAGGATCGCGTTCGTCGAACCGCGCTCGAGGCCCTGCCGCAGGCGCTCCTCCCGGGTGACGTAGAGATCGTCCCCGATAACCAGGGTGCGCGAGCCGACCGCCCGCGTCAGCGCAGCGAACGCGTCGAACGCCTCCTGGTCGAGCGGGTCCTCGAGATAGCGCACGTCGTACCGGTCGACGAGCGCGCTCACGAATCCGATCTGGCCCTCGGTGTCGAGGGTCTGCTCCTGGTAGCGGTAGCGCCCATCGGAAAAGAACTCGCTCGCCGCGAGGTCGAGCCCCGGGTGGACGTCGACGTGGAGCTCGTCGCGGACCTGCTCGCACGCGACCTTCAGGAGCTCGAGCGCGTCGACGTTCCCGATCGCGGCGACCCATCCGCCCTCGTCCCCGCGCCCGAGCGCCTGCTTCGGGAAGCGGCGATGCAGCTCCTCGCCGAGCCGCTGGTGCACGCGGACCGCGGCCCGCACGTTCGCGGCGGGGTCCGGCCCATCGGCGAAGGCGATGAACTCCTGGATGTCGGGTCCGCCGATCGCGTGCCGGCCGCCGTTCAGGCAGTTGCCGACGATCGCCGGGAAGCGGCGTCCGTCCACCCCCGGCGGGGCGAGAATCTGCCAGAGCGCCCGACCCGTCGCCTTCGCAACCGCCATCGCCGTAGCGACCGAGACCGCGGTCGCCGTGTTCCCTCCGATGCGCGAGAAGTCCGGCGTGCCGTCGACGCGGTGGAGCGTGCCGTCGACCGCCGCGCGGTCGGTCGCGTCGAGGCCCGCGAGGGCGGGCGCGACGCGGGCCCGGAACGTCTCGAGCGCCTCGGGGACGCCGCCCGGCGGGAACGCGTGGACCTCGTGGGCCCCGGTGCTCGCCCCGCTCGGGGCCCCGGCGCGGGCCCGGACCCCGGACTCGAGCGTGACGGTCGCCTCGACCGACAGGTGTCCCCGGCTGTCGTAGAGCGGGTCGAGGACCACCGAGCGGATGCGGCTCACGGGCCCTCCACGAACTCGACCAGCACCCCGCCGAACGCGGCCGGGTGCGCGAAGCCGACCCGGCGGCCGCGCGCCCCGGGCCGGGAGGTGCGATCGACGACCCGTTCGCCCCGCCGTTCGAGGTCGGCGAGGGCCTGGTCGACGCTCGCGACGTGGAAGGCCACGTGGTGCAGCCCCTCCCCCCGATGGGCGATGAACTTCGCGATGGGGGAGTCGGGGTCGCTCGGCTGGAGGAGCTCAAAGTGCGTTCGCCCGGCCTCGAGGAAGGTCACCCAGACCCGGTTCGAGGGGACGAGCTCGGGGGCGGACGGCGCGCTCCCGAGCAGCGGCTGCCACTTCGCGAGAGCGGCCGCGAGGTCCTTCACGGCGATCCCGAGGTGGTCGAGCCGCATCGGATACCTCCTAGAACGCCCGCGAGGGCGGCTGTTCGCCGAACAGCCTCCTCCAGGCGTCCGAGATCTCCCCGAGAGTGGCGCCGGCCCCGACCGCCCGGAGCACGAACGGCATCACGTTCTCTCCGCGCTCGGTCGCCGTGGAGAGCGCCCCGAGCGCCTGGGCGCTCGCCGCGCCGTCGCGCGAACGCTTGAACTGGCGGACCCCCGAGATCTGCCGACGCTCCTCCGCCGGGGTGATCCGCTGGGCGACGACGCCGCCGCCGCGAGCGCCCGGGAAGAGGGAGAATCCCGCGTGCCCCTCGGCGAACTCGTTGACCCCGACCACGATCTCCTCCTTGCGCTCCCGGGCCCGCGCCACCCGGTACGCCTCCCCGGCGATCTCGCTGGCCAGGAACCCCCGCTCGATGGCGGCGACCGCGCCGCCCATCTCCTCGATGCGGGCGAGGTACTTCCGCGCCTCGGTCTCGATCGAGTCGGTGAGCTCCTCGATCTCGTACGCCCCGGCGAGCGGGTCGATCGTGCTGGGCACGCCGGACTCCTCGGCGAGGACCTGCTGCGTGCGCAGCGCGAGCCGAGCCGAAGCCTCGGTGGGGAGCCCGATCGCCTCGTCGAGCGAGTTCGTGTGGAGCGACTGGGTGCCGCCGAGCAACGCCGCGAGGCCCTCGAGGGTCGTCCGCACGACGTTGAGCTCGGGCTGCTGGGCGGTCAGGCTCGAGCCCGCGGTCTGCGTATGGAAGCGCAGCTGCCCCGAGCGGGAGCTCTTCGCGTGGAGGTCGTCCTTCACGATCGACGCCCAGAGGCGCCGCGCCGCCCGGAACTTCGCGACCTCCTCGAGGAAGTTCCGGTCCGAGGAGAAGAAGAAGGAGAGGCGGGGAAGGAAGGCGTCGAGATCGAGACCGCGCTCCTGGACCTCGCGGACGTACGCGATCGCGTTCGCGAGGGTGAACGCCACCTCCTGGACCGCGGTCGCGCCGGCCTCCCGCATGTGGTAGCCCGAGATCGAGATCGTGTTCCACTGCGGCATCTCGCGCGTGGCGAACTCGATGAGGTCGACGGTGAGGCGCATCGAGGGCGCGGGCGGGTAGACGTAGGTCCCCCGGGCTACGTACTCCTTGAGCACGTCGTTCTGGACGGTGCCCCCGAGCTTCGCCCGCGGCACGCCCGACTCCTCCGCGACCGCGATATGGAGCGCGAGGAGAATCGGGGCCGTCGCGTTGATCGTCATCGAGACCGTGGCGCGGTCGAGCGGGATGCCCCGGAAGAGCGTCCGCATATCGTCCAACGTCGAGATCGGCACGCCGCACCGGCCGACCTCCCCGTGGGCCCGCGGATGGTCCGAGTCGTAGCCGTTCTGCGTCGGGAGATCGAACGCGACCGAGAGGCCCGTCTGGCCGCCGTCGAGGAGGAAGCGGAAGCGCCGGTTCGTCGCCTCCGCGCTCCCGAACCCCGAGTACTGGCGGAACGTCCACAGCCGCCCTCGGTACATCGTCGGCTGGACCCCGCGCGTGAACGGGGGCTCGCCCGGGAACCCGATCCGCTCGAGGAACGCCGCGTCCGGCTCTTCCGGGGGGCCCACGAGGAGCGGCACCCGACCGCCCGGCACCCGGTCGCCGATCGCTCGGCGCGCCGCGGCCTCCCATACCTCGCGCGCCCCGGCACCCTTCGCGGAGTCCCGATCCCGGGCCATCGGCCGAGGACCGGGTGACGCTATTAATCCCCTTCGCGACGCCCGAGCAGGCGCCAGAGCCCCGTGAGGTCGAGTTCGGCCCAGGCCACGGGTACGGGCACCCCGAGCCCGCCCAAGACCTCAGGATGAATTTCGCCGATCTCGGCGACCAGCTCTCCGGCGAGACGCGCCCGCGCCGCCCTCCCCGGGATGGCCCCGGGTAGCTCCGCGGACTCCCGGACCGGGGCCACGTCGACCCCGCGGAACAGGTACTCCGCGACCCCGGCGACCTCCGCGAACCCGGTGCGGTCGCTCGCGACCACCACGCCGGCATGGTACCGGGTCTCGGCTCCCGATTCCGCCGGCGCCGATCGGACGAGCACCGGTCCGACCTCCCCGAACCGCTGGGGGTACGGGTGCCGGGTGTTGTGGGCGAGGACCTCGAGGTGCGAGAGGAGGAGGCGATCCCGCAGGTACGAGTACTCGGCCGAAACCGGGTTCGAGATGCCGACCGGCTCGGCGCCGGGGAGTCGGCGCGCGGCCGTCTCGGAGACGAGGAGGGAGGTGTACGGAGCCGCGAGGCCGAGACCGAGCAGCGCCGTCGCCACCCGGCGCCGGAACAGGGTCTCGGGACGGTAGCGCCCCCGGGTCCGGCTGGCGGGGACGATCCCGTCCTCCGGCCGCAGCGGTGCGGCGATGGCGAGGTCCTCGACGAGGTCGACGGGGGCGAGGAGATCGGGGCGCCAGACCGGCACCTCCACCCGCCAGCCGTGCGGGACCGGCCGGACCCCGAGGCGCGCCCGGCCGAAGCGACGCTCGACCTCGGCCGCCGCGAGCGGGGTTCCGAGGATCTCGGGGATCGTGGCGGACGGGAGATCGAGGGTCCGGGGCCGGACGCAGGCCCGGCCGTCGTCGCGGTGCGTGCCCGGCCCCTCGACCTCGACTGGAACGGCCGACCAGCCCCGGGCGATGAACGGGAGCAAGAGGAGGCCCAGGCATTCGGAGACGCTTCGCGCCCGGATCCCCGTCGACTCGAGGAGGAGGGTTCGATCCCCCACCCGGGCCTCTCCCGAGCCGCGACTGTTCAGGATCGGTGGCAGGCTCAGGACCGCACCGTCCGCGTCGCGGAGCGTGAGGCAATCCTCCCCCCATCGGCCGTAGCCCCCGTACCGTTTCGCGAGCGGGTGACCGGCGAAGAACTCCGGGCCCCGGATCCGCTCGGCCCCGTCGAGCGGCACGAACTCGACGCCGTCCACCGGCTCGAGGGCGTACCGGACGGGGAAGGAGAATCGATCGAGCGGGTAGATCCCGAGGCTCGCGGCCCTTCGGTCCCGTCCCACCGTCGCGTGCAGGAGCTCCTGGAACCGGACCGCCTCCGTCAGGAGGCCCTCGTCGAGGCCGGCCGCTTCGGGCGATTCCACGATCACGCCCGCGATCACCGGGCGGAGCGGGGCGGTGGAGGCGTCGACCAACAGGCGGGCCCCGCGCGACCGATCGGGCGCTCCCTCGGGGATCCGGGGGAGGCCCTGCGCCAGGTCGAGCGCCCCCGCGAGGGCGATCCCGAGGCCTCCCTCGGAGAGGAGGTCGAGCCGGTCGGGGGTCACGGAGACCGTCAGGGTCGTAGCAGTGTGAGCCTCGAGCTCGGCCTTCGAGAGGAAGAGGAGATCGACGAGCGTGTTCTCCGAGATCCGTTCCGGAAGCAGGGAGAGGACCCGCTCGCGATCGAGCGTCGCCTGCGGCGTGGCTACTCCCCCCCGCTCTCGAGCACGGCCAGGTCGTCGGCGAACAGCTCGCGCAGGTCGTTCTTTCCGAGCGCGACGAGGGCGAGCCGCCCGATCCCGATCCCCCAGGCGATCACGGGCACGTCGATCCCGAGCGGCCGAAGCACCTCGGGCCGGAAGACCCCGCCCGGCAGGACCTCCATCCAGCCGAACCGCGGGTGGCGGACGTACCCCTCGATCGACGGCTCGGTGAACGGGAAGTAGCTCGGCCGAATCTTGAGCTCGCGGATCCCGATCGCCTCGGCGAACGAGCGGAAGATCCCGACCAGGTGGCGGAGATCGATCCCTTCCTCCCCGATGATCCCCTCGCACTGGGTGAACTCGATGTGGTGGCGGGCATCGACCTCCTCGCGTCGGAAGTTCCGGTCCACGGAGAAGACCCGGAACGGGGGTGTGGGACGTCCGGCGAGGAACCGCGCGGAGACCGCGGTGGTCTGCGACCTCAAGACCGGACGGGCGGCGATCGCGGGGTCGTAGGGAACGCCCCAGCCGGGACCGATCGGGCGGTCCTCCCCGGGGAGAGACCGGCCCTCGTGGACCGCGGCCACCCGCGCGAGGAGCCCCTCCGGGGGCGGGTGACCGGAGAGCCCCTCGACGGACAGCGCGTCATGGACCGAGCGCGCCGGATGGTCCTGCGGCATGAACAGCACGTCATTGTTCCAGAACTCCGTCTCGAGCAGCGGGCCCTCGACCTGCTCGAACCCGAGACCCAGGAGGATCTCCTCGACCTCCTCGAGCCACGCGGCGTAGGCGTTCGGGCGCGCCCCCGTGATGAAGGGCACCGGAGCCCGCACGTCGTACGGCCGGAAGGACCGGGACTTCCAGCCCCCGGTGCGCAACAGTTCCGGAGTCAGCGAGCCCAAGAGCGACTCGTCCGCGGCGGCGATCGCCATGCGTCGGCCCTCGTCGGTCGGGGTCCAGCGCTTCCGCGACCGGTGCTCGGTCCGCACGAGGCCCCGGCGCTCGAGCACGGTGTAGATCGGTTCGTCGATCTCCTCCTCCCCGTTCGCCACCTGCTTCAGGACGAGCTCCTCCGGCAGGGATTCGTCCGGTCCGGGGGCCCCTTCCCGGAGCCGGAACGGGAGTCCATCCTCGAGGTAATGGCGTCGCCGCAGGATTCCGATCGCCGCGGAGCGTTCCTCGTCGGAGAGCCCCTCCACGGCGCCGAGGTCGGTCGCGAGGGTCCCGCCCGGCCGGCGGAGCGCGTCGAGCAGCCGCCGTTCGGGAAGACCGTTCGCGAGCGCCGCCTCCCCGCGGGGGGTGAGACGGCGATCGCTCCAATGTTCCTCCTCGACGGCGACGAGATGCTTCGATCGGAGGCGTTGCAGGGAGCCCCGCACCGCGTCCGGGGCGAGACCGAGCTCCTCCGCGAGACGGCCCTCCTCGATCGGGAGCTCGTCGGAGGCTCTGAGGGCGGCCAGCACCGAACGCTCCGGCCCCGACAGCGAGATCGGGACCGCCCCGTCCGGCGCATCGGTCGATGCACCGGGCACGAGGGCTCGGAGAGGAGGTCCGGATTAAGGCTTTTGGGAAGGCGTCGCCGCGGGGACCCCCTCGAGGGTTCAGCCGGTCCCGGGCGGCGGGGGCTCAGAGCCGACGACCTCGGGAGCGGGCGGAGCGACCGGCGGGGAGTCGCCCGGCGTTTCGGCCGGCGTGGGGGCCGGGGGCGGGGCTGTCATCGGCCCCTCCCCGGAGGGAACTGGGGGCGGACCCGACCGGGACGACGGACGCCGCGCCCCGAGGACGCCGCCGATCGTCGACGCGATCGCCATGATCACCACGAAGCCGAAGACGTTGTACGGATACACCGTGAGCACCTCGAGCGCGGGGACGAGCGCGAGGAGGTTCACGGGGACGGTCGTCGAATTCTCCCCGTAGTACCCGTTCGAGATCACGGTGACCGATGCGTCCGCCCGAGATCCGAGGTAGCAGGCCGGCACGCTCATCGACACCGCGACGTCCCCCGAGGCGTTCGTGAGCGGGTCCGCGCTGCCGAACGACCCCGTGCAGGGCCCGAAGTCCTCGTCCGAGGCCAGCGAAATCTGCACCGGCACGCCCGGGATCGGCGCTCCCGTCGTCGCGTTCGCGAGGTGGGCGGCGACGGTCACGGAGCCGGCCGGGGCCACCGCCGCCGGGTCGACGGAGATCGAGAGGTTGACGAACGTCGCGGTGAGCGCCTCGTAGAGGACGAGCCCTTTCGGGGTGCCCCAGCCGGTCGCGGCGTCCCATCCCGGACCCGCGTTGGCGACGCAGTTCCCGCCGGCCGTGATATCGTTGAACCCGGCGTCGGGCCCTCCCGTCTGCTCGTTCTCGCCGATCGCGTAGAGGCGGGGGGAGACGAGCCCGAAGGAGGAGCCGTGGAGGGCGTCCATTTCCGCGATGAGACCGGCCCAGAGCGGGGTCGCAAAGCTCGTGCCATCGGCCTCCTGTTCCTGGCCAGCGTAGTAGAGGAAGTTCCCCGACGCGGAAGCGCTCACGTCCGGAACGGCGCGGGCGCTGCTCCCCGTGACGGAGTACGGCTGCCAGGCCGGCGCTGAGTACTGACTGGAGTACCCTCCGCCGCTCCCGACCCACGCCGATTCGGAGATCCCGGTCGGCTGGCCGAGGAGGTTCTGCTGCACGGAGACGACCGTCCCGCCGACCGCGAGAACGTCCGGATTGGTCGACGGGTAGTCCACGCTCGCCCCGCCGCTGCAGTCGGAGTCGGCCGTCCCCCCGAGGTCGCCGGTCGCCGCGAGCATCGTGATCCCTTCCTTGGCCGCCTCGGCAAGGTCGGTCGACCAGGCGGCGGCGAGGCCCGAGTCCCCGGACTCGGGCGTCCCGAACGACATGGAGAGCACCGAGACGCCCGGGAGCGTGATCGCCTCGTGGAGGGCGTCCGCCATGCTCGAGCTGCTCGGGGAGTAGTCCGGCGGGGGGCCTTCGGGCGCGTAGACCGCGTCGATCGTCGCCCCCGGGGCGAACGAGCCCGACCACTCGAGATCGAGCGTGAGCTCCTGGGGCGCGGACTTGTCCGGGTCGTTGAGCGCGTTCTCCGAGGGGGCCGGGGCCCCGTCGACGGGGTACGCGTTGATGTGAGGCTGGGGGAATCCAGACGGGTAGTACTGGCTGTAGAAGGAGGAGAGGTCGCTCGGGGCGTATCCGTCCCCCCAGAGGAGGACGGCGATCCCCTCGGAGCTCGCGTACGTCGGCGAGCTCGTGAGATTGTAGAGGGGGGAGATGTCGTACCCCTGCCGCAGGATCGCGGGGGTGATCGGCGAGTTCGCGGCGGGCTGCGCGGAGCCGGTGGTGAGGGTCGTGGGGGCGTCGATGGCGGGGGTGACCGGGAGCGTGAACGTGTCGAACCCGGTCGAAAGGCCGAGGACGCTCGCCACGCGGGTCTCGATCGATGCCGGCAGGGAGGGGGCGGTAGCCGGAAACGTAACGGGCCGACCGTCGTAGATCCCACTTCGCTCGGACGTTCCGAACGCGCGGTCCACGGCGGCGACCGGGCCCTCGAGGGAGAGCGAGAGCCGGTCGGGCCACGCATGGGCGACCGAGAGCCCTTCCGACTCGAAGTACTCCGCCGCCGCGTCGTACTGGGCCGTGGAGAGACCGAACTCGTCCGCGATCTCGGGGATCGTCATCGGTATGCCTCCGAAGTCCGGCGCGGAGAACAGGGTCGGGTCGCTGGGCTCGAACGTGACGACGATGAGCTCCTGGCCGGTCGCGGATGGGGCCCCGGGAATCGCCGCGGGCTCCCAGGCGGCGAACCCCGCCCGCTCCGAGAACGGCGAGTCGTAGACCGCGGAGAGGTCGATCGCCGGGGCGGTGCCCGTCGAAGAGGGAGGGGCGGAGGGAGCGAGGGTCTCCGACCGGGCGAAGGCGCCCGGAACGAGAATCGAGAGCACGACGATCGCCGAGGCCAGCAGGGCCAGCGCTCCCGTCCGGCCCGCCCGGCGCATCATGATTCACTCTGAGGTGCGTCCACCGCGGAAATAGCTTCGGGCCCGCTCTCCCGAACCGGGTGGGGGCGTCACACGCGGATCGGCTCGGTGTACCCCGGCGGCAACGCGAACGCCCCCGGGCCGCCGAGCGGATCCGGCCTCGGGACGGTCTTCTCGCCGCGCTTCGCCGAAAGGTACGCGTCGATCGCGTCGGCGGCCTCGGTGGCGGTGCCCATCGCGTAAACGACGGAACGGCCCCCGGCGGCGAAGATTCCCGGGACCCCGGTCTCGAATCCCTTCCCCTTTCCCTCGGGCCAGCCCTGGCTCGTGAGCTTCAGGTCGAGCTCGGGTCCGAACCCCTCGAGGTCCGCCTTCTGTCCGACCGCCACGATGACGGTGTCGCAGGGGATCGTCTCCTCCGAGCCGGGGACCGGGACCGGGCTGCGGCGTCCGCCGGAATCCGGGGGGCCGAGCTCCATCGACTGCACCACGAGGCCCTCGACGTGCGGTCCGCCGGCCACCCGGACGGGGGCCTTGAGGAAGACGAAGCGGATCCCCTCGCTTTCCGCCCCGTGGATCTCCTCGCGGTCGGCCGGCATCTCCTCCCGGCCCCTCCGGTAGACGAGGGTGACCCGGCCCCCGTTCGACGTCCGGAGCGCCGTGCGCACCGAGTCCATCGCGACGTCGCCGCCGCCGATGACCACGATCTCGCGGCCGACCGAGACCGGTTCGCCGCGGTTGACCCGCTTCAGGAAGTCGAGGGCCGGGAGCACCCCCTCGAGGGACTCTCCGGGCACGTTGAGCGTCCGGTGCATCGGGGTGCCGATCGAGACGAACACGGCCTGGTAGCCGTCCTCCTTCAGCAGCCGATCGACGGGGAAGTCGTGGCCGACCTTCGTGCCCTTCACGAACGTCACGTCGAGGTCCCGGAAGCGCACGCGGTCGGTCTCGACGTCCGCATCGGTCATCCGGTACGCCGGGATCGTCTGCATCAACCCGCCGAGCCGTTCCTCCTGCTCGAAGACGGTGACGGAGTACCCCCGCACGCCGAGCTCCCATGCCGCCATCATGCCGGCGGGGCCCCCGCCGATCACCGCGACGCGCTGGTTCTTCGGCTTCGAAGGGACGTAGGCGAGATCGGAGTTGCCGTAGTCGAGGGCGGCCCGCTTCAGGTGACGGATCGCGATCGGGACCCCCTTCTTCTTGACGACACAGGAGTCCTCGCAGTAGTGGTAGCAGACTTTGCAGAGGCACGTGGCAAGCGGGTTCTCGCGGAGGGTCACGCGGGCCGCGCCATCGAAATCCTGGTCGGCAATGAGCCGGATGTACTCCCGGCAGTCCTGCGTGATCGGACACGCCTCCACGCACCAGGGTCTCCGGCACTGGATGCACCGCTTCGCCTCGAGCACCGCATCCTCGCGCGAATACGCGTGCAGGACCTCGCGGAAGTCGGTCGTCCGCTCCGCCACCGGCTCCTCCGCGATCGGCACGCGGACCGGGTTCAGCTTCGGAGGAGGGGGCTTCGGAGCGGGCTTCGCTTCGCTAGCCATAGACTCCCGACTCATCGACCTCGGGGGCTCTTAAGACGCTTGCGCGCGGCGGCGCCGTCGCCGACGTCGCGACACCGCTCCCCCGTCGGGCCTCCCCGACTTATAGAGGCTCAATCCTGCCCGGACTCGGCCGCGCAGGCGGCCGGAGGATGCGATGGTACTCGACTCGCTCGGCAAGTCGCTTCGGGGGGTCCTCCAGAAGATCGCCCGCGGCTCCGTCGTCGACGAAGCGCTCCTCGCCGAGGTGGTGCGCGACATCCAGCGGGCCCTCCTGCAGGCCGACGTCAACGTCCAGCTGACGCTCGAGCTGACCCAGCGGGTCCGACGTCGCGCGACCGAGGAGAAGCCCCCCGCCGGAGCGAGCCTCCGGGACTTCCTCGTCCGCATCATCTACGAGGAGATCCGGGGGATCCTCGGGAAGGACCGCCCGTTCGAGCTCAAGCCGAAGCGGATCCTCCTCGCGGGCCTCTTCGGTCAGGGCAAGACGACGACCGCCGGGAAGCTCGCCCGCTACTTCCAGAAAAAGGGGGTCCGGGTCGGACTGGTCGCCGCCGACATCCACCGGCCGGCCGCGATCGACCAGCTCGAGCAGCTCTCAAAGAAGGTCGGATGTGAGTTCTACGCGAACCGTTCGGAGACCCGCGCCGAGGTGATCGTGCGCGAAGCGCTTGGGAGGTTCCCTCCCCATCTCGCCGTGATCGTCGATACCGCGGGCCGTAGCGGGGTCGACGCGGGGCTTATCGAGGAGCTCAAGCGCGTGCGCTCGGTCCTCGAGCCGGACGAGACCCTGCTCGTGCTCGATGCCGCAATGGGTCAGGCGGCGGGACGCAGCGCCGAGGCGTTCCACAAGGCGGTCGGGCTGACGGGCGTCATCCTGACCAAGCTCGACGGCTCGGCGAAGGGCGGCGGCGCGCTCTCCGCGGTCGCCGTGAGCGGGGCGCCGATCCTCTTCATCGGGACGGGGGAGCACCTCGACGAGCTCGAGCGGTTCGAGCCGACCCGCTTCGTCTCCCGCCTGCTCGGGATGGGGGACATCCAGACGCTGCTCGAGCAGTTCGAGGAGCTCTCCGACAAGGAGGCGGCCGAGAAGGCGGCGAAGAATCTCCTCGGCGGCAGGTTCACCCTCCGCGACATGCGTACCCAGCTCCAGTCCCTCGGGGAGATGGGCCCGTTCTCGAAGCTGATGTCAATGATGCCGACCCTCGGCGCGGCCCGCCTCGACGAGGACAAGGTGGACGAGACGCAGCGCCGGCTCCGGCGCTTCCGGACGATCCTCGACTCGATGACCGGCGAGGAGCTTGACGACCCGCAGCTGCTCAAGGCCGAGCGCATCCACCGGATCGCGCGGGGCTCGGGCCAGCGGCCCCAGGAGGTCCGGGCGCTTCTGAAGCACTACGAGACGACCCGAAAGGCCGCGCACGGGCTCGTCTCGAACCGCCGGCTCCGGCGGCAGCTCGAAAAGCAACTCGGAGCGGGCGAGGCCCCCGCGGAGTGAGGCCGCCTCCGACTAGCGATGGCGCCGCTGAACGCGCTCGAGGACGTCGCCGGATTCCTGCTCATCTTCTTCGTTCCGGGCTACGCGGTCACGAAAGCCCTGTTCCCCGAGTGGAGGATCCGGGGTCCGGAGCGCTACCTTCGACTCCTCGAGATCGTCTCGCTCGGCTTCGTCCTCAGCCTCGTGCTCACGATCCTGGTCGGCTATCTGCTCCTCGTGGGCACGCCGGCCGGCTTCCAGTCGTACTGGAGCGCCCCGACGCTGGAGGTCGCCCTCACGGCGATCGCCGTCGTGGCGGTCGTCGTCGGACTCCTCCGAGGAGCCTACGCGCGGAGCCCGCCGGCCGCTCGCGGGCCGCCGGCGGTCGAGCCGGACGAGGCCGAGGTCTGGGCCGTGACGCGCGAGCTCGACCGTCTCGGGCGCGAGGAGCGCCACCTCGTGCGCGCCTTGAATCGGAAGGGCCTCGATCCCGCCGAGGAGGCCCGGCTTCGTTCCCGGCTCTCGGACGTTCGGGCGCGCGCCGACGAGATCGGGCGACGCCGGGAGGCGGAGATTGCCGACTGACACGTCCCGTCGCCGCGGCGCGCGGGGCGCCGGGGAAACGAAGATGGCGCTCGTGGTCCGCGGGGAGCTCCGCCTCACGCCGGGCAAGGCGGCGGTCCAGGTGGCCCATGCCGCGGTCCTGCTGGTCCAGCTCGCGGAACGCCATCCCTCTCCCACCTTCTCGCGGTGGCTGAGGGAGGGCCAGAAGAAGATCGCGCTCGTCGTCCCCACGCTCACGGATCTCGAGGAGCTCGACCGGCGCGCCCGGGCGAAGGGTCTCGCCACCGTTTGGGTCGAGGACGCAGGGTTCACGGAGGTCGCCCCGGGGACCCGTACCTGCCTCGGAATCGGCCCTGCAGCCGCGAGCGAGCTCGACCCGATCACCGGCGAACTCGAGCTCCTCTAGCTGGCCCCAGCCCGGGCGCCCCCGGTCCCTGGGCTTTTAGCGGTCGCGGATCCGCTGAGCCGAGCTTGGGTCCCCGGGCACGGGGCGCCGGAGTCCCTCGTTCCTTAGAAAAAGAAAAGGAGGAAGGGGTTGGACCTAGCGGGGACGCTCCCGATCTAGGACGACGGGGGGGGAGACTGGCTGTCCCCTCCCTCCTTGCCCTCGGTCCCGGGCGACCAGCTCTGCGGCGGGTTGGACGGGGGTCGGCGGCGCGCCATCAGGGTGGTCACGAGGAAGACCACGGTGAGCAGCACGAAGATCCCGATCAGCGCGTAGGCGAGCGTGCTGAGTCCGGTCGTCGGGTTAAGGCCGCTCGTTGTGGTCGAGCTCGTCGTCGCCGTGACGGTGAACGACTGGGAAGCGCCCGAGGTCGTCACCGTCAGCAAGCCGCCCGCGGGCGTCGCGTAATAGCCCGCCGGGACCGTCACGCCCCAGTTGTAGGTGCCCGCCGGCAACGTGATGGTCGTCGACGAGCTCGCGCTCACCGAGTACGTCGCCCCGTTGATGAACAGGACCCACGCCGGGATCGACGCCCCCGATGCCGTGAACACCACGTTGTACGTCGGTACTGGTGGGGCGAAGTTGATCGCGATCGAAGCCGGGCTCGCACCCGAGACCACGACCGTCCCCGAAAGCGGTGTCGCGACGTAACCGGAGATGGGGTTCACGGTCCAGGAGAACGTGCCGTTCACCACGAGCGCCACCACATACGCCTGGGTCGACGGGATGGCCCGCCCGTTGATGTTCACGGTCCACGAGGTGCCCGTCGGGAGACCGCCCTCGACGAACGTGACCTCGTAGTGGACTCCCACGATCGTCCAGGAGACCGCCACGCTCTGGCTCGCTCCCGTCACCGTGACGACGCCGCTACTCGGCGTCGCCATGAGACCCGGGATCGCCGGGATCGACCACGAGAACGTTCCGTTCCTCTGGTAGAACGTGTTCGTGTCGTTCGACGAGTATCCCGTATACCCGTTCACCACCGCGCCCCAGGTCTGGCCCGTAGGCAGTCCCGAGGACGTGAACGTGATCGGATACGTCGCGAACAACACGCCCGTGTACATGAGCACGGTCGTGATCGGCGAGGTGCTCACCGTGACCGATCCGGGCGAGGGCGGCGTGTATCCGCCGACCGTCGACGCGCTATACGAATACGTCCCGGGCGGTAAGGCGAACGTGGCCGACGAGTTGTTCCCCGAATAGGCGCCGACATTCGTGATCGTCAGCGTCCAGTTCGTGCCTGAGACGAGACCCACCTCAGCGAACGTCACCGCCACCGGGGTCCCCGTCAGCGCGCTGAACGTCACGCCCGTCGCGACATCCGCGCCCTTGATCGTGATCGTCCCGCTCGCCGGGGCGACCGCGTAGGTCGCGATGAACGCCACCGAGTACGGATACGTCCCGTTCGGGATCCCCGAGAAGGAGATCGTCGACCCCACACTGCTCGCCGTGCCGACTCCTCCGACCGTCACCGACCAGGACGTCCCCGTCGGGAGACCCGTCTCGGTGAACGACGCGTCAAAGAAGTTCGAGCTGTACGTCCAGAACGCCCAGAGCTGGTCCGCACCCCCGCCGATCATGACGTTGGTGTTGATCCCTGCCGGGTTGATCCAGATGCCGTAGTCAACCACGCCGAGCGCCTGGTCCCAATACATGTAGAGGGCCAGCTCGTTCGCGATGAACTCCGCCACGTTGAAGATCAGACCCCGCTGGACGAGGTTCGACAGGTGGCCCGCATACTCCATGAAGTCGACCATGGACATGTACGCGATCCCCTGGCACTGGTCCGCCACGCCGACTCCGTCGAGGCCACCCGAGCCGCTCGCCCAGTACGTGAGGTTGTTCCACGCCCAGGTGTAGTTGCTCGTGTACGGGTCGATCGTCGTGTGCCCGCACGCCGTCGGGTTGTTGTATGCCGGCTGCAGCACCATCTGCTCGTACGTCGCGTCGACATAGGTGTAGGTGGCGTCCGGATAGTACATCGGGCCGAGGTAATCGGTCGGGTCTGGATAGTCCGGAGCCCAGCCGTAGCTGTAGATCGGCATGTTCCCCTGGCCCGGTGCAAGTCCGACGTTCTCGGCCAGAATCTCTGCGTGGATGTTGTACTGGTACGGCTGCACCGCATCGCCCGTGAGGCTCTCGATCGAGGCGATCCAGTTGTCCTCCGAGAGGCCGACCGTCGGACCCTCGATGATCCCCACGAACGGGAACTTGCACGGCGAACTCGACGTGCACGCCGCGAACGTCGGGTCATACCACGGCGAGCTCGAAGTCGTGAGCTGCGTCCACCACCAGCTCACATTGCCCGGAGTGGACGGGTTCGAGACCGGGTTGCCTCCCGGCCAGCTGATGTTCGTCGGGTAGTAATTGCCCATCCCGATCGGGATCATCCCGCCGTAGTGCTCCCCGAACTCCACCCCGTCGATCGTCTGGATCGTCGCCTCGTCCGTCGCATACGGGAACGCATTCACCAGGAACTCCCGCAGACCGACATTGCTCAGGAAGTCGCCCGGCACGTTGATGCCGCCGACCGTGTCCTGCGCCTTCAGCGCCGTGAGGCTGAAGTTCAGCTGGATCGGGTCGAAGTAGATCGAGATCGTTGGGATCCCGGTCTCGAGGGCGTAGTTACCCTGGCTGACGATGGACTTGACTTCCGCCACGTCGGTCGGGAAGAATCCGGCCGTGTCGGCGTAGCCCGCGGACATCTCTTCCAGGCCAGGCGTGTCGGAGCTGCTCCAGTAGATGTTCGCCGTCCCCTCGTAGTGGCCGGGGAGCGGCAGGCAGCCGATCTGGCCCGCACAGCCCTGCGGCGCCGCATACGCCGGGTTCGCCCGCAGGAAATACCCCGAGCTCGGGTTCACCGGGTTCAGGTTGTAATACGGACCCGACCCCACCATGTTCCACTGCAGGTTCGCTTGTGGGCTCGGATAGTTCCCGCCCAGCAACTCATACGCGTCCCAGCTCGTCGGAGCGAGGCTCGCCACATACTGGCTGTACGTCACTCCGCTGATCGATTGCGTGCTCGACGTGTAGCCACCGGGGAGTGTGCACGGTCCGTCCCCGTTCGCCGCCGTCGTCCCCGCAAAGTCGGGCGCTCCATCGTTCGCGCCGCCCTCGATGTTCGTCGCCCAGCCGCACGACTGGATCGACGCTCCCATCGGGTCCGCGATCAGCTCCAGGATGTACGGCCACGCAAGGCCCGAGGCGCTCACGTTCCACGTGACGCACCCGTTCGTGACCACCACCGTCGAGGTCGGGCAGTACGCCGAGTCGTTCACGATGAACGCCGACAGAATGTTGCTCGGCGTGTTGTTGTACGGACTGTGCAGGCCGCCGTCCCAGGTCGAGTTGCCCGCTGGAAGCACGTCCTGCGCGTTGATCCAGCCGTTGTAGACACCAAAGCCCGGGTAGTCCGCGAACGCCAGCGTCCGCGCCAGCGAGAAGACGACATCCGACGGGAAGACCGGCCAGCTCACGCTCGTCGCCGGGTCGTAGAAGCGCGCGTTGCCGTCAATCTCGAACGTATAATACGTCGGAACCCCCGTCGCGTTATTGTAGACGAGGTTCTGCCCGAACTGCGCCAGGCACTCGGTCGAGCCCGGCACGCAGGTCGCGCCCTGCGGCACAAAGTTCGTGGGCGCCGGGCCCGCATCGGATCCGTTGTACGCAATCAACGTCTCGTAGACGTTCCAGATCGGCTCGGCATTCACTGTATAGTAAGCCGCTGACGGATCGACGGTCGTTCCGTCTCCGTTAGCTTCGTAAATATCCAAAGTTCCAGGGTGGGGGCTCGTCGCGGTCGCGGGTTTCGGGGCCGCGGCCTTCGTGGCGGGTTGAGTGGTGATCACTGGTGCCGCGGTTGAGTGACTCACGGGGGTCGATGCACTCGAAGACTGCGGTCCCCTGAGGAAGGAGGCCGAAGTGACCCCGCTCAACATGCTCAACACCATGACCGCGGCGACCGCGATTGCGGCAAAACTGGCTGCCCGGAAACGCCCACTAGCTCTCATTTCCTAACTCCGTGCTACGGACCCGAAGGTCCAACCTTCGTTTCCCCTCAGCTGAGCCCTCGATATATACCTTTCAACGGGACCCGACTGACCTGGGCGCGGAGGCGGGACCTGCGGGCCGGGGGATTGATTGGAAGCAAACTTGCTCCGAGCCGCTCGACCAGTACCGGTGCGGAGCTCGCCGCATCGAGAGCTCCGGCGGAACGGCGTGAATTCTTGGAATGAATAAATAGAGGGAGACCGTCCGTTTCACGGAGGACGAACCCATGCAGATGTGGGTCTACATCGTCCGCCGCGCGTTCCTGTTAGTCCCCATTATCATCGGCGTGATGACGATTACCTTCGCGCTGACGAGCTCGCTACCGGTCGAGCAACGGTTCATCGATGCGCACGGGACTCCCCCGCTCCGGGCCTCCTGGATCTACAACCAGTATCTCGAGCCGGGGCAAGGGTCGTGCCCGGCAACGAGCACCACGAACTGCCCGAACCCTCTCTACAACAAGCTGCTCAACCAGTTGGGTCTCAACAAGCCGATCCCCCTCCAGTGGGCGATCTACATGGAACATAGCCTCACGTTCCAGTGGGGCGTGGTCGGGAACGATAGTACCGCGGCGAACGACATCAGCATCATCAAAGGACAGCCGGTAACGAGCGTACTCTCCTGGTTCCTTCCGTACACCATCGAGCTCGCCCTGCTCTCTCTTGCGATCATCCTCCTCATCGCGATTCCGTTCGGTAACCTCGCGGCGGTGAACCGCAACCGTCCGATCGATCAGGGCGCGCGGGTGATCTCCTTCTCCGGATACGCGCTCGCTCCGTTCCTCTTGAGTTCTCTCGTGCTCATCGCCATGGTGATTTTGATAGGTTCCGCGACGCACTATCACTCCGTCACGCCATGGTGCGGGGGCCCGGGAGAGCCGACCTTCTTCGAGTTCTACGGCTCCTGGCCCCAGTTAGGTTGTTTCACGGGCAGCGTCTATCCCACCTGGCTGTACGATGGAATCGTGAGTCACCCCACCGGATTCCCGACGGTGGACGCGGTGATCCACCACCAGTACTGGCTCGCGATCGATTCGTTGATCCGAATGATCCTGCCGGCCCTGGTCATCGCGTTCGGCTCGATCGCCGTGCTCCTGCGCTTCGTGCGGAACAGCATGCTCGAGGTGATGAACCTCGATTTCGTGCGGACGGCCCGGGCGGAGGGAGTTCCCGAACGGACCGTCATCAAGCGTCACGCCGGCCGTAACTCCCTCAACGTCACCATCACCGTCCTCGGGCTCACGTTCGCCTTCTTCATCGGGGGTTTCCCGGTCATCGAGGACGTCTTCCATCTGAACGGGGTGGGATTGATGCTCGCCCTCGCCGTCCAGACGAGTACCGGCCCCATCGATTTCGGCCTCGTGTTCGGTTCGACCCTCCTCTTCACGTACATCGTCGTGATCGCGAACATCATTGTGGACGTGCTCTACGCGTACCTGGACCCCCGGGTCCGATTGGGGTGATCAACGATGGAAGCGAGTCCGGAATCCGTGACGCCTCCCCCGGCCCCCGCGGAGACGGTTCCTCCCGAGCCGGCCCCTTCGCCGACTCCCGGGACCCCCGCTCGCGCCGCCCGTCGGGGCCGGCGTCGGCCGAGCCCACGGATCGAGCAATACCGGCGCACCTGGTACTTCCTCCGGCGGAACACTCTCGCGCTGATCGGTCTCGGGATCATCCTTTGCCTTGTGGCGGTGGCGCTGTACGCGCTGACCACGCCGATCCCCTGGTACCAGATGCCCCAAGAGTGCGCCTCGAACCAATCCAACCCGACGAACACGAGCTCGGCGGGGAACACCCTCAGCGTCAGCTCTTCCCCCGCCGGTACCGGTCTGCCGAACGGCACCTACGGTTGGATCGCGTACTCCCAGGGATACTCGTCGACCCCCCCGTTCGGGAGTGTCATCGTTTCCGGTAAGGCCGTGGGCGTGACGGTCAAGTTCCAGGCGCTGCCCGTGACCGTGTCTCCCAGCGCTCCCGTGACGGGGGCGTTCGGAGGTTCGCACCCCGCGAGTGCCTCCCCTGCGACGAAGTACTACGCCGTGACGTTCACTGAGATTGGCCTGCCGAGGGGAGGGGAGTGGTACATCCTGATGAACTACACCTCGCCGAACCTCTGCCCGGCCACCCTCCCCATCGTGTGCACGTACCCGCAGGGGTCGGCCGCCCCGGGACCGAACTGCTACCAGACCCCGATCAACTACGCCTCCGTCATCCCGCCGACCTTCAACCTCGCGACGTTGAAGGGCGGTCCACTTCCGCTCGGGGCCCTGACCCAGGAGGGCTCGCTCGGGTACTTCTACAATCTCTACAACGGACTGTTACGAGGGAGCGATTGGTCGCTGATGATCTCCGTGGCGATCGTCGGCTCCGGAGCGCTCATCGGGCTCCTCGTCGGTGCGGTGGCCGGATTCTACGGCGGCCTGGTCGATGAGGCGCTCATGCGGCTCGTGGACATCTTCCTGTCGATCCCCCAGCTCCTGTTCGTGCTCGTGATGGTGGCCGCCATCTCCGTCACCGTCACTCGGATCCCTCCGCTCAACTCGTTCACGACGAAGATTTTCCTGCTCATCATCGCGTTCATCATCGTCTGGTGGCCGTTCTACTCGCGGATCGTTCGAGGGCAGGTGCTCGTGGTGCGCGAACAGAAGTACGTCGAGGCGGCCCGGGCGAGCGGGGCGTCGAGCGGCCGCATCGTCCGCCGCCATATCATCCCGAACAGCCTGTTCCCGGTCTTCATCCAGATGTCCCTCGACGTGGGGACCGTTCCCCTCCTCCTCGGGGCCCTCGTCTTCCTCGGATTCAGCATCTTCCCGAGCCTGTACTTCCCCGAGTGGGGCTCGATCTCGGCGCTCGGCGTCACCCAGCTCTCGTCGTTCCTGCTGACGTGCCAGCTCGCCTCGGGCTGCGTCATCCCGTGGTGGCAGATCGCCTTCCCCGGCCTTGCGCTGTTCCTGTTCGCGATCAGCGTGAACTTCCTCTCCGACGGGCTCCGGGATGCGCTCGACCCGCGGCTGCGGAGGTGAACGGCGATCGTGTCGATGGCCACCCCGCAGCCGAGGGAGGAGCCCGAGGCGCCGACCGCGGTCCCGAGGGTCGAGCCGATCGTGGAGGAGCTCGCCAAGGCGCCTGAGCGGGGGGGCCCGGGTGAGGTCGTCCTCGAGGTCAAGGACCTCAAGACCTACTTCTTCACCTACGACGGGGTCGTCAAGGCGCTGGACGGGGTCACGCTCCACATCCGACGCGGCGAGACGCTCGGGCTCGTCGGCGAGACCGGATGCGGCAAGAGCGTCACGGCGTTCTCGGTGACCCGCCTCGTCTCCGACCCGCCGGGGCGCGTGATCGGGGGGAAGGTCCGGTACCGGAACGCGAACCTCCTGTTCGGGCTCGAGCAGGAAGCGAAGTTCACCCCCGTCCCGAAGTCGAACCGGGTGAAGGTCAAGCGTGCGTTCCGGCGGATCCGCTCGAACATGCAGCGGATGAGCGCGGTGCGGGGCCGCGCGATCTCGATGATCTTCCAGGAGCCGACCCAGGCGATGAACCCCGTCTTCTCGATCTCCAACCAGCTGTCGGAAGTGCTCGTCCTCCACCGGGGCCCCGAGATCGTGGACGGGCTTCTGAAGGCGAAACCGGACGCGGCCGAGGCCCGGCCGGCGATCGAGGCCCTGGTCGAGGCCGGGCGCCAGGAGAATCGCGTCGAGATGCGCGAGGCCGCGAACCACCTCGGCGAGGTCGTCGGCTCGGCCTCCTTTGGCGCGCAGGCGTTCTACATCGTGCGGGCCGCCGGCGCGGCGAGCGAGGACGCCGGGAAGGATGTCCAGCGGGCCCTGCGCCGGCTTCGGCTCAGCAGCTCCCAGCGTCGATACCTCCAGCATCAGCGGCGCCTCATGCTCATCGATCGGGCCACGAACGAGCTCTATCTCGAGGAGATGCGGCGCCAGGCGGTCAACCGCATCGCGCGGATCCGGCTCCGGGGCCAGCGGCTGCGGGAGCGTTCGAGCCACATCTATTACCGGCTCTGGGGGGTCCGGAACCGGGTCGGAAAGCCGCTCAAGGACGAGCTGTTCTGGAGGTCGGTGCGCCTCCTGGAGGGCGTGTCGATCGCGAACCCGGTCCAGGTCGCGCGCGGCTTCCCCCACGAGCTCTCGGGCGGGATGCTGCAGCGGGTGATGATCGCCGAGGCGCTCTCCTCCGAACCGGACATCCTGATCGCGGACGAGCCGACGACCGCGCTCGACGTTACCATCCAGGCCCAGATCCTCGAGCTGATGCGCGACTTGAAGACCCGCGTCGGCACGGCGATCCTGCTGATCACCCACGACCTCGCCGTCATCGCCGAGGTCGCCGACCGCGTGTGCGTGATGTACGCGGGCGTGATCGTCGAGCAGGGGCCGGTCCACGACGTCTTCCGTCGACCGCTCCACCCGTACGCCCAGGGGCTCCTCGCCTCCATCCCCCGGCTCGACCAGCCCGATAAGCAGCTGAGCTCGATCCCGGGGTCGGTGCCCGACCTGATCCACCCGCCGAGCGGATGCCGCTTCCACCCCCGGTGTCCCTACGCGATGCCGGTCTGCAAGGAGGCCCGTCCTCCCATGACCCAGGAGGGACCCCAGCACACCGTCGCCTGTTATTTATACAAGGGACCGGTCGCACCCGAATAGGGAGCCAACGTTGGCGATTCCCGGCTTGGCGAGCGATTCGTCGCCCGTCGTGATCTCGGCTCGGAACGTTCGGAAATACTTCCCCATCCGCGGCGGGCTGTTCAGCTCGCACATCGGCGACGTGCGGGCGGTCGACGGCGTCTCCTTCGACATCCGCGAGGGCGAGACCGTCGGGCTCGTTGGCGAGTCCGGCTGCGGCAAGACGACCGTCGGCCGGCTCATCCTGCGCCTGATCGAGCCGACCTCGGGCCACGCGTTCTACCGCCCGACCGACGAGGTGATGGGCCGGCTCGACGCGCTGTACAGCCAGATCCGGCCGCTCTCGGAGGAGAACGACGGTGGGGCGAAGATCACGCCCGAGGCGAAGGAGGCGCTGAAGCAGCTCGACGAGTTCGCCGAGCAGTACTCCCTGTACCGCAAGAGCAACCGCCAGATGCGCAAGCTCCGCGGGAAGCTCCAGATCGTCTTCCAGGACCCGTTCAGCTCGCTGAGCCCGCGCATGCTGGTGCGCGACATCGTCGCCGAGCCGCTCGAGATCCATCACGCGGGTCGGCGGTCGGAGCGCGTCCAGCGGGTCGCCGACCTCCTGCGCGACGTCGGCCTGAACCCCGAGCACGAGTGGCGGTTCCCCCACGAGTTCTCCGGCGGGCAACGCCAGCGGATCGGGATCGCCCGCGCCCTCGCCCTCCGTCCCGAGCTGATCGTGCTGGACGAGCCGACGAGCGCCCTCGACGTGTCCGTGCAGGCGCAGATCCTCAACATCCTGAAGAAGCTCCAGGAGGAGCAGCGCCTCGCCTACCTGTTCATCTCGCACCACCTCTCGGTCGTCCGCTCGATGAGCCACAAGGTCGTCGTCATGTACCTCGGGAAGGTCGTCGAGCGCGCCCCCACCGACCCCCTCTTCTCGCGCCCGATGCACCCCTACACCCAGGCGCTCCTCTCGGCGATCCCGATCCCGGACCCGGATCTGAAGCGCGAGCGGATCGTCCTGCAGGGCGACGTGCCGAGCCCGGCTGCGCCGCCGCCCGGTTGCCGGTTCCATACGCGGTGCCCGGCCGTCATGCCGGTCTGCTCGACGGTCGAGCCGCCGCTCATCCAGGTGCGCCCCGAGCACTGGGTCGCCTGCCACCTCTATCCGCCTCCCGAGGGCCCCGCCGCCGAGGCGGGCGTCAGCACGGCGCCCCTGGCCTCGGCGACCGTCTCCGCGCCCGCCGGCTAGGGCGGCCCTGGGCATGGCGCCCCTGATCGAACCCCCGCCCCCCCGGCCCGACGCGCCCGAGGCCCAGGGGGAGATGACCCCCGAGGAGCGGGCGGCCCTCGTCGACCAGATGGACCGGGTGCGCCAGGAGAAGCTCGAGGCGCTGAAGGAACCGGGTGCCTCGTGGCGGGAGTGGTTCCTCTTCGACGCGATGAAGTGGTGGGTCGGCCTCGGCTTCTTGATCGTCGACGTCTGGATCTACGCCTGGTGGGTCATGGGGGCCCCGGTCTACGCCGGACCGATCGTGCTGGTCGCCGCGATCTACCTCGAGTTCCTCGGGTACCGGGTCCTGTGGTACCGTCCGAAGGAGGCCGGCACCGTCCGGCGGGGCGAGTTCCATCCCACGTGGACCCGGCCGGTCCAGTTCGGCCGGTGGACGCCCGAGGCGAAGATCCTCCGAGAGGGAGGCTTCCTGCCGGGGATGGAGGAAGGACCGAGCCCGAAGGAGTTCGCCTAGCGGCGCTCGGGGAGCGCTCCGCCGCGCCGCCGTCTCTTATACCGAGCCGCTCTGCCGCCCGGCGTGCCGTTCCGGCCGCAACGCCTCGCCCTCGCGCCGTCGCTCCTGAGCGCGGACTTCGCCGCGTTGGGGGACGCCGTCCGCTCGGCGGAGGAGGGCGGAGCGGACGCGCTGCACCTCGATGTCATGGACGGCCACTTCGTGCCGAACATCACCTTCGGCCCGGCGCTCGTGCGGGCCGTTCGGGCGCGGACGAAGCTCCCGCTCGATGTCCACCTCATGATCGACGAGCCGCTCCGGTACCTCGACGCCTTCCACTCGGCCGGCGGAGACACCCTGGTCTTCCACGTGGAGTCGCGCGACCCGGCGCCCGAGGTCGTGCGGGCCGCGCGGCGGCTCGGCGCGGGGGTCGGGGCCGCGATCCGGCCGGATACCGCGCTCGGGGCCCTCGCCCCGGTGATCGCCGACGTCGATCAGGTGCTCGTCATGAGCGTGAACCCGGGCTTTTCCGGCCAGAAGTTCCTGCCCGAGGTCCTCCCGAAGATGCGCGCCGCGCGCGCCGAGCTCTCCCGTCTCGGCACCGGCGCCTATCTTTCGGCCGACGGCGGCATCAACGCCGAGACCGGCGGCCTCGCGGCGGCCGCGGGCGCGACGTTCTTCGTCTGCGGGAACTCCGTCTACGGCGAGGGAAGCGTCCGCGACAACCTGAGCCGCCTGCGCGCGGCGGTCGAGGAGGGCGCTCGGCGTGCGGTTCCTTGAGCTCGCCCAGGCCTACGAGCGCCTCGAGGCGACGACGAAGCGCCTCGAGATGCGCGCGATCCTCGTCGAGCTGATCCGGCCGCTCCGGCCGCCGGACCTTCCGCGGGTCCTCTACCTTTCCCAGGGGCTCCTCCGCCCCGAGTACGAGGGGGTGGAGCTCGGGGTCGCCGACTCCCTCGCGCGACGCGCGGTCGCGCTCGCGAGCGGCATCGAGGAGGCCGAGGTCGGGAAGCGGACGAAGGCGTCCGGGGATCTCGGTACGACCGTCTCGGAGCTCCTCGCGGGGCGCCGGCGCCTCGAGTCGGAGGGTCCGCTCGAGGTCGCCGATGTCTACCGGGAGCTCGAGCGCGTCGCGACCGCCGCCGGCGAGGGCTCGCAGGAGACGAAGGTGAAGACCCTCGTCGAGCTCCTCGGCCGGGCGTCGCCGCTCGAGGCGAAGTTCCTCGTCCGATTCGTCCTCGGCACGCTGCGCGTCGGAGTGCGCGAGATGACGATCCTCGACGCGCTCGCCGTCGCGTTCGCCGACGGCTCGAAGGACGCCCGAACGCGGATCGAGGCGGCGTTCAACCTCTCGAGCGATCTCGGGCTCGTCGCGGGGGCGCTCGTCGAGCGCGGGATCGACGGCCTCGCCGGGATCGGTCTCGAGGTCGGTCGCCCGGTCCGCCCGATGCTCGCGGAACGCGAGCCGACCCTCGCCGACGTGCTCGAACGGATGGGCGGCTCCGCGGCGCTCGAGTTCAAGTACGACGGCCTCCGCGTCCAGGCCCACGTTCCGAAGCACGGAGCCGTGCGGCTCTTTTCCCGCCGGCTCGAGGAGATCAGCGCCCAGTTCCCCGAGCTCGTCGCCGAGCTCCCGAAGGTGGTGAAGCGCCCCCCCGCGATCGTGGAGGGGGAATGCGTGCCCATCGACCCCGAGACGGACGAGATCCGCCCGTTCCAGGCGGTCTCGAAGCGCCGGGGCCGCAAGTACGATCTCGACAGGGCCCAGGAGGAGATCCCGGTCTGCCTCTTCCTCTTCGATATCCTCCTCGCCGAGGGGGAGGAGACGTACCGCCGCGATTTTCCCGAGCGACGGAAGATCCTCGCGGACCTGCTCCAGCCGGGCGACCACGTGCGCCTCGCGGACCAGCGGATCGTGCACGACGTGGACGGGGCGACCGCCTACCTCGACGAGGCGATCTCGGAGGGGGCGGAGGGCGTCATGGCGAAGTCGCTGAAGCCGGGGAGCTCCTACCGGGCCGGCGCGCGCGGCTACTGGTGGATCAAGTACAAGCGCGACTACACGGTCGGCCTCTCCGACTCGATCGACGGGGTGGTCGTCGGGGCGTTCTCGGGCCGGGGGCGCCGCGCGGGGAAGTACGGCGCGCTCCTGCTCGCCGTCTACAATCCGAAGAAGGACCGCTTCGAGTCGTTCACGAAGGTCGGGAGCGGCTTCGACGACGCCGCGCTCGCGGAGCTCCCGAAGCGGCTCGCGAAGTACGAGAGCGAGACGAAGCCGCCCGAGGTCGACACCGGGCTCGAGCCCGACCGCTGGATGCGGCCCGGCCTCGTCCTCGAGGTCCGGGGCGCGGAGCTGACGCTGAGCCCGATCCACCGGGCCGAGACGGGCGCGGTCCACGCCGGGGCCGGGCTCGCGCTCCGCTTCCCGCGGTTCACGGGCCGGTACCGCGACGACAAGGCCCCCACGGAGTCGACGACCTCGCAGGAGCTCCTCAAGATGTACCGTTCCCAGGTCCGGCAGGCGGCGCCCTCGGAACCGGACTCTGGGGATTCCCGTCCCTAGGGTCCGGGAAACGACGCGCCCGTCCGGCGATCGGTGACGAGCCCGGTCCTCCTCAGGGAGGAGGGGGGGCCGGCCCGTCCGCGGGCGGAGGCGGGGTCGTCGGGGCCGAGGGGGTCGGCGGCGCGCGCCGTCGCCGCATCACGACCGAGACGAGCAGAGCCCCGACGATCGCGGCCACGACGCCGATCAGCACGTACTCGAGGACCGCGCCCTCGGACAGGCTCGGCGAACTGCTCGATCCGAAGGCGACCGTCACGGCGGGGGTCGGGGATCCGTGGACCGAGACGGTGCCCGAGGCGTTGGAGTGACCGGAGGCGCTCGCCGAGTAGGCGTAGGTGCCGTTCGTGCCCGCGAAGAAGATGGTCGAGCCGCCGTCGGACCATCGGGTGAGCGAACCCGCACTCCCGCTCAGGGACTCCAGGATTGCCGATCCGGAGGGCGTCAGAGTGACGGACCAGTTCGTTCCCGAGGCGAGCCCGGTCTCCTCGAACTCGACCGCGTAGACGACCAGGGCGAACTCGATCGACTCCGCGACGCTCGCTCCGGTCACGCGGAACGTCCCGCCCGCCGGGGAAGGCGCATACATCTTGTTCGAGGAAGCGATCGAGAACGCGTAGCTCCCGTTCGGCAGCTCGAGGGTCGCGCTCGAGGTCGTGGAGCTGGTCGACGGCGCCCCGGTGACGTTCACGTACCACACGGTGTCCGCGGGGAGCCCCGCGGCCCCGAACGTCGCCGGGAACTCCTCCGGCACGAACTCGACGTTGAAGGAAAGAGGGGTCCCGTTCACCGTGAACGAACCGTTCGGCACCGTGGGCGCGTACTCCTTGTCCGCGGAGGCGAGCGAGTACGTGTAGCTCGCATTGGCGAGCTCGAGGATCGCGCTCACACTCGAGACGGCGACGGGGCTCGTGCCGGACACGTTCACGTACCACGTCGAGCCGGTGGGGAGCCCCGTCTCCGTGAAGGTGACGGCGTAGTCGCCGGGGGTCGGGGGCGCCGCAACGGGGATGAGGAGGTTCGCGCCCTCGACCTGGAAGCTGCCGTTCGAGGAGAAGCTCGGCTCCGACGGGATCGTGAACGAGTAGGGGTACTCTCCGTTCGGGAGGCTGAAGTTGATCCACGAGGTCGTCGACGTGTCGGTGTATCCGTTGACGGCGATCGACCACTCGGCACCCGTGGAAAGGCCGCTCACCTGGAAGGAGACCGTGTACGGCGTCCCCGTGGCGCACTCGTTCCTGAGGAGGGGCGAATAGTCGCCGCCGGCCCGGATGCTGGGCTCGTTCGCCGGCTCGCCCCCGGGGAGAACGGAGGCGATGTCGGAGTAGTTGTAGACGTTCGTGAACGGCAACGTCCCGAACGGGTTCAACGAGTTCCCGTAATCGTTCCAGTAGTTGCCGCCTTGGTTCGAGCAGGCGGGACCCAGGACATTCCCCGACAGGGAGAATCCGTTCACGACGCGCGCGACGTCGCTCGCCGACTGGTTGGTGATGTTCCAGGTGTCGGAATACGTCGGGAGGAAGTTCGGAAGGCAGTCCCCGGCGTAGCTGTATCCGCACGAGTCGTTGTAGACATCGAACGGCAGGTATACGGTCGGGTTTCCAACCGAGAAGTTGTTGTTGTAGATCAGGTCGCCGCTCTCCGCTTCGGCCAGGCCGGCGTACGTCGTGGACTGAGCGTCGGCGACGCTTGTCGTGTTCTCAAACGTGTTGCCCCAGATCGTGTTCCGCGTCCCTCCGTACAGGAGGAGTCCGTCGGGCGACGCGCAGGCATCACAGACGATGGGGGGACACTCGCCGATGCACGCCTGCTGAGGCGCGGGGACGAGGGCCGCCGGGTCGAACTCGTTGGACATCACGAGATCGTCGGTGGAGTTCCAGACCACGACGTTCGCGGTCGGGAACGGATTCTCCGATGCGGGCACGAGACCCGCGAGCGTGAAGATCTCGAACATCCCGGGCCAGCCCATCGCCCCGGGATCGTGCGCGAGGGTGACCTGCGCGGTATCGATGAGCTCGATCTGGAGGTAGAAGTAGACGGTGTCCTGAGGTACGAGGTCCGCAACGAGCAGTCCCCACGTGTCGTACCCGACGCAGAAGCTCACGGGGTGGTCGATCTCGACGTAGGCGCTGGTTCCCTCGAACAGGATCCCGGCGAACGCCGGGAAGAGGAAGTCGTTGAAGTCGAAGAATTCGCCATTCAGGACTCCCCCGTACGCCCCACTGCAGTTCCAGCCCACGGGGGCCGCCGGGTCGTTGAAGATCTGGTACTGGTTCCCGACGGTGCCGTTCCCCGAGTCGGAGATCCCGGCAAGCTGGGCGTTCGAGAACGCCCAAAGCGGCGTGTAGACCCCCTGCGACGCGTTGTACGTCAGGGCGACATTGAGACGGGTCGGGGTCGAACCCACTTCGAGGATCCCGTAGACTGGGTCGTAGTTCGATAGCATTACCCCGTACGAATACCAGCCCGGAGCGAGATTCCAGGTCGGGACGTCTGGCGCCCATTCGAGGCTCGAGTCGAAATACGAATCGAGAGCGAAGAAGACGAAGACGTAGGGAGCCGTCGAGACCGGATCCGGAGCGCCGACGACCCGGATGTAGTTCGCGACCGAGGTCGAGCCCGGCGCGGAGCCGTTCTCGGCCGTGTACCCCCAGAGCCCCCGGAGGATGAACGGCCCCGCGGTCGCGTTCTCGGTCGTTCCCGAGTACGTGAAGGCCAGCCCCGAGCCGGTCTCGCCGGTCTCGCTACCGAAGTCGAGGGCGGCCGGGACCGACTGCATCTCCGCGGAGGAACACACGGGCGTGGCCGCGGGGCAGTAATCGAGGGTGGCGGAGAGGTTCGCGCTCAGGTCCTCGACGGTCGTGCCGTCGTAGGAGCCGATCCCGAAATCGAGCTCGAAGTCGTTCGGGAGACCGACCGGATCGAGCGAGGTACCCGTCGCCTCGAACGGCGCGAGCGTCACGCTCGCCGGATGGGCGCTGTTCGTCGAGTTGAAGACCAGCCAATCGTAGTTCCCGCTCACGGCGGGCTCCCCCGAGGCGGCGAGACTGTAGTTGTACCACAGCTCCTGCTCGCCCCCGGCGGTGATCGACGAGTTGAGGTAGAGGGTGAGGGAGAACGGCGCCGGGACCCGCAGGAACGGCCCGAGCCCGAGGTAGATCCCCCCGGTGATCGCGCCGATCGGATCGTGGTTGAGGATCGTGGAGTTCCCGGCCGGGACCTCCGCGCTAAGGCTCGAGAAGTTCCAGGTATCCTCCCCGAAGTTGACCGTCCCGTTCTCCTGATAGTAGTCGATGGTGTTCTGGGTCCAGAACTCGTATCCCGTCGTCCCCTGGAGCGTGACGTTCGTGAGTACCGCGTTCAGCTGCACCCCCGAGACGTCGGGAGTGTTCGAGTCGAAGGAGACGTCGCTCAGCTGGTCGACGGTCAATGAGCCGGCGAGGCTCGAGGCATCGACCGTCGTGACCTCGGTCGTGCCGGTGGTGTTGCTCTCCCCATAGTACGCGATCCCGGAAGGCGCGGGATCGGCCTCGTGCGAACCGGACGAGTCCGCGGCGGAGAGGGCATAACCGGGCACGACCGCCCCGTCGATGACCTCGGCGGCCCGACCGACATAGGGTAGTCGGATCTCGCGGGGCGCTACTCCCGCGGTCGCGAGAGCGCGTGCCGAACTGGCGACCCGGTCGTCGAACTCCTGTTCGGCCGGGGATCGGACGGGCGACGCGATCGACGCACCGGAGCCGGAGCGCGAAGCATCGACCGACGGAGCGGAAGCGTGAATCGGGCGGGAATTGGAAGCCACGGGTGTCGGAGGAGAGGAACCGTGGGCCGGGCAGGTTTCGACAGGAAGACTCGACGCAAGGAGAACGACCAGAACACCGGTGACCAGGACGACTATCCCACGTTGGGACACTCGGCCACCCCGCGGACCCGAACCCGGAGCCTCTAGATATAGCAAAGAGGGGGCGATGATTCCCGAGTGGCGAACGGAGGCCGATCTTCGTCAGCGATCGCCGTCGCACCAATCGCACGGGTCGTTCTTCTTGGTCGGAGGCGCGTCGGGCAAGGCGATGGTAGCGGCGACCGGCGCGTCACGACCAGCACGGGAATCGAGAGGGCAGTACGACGCCACCATCAATTCCTCCATGACGGGGTAGGTCTACCTGTTTTCCTAATGCGCTCCCCTGACCGTCGTCCGCGGTTCCTGCGCACACCCCCGACGCGGGGCCGGGCCGGTGCCCGCGCCGTTACGGCCCCGGCGCGAGGACGAGGTGACTCACCTGAAACGGCTCCCTCGGAGTTCTCTCGATGCCCCTCGGCCCAAAGGCATATGAAGGTCGACCCGCGTCGCGGACGGACGGGAACCCACCATGCTGGTCGAGATGACCGAACTCCTGGGGCGCCAGATCTACACGCCGGACGGACGACTGCTCGGGGAGGTCGACAACGTGATCGTGGATGTGGAGGCCGCGAAGATCGATGGCCTCTACGTCGACGAGTCCAGCCCGATGTTAGTCGAGGATTCCCGGCCGACGAGCGTGCCCTACCGCTGGGTGTCGGCGGTCAACGATGTCGTGCTCCTCAAGTACTTCCCGAGACGGGTCTCCGTGAAGAAGGCCGGGGCCCGGGCGAAGGAAGAAGAGGCGGAGACCGTCGCCCCCGCGCGCTAGTGGTGCGGGGATAGCCAAGCCTGGCAACGGCGCGGGACTTAAACCGTCGGCGGCGCTCGCGCCTCCGGCATGAGAGATCCCGTCGCGAAGGCGTCCGCCGGTTCAAATCCGGCTCCCCGCATCGACCGGGCTCACCGGGGCGTTCGCCGTCGGGCGGAGCTCGTGCGACTGCTGGAAGCGGTGCCCGACTTTGTGGCGGGCCGAGCCCCCCTCGAGCAAGTCGCGACCCCGGCGGAAGCCGCCGCAGAGATGCTCGAGGCCGCGCTAGCCGCCGGTGACCTGGTAGGTCGTTCCGTCGCCGACCTCGGGTGCGGCACCGGGCGGCTCGCGATCGGGGCCTCCTGGCTTGGGGCCGGGCGGGTGTTCGGTTACGAAATCGACCCGTCGGCCCTCCGCGTCGCGCGAGCGGCGTCGGAGGCCGTCGGGGTATCGGTCGAGTGGCGATCCGGCGACGTCCGGGATTGGGACGTGGCCGTGGACACCGTCGTGATGAATCCCCCGTTCGGCGCTCAGACCCGGGGCGCGGACCGACCGTTCCTGGATCGGGCGTTCGCCTCGGCGGGCCACGCGGTCTACGCGTTCGAGCTCGCCGCCTCGCGAAGCTTTATAGCGCGTCGAGCGGTCGCGCGCGGCGCCTACGTCGAAGCGACCCGCCCGGTGCCGTGGGAGCTCCCTCGGGTGTTCCCGCACCACCGGCGTGCCCGCATGCCGATCGCGGTCGACCTCTGGGTGATTCGCACGGACCGATCACCATGACGCCCGAAGAGCTGCCCAAGTTCGTCCTTCCCGGAGAGTATCTCGGCGCGGCGGAGGAGTACCTCCCGGGCCGCGGCACCTACGAGCACATGGGCCGGATCTACGCAAGCGTGGTCGGAACTCCCGCGATCGACCCGCGGGACAAGACGGTGCGCGTCGAGGCGGCGAACGCGGTGCCCGAGCTCAACGAGGGCGATCTCATCTACGCTCGGGTCGACGAGATCAAGACCGCGATGGCGATCTGCACCGTCTTGAGCTCGGCGACCAGCCACCGCGGGATCCCGGGCGAGCCGGAGGGAACCGTCCACATCTCGAAGGCGCGCGACGGGTACACCGAGTCGCTGAACACCGAGTTCGCCGTCGGGGACATCCTGCTCGCGAAGGTCCTCCAACCCCGTCCCTCCGTGAAGCTCACCACCGCGGCGGCGACGCTCGGCGTCGTCTCGGCCCGGTGCCAGGTATGTCACGCGCTTCTCCGGCCCGGCGGGAAGGAGCTCGTCTGTCCTCGATGCGGCCACCACGAGCGGCGCAAGCTCGCGCAGGGACCGGCGGCCCCGGCCCGCCTCTCCTGACGTGACCGCCCCCTCCGGCGCCCGTCCGGACGAGGAGCGCCTCGCGGCGCTCGTGCGGGCCCACGACCGGTGGCGGGGCCGCGACGTCTTCAACCTGCTGCCGAGCGAGAACGCCCTCTCGGCGACCGCGCGAAAGTATCTCGCGAGCGATCTCGCGGGCCGCTACACGCTCCCGATCGAAGTCGAGCGGGAGGGTGAAACCCTCGCCAACTCGTACACCGGGACCCGGTACACCGACGAGATTGAGGCGATCGGCAACGCGGCGGCCGCGCGGCTCTTCCACGGCCGCTTCGCTACGGTGCGACCTCTCTCGGGCCACATCGCGGCGCTCTCGGCCCTCGTGCCGCTCCTCCCCCCCAAGTCGAGGCTCCTCGCGATCCAGCCGGACGAAGGCGGGTACGACGGCTACGCGCCCGGGTTCATCCCGGCCGTCTTCGGCTACACCGTGCGCCCCCTCCCCGCGGCCGGGCCGGGGCATCGGGTCGAGACCGAGGCCGCGGTCTCCGCGATCCAGCGCGAGCGACCGAACGCGGTCGTGCTGGGCCAGAGCTTCTTCCTCTTCCCGTACCCGCTGAAGGAGATCGCCGAGGCGGCCCACGGGATCGATGCGCTCGTCTTCTACGACGCGTCCCACGTGCTCGGGCTCGTTGCCGGCGGAGAGTTCCAGGACCCACTGCGCGAGGGGGCGGACGTGCTCTACGGGAGCACGCACAAGTCGTTCCCCGGTCCGCAGGGGGGGGTGCTCGTCACCGAGCGCGAGGATCTCTTCCGCCAGATCGATCCGGCCCTCGTCTGGCGCATCTTCGACAACGCCCACTGGAACCGGATCGCCGCGCTCACCCAGACCCTCCTCGAGCTCGAGCGGTTCGGGCGCGACTACGCGCGCACGATCGTGGAGAACTCCCAAGCGCTCGGCCGGTCGCTCTCCTCCCTCGGCCTCCCCCTCGTGGCCGAGGCCGAAGGGTTCACGCGGTCCCACCAGCTCCACCTCGATCCCGCCCGGCTCCGGGCCGCGCACGGGATCGGCCCCGCGGCGCTCGCGCGCCGGCTCGAGAAGCAGCGGCTGCTCATCGATCTCGTGGCGCGCATCGGCACGGCCGAAGCGACCCGGCTCGGGCTCACGCCCGCGGAGATGCCGCGGCTCGCGGAGCTGCTCGTGCGCGGCGGTCTCAAGCGAGAGCGAGTCGGTGCCGAAGTGCTCGCGTGGCGACGCACGTATCGGGGGCTCCGATTCACCTAGGGCCACCTTCCGAAGTATGGTCGGTGCTCGCCCTCCGTTCCGGGTCGGCTCGCTCCAGGATCTGGTCGCCCTCACGGGCACTCCGGGCACCGGAAAGAGCGTGGTCGCCCGGGCCCTCCGACCCCGATGGCCGTCGGTGGAGGTGGGGCCGTGGGCGGCGTCGATCGGTCTCGCCCGGAAGATTCCGGGGGGGTTCGAGGTCGACCTGGCCCGCCTGCGCCGGTCGATGCTCCGCGGAACGGCCATCGCTCCGACCCGTCTCCTGGTCGGGCATCTCTCGCACCTCTTGCCCGTGCGCTCGGTGGTCGTGCTCCGATGCCACCCGGATGAGCTTCGCCGCCGGCTCGCGAAAGCGAGGAGAGGAACCGCCCCGGAGCGGGCGGAGAACTGCGTCGCCGAAGCGATCGACCTGATCCTGCTCGAGTCCGTGCGTCCGGGCCGACGGGTCTACGAGATCGACACCACCGGCCGATCCGTCCCTGCGATCGCTCGAGAGGTCGATCGGCGTCTGTCGCAGGGGGGTCCGTCCGATTACGGACGCGTCGACTGGCTGGCCGATGCCGCCGTGACCGAGCATATATTGGCCGGGTCGAGGTAGCGCCGGCGATGGTGCTCGAGGGCTACCGGGCCCGGGTGGCGCCGTACGTGGCCCGGCTCGCTCGACCGTTCCTCCACTGGCACCCGGATCGATTGAGCTGGACGGCCTTCGGGCTCGCCGCGGCGGCGGCGGTAGTGGCGGCCCTCGTGCGCGCGACGACGCCGCTGCTGTTCCTCCCGGTCGCCGTCCTCATCTTCGGCGCGGGGCTCTTCGACGTTCTCGACGGCGAGGTCGCGCGGGCCACGAATCGCACGAGCGCCCGGGGCGATCTCCTCGACCACGTGCTCGACCGGTACGCGGATCTCGTCATCGTCCTCGGCATCGCGCTCTCGGGGTTCGCGAACCCCATCCTCGCGCTGCTCGCGCTCGCGAGCCTCCTCTTGACGAGCTACATGGGCACCCAGGCGCAGGCCGTCGGCCAGGGGAGGCTCTACGCGGGCCTCCTCTCCCGGGCCGACCGTCTCGTCGTCCTGGCCCTCGCGACGTTCCTCGAGTTCGACTGGTCGCTTCCGTGGCCCTGGGCCCCGAGCGAGCCGTGGATGCGGTTCCACCTCTACGGGATCGAGTTCACCGTGATCGACGTCGCCTTCCTCTACTTCGTCATCGCCGGTCAGTGGACGGCGGTCTCCCGCGCCCTCCGGGCGTACCGGGCGCTCCCGCCCCCGGCGTAGCCGCCGGCCCCGTCGCATCGGCCTCGCCCCGCTCGACCACGCTACCGCCCCGGCGCCGGTAGTACTGGAGCGGGTGGCGGAGCGTCTCATCGAAGCACCGGGGATCCCGGGCGCGGTCCGCTTCGACAGCGGCGGTGGGGTCTCCCTCTCGGGCGCAGAGCCCGTGGCTGCGCAGGGTGTCGCACTCGGGGGGCTCGTACCCCCGGCCTCCGTCGCGGAGCGTGATGTGCTCGACCTGGTACCGGGTGATCGACTCGTCGAAGTCCGGCGCGCCACGGTACTGGTCGACGATCGTCTCGAAATCGGCCCCCGCTCGATGGAGGAAGGCGGCGAGGCCGAATCGGCCCGCGTGCGAGAGGTTCTCACCCGACTGGAGCGTCCGCTGCATCTTCCGGATGCACGGAGGAAAAAGCTCCGGACGGATCGGGCCCCCGGCGATCCCGGTCCTCGCGACGGGGGCGGGGGTCCTCCGCGCGAGATCCTCGAACAGCTCCGCCTCTACCTCGCGGACGAGGGCGGAGACCTCGGGGGCCACCGGGAGCGGCTGGGCGAGGCGCAGGCGGACGGCCTCCTGGAGGAGCCGGGCCGCGCGCACGCGCGGGACGAGCACCCAGCCCTTCCGCACTTCCTGGCTCGCGAGGCGGAAGTCGGCCTCCCGGATCGGTACGGAGAGCCGAACGTAGTCCACCAGCGGCACGGCGACGTTCGGGCGTTCGGGTTCGAAGGTGTACCCGAGACGCCGGGCGACCTCGCTGAGCTCCTCGACGGACACATTCGCCAGCCGCGAGTAACTCCGCTTCGCCTCCGAGACTGCCCAGCGCCGCAAGGCGGCCGCAGTCGGACCGGCCGATAGGACGAGCCGGGCAAAGAGGAACGAGAGGAATCGGATGTCCCCGGGCGCTCCCGCGAGCTCGCTCACATCGCGCAGTCCCCGGGGGTCTTCGGCGCCGGCGAGGATCCGGGCCTCGCCGATGGTCCGCGCCCGCTGGTAGGCCGGATGTTCCAGGAGCGCCCGGACGCTCACCTCCTCTCCTTCCAACAACGCCTCCGATCCGGGCAGGAACGGATACTCGGCGAAGAGCGAGCGTTCGTCCAGGCGTTGGTCGGCTCGGTGGGTCGCCATCGGGCAGCCGGGGTCTGCCGCCCCGGGCGCGGGTCCGATGCGCGCCTCCCGAGATTACTTGTTCGCTCCCGGCCCGTCCTCCGCGGGGGGCATCCGAGCCGGTCCGGATGCGGGGGACAAGGGCTCCGGCGGGCGACGCCTCCAAGCCCATGCGAGGGCAAGGACGGTGCCCACGAGAACGAGTGCAAGCGCCGCAATGACCACTAAGGCCAAGGTCCCGAAGGCCGGCGCCGGCGGGGCCGGTGCGATGCCGCAACAGGTGGATTGTGCCGAGGTCTGAGCGATCGTGATGGTTTGGCTTGCTCCCTCGGCAGTGACGTTCAGGTTGCCACCACTGGGTGTCGCGTAGTATCCGCTCGGGACGGTCACGCCCCAACTATACGTACCCAGTGGAAGATCGATGGTCGCCGTATTGGAGGATTCGGGGTAGGAATCTCCGTTGATCGAGAGGTCCCAGCCTGGGACCGTGACTCCCCGGAGGGTGAACACTGCCGGCCACGTCGTCGGCGGG
>JASHPK010000047.1 GCA_030038095.1 Thermoplasmata archaeon | reverse complement strand
TATTGGTGCTCGAGGTCGCCTGGGCCCCCGAGGCGATCGACGCCAGTGTTGCCACCAGCATCACGACCACCACGGCCCAGAGGGCGGGTCGATACAGGTCGCGGGCCAACTGCTTCACTTCTCCCGTACGGTCTCCCCGTAGGGGAGAGCGGCGGCGCGAACTTGGCCGTGCTACTTATAGCTTGCCCGGGACGACTCTCGAGGAGAGAGGTCCTCCTCGATTTCACCGATAGATAACCTGCGCGGACTCGACCGCGCGGCGGCCCGCCCGCTCGCGCAGCACGTGCTTCTCGAACTCCTCGTAGAACCGCACGTTCTCGGCGTCGACCGACGCGTGCACCTGTTTGAGCGCGGCGTCGAAATGAGCGCGCGTGACGCGCGACGCCTTGAGGTTCTCCCGGATCGCGGTGAGTCCGGCCTCGCGGCAGAGCGCGGCGAGGTCGCTGCCGACGTACCCCTCGGTCCGGGCGGCGAGGTCGTCCAGGCTCACGTCGTCCGCGAGCGGCATCTTGCGCGTGTGGACCTTGAGGATCTCCTTCCGCCCCGCCACCGTCGGAGGCTCGACGTAGAGGAGGCGGTCGAACCGTCCCGTCCGGAGGAGCGCTTCGTCGATGATGTCGGGTCGGTTCGTCGCGGCGATCACCAGCACGCGCTCGAGCGTCTCGAGCCCGTCGATCGACGTGAGCAGCTGGTTCACTATCCGTTCGGTGACGCCGCTCGACGTCTGAAGGCCGCGCCGCGGGGCGATCGAGTCGATCTCGTCGATGAAGACGATCGACGGCGAGGCCTGCCGGGCCTTCTTGAAGATCATCCGGATCGCCTTCTCGCTCTCGCCGACCCACTTGCTCATCACCTCGGGTCCCTTCACCGAGATGAAGTTCGCCTGGCTCTCGGTCGCGGCCGCCTTCGCGAGCAGGGTCTTCCCGACGCCCGGGGGCCCGTAGAGGAGGATCCCCCGGGGCGGCTCGATGCCGACGTGCCGGTACGCCTGAGGGTTCTTGAACGGGAGCTCGACCGATTCCTCGAGGATCTTCCGCACCCGATCGAGGCCGCCGACCTCCTCCCACCGGGTCGTCGGGACCTCCACGGCGACGTCCCGCAGGCTCGACGGTTCGATCTGCTTCAGCGCCTCGCGGAAGTCGTGCTCGGTGACCTTCATCCGCTCGAGGAGCGAGAGCGGGATCGGCTGGTCGAAGTCGATTTCGGGCAGGTAGCGTCGGAGGGCCCGCATCGCGGCCTCGCGGGCGAGCGAGGAGAGGTCGGCACCGACGAAGCCGTGGCTCTGGGCCGCGAGCTCCTTCAGCACCCGCTCGCGGTCCCGCTCGGTCCCGTCGATCGGCATCCCGCGGGTGTGGATCTGGAGGATCTCGAGGCGCCCCTCCATCGTCGGGACGCCGATCTCGATCTCGCGGTCGAAGCGCCCGGGCCGACGCAGCGCCGGATCGATCGCCTCCTCCCGGTTCGTCGCCGCGATCACGATGACGTTGCCGCGGCCGGAGAGGCCGTCCATCAGCGTCAGGAGCTGCGCCACCACGCGCCGCTCGACCTCGCCGACGACCTCGTCGCGGCGCGGGGCGATGGAATCGAGCTCGTCGATGAAGATCACGCTCGGAGCGTTCTTCTCGGCCTCCTCGAACTTCTCCCGGAGCTCCTTCTCGCTCTCGCCGTAGTACTTCGAGATGATCTCGGGGCCCTGGATGCCGATGAAGTGGGCGCCGGCCTCGTTCGCGACCGCCTTCGCGATCAGCGTCTTTCCCGTCCCCGGGGGTCCGTAGAGGAGCACCCCCTTCGGCGGGGTGATCGCGAGCCGGTCGAACAGCTCGGGGTGCTTGAGCGGGAGCTCGATCATCTCGCGCACGCGCCCCAGCTTCTCCTTGAGGCCCCCGATGTCCTCGTACGACACCCGGGGGGCGGCGACCTCGGTCTCGCTGACCGTCTCTTCCTTGATCGTGATGAGGGTCGCCGGGGCGACCTGGACGATCCCCTTCGGCTGGGTCGCGACGACCATGAACGGGAGCGAGCCCCCCATCAGGAAGACCCCCGGGATCACGAAGACGTCGCCGCGCACGAACGGGCGGCGGGCGAGGGCCTTCGCGACGAAGCTCTCGAGGCCGGGCCCGAGGTCCATCCGCGCCGACCCGGCGTAGATCGGGGCGATGGTGATCGCGTCCGCGTTCGGCGCGTCGACGCGCTGGACGGAGACCCGGTCCCCGATGCTGACCCCCGCGTTGCGGCGGACGACCGCCTCGATGCGGACGAGGCCCTTCGCCTCGTCGTCCGGTTGCGCCCGGCTCACGATCGCCGGCGTCGCCTTGCGACCCCGGATCTCGACGATGTCCCCGAGCCCCACCTTGAGCCGCTGGCGGGTCTGGACGTCGAGGCGGGACGTGCCAAGCCCGATGTCCTGCTGGAACGCCTCGGCCACCCGGAGGGTGATCGCCTCTCCCATCGACGGCCGTTGGACCTCGAGGCGAGGGATAAGCGTTGTCCCGGAGCGGAGGGTTTTCGGGGAGACGCGGCGGGCTCCGTGCCGCGCGCCGGTCCTCCCGGTCAGGGGCTGACGTCGAGGGTCGTCTGGCCGCCGGTGCGTGCGGCGGCCTTCAGATCGGGGATCGGCTCGCCGAGGACCTCGGCGACGACCGCGGTCGTGCCCGGGCCGAAGCCCATGTAGTGATTGTTCGAGAAGGCGAAGACCACCTCGGCCGGTCGCCCTTCCTCTTCGAAGCGCTCGTGCATCGCGACGATCTCGGCCCGTCCGTCGCGCTGGATGCGATCGAACCGCTCGAGGGCGCGGTCCCCGAGGAAGCGGGCGTAGAGGAAGGCGCCCGTCACCCAGGGGGGCGCCTCGGCGTCTGGCTGGACCGCCCAGACCAGCGCCGCGCGCCGGGCCTCGAGCGCCCGCCGGGTCGCGTCGGTCCACCAGGAGCGGTGCCGCAGCTCCACGGCGAGCGAGAACTCCTCCGGGATCTCGGCGAGGAGCCTCTCGAGGGCCGGGAAGTTCCGGTCCCCCCGGAACGACCCCGGGAACTGCAGCACGATCGGCCCGAGCTTGCCGCGGTCGCGGAGGATCGACAGGCTCCCGAGGAATCGCGCCAGGACCTCGGAACTCGCCGTCGAGCGCTCGTGGGTGACCTCCCGGGGGACCTTCAGGGCGAACCGGAAGCCTTCCGGAGTGCGGTCCGCCCACCGCTTCAGGAGGAAGGGAGTGGGCGGCCGGTAGAAGCTCGAATCGACCTCGACCGTCCGAAAGACCCGGGCGTACCGCTCGAGGAACTCGCCCGGCGGGGTGCCTGCGGGATAGAACGGGCCGACCCAATCGTCGTAGGCCCAGCCGGAGCACCCGAGCCAGTACCGGGACACGCCCCGGGAGGGCGCGACCCTCCCGAAGAGGTTTCCGTCGCCGACGGGGCGCGCGCCTCCTCACGAGCGGAACCGAGATAATCCCGGCGGGGCACATCTGTCGGTGATGGCGCGCGTACCGCCTCCCTCGTCGACCCTTGCGCGGCTTCTCGAAGCGGCGGGGTACCGGGTCGAGCTCCGCCCCGAGGTCACGGTCGCCGTACGCGTCCGGGACCGGCGCGCGGTCGCGATCGTTCCGACGGCGCGTTCTCCGGCGGAGATCGAGGCGTGGTTCCCGACGGACTCCATCCAGCGGACGATCATCTACGACGATGAGCCCGGGGAGGTCGCCCGGGGCCTCGCCGCCGACCGGGGGATCGAGGTCCTGGATCCCACGACCCTCGGGCCGGCGCTCGGCGAGCTCTTGCTCCCCTCTCCCCTCGCCCCCGCCCCCGGACCCGAGGCGGCCGACCCCGGCCTCCTCGAGCCACCGTTCGCGATCGCCCCCACCGAGGCCCGCACCGTGCGGCCCCGGCTCGGGCGGACGGAAGCGGAAGTGCTCGCCGGCGTGGAGGCCCCCCGGTTCACCCTGAGGCTCGTGCCGTTCTTCGTTGCCGCGTACCGGGTCCGACCCGCCTCCCCGCACGGCCAGTCCGGTCCGGTCCAGCACCAGCTGGTGGCGGTGAACGCCGTGACCCGTCGGGCGGAGGTGTGGGGGGAGGCGGACCGCGAGCTCGTGACCGAGCTCGACGAGCCGCACCAGCGACTCGCGCCCCAGCTCACGGAGGCCCAGGCGATGCCGATCGCGATCGAGACGATCCGGCGCCACCACACGGTCCACGTCGACCACACCGAGCAGCACGGAGGGGCGCTCGTCATCGAGACGCGCCGGATCCCTCCGTCGCCCGAGGACGTGCGGGTCGGCCCGTTCGCCCTCCTGTTCGTCCCCCACTGGTACGCCGAAGGCTCTGAGGGTCGGGTCGTGCTCGACGCGGTGACGGGGCGCCGCACCGCCGGGGCGGAGAACGGGTCGGGCTAGGGCCCCCCTCGGCGCTCAAATACCGACCGCAGACTGGCGGAGGCGTGATCCTCGACCAGTTCCGCATCGGGCCCTACCTCAACTTCACCTACCTCGTCGCCGAGGCGGACGGCGGAGCCGGGGTGGTGATCGATCCGTCGTTCGGGATCGACCCGGTCCTCGAGCGGATCGACGAGCGGGGAGTCAAGGTCCGCTACATCCTCAACACCCACAGCCACCAGGACCACGTCGCGGGGAACCAGGACGTCCGGGACCGAACGGGCGCGAAGGTCGTCGCCCACCGCGTCGCGCCGCTTCACCAGGACGTCTCCGTCGACGACGGCGACGAGTTCGCCGCAGGGCGGCTCCGCTTCCGCGTCGTCCACACGCCGGGGCACACGAAGGACAGCGTGCTCTATCTGTTCGAGGGCCAGGTCGCCACGGGGGACACCCTCTTCGTCGGCGAGTGCGGCCGGACCGACCTCCCGGGCGGAGATCCCTCCGAGATGTACGACAGCCTCCTCCACCGGCTCCTCGCGCTCGAGGACGGGCTCGTGGTCCTTCCGGGCCATGACTACGGCACGACGCCGACCTCGACGATCGGCCGGGAGCGGGCGGAGAACTACACCCTGCAGCCACGCACCCGCGAGGAGTTTCTCCGCTTCCTCGCGGAGTGATCGGGGTCGCGAATGCCTCCGTTGCCGCCCGAGGGGGAGCGACCGCTCCGCGCGCTCGGGGCCCGTCGACCGTCCCCCGGCGCGCCGTCGACGACCGCGCTCATCGAGACGCTCCGGACCATCGGCCGCGAATCGGAGGCGCTCGCCGCCCTCTTCGACGCGCGCGCGATCGCCGGTGAGCGCCACCTGCTCTCCGCCTGGGCCCACCTCGGTCGATCCCGGAGCCGCGGCGAGCCCCGCCTGCGCGATCGCGGCGCCGAGTTCGCGCTCTACGTCGCGGGCGACGACCAGCTCCCCCGGGCCCTCGAGAAGGTCGGCGTGACGGACGCGACCGAGTCGTTCGTGGTCGTCAGCGAGCGGCCCCTCGAGCCCGAGGCGCTGGTCCGCCGGTTCGGGCTCGAGCCGGATCCGGGCGCCTATCCCCGGCCCGTGGGGGCCTCCACGCTCGATCGGCTCGGGATCGACGCCGCCGAACGCGCCGCGGTGCCCGAGTCCGCGTGGGAAGGGCTCGTGCTCGAACGGGTCGCGCTCGTCGACCTCTCGGCGTCCGTCGGCCGGGTCGGGGGCAAGCGGCACTAGCTCGTCCGGCGGGACGACCCGCGTCCGCCCGCCGCCCGTCCCGAAGAAAAGCATAAGGCGCAGGGGTCGGTCCGCGCCCGTCCGCGGGCTCGCGGTGCAGGCGTAATCTAGCGGCAGGATGTCAGCCTTCCAAGCTGACTACCCGGGTTCGAATCGAGGGGTCCCGAAGGCCCCTCGCGGGCATCCCGGCGCCTGCATCGTCCCACCCGCGGACCCCGGGCAGGGGAGGATTTATTCCCACCGGGCCCGCTCTCCCTCCCCGCGCTGAGGTAGCCTAGTCCGGCAAGGCGCCAGCCTTGAAAGCTGGTGGCGGCGACGCCGCGGGAGTTCAAATCTCCCCCTCAGCGCTCGCCGCCGTCCCGCGGCCTCTCCCGCGCAATTATATCTCGCGGCCCGCTCGCGCCGGTCCCGATGTCGGAAGCGAGCGCCGTCACCCCGCTCCTCGAGCAGTACGAGGGCGTGAAGGCGCGCTACCCCGGCCATCTCGTCCTCTTCCGCGTCGGGGACTTTTACGAGACGTTCGGCGAGGACGCGCGTCTCCTTTCCCGGGAGCTCGATGTCGTGCTGACGGCCCGCGGGGCGGACGCTCGGGGCGAGCGGACCCCGATGGCCGGCGTGCCCCACCACGCCGTCGAGACCTATCTCGGCCGGCTCGTCCGCAAGGGGTTCAAGGTCGCGCTCTGCGATCAGGTCGAGGACGCGCGGTTCGCGAAAGGCCTCGTCCGCCGCGAGGTCACCCGGGTCGTCACGCCGGGGACGATCGTCGAGGACCGGCTCCTCGGCGGACCGGACCACAGCTTCCTCGCCAGTCTCGTGGAGGGGGGGCCCGAGGGCGGCGCGTACGCTGTCGTCGACATCACGACGGGAGAGTGGTTCCACGGACCCGCCGACGGTCCGGGACCCGAGGGGCTCGTATCTGCCCTGGCCCCGTTCCAGCCCCGCGAGATCCTCTATGTCGCGGCAGGCCGCGGGGAGCCGTCCCGCCTCGCTTCGATCCTCCGCCGCGAGTTCCCCTCCGCCCGACTCGAGCCCGCTCCTCCCGGGCTCGCCCCGTCGGAGCTCCCCCGGTCGCTCGCGAGCGTCGCCGGCGCCGCCCCCGGCGCCGGGGAGGCCGACCTCCGTCTCGCCGCGTACCTCCGGTCGACCCAGCCCCGGCTCCTTCCGTATCTGGAGCTCGTCGAGCCCGGGGGGACCCGTCGCCGGCTCGTCCTCGATCCGCGGACCCTGCGCCATCTCGAGATCAACCGTCCGATGAACCCGGACGACCCGAAGGGGACCACGCTGCTCGACGTCACCGATTTCACGGTCACCGCCCCGGGGCGCCGCACCCTGTCCTTCTGGCTCGCCCACCCGCTCGCCGAGGTCGCCGAGATCCTCGAGCGCCAGGACGCGGTCGAGGCGCTCCGAAGCCGCGGGGCGGCCCTCGACGAGCTCCGGGGCCGGCTCCACGAGATCGCCGACCTGGCGCGGATCGCTTCGCGCATCGCGGGTCGGCGCGTGCGGCCGCCCGAGCTCGGCGTCCTCCGCGCGAGCCTCGAGGCGAGCCGGCGGGTGCGCGAGACGCTCGCCGAGGGGACGATCAGCCCGCGGCTCGAGCGGCTCTCGGACGCCCTCGCGCCGCCCGCCGGGCTCCTCGAGCGCCTGAGCTCCGCCCTTCCCGAGACCCTGCCCGTGACGGAGGACGCCGGGGACCTCTTCCGCTCGGGGCACGCCCCCGAGGTCGATCGATGGCGCGCGGCCGAGCGTGAGGCCCTCAGGGCGCTCCAGGAGCTCGAGCGCCGCGAACAGGCGGCGAGCGGCATCCGCTCGCTCAAGATCGGCTACAACCAGGTCTTCGGGTACTACTTCGAGGTCACGAAACCCCACCTCGCTCGCGTGCCGCCGCACTTCCGCCGACGGCAGACCGTGGCGCAGGCGGAGCGGTTCACCTCCGAGGCGCTCGAGGACCTCGAGCACCGGATCCGGGAGGCCCGCGAGGAGGCCCATCGGGCGGAGGGCGCGGCCTGGGAGGAAATCCTCGAGGGGGTGGAGCGGGAGGTCCCCGCGGTCTACCGGCTCGCCCGCGCGGTCGGCGAGCTGGACGTCCTCGCCACCTTCGCGCACCTCGCCGGGGCCCAAGGTCTCGTGCGGCCGATCGTGGACGACTCCACGCTCCTCGTGGTCCGCGAGGGGCGCCACCCGATCCTCGGACCGAAGCTCGGGGCGGAGTTCGTGCCGAACGACACGGAGCTCGATGCGGCGAAGGAGCGTCTCCTCGTCCTCACGGGCCCGAACATGTCGGGGAAGTCGACGTACATGCGTCAGGTGGGCCTCCTCGTCGTGCTGGCCCAGGCCGGCGCGTTCGTCCCCGCGAAGTTCGCCCGCATCGGGCTCGTGACGAAGCTGTTCACCCGGATGGGGTTCACCGACGAGATCGGCCGGGGCAAGTCGAGCTTCATGGTCGAGATGACGGAGGTCGCCGACATTCTGCGCGCCGGCGACGAGCGCTCGCTCGTCCTCCTCGACGAGGTCGGACGCGGTACGAGTACGTTCGACGGGCTCGCGATCGCGTGGGCGACGCTCCGCCACCTTCACGACCGCACGCGCGCCCGGGCGATCCTCGCGACCCACTACCACCAGCTCACCGATCTCATCGGAGGGCTACCGGGGGCCCGGAACGCCCACTTCGCGGTGAAGGAGGAGGCGGGCGGGATCGTCTTCCTGCACCGTCTCGTCCCGGGGAGCACCGACCGAAGCTACGGCGTGCACGTCGCGCGGCTCGCGGGCCTGCCGGACGACGTGCTCCAGGAGGCCGAGCGGTTGTTGACGGCGCTCGAGTCGGAGGGGGTCGCGCTTCCGAGCGCCCGCCGCGGGCGGGCCCGGGCGCCCCGCTACACGCAGGCGGTCCTGCTCACCGAATCGCGGGAGAACGGCTCCGTCCTCGAGGAGGAGCTCCGCCGGATCGAGGTGGACCGGCTCTCGGCCGAGGAGGCCGCGACGAAGCTCCGCGACCTCGCCGATCGGGCCCGCCGCGGTCACCGGCCGGAGGAACCGCCGCCGTGACGCCGCCCGGTCCCGACGCCCGGCCCCCGATCCGGCGGCTCGACCCGGCGACGGTCGAGCGGATCGCCGCGGGAGAGGTCGTCGAACGGCCGGCGTCGGTGGTCAAGGAGCTCGTCGAGAACGCGATCGACGCGGAGGCCGGCACGATCACGATCCGGATCGAGGAGGGCGGGCTCGAGCGGCTCGAGGTCGCCGACGACGGCTTCGGGATCCCGTCGGACGAGCTCGAGCTCGCCGTCGCGCGCCACGCGACCAGCAAGATCCCGCCGGACGGGCCGATCGACCGGATCGGCTCCCTCGGGTTCCGGGGGGAAGCCCTCGCGGCGATCGCGAGCGTCGCGCGGCTTCGCCTCGCCTCCCGCCCCCCGGATCGCGAAGCGGCCGAGGGCTTGAGCGTCGTCGGCGGGGAGATCGTCGGCCGGTTCACCGCGCCCCGGGCCCCGGGGACGACGGTCGAGGTCGAGGACCTCTTCTTCAACACCCCGGCGCGCCGCAAGTTCCTGAAATCCCCGCCGGCCGAGCAGGTCGAGCTGATGCAGGCGGTCGAGCGTCTGTACCTCGCGGCGCCGCGCGTCGCCCTGCGCATCGAAGCGGAGGGACGGGAGATCGCCAACTACCCGCCCGCCTCGGACCTGCGCGACGCGGCGGCCCGGGTGCTCGGTCCCGAGATCCTTCGCGCGTCCTTCGCCCTCACGGGGGAGGTGCCCGGCGGCCGGGTTCGCGGGGTGATCGGACGCCCCGCGATCTCCGCCGCGAGCTCGCGGGGGCTCTACCTCGCGGTGAACGGCCGGTCGATCGCGTCTCGGCCGATCGCCCAGGCCGTGCGCGCCGCCTTCGGCGACTACCTGCCGCGGACCCGGTTCCCGGTGGGCGTCGTGCACCTCGAGCTCGCGCCCGAGGCGGTGGACGTGAACGTGCACCCCACCAAGCGCGAGGTCCGCTTCGTCCGGGAACGGGAGCTTTCGGAGGCGATCCGGCGGCGGGTCCGGGAAGGACTCCTCGCCGCCCCGCAGGTCGCCGACCTCGCCGAGCGCACGGGTCTCGCCCCCGCGGGACCCCGCGATGGCGCGCGTCCGGCCTCCCCGGCGCCCGGGACGCCCCCGGGCGTCGTGGCCCGCGCGGTACCGGTCCAGCGGAGGCTCGGGAGCGGGACGGAGCTCCCCGCGCCGACCGGGGTGCCGGCGGCGACCGGCCATCCGGGGCTCTCGCTGCTGGGCTGCCTCGACGAGCTCTACTGGGTGGCGGTGTCGGGGGACGACCTCGTGCTGATCGACCAGCACGCGGCGAGCGAACGGGTCCTCTATGAACGTCTCCGCCGGTCCGGGTCGCTCGCCCGGCAGGAGCTCGTCGATCCGATCGTGGTCCGCCTCGCGGGCGCGCAGCGATCCGCGCTCGACGCGCACGCGGAGGAGGTCCGTTCCGCCGGCTTCGAGATCGAGCCGTTCGGCCCCGACGAGCACCGGGTGCGCGCGGTGCCGACGTTCCGGGGCCGGCGGGCCCCCGCGGCGGCGGTCGCCGAGCTCCTCGACGAACTCTCCGAGGGAGGACGCCCGACGGTCCCCGATGGCCTCGCGGAACGGACGACGGCGACGATCGCGTGCCACGCGGCGATCCGGGCCGGGGACCCGGTCGCGCGCGAGGAGTTTGCCGGGGTCCTCGCGGCGCTCTACGCGCTGCCCGAGGCGGCCTACGCGTGTCCGCACGGTCGGCCGATCCTATTGCGGATCCCCCGCTCCCGGCTCGACCGCTGGTTCCTCCGATCGGGAACATGACGGCGCCCCGGCGGTCGTCGCGGGCCCGGCCGAGCGAGGCCGAGATCGTCGGCGCGGTCGCGGACCATCTGCGCGGGCTCGGCTACCGGGTCCGGGTCAACCTCGACGGGATCGACTACTTCGACCTCGTCGCCCGGCGAGGGGACGAGGTGGGCCTCGTGGAGGCGAAGGTGTCGGACGCCCGGGCCGTCCTCGGGCAGGCCCTGAAGCGACGCGCGTGGGCGGACTGGTGCGCGGTCGCTCTCGCCGGGGCGCGGTCGGCGCAGCGGCTGGCCGACCGGACGGCGCGCGGACGGGCGGCACCGGTGGGCGTCTGGTTCGTGGAGGACGGGCGGGTGGAGGTGGTGCGCGAGGCCCGGCCGTGGGTCACCGAGGGTCAGGAGGACCCGTTCGCCGACCTCAAGGCCCGCTTCCGGGCGATCCTCGAGGCGCTCGAGACCGGCGACCTCCCGGCCGGTCTCCCCTGGGACGGCGTGGTGCGCGAGGTGCGCCGCGCGTCGGGAGGTCGCGGCTTCGCCGAATGGCGGCTCGACGAGCCCCCGAACGACGCCCCGCCCCCTTAGCCGGCCCGTCGCGACGCCCCGGACTCGATCTGTTCGGCGACCCGTTCGGGGGCGAACTGGACCGAGTACTCGCGCCCGGCGCCCGCGATCGTCCGTCGGAGCGCGGGGTCCGCCAGGAGCTCCGCGAGGACGCTCGCCACGTCGCCCGCGTCGTCGCTCGGGGCGATCCGTGCCGCTTCGCCGGGCGGGCTCGGGAACGGGGCCCCCGGCAGCGCGAGCACGGGACAGCCGGTCGCCTGGGCGAGCGCGACCCCCGGGTCGAACCCGGGGATCCGGCCCAGGAGGAGCGCGACGTCGCCGGCCACGAGAGCGCTCGCGAACGTGGCGAGGTCCCGCTCCGGGTGCGCCTGGACTCCGGGCTCGACCGGGGCCCCCGCGCCGACGATCACGAGACGCACGCCCACGAAGAGGGAGCGGACGCGCCGGAACGCCTCGCGGGCCCGGTCGATCCCCGCGAGCTCGGCCCGGTCGACCGCGGCCGGGGCGACCACCACCGGGACGTCGAGCGGGAGCTTGAACCGCGCGCGGGCCGCCTCCCGGCTGGGTAGGCCGGGCGGGAGGGCGACCGCGGTCGGCACCGGACGGATCTTCCGTTCGGGGACGGCGTACTCCTTCGCGATCGAGGTCGCGAGGCCGGCCTCATCGCAGAACAGCCGGTCCGCCTCCGCGAGGGCGAGCCGCTCGAGCCGACGGACCGAGCGACGGTCGCGCCACGTGTCGATCCGGTCGACGAACCCGACCGGCGGGCGGCCGGAGCGCTCTCGATCGAACGCGGCGAGCTCGACGCGGCGGACGAGCCCGACGATCGTCGGGGGCCCGCTCGATTTCCGGGCGACGCCGAGCGGGCCGAGACCGGAGGGGTCGCGCACGACGAGCTCCGCCCCCGGGGCGATCCGGTGGCCGGCCGCGCGGGCGAGCTCCGCCGGTTCGATGGCGGCCCCCGGGTGACGGTGGGGCGGCTCGAGCGGAACGCTCGTCACGCCCTCGGGAGTGGCCGTCGGGTTCGGGCCGGTCGGATGGAGGACCCGGACCGTCGCCCCCCGGGCGGCGAACGCGCCCGCGAGGGCCCAAGCCGGGGCGGCGGGGTCGTACGGGTCGGCCGACGGGGGGCCGTCGGCGACCACGTCGACCGAGCGGGAGCGCATCCGGCGGTTTTAGGGGAGGGAGTCGAAAAGCGTTCCGCTCGTCCCGCGGCCCTAGGCCGAGAGCCCGAGCCGGGCGCCGAAGGAGCGGCCCGACATCTCGGCCGGCGGCTCGAGGCCCATCCCCTCGAGGATCGTCGGCGCGACGTCGATCAGGTTGAGGGAACCGTTCAGGGCCCCGCGCTCGACCCCGTCACCCGAAGCGATCAGGATCCCGTCCATCCGGTGCGTGCCCGACCCGTAGAAGAACTCCGGCCGATCGCGGATCAGCGGCGTGGGGTAGCGGAAGTCCATCCACGGCTCGGTGGTCATCCCGTCGACCCGGATCAGGAGCGCCGGGGCCCGCTCGAGGTTGCGGCCGTGGTAGATCTCGCGGGGGTTGAACACCTCGATCTTCGCTTCGGGGTACGCCTCGAGGCGGGCCGTGAGCTCGCGGAGCACCTCGGCCCGGCGTTCGGGCGTCAGCGAGGGGTTGCGCGGGTTGAGGTAGATCCCCTCGGGGACGGGGTAGGAGAAGGCGGTCGTGCGCTCCCAGTCGATGCGGTCCGCCATCTGCTCGAAGGAGGTCGGGCCGCTCACGAGGCGCGAGATCGCCTGGGTGTGCCGCCAGCGGAGCAGATCGGCGACCGGCTTTCCGAGCCGGCGGCCCGCCTCGAAGCGCTGGCTGAACAGGATGAGCCGGGCGAACAGATCCCGGCCGCCGAGGCCGTCCCCGTCCTTGAAGACGAGGAACTTCTCCTGCTCGAGCCAGCGGTTCGTCAGGAAGTCGGAGCGGACCGGCCCGTGGCCGTGGTCGCTCAGCACGAGCGTGATCGCGGGACCGCCGGCGGACCGGAACGAGGTGTCGACCTCGCGGCACGCCGCGTCGACCGTGCGCCAGAACTCGAGGAGGTCGTGGGGGATCTCGGACGGGGTGCGGGCGAGCTCGTTCCAGTGCTGGTGCTCGATCCGGTCGGTCTCGCGGAAGAGCACGAAGAGGAACTCGGGCCGGTAGTGCTCGATCAGCGCCGAGGCGGCCCGGCCCCGCTGGACGACCGCGCGCGTCGCGGCGTCCATCCAGGGCTTGCGGTCGGACTCGCGGTACACGGGCAGCTCACCCGGATACGGGCAGCCGAGGGCTCCCTCGATCTCGCTGCGGATCTCCCGGGGGAACGTGTCGCCGGCCTCGCTGAAGAAGCCCGGGACGACGAATCCGTGAAGGGGGTAACCGGAGCGGAGGGGCAGGTTGAGCACGCCGACCTTCCGCCCGATGCGCGAGAGCCGGTCCCAGATCGCGTCCGACGGCCGGAACGTCTGGACGATCTTCGAGTGGCCGGGCGCGCCTTCGGGCTCGGTGAAGCCGAAGATCCCGAGCTCGCCCGGGTCCTTGCCCGTCGCGAACGAGTACCAGGCCGGGATCGTCTTGGCCGGATAGACCGACGTCAGCGGGGCCCGCACGCCGCTCTGGACGAGCGAGCGGAGGAACGGGAGCTCGCCGGCCCGCATGAGCGGGTCGAGCAGGTCGAACGTACCCCCGTCGAGGCCCAGCACCAGAAAGCGACGGGAGGTCGTGGACATCGTGTCACCCTACAGGAGACGCAGGGCTTGAGGCCTTCGAGCCCGTGCGGTCTATAAAGTCTTTCGTCTATCGATTTGTTCTTCGAACGTCGACCGGGGTGCGAAGCGACGCCTCGCGGCGTCGTGAAACCGATAAATAACACCCCCCGGCTCGCCGCCCGGGGAGCCTCGGTGGGCGTCGCGCAACGAGCGGTCCTGAACGTCGTCCGCAAGCCGGCACGGACCGTCGCCGTGGTCGTGATCATCGGGTTCTGCATCGCGATCTTTCTCACCATGACGCTGGTGAGCAACTCGATCTCCGGCCGAACGAACTTCCTCTCGGCCGACGCGGCGACCCTGATCACGATCACTCCGGCGGGGGAGTCCGGAGGCGGAGGATTCTTCTTCGGGGGAGGGAACACGATGAGCCCCAGCGTGGTGTCCGAGGTCCAGGGCACCCCGGGTGCCGCGTTCATCCAGCCCGTGGTCCAATACACGAACGGCACTTTCAGCCCCGGGTCGGGCGGGGGTCCGCCGACCTCGTTCCCCACCATCGTCTACGGCGAGGATCCCGGGTCCCCGCTCGTGGTGGGGACGGAGGTCAACCCCACGGTGGTGTCGGGTCGGGCCCTCAACTCGGGCGACAGCTCGTCGATGGTGGCCGAGGTGGGGAGCACGTACGCGAGCGACAATTCCGTGACCCTCGGGAGCACCATCCAGTTCAACGGAACGACGCTCACGGTCGTGGGGATCTATTCCACGGGACAGTCGTTCGCTTCGTCGAGCGTCGTCGTCCCCTTGTCCACCGGACAGGCGATCGCGGGGACGAGCGACCTCCGAGAAATCTACGTGACAGCCAACAGCGCGGGCGACGTGGACAGCGTGACGTCGACCCTCCAGAACGAGGTCGGCGACGGGTACGACGTGGTACCGCTCTCCTCGATCGCGAGCGAGATCCAGAGCTCACTCAACAGCATCTACGATAGCAGCCAGACCGGGCTGTACCTGGCGCTGATCACCGGGGCCGCGGTGATGGTCTTCGTGATGGTCCTGGCCACGCGCGAGCGGACGAAGGAGATCGGCGTGATGAAGGCGATCGGGTTCCGCAACGACACCGTCGTGACCCAGTTCCTGACCGAGTCGATGGTGTTCGCGGTGGTGGGGTTCGGGATCGGGGTGGGCCTCGCGGAACTCTTGTCCCCCACCATCGGCCAGCTGGTGTTGGAGCAGGGCGGCGGAGCGGGACCGGGAGGCGGGGGTCGGTTCCTGTTCTTCGGCCCGTCCTTGTCGCTGTCCGCCTCCCCGGAGCTGATCGCCGCCACGTTCGTGCTCGCGGTCGGCCTCGGGGTCCTCGGAGCCCTGTACCCGATCGTTCGCGCGGTTCGGCTCCGCCCGGCGGAGGCGCTCCGGTATGAGTGAGGCCCCGTCCCCGGTCATCGCGTTGACCGACGTGAAGAAGGAGTTCCGGGCCCGGGGCAAGCCCCCGATCGAGGCGCTGCGCGGGGTGAACCTCTCCATCTCGCGTGGCGCGATGGTGGCGATCAAGGGACCGAGCGGCAGCGGAAAGACGACCCTGTTGCACATGATCGGCGCGCTCGATGTACCGACGTCGGGCGCGGTCCTGGTCGACGGCGAGGAGCTGACCGAGATGTCCGAGCTCCAGCTCACCGACTATCGGGCGCGGACGATCGGGTTCGTCTTCCAGGCCTACCACTTGATTCCGAACCTCACCGCCCGCGAGAACGTGGCGCTGCCGATGGAGATCCTCCGCGTGCCGGCCGCCGACCGTCGGAAGCGAGCGATGGGGTTGCTCGAGGAGGTGGGGATGGAGGAGCGGGCGGACGCCCGACCGTCCAAGCTGAGCGGAGGCGAGGCGCAACGGGTGGCCATCGCGCGCGCCCTCGCGAACGAACCGTCGATCATCCTCGCCGACGAGCCGACGGGGAATCTCGACACCACGTCGGGCGACACGGTGCTGCACCTCCTCGACGATCTCAACAAGAAGAAGGGCACGACCGTGGTCATCGTCACCCACTCGAGCCGGATCCTCCCGCTCTGCGACCGCACCTTTACCATCCGGGACGGCCGGGTCACGAGCGAGCAGGAGTCCAAGGAGATCGCCCGGCAAGAGGACCAGCGGCGGACGCTGCGGACGGCGTTGTCGCTGTCGGACAAGATCGTGGACCGCTTGGTCGCCGCCGGGTTCCTCGACGTGAAGGCGATCGCCGAAGCGCCGATCGACCGACTCGCGGAGATCGTGCGCGACAAGAACAAGGCGGTCCGCATCGCCCGTCGCGCGCAGGTGCTCGCGGAGACGACCGCGGACCTCATCGAGTAGGCGAAGGAGGACCGGGAACCTCCTCGACGACGGACCGGTCTCGGGTGGAGCTCCGGGTCGATCCCTCTCCGGGCAGACCTCTGGTCCCACCGTCGGGCCGGGCCCGGGGCCGGGTCCTACAGCAGCCGGATCGCCTCGAGGTTGAACGGCGCTCGGGAGTCGACGTTGAACCGCTTATGGAGGCTCGAAGAGAGGTCGACGGTCTTCGACTCCTCCCCGTGGTTCAGGATGATGCGCTGGGGCCGGGGATCCAAGGACGCCACGTAGTTCATCAACTGCACCCGATCGGAGTGGCCGCTGAACCCCTCGATGGTCGCGATGTCGAGCCGGACGGGGACCGCCGCCTGGCGCGGGCCGTCCAGGAAGGTGGCCTCCGACAGGCCCCGCTGCAACCGCTTTCCGAAGGTGCCCTCCGCCTGGTAGCCGACGAACAGGAGACCGTTCTTCTCGTCGGGGGCCCAGGCCCGGAAGTACTCCATCACCGGACCGCCGCTCATCATCCCCGAGGTCGCGAGGGCGATGCACGGCTCCTTCGAGTCGAGGATGCCGTTGCGCATCTGCGAGGAGTCGACGCGGCGGAAGACGTCGGAGAGGAACGGGTTGTCGCCCTGCTGGAAGATCTGCGTGCGCAGCTGGCTGTTCAGGAACTCGGGGTACGCCGTGTGGATCGCGGTCGCCTCGAAGATCATTCCGTCGAGATAGACGGGAACGCGGGGGATCTTCCCTTCGCGCATCCGCTCCTCCAGGACCAGCATCACCTCCTGCGACCGCCCGACCGCGAAGACGGGCACGATGAGATGCCCGCCGCGCGAGACGATCTTGGTCGCGAGGCTCGTGAACTCCTCGGTCGCCTGCTGGCGGCTCGGCTGCACGTCGCGGTAGCCGCCGTACGTCGACTCGAGCACGAGGGTCTCGAGGCGCGGGAAGCGGTTCGTCGCCGGGTTGAACAGCCAGCTGCGCTCGAACTTGATGTCCCCGGAGTAGGCGAGGTTGTGGTCTCCCTCGCCCAGGTGGAAGTGGCAGATCGACGAGCCGAGGATGTGGCCCGCGTTGTGCATCGTGAGCCGGATGTCGGGCGCCACATCGGTGGTCTCGCCCCAGCGAAGCGGGATCGTGCGCGTGACGAGGTCGCGGACGTGGGAGGAGTCGTAGAGGCCCCGTCGGGCCTCCTGGTTGACGACCTTGATCGCGTCGAGCAGCATGAGCGTCATCAGGTCGCGCGTCGGGGCGGTGCAGTAGATCGGGCCCTTGTACCCGTACTTGAGGAGCACCGGGACGAGCCCGCAGTGGTCGAGGTGGGCGTGCGTCACGACCACGGCGTCGAGCGAGTCGAGGGGGAGGAGCTCGGGGGCGTTGAAGAACGGGGTACGATCGGAGCCCGGATCGATCCCACAGTCGATGAGGACCTTCGAGTTCTGGGTCGTCAACAGGTGAGCGCTCCGGCCGACCTCCCGGTACCCCCCGAGCGCCGTGTTCCGCGCCCATAGCTTCTCGGGGAGCGGGTCGCGGGCGATCCGGATGCCGACCTTCTTCAGGAACGAGCGGCGGTCGTCGAAGGAGTTCCTCAAGTGGACCCGGACCTCCTCGACCGTCTTCGAGGGGATCGGGGGGGTCCGGACGACCGTCGGCACCCAGCCGATCCGGCGCTTCAGGTCGTTGAGGACCGAGCCGCCTCGGCCGATCGCCGCCCCCGGGTTCGCGGCCTCGATCGTGACCTCGCCGGTCTCGGGTTCGAAGAACAGCTGGTTGATCTCCGCCTCGGGCGGGATCGTCTCGCGGATCAGCTTCTCCGCCTCCTTGGGGTCGATCAGGGTCTCGGGGTCGGAGCGGACCACGACCCGGCGGTGGAGGCGCTGGGCGACCTGCCGGAGGAGGTCGCCGCCCGAGAGGAACGAGTCGAGCTGCTTCGTGTACAGGACGATGTGCGGGCCCTCAAGCTCGATGTCGGTGACCTCGATCGTTTCCGGGAGCACTTCCTTGAGGGCTTCCCGGGTTTGCGCTATGAGCGAGTCGAAACTCATGTACGTGGGAAGAGGTTCCGTGGAAAGGGTTCGGGTGCGACCGGCCGAACTTCTTAGGGCAGGGCCGGAGGCAACGGAATCTTGAGGGCCTTCAGACGTTTATTAATTTCGTCGTCCGTGAGCTCCCGGTACTCCTTGGGCGAAATGACGTGGACGAGGTACCCGTCCCCGCTCGCGCTGTCGCGCTTCATCGCCGCCGTGAGCCCCCGGAGGGCGAGATCGACCCCGTCGGCGGTGCTCATGTCCCGCGAGTACCCCTCTTCGAGGAGACCGTAGGCGAAGGTCGAACCGGATCCGACCGATACGAACCGGTCCTCGATGCAGCCGCCGGCCGGATCGACCGAGAAGATGTGGCCGCCCTTCGCGTCGACGCCGCCTAGGATGAGCCAGGCGTAGTACGGGTAGAACCGGTTCCCCGAAAGGATGTTGGCGAGGAGGGTGGCCGCCCCCTCCGCGCTCAGCGGGGCGTTCCGCCGCAGCCGGTAGAGCGCGACCTCCGCCTTCAGGTACCGGGCGAGGACCTGGGCGTCGCCCACGAGTCCCGCGATCGTGATCCCGACGTTTTGGTCGATCTTGAACAGCTTCTGGGTCTGCTTGTTCGAGATCAGGGTCCCGGCGGTGGCCCGGCGCTCGGTCGCGAGGACCACGCCGTCCTTGCCGACGAGTCCGATGGTCGTCGTTCCCTTGAGCAGGCGCTCCTCATCGATCGCGCTGATCGCCCCAGCTCCCTGCATGCGATGATCTCCGGTTGTCGAGATGGCCCGCCCGACTCGGGTTCGCTATATAAGGGCTCACGCGGCGATTACGAAGGGACCACCGAGGAACCGAACCGCACCTCGTGGTCCCCTTCGGGTCTGTTGGGACCACGCCGGGCGAGCGCTCGGGGCGTCACCGCTTAACCCTCGAGCGGCCTCGGGCCCTCGTTCCATGCAGCAGCACGACGTCGTCGTGGTCGGTGCCGGTCTCGCCGGACAGCGCGCGGCCCTCGCCGCCGTCGAAGCGGGGAGGGACGTGGCGATCGTCACGAAGCTCCACCCCCTGCGGTCGCACTCCGGCGCCGCGCAGGGGGGCATCAACGCCGCGGTCGGGGCGGAGGACTCCGTCGACACCCACATCTACGACACGGTGAAGGGGTCCGACTACCTCGGCGACCAGGACGCGATCGAGTTCTTCTGCCGCGAGGCGGGTCCGACGGTCGTCGAGATGGAACACTTCGGCACCATCTTCAGCCGGGGCCCGGACGGTTCGCTCGCCCGCCGGCCGTTCGGCGGCGCGGGATTCCCGCGCACGATCTACGCGGCCGACCGCACCGGCCTCGCCCTGCTGCAGGCGCTCTGGGAGCGGCTCGGCACCGAGCGATTCACCCTCTACGACGAATGGGACCTCATCGATCTCGTGGTGCGCGACGGCCGGGTGCAGGGCCTCGTCGCCCTCGATCGGAAGGGCGGGGAGTTCCAGGAGATCGCCGCGAAGGCGATCGTCCTCGCCACCGGGCCCGCCGGGCGGATCTACGGCCGAACGACGAACGCGCACAGCTGCACGGGGGACGGCGTGGCCGCCGCGTACTCCGCCGGGGGCTACCTCAAGGACATGGAGTTCGTCCAGTTCCACCCGACCGCCCTCCTCGAAACGAGCATCCTGATCACGGAGGGGGCGCGGGGCGAGGGCGGGTACCTGAAGAACGCGAGCGGCGACCGGTTCATGAGCCAGTACGCGCCCCACGTCCTTGAGCTCGCCTCGCGCGACGTCGTCTCTCGAGCGATCGTGACCGAGGTCCTCGAGGGCCGGGGGTTCACCGGCCCGTACGGCGGGTACGTGCATCTCGAGCTGATGCACCTCGGCAAGGAGAAGGTGGAGAGTCGGCTCCAGGAGATCTGCGACTTCTGCCGGAACTTCGCGGGGATCGATCCGGTCACGGAGCCGATCCCGGTCTACCCGGCCCAGCACTACATGATGGGGGGCGTCGGGACCGACATCCACGGCGCGACCAACGTGCCCGGCCTCTTCGCCGCCGGGGAGTGCGCCTGCGTCTCGATCCACGGAGCGAACCGCCTCGGCGGCAACTCGCTCCTCGAGACCCTCGTCTTCGGGAAGGAGGCGGGGGTCGCCGCCGCCGCCTTCGCCGCGAGCGCCGCCAAGCCCGCCCTGCACGAGTCCGATCTCGAGCCCGCGGTCGCCCCGCTTCGGGGCTGGATGGCCCGCGGGGAGGGCGAGGACCCGTCGACGCTCCGCACCGAGATGCAGCGGATCATGGAGCGGTATGTCGGGGTCTACCGGAACGAGGGAGACCTCCTCGAAGGGCTGAAGCAGCTGCGCGCGGTGCGCGAGCGCTTCGACCGGGTGCGCGTCGTCGATCAGTCGAAGGTGTTCAACATGAACCTGATCGACGCGATCGAGACCGGTCACATGCTCGATCTCGCCGAGGTGATCATCGTGGGCGCGTACGCCCGCACCGAGAGCCGCGGGGCCCACTCGCGCACGGACTACCCGAAGCGGGACGACGCGAAGTGGATGAAGCACACGCTCGCGAAACGGGGGCCCGAGGGACCGCAGCTCTCCTACGCGGCGGTCGGGTTCACTCGGTGGGAACCGAAGGAGCGGGTGTACTGATGACCGAAGGCACGATCTCCGCTACGTTCGATGTGTACCGCCACGATCCCTCGCGGGCCGAGCCGGCCCGGTACCAGCGGTACACCCTCGAGCTCACCCCGCACACCCCGGTGCTTACGGGACTCCTCAGGATTCGGGCCGAGCTCGATCCGACGCTCACCCTGAAGTACTCCTGCCGGAGCGCGATCTGCGGCTCCTGCGCGATGCAGGTGAACTCGAAGAGCCGGCTCGCCTGCCAGACGCAGATCGGCCCCGAGATCGCCCGCCACGGCCGCATCGTCGTCGAGCCGATGCGGAACATGCCGGTGGTCCGCGACCTCGTGGTCGACCAGAAGCCGTTCTGGCGGAACTACGACCGGATCCAGCCCCACCTCATTCTCGACCCGCGCCGCCCGATGCCGAAGGGCCGCGAGAACCCGATGAGCCCGGAGCAGGTCGACCGGTTCAAGGAGACCCCCCGCTGCATCGCCTGCGCCGCCTGCTATTCGGCGTGCCCGGCCGTCGAGGCGGATCCCGCGTTCCCGGGACCGATGGCCCTCGCGAAGCTGTACCGGTTCGTCGTCGATCCGCGCGACACGGCCGCTCAGGACCGGCTCGTGCGGATCCAGCCGGACGGGCTCTGGCTGTGCCTGCGGTGCCACCTGTGCACCGAGGCCTGCCCGAAGGACGTGCGCCCGAGTGAACGGATCCGCGACCTCAAGGAGCTCGCGATCGGCGCCCAGGGGGCGACCGAGTTCGGATCGCGCCACGCGGTCGGGTTCAAGGAGAGCATCCGCGATCGGGGCCTGCTCGACGAGATGCTCCTCGTCCGCAAGACCTACGGAGTGTCGGGGATGATGGGCCAGCTCGGCCAGGGGATCAAGATCTATCGCAAGAAGCCGGAGCTCCTCAAGAAGCCCCACCCGATCCCCGGCGTCGAAGAGGTCGAGGGGATCTACGCGGCGCTCGATCGGCCCGAAGCGGAGGGAGGCGCGAAATGAAGCTCGCCTACTATCCCGGCTGCGTCGCCCAGGAGTCCGGACGCGAGCTCGACATGGCCACCCGCTGGGTCGCGAAGGCGCTCGGGATCGAGCTCGTCGACTTCGCGAACTTCTCCTGCTGCGGTTCGGGGTTCGTCGATGAGGCGAACGAGGTGCTGAACGTCGCGCTGAACGCCCGCAACCTCGCGATCGCGGAGAAGGCCGGACTCGACATCCTGACGATCTGCTCGACCTGTCAGGGGATGCTCAGCCTCGCGAACCTGAGGCTCGGCGACGCGAAGGTGAAGGCCCGGGTCGATGCGGCGTTGAAGCCGCTCGGCATCCAGTACCACGGGACGGTGAAGGTCAAGCACCTCCTCCGCGTGCTCACCGAGGACGTCGGGCTCGAGACGATCAAGGCCCGGGTCCGCCGCCCGCTCGGGGGCCTCAAGGTCGGCGCGTTCTACGGCTGCCACCTGCTGCGCCCGGCGGACGAGCTCCAGTGGGAGAGCCCCGAGGAGCCCCACGCGTTCGAGGACCTCCTCTCGGCGCTCGGCGCGACCCCCGTCTACTACCGGGGCCGGGTCATGTGCTGCGGCTTCCCGATCCAGTTCGTCAAGGAGCCGACCGCGATGAAGATCGCCGGCCGCCAGATCGACGACGCGAAGGCTCACGGGGCCGACGCGATGGCGACGCCGTGCCCGCTCTGCCACATCTCGCTCGACTCCTACCAGAACAAGGCGGCCCGGGCGGTCGGCCATCCGCTCGACCTGCCGGTCTTCCACCTTCCGCAGGTCGTGGGGCTCGCGTTCGGCGCCTCCCCCGAGGAGCTCGGGCTCGACCGCCACCTCGTGTCGACCGATGGCGCGATCGCGAAGATCCGTCCGCCGGCGGTCGCGTAGCGGGGCCGCCGCGGCCCGGCTCGAGCGGACCCGCTACTCCAGCGGGACGCCGTGGGAGCCGCGCGTCGGCTACTCGCGCGCGGTGCGGGTCGGCTCGCACGTGCACGTCTCGGGGACGACCGCGACCGCCCCCGACGGGTCGATCGTCGGCGCGGGCGATGCGTACCGCCAGACCGTACAGACCCTCGACAACATCGAGCGCGCCCTTTCGGCGCTCGGGAGCTCGCGGGAGGCGATCGTGCGCCTGCGCATGTTCACCACCGATCTCGGGAAGTTCGACGAGATCGCACGGGCGCTCTCCGAGCGGTTCCGTCCGGTCCGGCCCGCGATGACCCTGGTCGAGGTGCGCGCGCTCGTCGACCCCGAGATGCTGATCGAGATCGAGGCCGACGCGGAGGACCTGTCCGCGACGCCGCGCCGTCGCCCGACCCGAGGTTCCAAATAGGGCGACCGCTCGGGTTCTCGGCGTGTACGAGGACGAACGAGCGGGATCGAAGCCCCCGGCTCCGTCGACCTCGTTCCAGGGGCGCGAGCCACCGGGCACCGACCTCAGCCGGATCATCTCCCTGAGCGACGGGGTCTTCGCCTTCGCCCTCACGCTCCTCGCCCTTTCCCTCGCCGTCCCCGCGCTGAGCCTGCCGGGCGGCACGCCGAACTCGGCGGTCTCGGGCAAGCTCGCGAGCGTGCTCCAGGGGGACTGGACGATCTTCGTCGGCTACGTCTTCGCGTTCGTCATGATCGCGCTCTGGTGGGTGAACCACCACCGGACCTTCCGGTTCATCGAGCGCTACGACACGGTGCTGATCTGGCTGAACCTCATCCTGCTCATGCAGATCGCGGTGATGCCGTTCGTCCTGAGCGTCTACACCCACTACGACGACACCCAGACCGCGGTCGGGCTCTTCTCCGCGATCCAGGCGAGCTGCGGGTTCACCCTCGGCGGGATCTGGTGGTACGCGACGCACACCCACCTCACGGATCCAAAGCTCGATCCCCGCATCGTCCGGTACTTCCGACGGCGGGGGGCCATCGTGCCCCTGTTCTTCGTGGCCGCGCTCGGCGTCACCTTCATCAGCGTGAGCGGGGCGGAGCTCGTGTGGATCGCGGCGATCGTCTCGCAGCGGTTCACCGCACGCTACGGCACGTCGTGAGCGCTCGCCGGCGGCGGGACCTCGGGGTCCCGGCCGGTCAGCACCCGGGCGCCCTCCCCCTTCGTCACGTACACGTGGAGGGCGTCGCAGGTGCGGCGGAAGTACGCGGACCGGTCCGGCCCGACGAGCCGAGCGAGCCGCTCGGCGATCTCGGCGTCAGTGAGCCCTTCCTCGACCTTCGGAGTGAACATGCAGGGAAAGAGGACGTAGCGCGCCCCGTCGATCTCGAGCCGCTCGGTCTCGGGGATGCCGCAGAAGGGACAACTGAGCACGGGGAGCGAAGGTCGCGGCCCCGATTAGTCGTTGTCGGCTCCGCCGGGGATCAATCGATGTAGCCGAGGGACCGGAGCCGCTCCTTGAGGAGCCGCTCGTCCTCCTCGCTGAAGGCCCCCGGTCCCGGGGATTCGAGCAGGCGCGCGAGGACGAACGCGATGAAGACGTCGACCGACTCGAACGACGATCCCTTCATCCGGTCCTCGAGGCCCAGGACGACGTCCTCGGGGAGCTCCACGCGGCGCTTGCCGGTCGAGGACGGGGGCGGGGTCATGCGAGCCCCCAGTCGTGGCGGGAGCCTACATAGGCTCTTCGAGGACGGGCCCCCGGGCGGGCCGTCATTCCCACTCGATCGTCGCGGGCGGCTTGTCCGTCACGTCGTAGAGGACCCGCACGACCTCGCCCGTGAGCTCGCGCGTGATCCGCTCGGAGATCCGGGCGAGCAGGGCGCGCGGGACCTCCATCGCGGTCGCGGTCATCGCATCGACCGACTCGACGATGCGGACGCTCACGGCCGCCCCGTGGACGCGGTTGTCGCCCGTCACCCCGACCGTCCGGACCGGGAGGAGGACCGCGAAGTACTGCCAGGGACGCCCGAGGGTCCCGGCGGCGACCGCGCGCTCGACCTCCTCCTCCACGATCGCGTTCGCGACCCGCACCTGGCGGACGCGGTCGGCGGTCACGGGGCCGCTGACCCGCACCGCGAGCCCGGGCCCCGGGAACGGCTGGCGCTCCGCCGCGGGGATTCCGAGGTGGCGGGCGACCGCCCGCACCTCGTCCTTGTAGAGGTCCCGGAGCGGCTCGACGAGCTTGAGGCGCATGTCCTTCGGGAGGCCGCCGACGTTGTGGTGCGTCTTGATCGTGTCGCGGAGCGCGCCACCGCTCTCGATCCAGTCGGGCGCGATCGTCCCCTGGACGAGGCGATCGGTGCCGAACCGGTCGGCCTCCGCTTCGAAGAGCCGGATGAACGTCTCCCCGATCCGTCGGCGCTTCTCCTCAGGGTCGGCGACCCCGTCAAGGACCTTCAGGAATCGTTCGGCGGCCGGTACGACCTCGAAGGTGAGGCCGCTCGCCCGGAAGAACTCGGAGACCCGCGCGACCTCGCCCGCGCGGAGGAGGCCGGTGTCGACGAAGATCGAGCGGGCGCGGTCGCCGAGCGCCTGCTCCGTGAGGAGCGCCGCCGTGGTGCTGTCGATACCGCCCGACGCCGCGACGATCACCTTGCCGGGCACGTCGTGGCGGAGGCGCGCGACCGCTTCCTCGCAGAACGCCGCCGGATCGATCACGGCGCGCTCCCCGGCGCCGGGGGCGGCTCCTCACGCCACTGGGCGCGGTAGCCGCGCAACGCTTCCTCGAGCTCGGGGTACTTGAGGGCGAGGATCGCCGTCGCGAGGAGGGCCGCGTTCTCGGCGGCATCGAGGCCGACCGACGCGACGGGGATGCCGGGCGGCATCTGGACCACGGAGAGGAGGCTGTCGAGGCCGAGACCCCGGTGGAGCGGGACGCCGATCACCGGCTTCAGGGTGCGCGCGGCGACGACCCCCGGAAGGGCCGCGGAAAGCCCGGCCATCGCGACGAAGACGTCGGTCTCGGGGTCCTGCACGAGCCGGTCGACCTTCTCCGGGGTCCGGTGCGCGCTCGCGACCTGGACGTCGCACGGGACGTGGAAGGCGGTGAGCCGGCTGCGAACCTTCTCGGCGATCTCGAGATCCGACTTGCTTCCGACCAGCACCGTGACCTTCACGCCCGGGAGCGAGGCCGGGCGGGAGAAAACCTTTCTCGGGCGCGGCCCGCAGCTTGATAGTCCGAACGCGCCCTCCTCGGCCCCGCATGGGGGTGAAGCTCCACTCGGAGGGGCGTTTCCGCCGGTGGCTCGGGGCCCGTCTCGGAGGAGGGTTCGAGGCGGGGGACCGCGCCTGGCGGCGGATCCTCCACGCCGCGGGGGCGGCCATCCTCGTCTATTACCCGCTCCCGAACGGGTTCTTCCTCGTCCTGCCCAAGCTCGACGTCCTGCTCGCCGCGCTCGCCGCGATCCTCCTGCTCGAGGTCCTCCGCCACGCGGTGGCCCTCGAGCTCCCGACGATCCGGCCGTACGAGTCGAAGCGCGTCGGCAGCTACGTGTTCTACGCGATCGCCCTCGTCGGCGCGGTCGTCCTCTTCCCCGAGCCGATCGGGGCGGCGGTCGTCCTCGGGACGGCGTTCGTCGACCCGCTGGCCGGAGAGCTTCGACTGAGCGCGACGGCCCGTGGGTGGTACCCGGCGGCCCCCCTCGCGGTGTACGCCGGGCTCGCGTTCCTCGGCCTCGCCGTCCTCGGCGGCTGGCCAGCGCTCGACGCGGTGCCGCTCGCGGTCCTCGCCGCGGCGCTCGGAGTGGCGGCGGAGCGGCCGAAGTACGGATGGTTCGACGACGACCTCGTGATGACGTTCGTCCCCGCGGTCGCGCTCTACCTCGTCGGGGTCGTCGCCCTCGGCCTCGCCCGCTAGCGGGCGGGCCGGTCCCTCACACCATCGGGGTCAGGATGGCGTGCGGCGCGCCCTTCTCCGGGTCCGGACTGATCGCGTAGATCGTCGTGCGGGGCCGGATCCCGTAGATGCACGGCGCGTTGTCGATGTTGATGATCCGGAAGTACGTGTCCATCATGTTCAGGATCTCGCTCGACACGAGGAGCCCGGGTTTCAGCAGGCCGATCCCGAGGTTCCCGACGTGCTTCGTGCGGGCCACGCCCTGGAAGTACATCCGGATCGCCACCTGGTCGCCCATCAGGCTCTCGAAGGTGTCGAACGCCGTGTACTCGATGAACGGCTTGCGCTCGGCGCCCGAGACCGCCTTCTCCGCCGTGACCATCGCCCGCATCGCATCCTCCCGGCCGAACCGGGCCATCGGCAGGATGTACGGGTCCTCGGTCTCGTTGGCCGTATAGTCCGGGATCCGCACGCGGGTGTCGAACTGGTTCGCCGGGACGTGGCGGATCAACGTCTCGCGGAGCTTCTCGGGCGACTCGCCCGCCGCGAGCACCGCGATGATCCCGCGGCCCTGGGCGAGGAAGTTGAGGAACGTCGGAGTGAACAGCATGTAGTAGTCGTCGATCCCGACGTTCACGTCGACCTCGAACGCGTTGAAGCTCCCCCGGCGGAGCCCGCCGCCCAGCAGGCGGTCGAAGTCGGGGATCCCCGTCGAATAGAACCGCTCGGGGTCGGAGATCGGCTTCCAGGGAGCCGGCGTCGCCGGGGTGGTCCGGGCCGAGGCGATCCCGAGCGCCTCGAAGCGGCCCTCGTTGAGCGTCACGGCGTACCGCGCCCGCCCGATGTTGGTCGCGCGCAGCTTCTCGAGGCGCAGGTGGCGGACCCGGCGCTCGTCGAGCTCCTCCCGCTGGATGGAGATGAGTCCGTCGACGAGATACTCGATCCCGCCCGCCTCGGGCTTCTCGAGGATCATCACGACGTCGGTGCTCGACCCCTCCACGAGGTCCTTCTGGAGGGTCATGACGATCTCTTCCATCTCGAGACCGTACTTGTGGGTCACTCCCTCGAGCGAGTCGATGACGAGGAGCGACTTCTCCGGAAGGGCCCGCTCGATGCGGTTGTAGACGTTCTCCATTTCGGGCATCGGGCTCCGCTTCAGGAGCGCCTGCAGGTGCGTGCGGTCGACCCGGGTCGGCGGACCGCGCTCCTGCCCGAAGCTGCCGAGCACGTCCCGCCCGGCGCGGATCTTCTTTTGCTCGGTTTCGGGAAGCTCGGGCTCTCGGGTCTTTCCGGTGTTGATGGCGTCGAGGAAGAGTTTTGCGGCATCGAGGACCCGGGTGCGCATCTCCGTCGTCCGGAGCCACGGGAACTGGCGGTAGAGCGCTTCATCGCCGACCCGGGTCGACAGGTAGAACGACCGGTTGGGCTGGCCGACGCGCTCGAGGAGCTCGAGGCCGAACGTCGTCTTCCCCGAACCCGCTCCCCCCTTGACGATCAGCGACCGCCCGCCCTTGCCGCTCAGGAAGGTCACGACCTCGGGGGGCACGCCCCCCACCGTGCTGCCTTCGTTCGCTGTCATGTTGAGTCGATGGAGCGCGGACCCTGCAAAAAGTGCGGTGAACGCCGTTCCATGTGGTATCCCGTGGCCTTGATGGGAAGGCTCGGAAAGTAAAGCTTTCGCACGCACTGGCGGCCCGGAGCTGGGGGAAGGAGCGGTCCGACCCGGACCCGGACGCTCTGGCCTACCCGGTCGCCAGGGCGAGGCCCCGCGCGGCCTTCCGCGCGGCCTCGAGCGCCGCGGCGAGCGGGGCGCCGGGCTCACCGACGACGGTGGCGGCGGAGGGATTCCCGCCTCCCTTGCCGTCGAACGCCGGCCGGGCGGCCTCGGCGACCGACCGGGCCGGCACCCCCGAGGCGGTGGAGCCGATGAACAGCGTGCCGCGTCCCTCCGTCTCCCCGGCGAGGATCGCCACCCGGTTCGCCGAGCGCGTCAGGAGTCGCGAGAGCTCCATCAGCCCATTGCGGTCGAGCTCGAACTCCCCGACGAAGAGGGTCACGTCACCGGCCTTCTCGCCGGCCCCCTCCGTCGCCTCGAGCCGGGCGGCGATCGCCCCGAGGTCCTCCTTCCGACGTTCCCGGGCGACCCGACGGGTCTCCTCGACCTCGCCGAGGAGGCGGTCGATCCCGTCCGGGAGCTTCGGCACGGGGACCCCGAGCCGACGGGCCGCCTCACGCAGGATCTCCTCGTGCTCCTCGCGAACGTCCAGGGCCCGCTCGCCGCTCACGAAGGTGAGGCGCACGACCCCGTCCTGGATCCGATCGACTTCGAGGATCCCGATCGCGCCGACCTCGCTCGTGTGGGTGCAGTGCGTCCCGCCGCACGCCTCGACGTCGAAGCCCTCGATCTCGACGATCCTGAGTTCCCGGCCCGGGACGGCCCCCCCCTGGTAGAGGGTGAAGCCGAAGCGTCGCTCCGCTTCGCCGCGGGCCTCGAAGTAGCTCTTCACCCGACGGTCTTCCCGGACGATCTCGTTCACCCGACGCTCGACCTTGTGGAGCTCCTCCTTGGAGAGGGGTCGATAGTGGGTGACATCGATGCGGGCCGCCTCGGGGCCCTTGTACGCGCCGGTCTGCCAGACGTGGGGACCGAGGACCTCTCGGAGCGCGCCGTTGAGCAGATGGGTCGCCGTGTGGTGCTGCATCAGTTGCGTCCGCCGGGCCGGGTCGATCCGGCCGTGGACCCGGTCCCCGACGTGGAACGGGGCCGGGCGCTCGAGGCGGTGGAGGACCCAAGGGCCCCGGCGGTCGACCTCCACGACCTCGAGATCGCCGAGGTGGCCCCGGTCGGTGACCTGCCCGCCGCCGGTCGGATAGAAGTACGTCCGGTCGAGAACGACGAACGGGCCGCCGGCCCAGACCACGTGGGCGTCGAAGGCGACTGTGTACGGATCGAGGTAGTACAGGACCTCCGTCGGCGGGACGCTGCCGGGGATGTCGGGGAGCCCCTCGGTCGCCTCCACGTAGTCGGAGGTCGGGGCCTCGCACTCGTGCCGGGCCGCGACCTGCCGGTAGAAGTCGTCCGGGATCGCGGGCGGATCGGAGAGCTCCTCGACGGCCAGGTCGGGCGGAACGCCGAGGGAGTCGTACCACTGGAGGAGATCGTCGGGCGTGACCTTCCCGCCGGTCGAGCGCATGCGCTCGTCGTACCGGTGGATCGTCTGACGGGCGCGTTCGACCGCCTCCCCGAACCGCTCGATCTCGGCCACGACGACCCGGTGGAGGTCCTCCCGGTGCATCCCGAGCTCGGGGAAGTCGTGGGCGAGCTCGCGCGCGGATCGGTCGAGCAGCGCGACGAGCTCGGGGGCCTCCGGGGCCTTCGCGAGGAGACGGAGCGCTCGCCGGACGAGCAGGCGGGCGAAGTACCCCTCCTTGCTGTTGGACGGCACGACGCCGTCCGTGAGCATGAAGTTCAGCGCGCGGGCGTGGTCGAGCAGGATCGCCGCCTCGCGGGGCGGGAAGGTCCGGCGGAGCTCGTCGTACGCCGAGCCGAACACCGCCTCGTACGCGGTCTTCGTTCCCTGGCTCGCCCAGGTGAACCGCTCGAGCCCGTAGCCGGTATCGACGACCGTGAGGGGCATCGCCTTGAGGCGGTCGCCGTCGCGGATGTACTCCATGAAGACGAGCGTCGCGAGCTCGACACCCGAGGCGCCCACGCTCAACGACGGGCCGAGGTTGCCCCCGCCTTCCCACTCCTCCTCCTTGTAGGTGATCGCGCGCGGGTCGAGCTGGAGCTCCCCGACGAGGAGCTCGTGGCAGAGCTCCGTGCACCGGTCCTTGAAGTAGACCTCGTGGTCGGGGCGGTTGAAGGCGTGGTGGGCCATCATTTCGAAGAGGGTGAAATGACGGCCGCTCCGGCCGACCTCCTCGAGGTCGATGAACCGGAGGCTCGGCTGGCTGATCGTGAGGGGGTTCGCGGGCGGGGGGATCGCCCCGCTCGTGACCCACGGCTGGAAGTCGTAGATCGACGCTTGCGTGAAGAACACGTCGTTCCGCCAGCGGGCGACCGTCGGGTAGCGGCGCAGCCGGGTGTGGCCGCGGGTCTCGAAGAAGCGCAGGTACGCTTCCCGCATCTCGCGAAGTCCGTACGATCGGCCGAAGATCGGGTGGCCGATGAACCCGTACTCCCGGCAGGGAGCCTCCTGGCAACGATCGTGGTCTCCGAGGGTCCAAAAGGCCCGGCCGCATCCCGCGCAGTCGCGGCGATGGAACCCTTCTCGATGGAAGAAGGCGAGGTCGTACTCCGAAGGGTCCATGTCGCGCCGCCGACGCCCCTTCGGACTTAAGTCGTTTGGGCGGTGTGAACTCCGCCGGATCTGGGCCGGTGGTCCGTTGTCGTCAGGCGGAGCTCGCGAGCAAGACGGATCCGGGGTCCCCGCCGTCGCCGCGGCGATCGGGCCCCGCGCCGTCACGCGCTCGACGCTCGTCCTGATCGCGCTCCGCGTCGGCTACGCGTACAACTGGTTCTCGGTCGGCCCGGCGCTCCCCGAGATCGGCTCGACGTTCCACGTCGGCCCCGAGGACTGGGGGATCCTCGTCGCCGCCTTCCTGGTCGGGGCGGGACTCTTCCAGGTCCCCGCCGGTCTCCTCGCGCGCCACTACGGACCCCGGTCGGTCTCGCTCTGGGGGGTCGGGCTGCTCGCGGCCGGGGGCATCGCGAGCGCGCTCAGCCCCTCGTTCGCCATCCTCGTTGCCTTGAGGCTCGCGAGCGGGGTCGGGGCGGCCCTGTTCTTCTCGCCGGCGATCGGCCTTGTCGGCAGTCTCTACCCGCAAGGGCACCGGGGCGTGCCGGTGGGCACCTTCAGCTCGGCGTTCAGCCTCGGGGCGGCCCTCGGGATCGTCGGCACCGCCGTGCTCGTGCCGCCGCTTGGGTGGCGGGGGGCGATCCTGTTCGGCGGCGTCCTGCTCGGCGCCCTCACCCTCCTCGGACTCGCGGCGATCCCACGCGCCGCCGGGGGCCCGCCGGCGGAGCGCCCGCGTCGTTCGGGGATCCCGACCGCCCTCCGCTTCCGGGGCGTCTGGGCGATCGGCATCGCCTTCATCGGCTACGAGGGGGCGACGTTCGCGACCGGTCAGTTCATCGTGCCCTGGGGGGAGAGCGTACGGGACTGGTCGATCCTCCTCGCGGGGGTGGTCGGGATGATGTTCGTCCTCCCGAGCGTGGCGGGCGGTCCCGTGGGCGGGTACTTCGCCGAGCGGTTCCGCAACCATCGGACCCAGCTCGCCCTGGCGGCGGTCCTGGGCGCGGTGATGATCGCGCTGCTCCCCATCGCCGGGCTCGCCGCGGCGATCGCCATCGGCTGCGCCTTCTCCTTCGGGTACGGGATCGTCTACGCCGTGATGTACGTCCTCCCGCACTACTGGCGGGAGCTGCCCTCCGAGGAGATCCCGCTCGGGATCGGCCTGTTCAACTCGATCCAGCTCGCGGGCGGCGCCGGGGTCTCGTTCCTGTTCGGCTGGATCGTGGAGACGCGATCCTACGGCCTCGCCTGGGAGGTCCTGCCGCTCGTCGCGGTCTCGACCTTGCTCGCGCTCTTCGCGCTCCCGGCCTCGCGCGCCGCCGCCGGGGACGATCCTCGTCGCGCGGCGGCCTCCGGCCCTCCTTGAGCGCGATCCCGGTCGCGCAGAGGTCGGCGATCGGGCACGCCCCGCACTTCGGCCGGATCGGCCGGCAGACGTTCTGCCCGTGCTGAACGAGGAGCGGGTTGAGGGGGATCCAGTACTTCGGGTCGACCGCCGCCCGGAGGGCGAGCTCGGTCGCCTCGGGCGTGCGGGTCCGCACGACGCCGAGGCGGTTCGCGATCCGGTGGACGTGGGTGTCGACCGGGATCGCGGGGAGGCCGTAGCCGAAGACCAGGACGCAGTTCGCGGTCTTCGGCCCGACCCCGGGGAGGCTCAGGAGCTCCGCGAGGGTCCGGGGCACCTCGCCGGCGAACCGGTCCAGGATCTGGCGGGCGGTCTCGTGGATTGCGCGCGCCTTCGTCCGGTAGAACCCCGTCGCCCGGATGAGCGGCTCGATCTCGCCGGGCGACGCGCGGGCCAGCGACGGGGCGTCGGGATAGGCGGCGAAGAGCCGCGCGTTCGCGACGTCGGTGTTCTCGTCCCGGGTCCGCTGGGAGAGGATCGTCCCGACGAGCACCTGGAACGGGTTCTCCGCATGGTCGCGCAGGTACGGCGTGCGCCAGTCCCCCGTCCGGTAGAACGCCGAGAGCCGGTCGAGGACGGCCTCCCAGTCCATCGACGCGCGGCCCGAGGATCGGCTCAAGGGACTCGCCCCTTCGGAACGGGGCCGGTCACCCCGGGGTCGGAAAGGTCGGGTTCTTCGCTCGCCCGATTGGGATCGCGGACGAGCTCGCCGATGAGGTAGTCGCTCCCGATCGCGAGGGTGAGGCCGTCGGGTCCCGTCGCCGCGCGCGCGAGCCGAAGACCTTCGCGGGCGTTGGTCGCGACAACGACCCTCGGGAACCGGCCCGCGGCGCGGATCCGGATGTCGTCCGGGGGCAGGCCGCGCTCGGAGCGGATTGGCACGACCACGAGGGTGCGGGCGAGCGGGGCGAGGGCGTCGAGGATCCGCTCCACTTCCTTTCCGGCGAGCGAGCCGAACACGATCGCGCTCTCCGACGGATCGGCGAGCGGGCTGATCTCCGCGAGGCTCTGCGCCACCGCCCGGGCGCTCTCGGGAGTGTGCGCGACGTCGTAGTAGAGCTCGGGACGTTCGGCGACCCGCTCGAGCCGGCCCGGCCACTCGACGCGCTCGAGGCCCCGGCCGACCGCCTCGGGATCGAGCGCCCGCCCGAGGTGGGCGAGGAAGCGAGCGGTCGCGGCGATCGCGAGCGCCGCGTTCGCGGGCTGGAACCGTCCGAGGAGGCGAAGATGCAGCCCGTCGAACCGGGCGCCCGGGATCCGCACGGTGAACGTCTGGCCGTCGGGCGCGAGCGCTCGGTCCTCGACGCGGATCTCGGTGCCGAATCTCCAGAGCGGGACCCCCACGCGCGTCGCCTCGGCGGTTACGACCGCGAGCGCCTCCTCCGGAAGCTCCCCGATGACCCCGGTCATCCCCGGGTGGAGGATCCCGGACTTCTCCCGCGCGATCGCCCCGAGGGTGGGACCGAGGAGGTCGGTGTGCTCGAGCTCGATCGTCGTCACGACGCCGACCCGGGCATCGAGCACGTTCGTCGCGTCGAGGCGGCCGCCGATCCCGACCTCGACGACCGCGGCGTCGGCCCCCTCGCGAGCGAACCAGTCGAGGCCGAGCGCGGTGGTGGTCTCGAAGAACGTCGGGGGATGATCGATCGTTCCCGCCCGCTCGAGCCGGTCCGCCGTCGCGTCGATCCGGGCGACGCCGTCCACGATCGACTCGGGGTCGATCAGCCGGCGGTCGAGGCGGATCCGCTCCCGGAAGCTCGCGAGGTGGGGGGAGGTGAAGAGGCCGGTCCGGAGTCCGTGCTCCGAGAGGATCGCCTGGGCCATCGCGCCGACCGAGCCCTTGCCCTTGCTGCCCGTGACGTGGAGCGAGGGATAGCGACGTTCGGGATGGTCGAGCCCCGCGAGGAGCGCCTGGATCACGTCGAGCCCCGGCCGCAGGCCGAAGCGGCGGCGCCGAAAGAGCCCCTCGAGCGTCTCGCGATACCGGTCGCGGACCGGGGGCGGCGGGGGCGCGGAGCCGGTCGTTCCCATCGTCGTCTTCCGGGGGCGAGCGCCTCGGGCTCAGTAGGTCGACCGCTCCCGGTACCGGCCGAAGACGTCCTGGAAGGCGTGCACGATCTCGCCGAGGGTCGCCTTCGCGCGGAGGGCGTCCAAGACCGCGGGCATGGTGTTCTTCTCCTCGGTCGACGCGACGGTGCGCAGCCGGTCGAGGGCGACCGCGTGCCGCTTCGCATCCCGACGGGCGCGCAGCACCCGGAGGCGCCGCGACTGGAGGCGGCGGGCCTCCTCGGAGATCCGGAGGCGGGGGACCTTGATCGGGGCGTCGACCGTGTAGGCGTTCACCCCGACGATCTTCTCTTCGCCCGACTCGACCGCGCGCTGGTAGCGGAACGACGCCTCCTGGATCTCGCGCTGGAAGAACCCGCGCTCGATGCCGGCCACCACGCCGCCGAGCGCGTCGATCCGGTCGAAGTAGCGCTGGGCCTCCTCCTCGAGCGCGTCCGTGAGCCACTCGACGTAGTAGCTCCCGCCGAACGGGTCGACCGCGTCGGCGACCCCGGTCTCGTGGGCGAGGATCTGCTGGGTCCGGAGCGCGATCCGCACCGCGTCCTCGCTCGGGAGCTGGAGCGCCTCATCGTAGGAGTTCGTGTGCAGCGACTGCGTGCCGCCGAGCACCCCGGCGAGCGCCTGGACGGTCGTGCGGACGACGTTGAGCTCGGGCTGCTGGGCGGTGCAGGAGCAACCCGCCGTCTGGGTGTGGAAGCGCAGCCACATCGACCGCTCCCGCTTCGCGCCGAACTCGTCGCGCATGACGCGGGCCCAGATCCTCCGGGCGGCGCGGAACTTCGCGATCTCCTCGAAGAAGTCGTTGTGCGAATTGAAGAAGAAGGAGAGGCGGGGGGCGAAGTCGTCGACATCGAGCCCCCGGGCCTTCGATTCCGCCACGTAGGTCCGGCCGTTCGCGAGCGTGAACGCGAGCTCCTGGGCCGCGGTGGAACCGGCCTCGCGGATGTGGTAGCCCGAGATCGAGACCGGGTTCCAGCGCGGCGTGTGCTTCGTGCCGTACTCGATCGTGTCGATGACGAGACGGAGCGCCGGGCGCGGGGGATAGAGGAACTCCTTCTGGGCGATGTACTCCTTCAGGATGTCGTTCTGGGTCGTCCCTCCGAGCTTCGAGGACGGGACCCCCGACGCGTCCCCCGCGAGGAGGTACATCCCCCAGAGGATGTTCGCGGGCGCGTTGATGGTCATCGACGTCGTCACCTCGTCGAGCGGGATCCCGGCGAGGAGCCGCGTCATGTCGTCGAGCGAGCTCACGTTCACGCCGCACTTTCCCACCTCGCCGAGCGCCTCGGGGTCGTCCGCGTCGATCCCGTAGAGGGTCGGGTCGTCGAACGCGATCGAGAGGCCGGACTCGCCGTGCTTGAGGAGGTAGCGGAACCGACGGTTGGTGTCCTCGGGCGAGCCGAAGCCCGAGAACATCCGCATCGACCAGACGCGGCCCCGGTACATCGTGGGGTGGATCCCCCGCGTGAACGGGTACTGGCCGGGGTAGCCGATCCGGTCGAACCCCGAGCGGGGCGAGCGCGGGGTATAGATCCGATCGATCGGGATGCCGCCAAGCGTGCGGAACTTCTCCTTGCGCTCGGGTCCCTTCGCGAGGGCCGGCGTGAGCGTCTCGGCCTCCCAGCGGGCCTTCGCCTCCTCGACGGGGTCGTCGGCCGAGGGGGGCGCTCGCCCCGAGGCCGGCGGGACGCTCGAGCGGCTCGCCATCGGCAGCTCAGAGCTCCCCGGGCGCTATAAGCCCGGGGGACGGCTCCTCGGCGTCCGGAGGCCGACCAGATCGCTGCTTCCCCGGGGCACGACCGGTACCCCGAGCTTCCGGGCGAATCGGGGGAAGGAGGTCCCGGTCCACGCGGTGTTGTCCGCGAGCACGACCGCCCCCGGAACGAGCTTCGGCCGGACCGTCTCGAGCTCGAAGGTCAGATGGGCGGGCGTGTGGAGACTGTCGTGCAGGAAGATCCCCACCGAGGGGAGCTCCTCGAGCAGGCCCGGGAGGAGCGCTTCGCTCGCGCCGAGCCGCAGGTCCCAGCCGCGTCGCAACACCGGCGGGATCGCCCACCCGCTCGCCTCACCGGGCGGCAACGTCACCGGCGACTCCTTCGGGTGGAAGCTCGGACCCTGCTGGAACGTCGGTCGGTCGATCGAGTGCAGCCGGCCCCGACGGTT
>JASHPK010000046.1 GCA_030038095.1 Thermoplasmata archaeon | reverse complement strand
TACGCCTCGATCTCCCGCTTCGACTTCAGCCCGAGCCGCTTCTCCATCTCGAGCTCGACCGGAAGGCCGTGGCAGTCCCAGCCGGCCATCGGGCTCACGATCCGGTACCCACGGGCCCGCCGGTAGCGGAGCTGGACGTCCTTGAGGACGCGCGCGACGAGATGGCCCATGTGCGGGGCGCCGTTCGCGGTCGGGGGTCCCTCGGTGAAACGGAAGACGGGGCCGGCGGGGGAGCCCGCGAGGACGCGACGCGGGACCCCGGTCGATTCCCAGTAGGCGAGGACGCGGGCCTGCACCGAGACCGCGCCCGGGGCCCCGGTCTCTCCCTCGCCGGCGGTCATGGGCGGGCGCGAGGGGTTCGGGGAGATAAAAGCGCGGGGCCCGGGCGCTCCCGTCAGCGCCGAAGACCGTACGGCGGCGGAGTCCGGGATTCGGGCCCGACGTGGCTCGAGGGGTGTCGCCGGACGATCTTCCCTTCGACCTCCGCGACGCTCGCGTCGCGGCCCACGACGATCTCGGGGGCTCGGACGAAGGTGACGGTGACCGCCTCCAGCTCGACCCGGTCCGCGTCGATGCGCTCGACCGAGACCGTGGCGTGGCGGAAGAAGGCCCGATCGACGACGTTCGGGACCCGGCCGCGAAGCCGGACGGAACGGGCCCGGATCCGGCCGAGATGGCTGTCGCGATCGAATCGGGCGTCGACCCGATCCGCCTCGAGCGCGCCCGGGACCTCCGCAGCGCCGTCCAGGTCGATCTCCGTCGCCCGCACGTTCGGCGCGGCGAGCGACCCCCGCACGCGGAGGAACCGCTCGCTCCTGAGATCGGCCGAGAGGCGGGCCGCGCCGCGGACCTCGAGGTCACCGACCTCGACCGCGCCCCGCGAGCGCAAGTGGCCCTCGGCCCGGAGCGTCGTGCGCACGCCGATCGGGCCTCCCACATCGAGGGTACCGACGGCGCGCACCGAGTCCGCGGTGAGGCCCGCGCCGATCACCACCGTCCCTTGCACCTCGACGCCACCGGCGTCCGCCTCGCCGATCACCTTGGCGGTCCCGTGGACGGTCCATCGCTCCGCGTGGACCGCGTCGTGGCGAACGACCCCGCGGTCGTCGAGGCGGCCGGCGCGGGGCGGCGGGGGCGCGGGCACCGGCGGCTTCGACGGCGCGACCGGGGGGCCCGTCGGCCGGGGCGGCGCGGCAGGAGTCGGAGGATTCGCCGACGGCGCGGTCGTCGTGGACGGAGCGGCCATCGATCCTCCGCTAGGCGGCCCCGCCGACCGGCGCGAGGTGGAGCCGTCGGTGCTGGGCCATCGTGCAGACGTTCTCGAAGACCGTGAGGCCCGCCGCCCGGGCCTTCGCGGCCGCCTGGGGATGCTCGACCCCGAGCTGCATCCAGACGATCGGCACGTTACGGGAGATCGCCTCGTCGACGATCGGAGGCACCTCCTCGCTGCGCCGGAAGATGTCGACGAGATCGATCCGGATCTCCGGGGGGATGGCCGAGACGCTCGGGTACGAGCGCTCCCCGAGCACCTCGGAAAGGAGCGGGTTCACGGGGACGATCCGGTATCCCTGGCCCTTCAGGTACCTCGCGACCGCGTTCGAGTCGCGCTCGGGCTTGTCCGAGAGCCCGACGACCGCGATCGTCCGGGCCTGAGTGAGCGCCTGCCGGAGGCTCTCGTCGTCCACGGCCACGCGCGGCCGACGCGGGGCGGTTACATGATGCTGACGGGCCGGCGCATCGTGACCCAATCGCCTTCCCGGGAGAGCGCCGACTTCCCCCGAGGTCCGCCGGCCCCGGCGGATCGGGACCGCTTATCTCACGGCGGCCCGCCGTCCGGCGGCATCGCGGAGGGCGGCACGTCCGGCCCCGGGCGAAGGTACTCGATGAGTCCGATGAGCCCGCCGACCAGGATCAACCCGTAGTGGAACGCGAGCCCGACCGCCGTCCCCCACGCTTCGGGGACGATCGTGAGGTACGAGCTCGCGTCGTTCGCGCCGTGGAGGAGCGCGGGCACGACCAGGTTCCCGCCCGAGTACCGGTACGTCGCCGCGAAGGCGAACCCGGTGAGGAACAGGGACGGGAAGATGAGCGGGGCGGCCACGCCGTAGGTGGTCGCGTAGTAGAGGTGGACCCCCGCGAACACGGCGCTCGTCCAGGACGCGGGCAGGAGCCAGTTGCCCGGGCGGTTGTTCCAGTAGCCGAAGATCCAGCCCCGGAAGATCGTCTCCTCGAAGGCGCCGACGACGAAGGCGAAGCCCACATAGAACCAGGGATTCGCCTGGGCCTGTTCGAGCGCCGGGTTCGGCCGGCTGAGGAGGTGGAGGGCGCTCGGGTCGATGGCGAGGTAGACGAACTCGAGGACGTAGATCACGAGGATCGCGAGCAGGGAGAGGAGACCGTACCACCGCAGTCCCTCCCACGTCGCCCGGCCCATCCGGTCCCGCCAGTGGCGCAGCGGCGCGGCGCCGACGAGCAGGGCGAAGGCGATCACCGGGAGACCGTAGATCACGAACAGGTCGCCCGGGAGGTTGTCGTACAGCACGCGAGCCGGGGGGAGGAGCTGCGGAACGAAGTACTGACTGAGGACGGCGACGACGGTGATGACGACCCCGGCCGCGTACCGGGAGAGGGGGACGGAGGGCGCGGCCGTCGCGGCGGCGTCGTGGGGGGTCGAGGGGGGCACGGGCCGCCGAGCGGGCGCCCCTACTTATGCGCGCTTCGACCTCGGGGCCCGTCCGGTCGGACGATGGAGTTCGTGGTCCTCGTCAAGGTCGTACCCGCGCTCGAGGAGCTCCGCTTCGACCCGGGTCGCTTCACCGTGCTCCGCGAAGCGGGCCCGCTCTTCCTCAACCCGTACGACCAGCGGGCCCTTCGCGTCGCGCTCGAACTGCGCCGCCCGGGCGAGCGGGTGCGGGTCCTCTCGATGGGCCCTCCATCCGCCCGGGGGCCCCTCAAGGAAGTGCTCGCCCACGGCGCGGACGAAGCGACCCTGTTGAGCGATCCGCAGCTCGCCGCCTCCGATTCTCTGGCGACCGCGCGCGCCCTCGTCGCGGCGATCCGCCGTGCGCCGCACGAGGTCGTCCTCGCCGGCGCCCGGACGACCGACAGCGAGACCGGCCAGGTTCCTCCCGAGGTCGCCGCCCTCCTGGGGGTGCCGATCCTGAGCTCCGCGCGAACCGTCGCACGCGATGGCGCGGGATCCGGCTTCGAGATCTCGGTCGACACCGCCCTCGGTTGGGCGACCTACCGGGTCCGGCCCCCCTTCGTGGTGTCGGTCGGAGAGAAGATCGCGAAGCCGCTCAAGGCGACCCCCGACGCGATGACGGCGATCCCCGAACCGTCGGTCGGCCTGCTCTCCCTCACCGGGCTCGGCCTCCCGGCCGCGGAGGTCGGCGCGGTCGGCTCTCCGACATGGGTGGAGTCGGTGGCCGAGGACGCGCCCGCCCGGCACCCGGAGATCTTCGCCCACGGGTCGGTCGAGGAGCGCGTGGCGGGGGCCGTCCTGGCGCTCAACGCCCGCCTGGCCCGGCCGCGCGAGCCGCCGCGACCGCTCGGACCCGTCGGGGGGTCCGGTTCCGCGGAGCGCGAGGTCCTCGTCCTCACGACGGGCCCGGACGGCCGGTGCGAGGGGGGGGCGCTCGGTGCCGTCTCCGAGGTGCGGAGAGCTTGGCCGGGATACCGGCCCTCGGCCCTCTGGATCGGGGAGCCCCCGACCGAAGCGGACACGTACCGGCTCGGACTCGCGGGCGCCGTTCGGGGGTACTACGCGCCGGTCGACCGCCCTCCGGTGGGATCGGACGGGGCGGCGACCGTGGTCGACCGCCTGCTCGATCGCCGCGCCGCAGTCGCCGCAGTCCTATTCCTCGCCGACCCGTTCGGCCGGGAGGTCGCGGGACTGCTCGGCGGCCGGCGGGGCCTCGGGCTCGTGGGCGACGCCACCGCGCTCGGCTCGGACGGTCGGGGTCTCGTGCTCTCGAAACCCTCCTTCGGGGGACGGACGGTCGCCCGCATCCGCACGCGGACGACCCCGGTCCTCGCCACCGTGGAGCCGGGAGCCTTTGCTCCGGCGGCGGGAGACGGGTCGACGGGGGGCCTCGGCTGGGAGGTGCTGCCGCCCGCTCCGGGGCCCACCCGCCTCGAGCTCGTCGGCGGCGGGCAGGACGTGGCGGAGGGGGCCCGGCCGGATGGGCGAGAGGTGGTCATCGCGGTGGGGCTCGGGATCGGGGGCCCCGAGGGGATCGAACGGCTCCGGCCGGTCGCCGCGCGCTGGGGGGCCGCGATCGGGGCCACGCGCCGGGTCGTCGATGCCGGCTGGGTCCCCCGTCAGCTCCAGATCGGACTCACCGGGCGATCGATCGCCCCTCGGCTCGGGATCCTGCTCGGGGTGGGAGGCTCCACGAACCATCTCATCGGCTGGCAGCGGGCGGGGACGCTCCTCGCCGTGAACCGGGACCCCGCCGCGCGCGTGTTCTCCGGGGTCGATGTGGGGATCGTGGGCGAGATCGACGAGGTGCTCCCGCCTCTCGCCGGGCCGCTCGCGCGGGCGATCGGCCGCTAACGGCCCGCGAGGCCCGCGGCCGCCTCGGCGGCCTTGAGGCACGCGAGGAGGTCCTCGAGGGTCGCGCGCGCGCTCCCCGGCGAGCTCGAGGCGAGGCGGATCTCGAGGTCGCCTCCGACGACCCGCACGTCGACGAACCCGGGATTGTCGGCGGCCACCGCGGCCCGCAGGCGCTCCGCGAGCGCCGGGTCGGAGCCGGCCCGCCGGACGGTGACCGTCACTTGGAGGTCCGGCGGCCCTTCGTGGCGGGCGGGGATGCGCTCCCTCCTCCGGGCTGGGCCCCCGGGCCGCGGTCGAGGGCGCCCGGGACGATCGGGGCGGTGGTCGTGCGCCGGGCGGTCTCGGCGGCCGCGCGGTCGCGGAGATAGCCGAGCACGCTCGGCCAGACCTTGCCGTCCTCGCGCTGCTTGCTCTCGAAGTTGTGCTCGCCGATGAACCGCGCGAAGGCGGCCTGGCTCGCCGCGTTCCAGCCACCGGTGAACCGTCCGGAGTAGTATCCGAGCACCGCGAGGTCGTGCTGGAGCCCGACCGCGACCTCCCCGGCGATCGGGACCGCCGTGGCGGGGTCCTCGCGCGCGAGCATCGTGAGGTCGTAGACCTTGAAGACCCGCTTCAGTTCCTCGATCGGGGACGGGTGGTCGTCCACCCGCAGGTCGACCCAGCGGTCGTTGCCGCCCCCGTACCCGGCGCCGGACTTCACCACCAGGAGGGCCGCGGACTGCATCCCCCGCCGGTCCCCTCCCTCCCGCTGACCGGCGGTGAGCGCGGCGAGCAGCCGGTCGATGAGGTCCCCCGGGGTCGCCTCGTAGGCCCGGGCCATCGCCCGCACGACCGCCGGCCCGAAGAGGATGTTCCCCTGACAGGTAAAACCGTCCCCCACCTCGTGGCCGGCCCACTCCATGCACTTCTTGCCCGTGAACGCGGCCGCGTGCCCGGCCCGGTCGACGACGCCGAACTGTCGGTCGTCCCGTCCCCGGTCCGCCTCGCTCAACCGTCGCACGACCTCTCCGGCGTCGAGACCCTGGCGCAGGAGCGCGAGCCCTTCGGGCCCGTACCGGGTGTTCGCGGACGCCTGGGTGGCGATCGCGCCCGAGCCCGCCTCGGCCCACGGGACCACCGAGCCCACGGAGATGAACCGCGACTGGACCGCGATCCCCCAGACGCCGCTCGCGGGATCCCCCGCGACGATCGAGAAGGTGCCGAACCTCGGGAGCGGCATCGACTCGGCGGGACGGCCAGGGTGGGCTTAAGCTGTGAGTCCCCGTCGCCGGCCGCTCACTTCTCGTTCTCGTGCCGGTGCCGGGCGTCGAGCGCTCCCAACAGCTCGTCAACGAGGCGCCCAGCCCGTTCGAGCTCCCCTGCACGGAACGCCCGCTCCGCGGCGCGGAGTTCCCGGACCTCGCGGTCGACGTCGGTGCCCCCGGCGCGCAGCACGGAGATCAGACGTCCGGCGAGCCGGAGCCGGTTCAGGGTCCGATCCTCCTCGGGCGCCGGGACCTCGTCCTCGGGCCCCTTCGCGACGTACTCCACGAGCCCCCGGGGCCAGCTCGTGACCTCGCCTTCGCCCCGACGCACCCGGCGATGGACGGGGCGGGTCCCCTCGCTCACGGGAGGCTACGCTTCCTCCGGTGCCGGGGCCGGAGCCGCGGCGGAGCGGCCGGGGCCGGTGGAGGAGCTCGGAGGCGGGACCCGGGCGAGGAGGCCCTGCCAGACCCCGTCGACCCGCTCGTAGAAGCCCGTCGTGAGGCCCTCGGTCCCGAGGATCGCCCGAGCCTCCTCGACCGTCCGGGCGAGGTCGGCGGTCTCGAGCCCATGCGAAGCGGCCCAGCCGACCGAGGCCGCGGCGAGGGCGAGCTGCCCCTCGGCGGTCCGTCGGGCGCGCTTGGCCTCCCTCTCCGCCGGGCTCAGCGCGTGCTCGGGGTTCCAGTGGGGCGGCATCGGGGCCGGGATCGGGACGCGGAGCTGGCGGAACGGCTCTGGAAGGGTCGGCCAGCGGGGCTCGGCGAGGCGGACGCTCAGGAGATCGAGGGCGGTCAGCGCGGTCGCGAAGTCGCCGCTCGCGAACGCCGCCTCGGCCCGGTCGAGGGGTCCGAGGAGCTCCGGGCTGGGGCTCCCCTTCCAGGCGTCGAGCCGGAGGGCCACCCGGGACGGCGCGAGGCGTCGGAGCGCCTGCTGCGCGGGAGAGACCGGCAGCGGCGGTGCGACCGGCGCCTCCGGCTCCTTCTCGGGCGGTCGGTTCGGGGCGCCCGGCACGAGTCCCTCCCCCCGTCGCGGCCCTAGAGCAGCGACTCGAACTCCTTCGTGATCTCGGGGTACTTCTCGTGGACCGCCTTCAGGATGTTGTGGACGCTGAGCTTCTGCAGGCGGACGCCCTGGAGGACGTCGATCACCTTGTCGAACGTCTCGTCGGAGAGCGTCGTGAGCTTCTCCTTCGCGAGCCAGTTCCGGTAGAGCTTCTCCTCGAGGCGGGCGCGCCAGCCCTTCTCGTACTTCTGGAAGAACTCCTTGGTCGGCGTCCCGGCGTGCACGGCCTCGGCCGCGACCTGGCCGCAGATCTTGCCCGCGATGCAGCCGTTCGCGATCCCGCCGCCGGTGAGCGGGTCGATCATCCGCGCCGCGTCGCCGACGAGCATGAACCCGTCGAGGACGGTCTGCTTCATGGGAGCGGAGATCGAGACGCCGCCTCCGACCATGTCGATCTTCTTGCCCTTCGCGTACCCCGGGTGCGCTTCGATCCAGCGGTCGAGGTACATCCGGGCCTCCGCGGTCGTACGGATCTGGCTGACCTGGACGCCGATCCCGACGTTCGCGAGCCCCTCCGCCTTCGGGAAGACCCAGACGTAACCCCCGGGGGCGCATTTCCCGAGGTAGAAGTCGCAGTATCGGAGGTCGGAGTCGACTCCCGTCATGCGGTACTGCAGACAGGTGTCCATGTCGCGCAGCGCGATGTTCGTGGGCAGGCCCGCCCACCGGCCGACCTGGCTCTCGAACCCGTCCGCGCCGATCGTCACCGGGGCCCGGATCTCGAACGGCTCGCCGAACGCCTTCGCCTTCACGCCGACGACCCGGTTCCCTTCCTTGAGGAGCGACGTGGCCGCCGTCTTGAGCAGGACCTCCACGCCCGCGTTCGCCGCGTCGATCGCGAGCTGCTTGTCGAACTCGTCGCGCTCGACGAC
>JASHPK010000045.1 GCA_030038095.1 Thermoplasmata archaeon | reverse complement strand
CTCTACGTGCCGTTCGTCGCCGGGGCGTACTACGCTCCCGAAACCGACATCCTTTCGGGGAACGGCACGGTCATCGATCAGCTCACCACCGGGGCCACGGTGAATGTGTCCGGAGGAGTGGGCGTAGCGGACGGCGGCAACGGGAGCGTCTACTGGAGCGTCCCGGGAGCTGGGGAAGTGATCGTCTTCTCCGCGGCGTTCTCCCAGAGCGTGACGGGAGTCCCGGGAGCTATCGCCTTCGCCGCCGGCAATGGGGACATCTATGCGGAAAACAACTCGAGCGGTTCCGTCTCGGCCCTGCCGCACGTGCCGACCGGAACCTCGACCCCCTTCGGCGTAGGTCCGGGGATGAGCGCGATGGTGTACGACTACAAGGACAATCTCATGTTCGTTACGGACTGGAAGTCTAACAGCGTCCTGCTCGTGGGATCGGCGAACACCGTAGTGGCCACCCTCGCGGTGGGGACCGGGCCGACGCACGTGGTGTGGGACCCGGTCCACGACCTGGTCTACGTCTCCGACACCGGCAGCAACCAGGTGACGGTCATCAACGCAACTACCCGCACCGTGGCCGCCACGGTCTCTGTATCCAATCGCCCGACGGCCCTTGCAGTCGGATCGACCGGGCTCGTCTATGTCGCCCAATCTACCGGGGCAAACGTGAGCGTCCTGAATGGCACCACAGGCGCCGGCGCGATCCCAGTCCCCGCCGATCCGAGTGCCTTCGCCGCCCTCGTGCCGCCCGTCGTCCTAGCGCCGGGACCCGTCGTCGTCCTCTCGGCCCACTCCCGTACCGCTACCGCCATCTTCTCTCCCCTCACTACTACCATGAATGTGAGCTTCAACACCACGCCCCTGGCGGCCGGTCAGAGCTCCAGCACCGGGTTCACTTACGTGGCGACCCAAGGAGGGCTGATGTGGGTCCTGACCCCGGCGTTCTCCCTCTTGCCGGCGTGGTTGCCGGTTGAGATTGACCCCGCGGCGGTTCTGGTAGCGCCGGACGGTAATGTCTACATCTCCGGGTTCACGAGCGCGGCCGTCGACGTCTACTACTGGCCTGCTGCGGCCGGAACTTTGGGAGTCACGAGCGGATGGTCGTTCGCGAGGATCGCGGTGGACGCTGGGCCAACGGGGCTCGCGATGGACTGGGCGAACCAGGAAGTGTATGTCGCCTGCGAGGGGGGCAGCTTCGTCGACATCCTCTAAGGGCGGTCCTGGTGTCCACCACCAGATCAGCCTCACCGGCGAGTTCCGCACCGGGACCCCTCTCGGGAGACACCCCGGGTCGCGGGAATGACACCTGATGGACGACGTCGTCGGAGCGGTCTTCGGGTGACCGGGCAACTTGGATCGCCACGTCGGGGAACATCGTCGTCATCGCACGCTGAGCTCGCAACCGTGATGGGGGCGGAAATCTCACCGGAGCGATTTCGGTGAACAACGGTTTATCCTGAGTCCGACTTCATTTCCATGAGGATGACCAAGGGACTCCGATGATTCCTTCGCCGACGGTTGCACCGGCGCCTTCGGGGTGACGCGGACCATGGGCGGGGTTCGTGGGCAAGCGAGCCTCGCCGACGCCCGGCGACCTCGGGGTGTCGGGTCGTCCCGTAGGGGTTCGCCCTTGGTCTTGGTCGTTTCGGTAACGGGCTTGGCCACGATACTGCTCCTGTCGAGTCTCGCCTTCAACGTTGAACCGAGCTCTGGCTCGCAGCCGGGGATGTACGGAAGCGGTCCCCGAGCCGACTTCCCCGTTTCGCGAGACTCCCAAGTCCGACCGTTCGTGCTTGCGCCGAAGGCACCGAGCAGCGGAAGGACCGTCCCCGGGTTTGACGGAGGTCAACCCTCGGGCATCTCGCACGTCATCGATTGGATAAACACGACCTACTACACGCCCGTCGGCATGTTGGATTACCTCTATTTCGATCCCTCGAACGGTTATCTGTACGGATTGGGAGGATGGAACGGCTCTCAGTCGTTCAACAGCGTGTGCCACTCGGCTGGCTGCTGGGGCAATGGAAGCTCGAACTTCGTGATCGTTCTCAATCCCATGACCAGGAAAGTGGTCGGTGCCCTGCCTGTTCCGGGCAACAACGGGTGGGTGATAGGCTCTCCCATCGCATACGATTCACAGAGCGGGAACCTCCTCGTCCTCGCCGGATACGGACGCGCTTGTCCTAGCTGCACCTTCTCGAACGTGGTTCAAATCTCGCCGTCGGACCACGTATCGACCTTGCTCAGTGGCCTCGGATCCGACGCCGACGCCATCACCTACGACCCCAATAACAACGAACTATACGTCAACAACTACATCGACCTGGAGAACGCGTCCGTCCTCACGTTCAACGCTACCACGGGGGCGGCGATCGCCTCGATTCCCGTGTTCAGTGATTATGGCCTCGCTGCCGTGCCTTCCGAAGGTCGAATCTATGTGGCGGAGTCCACCAGCGGCGATGGTGGTGAGGTTCGAAACCTCACCTTAGTCGTCATCAACGACACCACCAACGCGGTGGTCGCAACGTATCCGGATGTTGACGGGAACTTGACTCCGTTCTGGGGGGCTCAGGCGAGCGGAATCTGGTACGACTCGGTCAACGGCGACCTCTACCTCGATAGCTACTATGACACGGTCTTGGTCTTCGACACCTCCAACAACTCCGTTGTGGCCACGCTCAATGAGCTACCTCAGCAGCCCTTCCCTCTCGCGGTCGACAGTCAGGACCGCCAGATCTACATCGACAACTGGGGGGCGGCCGATACATACAACTGGACGATCACCGGGGTGAACGGAGCGACAAATGGAATTGACCAGCTGCTGGCCCTCGGCGACAATGCCTCTGACGCCTTGGCTTTTGACCCCGCTACCAGTTTCATCTACCTCTCCGTAGCCATCAACGTATCCAGCCCCCCGTCCAACCAGACAGCCATCGCGGTCCTCGACCCGGGCCCCGAGCCCCTGACCCTCAACGTGACTCCACCCTCGGACGACATCGACCTCGGTCAGTGGGCGAACTTCTCGGTCTCCGTCGGACCCGGTAACGGACCACCATCCTACTCGTGGAGCGGCCTGCCCGGGTGCCCGACCAGCACGACCGACACGCTCTCCTGCCGACCCAACGAGACCGGCACCTTCGAGGAGACCGTCACGGTCACCGACTCCTACGGAGTCTCCAACTCCGTGGGAGCGTCGATCGTCGTGCGTCCACCGGTTTCCCTCGCATCGATCACGCCCTCGTCCGAAGAGGTCGACGTCGGCCAACCCGTATCCTTCACCGTGATAGCGAACGGAGGGACCGGGATCGGGAGCTACTCCTGGACTGGCATCCCGGACGGACTCCAGTGCGATGGGACCACGGCCGGTGCGACCCTGAACTGCACCGCCGAGGAGCCCGGGAACTGGACGGTTTCCGTCGCGTGGACCGACTCGAACGGGGAACGCACTCCCGTCACCCCGTCGCCCAAGGTCCGCGTGAACCCGAGCCCCTTGATTGAGCGCATCGTGACCAACCGGTCGTCCGTCGACGTGGGAGGATGGGTCGGATTCGTCGCGACCACGACCGGAGGCTCGGGTGGGGGACTCTACTCCTGGAGCGCCTCCGAAGCGGAACTGCTCTGCGGCACGTCCATCGGGCCTATTCTCAACTGCACGGCATGGCATGTCGGTACGGCCAATGTCTCCGTGGCCTGGACGGACTCCCTCGGAGAGACGTCCCCGGCCTTCACGGTTCCGTTCACCGTCGACCCTGACCCGACGGTCGTGGGCATCGAGATGTCGACGGAGCTACCCTCGATCGATGTCGGTCAGTCGGTTGCCTACACGGCCAACGTCTCGGGCGGCTCCGGAGGAGGGACCTATCTCTGGGGAGGGAACCTCACCTCCCTCGGCTGCGCGCCGACCGACGGCCCTATCCTCAATTGCACGCCGACCGTGCCTTCCGAATGGCTGACGGTCGAGGTCCGATGGACCGACTCGAGCGGGGTGAGCACCGGCTGGGCCACCTCCTCGCCCCTGATCGTGAACCCCGATCCGACCGTGAAGAGCGTGACCATCAGCCCCGCAAGTGCATCCGTGACCGTCGGTGGAACGGTCTCGTTCACGGCCGAAGTGAGTGGGGGTTCGGGGGGAGGCACCTATGCTTGGAGTGGGATCCCGGCCGGTCTTTCGTGCAATTCGACCCGCGGGCCGACGCTGTCCTGCACGGCAAACGCGATCGGGACCAGCTACCAAGTGAATGTGAGCTGGACCGACTCGAACGGGATCTCCTCGCCCATCTACACGTCCGCACCGATCTCCGTCGTCCAACCGAGCGGTGGGGGGAGCTCGGGGACGCCGACCACGCTGTTCGCGATCGGCGCGGGCATGATTGTCGTGCCCGTGCTTGCTGCCGTCTGGATTTTTCGGCGTCGGAGGAAGGGACCGGTCCCGCCCGAATCTGTAGAACCCCACCCGGGGGAGCCGCCGTTGCCACCGACCGAGAGCCTGTGAGGAAGCCCCGATACGTCGACATCCGGACGGTTCGATTTCCCTCGCTTGG
>JASHPK010000044.1 GCA_030038095.1 Thermoplasmata archaeon | reverse complement strand
GCCCTGCTGGAGCTTCCACTGGCTGAACGAGGTGTACGTCGGCTGGCGCTTCCACCAGTCCCAGAACGAGCCCTCGTTGTAGTTCTCGCCGAGCTCCTTCTTCGCCTCGGCGCGGTAGCGCTCGGTGAAGTCGGCGTAGCCCTGGCGTTCCGGATCGGCCTCGCCCTCCCCGGGCTTACCGAGGAGCTGGGCCGCGCACTCCGGACAGTACTGCGAGTTCGCGGGGATCGTCGACGCGCACCGGCTGCACCGGATGAGGTCCGACTCGAATTCGGCGCCGCACTTCGGGCAGACCGTGGCGTCCTCGGGGATCAGGTTCCCGCACTCGCCGCACTCGACGAGCTTGCCCGCCGCCTGGCGGCGCGAGACGAAGAGCACGAGGACGATCGCGACGATGACGGCGCCGACGATCGCGAGCCACATCCAGAGCGGGAGCCCGAGGAACGTCTGGAAGAAGAAGCCCGGCGACGAGGACGAGCTCGGGACGGAGAACGGCCCGGTGAGGTTGTAGTAGGCCGTCACGCCGTTGTAGGTCGCCTCGAGGGAGAGCGAGTACTTCGAGCCCGCGCTCAGGACCCCCGAGAGCGAGATCCAGGCGAACGAGAAGTTCCCCGAGTAGGTGTCGGTGGTCGCGATGAGGTATCCCCCGCCCGTCTGGCCGTAGGGGACCGCGTACAGCTCGATCAGGGCCTCCTGCGAACCGTTGTACCGGACCCCCGCCGCGCTCGCGTAGCTCTGGGAGAGCGACAGGGTCGACGGCGGGAGCGACATGTACGTGATCACGACCTCGGACGGCGCGATCATCGTGGGGGCGATCGCGCCCGTGTCATTGACCACGAGCACCTGGATTCCGAAGTTGTCGACGAAGTAGTCCCACCCGAACGAGAGGGTGAAGTTGTGCAGGAACGCCTTCTTCTCGAGGCCGACGACCGTGTCGACCACGGTCCAGTTGAGCCAGACCGTCGTCTGCTGGCCGGTGTTGTTGAGGTGGAGCCCGGTCACGTTCTTCTCGAGGAGCGGAAGGCTCGTGACGTTCGGCGGGTTGTAGTAGAGCTCCGCGGAGTAGCCGGGGAGCGTGTAGGTGCCGCTGTAGTTCAGCACCACCTTCATGTCGAGGGTCTGGCCGATCCGCACCGTGTTCCCGGGGAGCGCCGCGCCGTTCGCCTCGAGGGTGACGCTCGACACCGAGAGCGATCCGTAGTACGGCGAGACGTCGATCCGGGTCGACGGGGTGAGGAAGCCGCCCCCGAGCGTGGGGATCCCCAGGTTGTAGCTGATGTTCGTCGCGAAGAGCTGGTTCGGGCTGCCGTAGATCCCGGTGATGGCGGAGGTGACGTACCACGTGAAGTTCATCCAGGACGTCGCGCCCGGGATCAGGGTGACGTTGTGGAACGGCACGGTCCCGACCGGCGTCCCGTTGACCGTGTTCCCGTAGTAGAGCGTCCCCGAGAGGTTGTAGATCTCGGCCGTCCCGGTGTTGGTGAGGGGCACGTCGATCCCGAGGAGGCGGGCCGGCGCGATCGTGCTCACCTGCGTCCCGTTCTGGGTGACGACGATCGTCCCGACCGTGAGGCTCGAGAAGTACGCGTCGAAGGTGACGTTCGGGCCGTGGTCCGGGCCCCCGTAATTCGGCGTGCCGTTCGCGACCCCGCCGGGATACGGCTGGAGCGACCAGTTGAACCACTCGGTGTTCGGCCCAGCGATCGGGATCGTGACCCCGACGTGGTAGCCGCCGAGGAAGTAGCCGTCCGGGAGCGTCGGCCCGGTGAGGTTCCCGACCGCGAGGAGCAGGTTCGCCTTCCCCGTCCGACCGGTCATCCCGTAGCCCGGTAGCCCGTGGGAGCCGTCCCAGTACTCCACGTACTTCCACATCGCCGGATTCGCCACCGCGAGGTCGTTGAGGGCGTTCGCGGTCGCGTTGTTCGACTGGTTCTTGTTGTAGGCGTAGTAGGCGGTCGCCTGGGCGCCGACGATCGGGAGGGCGCCGCCGCGTCCGGTGATGTTGAACTGCGCCCAGCGATAGAAGTAGGCCTGGCTCGTCGCGTCCGGGAGCACGACGGAGGCGCTGAAGACGCTCGGGATCGTGCTCACCGCGGTGAGGTTCGCGAGGTAGGCCGTGGCTCCGTCCGTGAGGACGAGCTTGTTCGACAGCCACGGGTAGGGGCTCAACAGGCTGAACGTTCCCGACGGGAGGTTGTTCCACGTGAGGTCGAACCTCGAGTTCACGACGGTGAGCGTGGTGCCGGCCCCGGTCGCGAGCAGGTTGAACGACAGGTTCGGTAGGAGCGTCAGCCACGCCTCGGTGATGTTGATGCTGGCGCCTCCCGAGACGTTCCGGAAGGAGATCTCGATCTTGAGAGGTCCCGCGTTGAAGGCCCCGGTCCAGTTGAGGTAGTTCAGGAGCCCGGCGCTGTTCAGCGCCGAGACGAAGGCCGAGGAGGCGTTCCCGATGGCGAGCGCCCCGGCGAGGGGGCCCGGACCGAAGTCGATCTGGCCGAACGAGTAGTTCTTGCCGTCGAGCGCGACGTACGCGGTCGCGCTCGAAGAGAGGTTGACCTTGTTGTTGTAGAGCACGTTCACCGTGGCCCCCGAGATCCCGGCCGGATACGCCCAGTCCCGGGTGAGGTTCGCCGAGTCGTTCTGGGTGGTGAGATCCGTCAGGTTGTACCACTGGAGACCCGGCGTGATCGCGAAGTGCTTCGTCGTATAGAGGGGCGCCGGCGTCGGGACCCCGTTGACGAGGAAGTCGTTCGCGTACACGTTGCGGTAGGCGCTGTTGAAGAAGTCGACGTGCGCTCCCGCCGACGCGTCGAGGATCGGCGCGTAGGAGGTGTCCGCCTGGATGTCCCCCGGCTCCGTGATGTTCAGGACGTCGCCGTTGCTCCGCACGACCGAGTTGTTGAACACCGCGAGCGAGGTCGTCCCGCTCACGTCGACCCAGCCGGGGAAGGCGAACGTCGAGTTCGCCACGGTCAGATTCCCGGTGACGGAGAGCGTCAGCTTCGCGTAGGCGTTGAGGATCCCCACGTCGGTGGTGAGGGTCGCGTTGTGGAAGGTGAGGTTACCGGCGTCGTTGAAGTGGTAGATGTGCGAGAGGCGGCTGTAGGCCGTGCCGGCGCTGGCCACGAACTCGACGAAGGTCAGCGAGACGTTGACGACGTTGAGCGTTCCCCCCGCATCGACCGTGATGTTGCCACCCTGGTAGTAGGTGTGGCTGGTCGCGGTGGGCTGGATCGTGTAGGTCTCCCCCGGCAGGACGACGAGGTCGCCGTGCGTGGGGGGCAGGGCCTCGGTCGCGAGGGGGGCGGACGGGCCCGCCGACGGGGCCCCGGGGCCGCCCGACGCGAGGGCCCAGAACGACCCGCTGCCCAGAACGACAAGGATCACCACGAGGGCCGCAAAGGCTCCTCGGATCGGTCGGTCGACGGCACGCTCCGTTCCTCCGGTCGGCGGAGGGTGGCCGAGAAAACGGTTCACGACCGAAGAAAGGCCGGGTTCCTGTATTTAAAAATGCTCTTGCGCTTCGGCGGTCGCTGACGGGAAAATCGGCCCCCCGGATCGAGCGCGCTCGGGCTCAGGGAGCGTCGAGGACGATCTTCCCGAACTGATCGGGGGCATCGAACCGGCGGAACGCGTCCGTCCCACGTTCGAAGGGGAACTGGGAATCGATGACCGGTCGCAGGCGGCCGGCCGCCAGGTGGGCGAGCACGGCGTCGAACTCCCTCGCGTTCGCCATCGTGCTGCCGCGCAGGGAGGCCTGGCGCCAGAAGACCAGCCTCAGGTCGAGCTCGACGATCGCCCCCGCCGTCGCGCCGATCACGACCAGGCGGCCCGAGCGGGCGAGCGCGCGCATCGAGCGGGGGACGGTCGGGGTTCCCACCGAGTCGAGGATCACGTCGACCCCTCGCTTCCCGCTCCATTGCCAGAGGACGCGGTCGAGCGGGGTCTCCTCGCTGAACTCGAGCGCGGCGTCGGCCCCGAGCCCGAGCGCCCGCTCCGCCTTCGACCGGGACCGCGAGGCGACGGCGACCTCCGCACCGAGCAGCTTCGCGACCTGGACCGCGGCGGTCGCGACCCCCCCGCCCGAGCCGACGATGGCGACCCGCTGGCCCGGCGCGACCCCGCCGACCGAGACGAGGGCGCGCCAGGCGGTCTCGAACACCAGCGGAGCGGCGGCCCCCTCGGCAAAGGATAGGCGCGCGGGGAGGGGGTGGATGTTCCGGCGCGGAAGGACCGCGAACTCGGTGGCGGACCCCTGCGTGTGCTCCCCGAGGATCCGGAAATTCCGGCAGAGGGCCTCGTCGCCCGCGCGGCACGCCTCGCACGTGCCGTCCCAGATCGCCGGATTGAGGAGGACCTTCTCGCCCTTTCGGAGGCCACGCACCCCCTCGCCGAAGGAGTCCACCTCTCCGGCCCCGTCCGAGCCGAGGACGTGCGGCCTCTCGACCGTGAGCCCCGGGATCCCTTCGAGGGTGAACCGGTCGAGCCGGTTGAACGCCGCCGCGCGGATGCGGACCCGTACCTCCCCCGGTCCCGGCACCGGGTCCGGCACCTCGACGAACTCGAGCCGATCGAGGCCGCCGTGCTCGCGGAAGCCGAACCCGCGCATCCCGAGTCACTCCGGTCCGGTGAACTCCCAGCGCGTCCCCGAGGCGTCGTCCTCGAGCCGGATGCCCCTTCCCCGGAGCTCGTCCCGGATGCGGTCCGCCTCCGCGAAGTCGCCGCGGGCGCGCGCCCGGGCTCGGGCCTCGAGGAGCACCGGAACGAGGTTCGCCCAGGCGCCGCCGCGGCCCTCGGGCCGACGGACGAACAGGCCGAGGACCTCCTCGGCCCAGCGGTACGGTCCGGCGAGCTCCTCGAGCGCGTCGCTCGAGTAGGCGTCGAGCCGGGGAAGATCCTCGGTCATCCGTCGGGTCCAGCCGAAGAGGAGCGCGATCACCTCCCGGGAGTTGAAGTCGTTCGCGAGGGTCGCGTCGAGGGTCTCCTCGAGCGCCTCGGCGGCGTCGGCGAGGGTATCGGGCAGGTCGGCCCCGGCGGCGTCCTCGGCGCGTCGGTCGAGCGCCTCCGCGATCCGATCCGCGGGGAGCGCGAGTCGCGCGTACGCCTCCTTCGCCTCGTCGAGCGTCCGGGGCGGGTCGAACTCGAGCGGGCTCCGGTAGTGCGCGTTGAGGTAGTAGAACCGGAGCACCATCGGCCCGTAACGGTCGATCGCGTCCTCGAGCGACGAGACGTTCCCGATCGACTTCGACATCTTCTCGCCCCCCATCGTGAGGAGGCCGTTGTGCATCCAGTAGTTCACGAACGGCGCTTCACCGCTCGCCGCCTCGGCGAGCGCGATCTCCGAATCGTGGTGCGGGAAGATGAGGTCGAGCCCGGCCCCGTGGAGGTCGTACCTCGGTCCGAGCAGCCGCCCCGTCATCGCGGTGTCCTCGATGTGCCAGCCCGGACGCCCCGGCCCCCACGGGCTCTCCCAGCTCGGCTCCCCCGGGGTCGCCGCCTTCCAGATCACGAAGTCCTCCGGGGCGCGCTTGCGCTCGTCCACCTCGACGCGGGCCCCGGGCCGCAGCGCCTCGACCCGCTGGCCCGAGAGCTTCCCGTACTCGGGGAACCGGGCGACGGAATAGTAGACCGACCCGTCCTCCGCCACGTAGGCGTACCCTCGATCGATCAGGACCCTCACCTGGGCCAGGATCTCGGGCACGTAGTCCGTGGCGTACGGGTAGTAGTTGACCGAGCTCACCTCGAGACGCGTCATCAGTCGCCGCCAGGACTGGGCGTACCGGTCGGCCAAGGCGAGCGGGTCCTCCTCGATCTCGGCCGCCCGGGCGATCAGCTTGTCGTCGAGGTTCGTGATGTTCTGGACGTAGAAGACCCGGTAGCCCCAGTGCCGGAGGGCCCGGGCCACGACGTCGAAGACCACCGCGAAGCGGCCGTGGCCGACGTGCGCCTCCGCGTACGGGGTGAGCCCGCACACGAACATCCCGACCCGGGGCGGGGCGATCGGGGCGAACGAGCGGACCTCGCGGGTCAGCGAATCGTAGACGGTGAATCGGCGCATGGGATCACGCCCCCGAGAGCGCGACGCGGACGTCCTCGGCGAGGTCGGCCGGGTCCTCGATCCCGCAGGAGAGCCGCACGAGGCCGTCCGAGATCCCGATCGCTTCGCGGGCGGCCCGCGGGATGCTCGCGTGGGTCATGCTGGCGGGGTGGTCGACGAGCGACTCGACGCCCCCGAGGCTCTCCGCGAGGGTGAACACCTTGAGGCGCCCGAGGAACTTCAGGGCCGCCCGGCGTCCCCCGGCGAGCTCCACGGACACCATCCCGCCGTAGCCGGCCATCTGCCGGTGGGCGAGCGCATGCTGGGGGTGGCTCGCGAGTCCGGGGAAGTGGACGCGGGCCACCTTGGGGTGGCCGTCGAGGACCTCGGCGACCGCCCGGGCGCTCTCCCCGTGCGCGCGCATCCGGATCCCGAGGGTGTGGAGCCCCCGGAGGACGAGGAAGCAGTCGAAGGGGCTCGGGACCGCGCCCACGGCGTTCTGGAGCCAGGCGAACCGCTCGCCGTCCTTCCGCGCGGCGAGGACGAGGGCGCCTCCGATGATATCGGAGTGGCCCCCGAGGTACTTGGTCGTAGAGTGGAGGACGATGTCGGCGCCGAACTCGATCGGGCGCTGGAGCGCGGGCGTCGCGAACGTGTTGTCCACCGCGACGCGGGCGCCGGCGCGATGGCCCAGGCGGACGACCGCCCTCAGGTCGACGATCTTGAGCAGCGGGTTGGTCGGCGTCTCGATGTACACGAGGTCGGCCGGCGCCTCGAGCGCCGACCGGACCGCCGCGAGGTCGCGCATGTCCACGTAGTCGATGCGCACGCCGAACTGGGCCCGGTGGTGTTCGAAGAGCCGACGCGTCCCCCCGTAGAGATCGTCGATCGAGACGATCCGGCTCGCCGAGGGAAACTCCTCGAGCAGGGTCGCGAGCGCCCCGAGCCCGGAGGCGAAGGCGAGCCCCGTCCGGCCCCCCTCGAGCGAGGCGAGGGCGCCCTCGAGGACCGCTCGCGTCGGGTTGCCCGACCGCCCGTACACCCAGCCCTGGTTGCGGTTCGGCGCCCGCTGGCGGAACGTGGAGGAGAGGTAGATCGGGGCGTTGACCGCCCCGGTGCTGGGGTCGACGGGCTGCGCGGCGTGGATGAGTCGGGTGTTAAACCGCACGGGCCGCCTCCTCCTCGGAAAGATGCGCGAGCAGGTCGTGGCGGGTGAGCACGCCGATCGCCGTGCCCGTCACGCGATCGCGCACGAGCAGGGCCCGCTCCTCCTTCAGCCGGAGGAGCACCTCGGCGATCGGGGCGTCCGCCGAGACCTCCCCGAACGGCGGGGCGAGCACGGTCGACACGCTCCGCTCGAGCACGGTCTCGTCCTCGAGGGCCCGGCGGAGGATCTCGTCCTCCTGCAGGCTCCCGAGATTTGAGGTGCCCGAGAGGACCGGCAACTGGGAGATTCCGTGGTGCCGGAGGAGCTGAAGCGCGTCGCGCACGACCGTCGTCGGACCGGCGGCGACGATCGGGGGGGTGGGGCCCTTGCGGCCCAGTAGCTCGCGGGCCGTCGTCCCCGCGTCGACAAAGCCCTTCTCCCGCAACCAGTCATCGGAGTAGAACTTCGAGAGGTACCGATCGCCCGAATCCGGCAAGACGACGACCACCGTGGCCCCCTCGGGGATCGGCCGCGCCGAGAGCCACCGCACCGCGCCCGCGACCGCCGACCCGGACGATCCTCCGACGAACATCCCCTCCTCGCGCGCGAGCCGGCGCGCCATCAAGAACGACTCCCGATCGTTGACCTCGACGAACTCGTCGAGATACTGGAAGTGGATCGTCCTCGGGATCATGTCCTCGCCGATCCCCTCGACCTGGTACGGGATCGCCTTGCCGAGCTGGCGGGTCCGGAAGTACGGACCGAGGACCGAGCCGGCCGGGTCGACCGCCACGATCCGGACCCGGGGCCGCCGCTCCTTGAAGTACCGCCCGATGCCGCTCATCGTCCCTCCGGTCCCCACGGTGCCGATCACGGCCGCGAGCTCCTCGCCCGCGTCCCGGTCGATCTCGGGACCGGTCGACCGGTAGTGGGCCTCAGGGTTCCCCGGGTTCTCGTACTGGTTGGGATAGTACGCTCCCGGGATCTCCTCGGCGAGCCGGCGGGCCACCGAGTAGTGGCTCATCGGATGATCGGGCGGGAGGGCGCTCGGGGTGACGACCACACGCGCCCCGTACGCGCGGAGCAGCCGGATCTTCTCGGCGCTCATCTTGTCCGGGATCACGAACACCATCCGATAGCCCCGGACGGCCGCGATGAGCGCCAGCCCGACGCCGGTGTTACCGCTCGTCGCCTCGACGATGGTGCCACCGACCTTGAGCCGGCCCGATCGTTCCGCCTCGTCGATCATCAGCGCGCCGATCCGGTCCTTCACCGAGCCGCCCGGATTGAGATACTCGAGCTTCGCCAGGACCCGGTACGGGAGGCCCGCGGTGACCCGGTGGAGGGGAACGACGGGGGTATTGCCCACCAGGTCCACGACGCTCGAGGGGGAGGGGTCCCGGGGGGTCACGCCGCCCGCGAGGGTTGCCTGCCATAAACGCTTACGGACGCCGGTCGGGACTCCGAAGGGACCCGCCCGCGGGCTCGGGGTTCCGGCCGCCGGGGAAATGCGTTCGGTTCGTACTGGTGCGTTCGCGTCGGCCCTACCTCTTAAGGCGGCCCCCCAATTCCTTCGCGCCCGAGGAACCCCGCGTGCTGGGATCGCTCGAGGCCGAGGTGCTCGCCGCGCTGCGCGAGCTCGGGGAGGCACCCGCCCGGGAGGTCCGCCTCGCGCTCGAGCGCCGAGGGATCAAGGTCGCCTACACGACCGTGGCGACGATCCTCTCCCGCCTGCACGACAAGCACCTCGTGAAGCGGCGCCGAGAGACGTGCCGCGGCGGGGAGCGGTACGTCTACCGGGCCGGGGACATCCCGGAGAAGTACTTCGCCAATCTGCTTAAGGGGGTCGTGGCTATGTTCGGCCCCTCGGGGGTCGTTCACCTGAACGAGGAGATCGCGAAGCTGAAGCCCGCGGAGGAGCGCGAGCTCCGCCGACGGCTCGGCCTCAAGTAGATCTCGAGGGGACGATCATGACGGCCCCGGTGACCGGGCTTCTCTTCGTGCCCGTGGCGGTCTGGGCCGGCACCGGGATCGCGCTCGCGGTCGCCTTCCGCCGGTCGGCCTCGACCGCGGTCTTCCGACTGACCGCGATCTTCCTCGGCTTCTGGGCGCTCCTCGCGACGACGACCCTCGTCTGGGTCCTCGCGAACGGTGGGTGGCATGCGGTGTTCACGCTCGCCCGCGCCCCGCTCACGATCTTCGACCCGCGGTTCTTCGTGCTCTGGCTGTACGGGGCGGCCGGAGCCTTCCTCGTCTTCCTCACGGCGTTCGTCATCAGCCAGCTGGTCGCCCGGGGGTTCATCGCGGTCCTGCGGCCCACGGCTCTCGCGTGGCCCCGGGGCCTCGAGCCCACGGCGACGGCGACCGCGCTCCTCGTCTTCCGCTCCCGCCTCCCCGACGCGTTCACCTTCACGATGCTGGGCCACGGAGGACCCCGCCTCGTCTGCCGCAAGGACGTGATCATGGTCTCGACCGGGCTCCTCGCGCTCCTCTCCGAGGAGGAGCGCACCGCGGTGATCGCGCACGAGCTCGGCCACCTTCGGGAGCTCGACGGCCGGTACCTCGCGTTCTTCCGGACGCTGTCGCGGCTCATGCGATGGGATCCGGTGCTCGCGATCCTCGCGAACTCGCTGACCCGGCGGGAGGAGTTCCGCGCCGACCTGGATGCGGTCGAGCTCACCGGGCGTCCCCGGGCACTCGCCCGGGCGCTCTACAAGGTCAGCCGGGAGACGCCCGCCCGTGGGGTCCCCTTCACGACCTCGTCCCTGCTCGGGGTCGGAGGGGTCCGCGGGCGGCGCATCGCGACCGAGCGAATCCGGCGGCTGGTCACGCTCGCCGAGAGCGGACGGTTCCCGGAGGACGGCGGTGCCTAGGTCCCGGCGGAGCGCCCGCCCGCCCTGGCTCCTCGCGCGAATCCTGCCCGCCCTCCTCCTCGCCGCATCGATCCTCACCGTGCCCAACGGGGCCGGCGCTCCCGTGGGCCGGGCGAACTACGCGGTCCTCCCGCTCGAGGACGGCCGGGACCTCCTCGGGAACCTTTCGGGACCGACGCTCGTCGACGGCAGCTCGGGCTCGATCGGGTTCACGGTCGAGGACCCGCTTCCGACCGCGCTCCAGGCGCCGGTGCTGACCTTCGAGGTCTACGCGTTCAACGCGTTCCCCGGGAACGCCACGTCGACCGTGGCCGTCGCCGGCGCCCCCGTGCTTACGACCTCGACGTCGTCGGGCGCGGTGGCGGTCCTCAACCTCTCCGCGCTCGTACCGGGCCAGGTCGACCACGGTTCCGTAGGGGTCGCCACCTCGTCGTCGACCCCGAGCGGGACCTTCGCCGTCCGGGCCGAGCTCACGTTCACCTCGAACGGGACCGGCTACCTCCTTCAGTCCCGGGGATGGTTCACGAGCGAGGCCTGGGCCGCCGCGACCGAGCTCCCGAACGGAAGCGTGACGCTCAACCTGAGCCGGCTCGGGGTCTCGGGGGTGCTGCCCGAGACCTCGATCTACGTGAGCTCCGCCGGCTTCGATTGGGCGCTCGGGATCCTCGCGGCCGCGGGGATCGTGATCGTCGGGGCCGGGGCCTGGGTCTACTTCCGTCGCGGACCGGGCTCGAGGTCGGGGGCCCGGTAGCCGGCGCCGGGCGCGAGCCAGGCGCCGAGGGCTTTCGGGAACAGGCGCACGAGGCTCGGCGACTGCGCGAGGAGCTCCCGGGCGACGTGGGTGGGGAAGTCGATGTCCCCGAACGCGACGATCGTCCCGTGCAGCCCGCCCGAACGCAGCGCCTCGACGAGCGCGTCCAGGTCCCGGTCGCTCAGGCGGCAGAAGACCCGGCGCAGGTAGAGCGCGCGACGGAACTCCTCCCCGAGCTCAGCCCGCCAGGCCCGGTCGTACTCCGCGAGGGCCGCCTCGCTAAGATCGCCGCGCGCGAGGGCCGCATCGAGCACCCGGGCGGCGATCTCCGCGCAGCGCATCCCCGTGTAGATCCCTCCGCCGGAGAGCGGCTTGACCTGGGCCGCCGCGTCCCCGACGAGCACGACCCGGGACCCGTGGGTTCGCGGCACCGTGCCGATCGGGATCCCCGAGACGAGGAACGCAGTCGGCTTCGGGAGCGGTGCGCCGAACCGTTGGGCGAGACGCTCGACGAGCCGGGCGTAGTAGGTCCGGGCGCTGGTCCCGTCCGCGTCGACCGCGACGCCGACGCGGGCCCCGCCCCGGCCGTCGGGGATCCACCAGCCGAAGAGTCCCGGCGAGATCCGCCGCCCGAGGTAGACCTCGACGGTCTCGGGGTCCCCGGGGCTCGACGGGATCTCCGCCTCGAAGGCCGGTAGGATCTCGACGGGCCGACGGAGGCGGTACGCCCGCGCGACGGCGCTCGAGACGCCGTCGGCGCCGACGACCACCCGCGCCCGGATCTCGAAGACCTCGGAGCCCGCGCCCGTGAGGCGGACGACCTCGCGGTGATCCGAGGGGTCGAGGCGCTCGTCGAACCGGGTGGAGGTGAGGTACCGGGCCCCCGCGGCGGCCGCGCGCTCCGCGAGGTGGATGTCGAGGCCGGCGCGGTCGATCACATAGGCCCGCGGCTCGTCCGCCTTGAAGGAGATCGATCCGAGGCTCGGACCGAAGACGCTCGCGCCCCGCACCGGGCACCGGACCATCCGTTCCGAGCCGGCGAGCTCGAGGACCCGCCGGGAGACCAGCCCCGCGCACTGGACCGGATAGCCGACCCGCGGATGCTCCTCCACCACCGCGACCGAGCGACCGCGCTCGGCGAGCCGGTGGGCCACCGTCGAGCCGGCGGGGCCGGCGCCGACGACGAGGACGTCGACCTCCTCCACGGGGCGGCGACAGCGGTTCCGCACTTAACAGGCCGCGCTAGTTCGCCCGCCACGGCGTTGGGACGAGGTCGGTCCGCTGCCGCGGCTCGACCGCCGACCCCTCCACCGGAACCGACCGTCCGGCGGTTCGCGCGAGATGGCCGGTCCACGCGATCATCGCCCCGTTGTCGACGCACAGCGATCGCGGCGGGGCGAACATCGAGCCTCCCCGCTCCTCGACCATCGCCCGGACCATGTTCCGGAGCCGCTCGTTGCACGCGACGCCCCCGCCGAGGACGACCGTCGCGCGTCGGCGGTGCGCCAGCGCCCGCTCGGTGATCTCCGTGAGCATCGCGTACGTCGTGACCTCGATCGAGTAGGCGAGGTCGGCCCGGCGGGCCCCCCTGGCGTGGAGCGCGAGGGCGGCCGTGAGGATCCCCGAGAACGCCACGTCCATGCCGTGAACCGAATAGGGCAGGTCGAGGAGCTCGGAGCCTGATCTCGCCTCGATCTCGAGGGCCGGCCCGCCCGGGAACGTCCCCCCGAGCTCGATCCAGAGCTTGTCGAGGAAGTTCCCGATCCCGATGTCGAGCGTCTCCCCGAGAACGCGGTAGCGGCCGCGCGCGTACGCGATCACCTGGGTGTTCCCACCGCTCGCGTACAGAAGCATCGGGTCGTCGAACCCGCTCAGGACCCGCGCGATCTCGACGTGAGCGACGCAGTGGTTCACCGGCACGAGGGGCCGGTCCCAGGCGAGGGAGAGCATCCGGGCGACCGTGGCGCCCGCCCGCAGGCAGGGGCCGAGCCCGGGGCCCTGCGCGAAGGCGATCGCGTCGAGGTCCCCGGGAGCGGTCCCGCTCGCGTCGAGCGCCTGGCCGACGAGCCCCGGCAGCACTTCGACGTGATGGTTCGCCGCTTCGCGGGGGTGGATCCCGCCCTTCGCGGGCCGGTACATGTCCGAGGCGAGCGAGAGGACCTTCGCCTCCCGATCGACGATCCCGACCGACGCCGTGTGGGCCGTCGACTCGATCCCGAGGGTGACCATCGCCGGCCGACCGCGTGCGTCCTTATAACGCACGGACGCCCGCCGCGCGCGGCTCAGTCCTCCGCCGACTCGATCCGGAAGTTGACGCGCTTTCCGCGCAGCGCCTCCTGGATCCGGTCGGCGAACTCGAGGGATTCGCGGACGCTCACGGGCCGCTCCCAGTCGTAGACGAAGTCGTACCCCTCGCTCTCGGGGCGGAACCCGAGGCTGTCGAGGACCTCGGCGACCTCGGAGTACGGGGCCCCTTCGCTGTCGAGCTGGAGGAGGAGGAACGTCTTCGTCACGTCGGACACCCGCGCTCGCGGCGGCTACCGACGAGAGGGGATAAAGCTCCTCTCGGGTGGGCGAACGTCTCCGTCGGCGCCGGGCGCCTCCGGCCCGGCTCCCTCGGGACCGAGGGGTTCGGGAGGCTCGGAAGCTCCCGGGTGCGAAGTGACCCGTACCGCGACGCCCCGGTGGAGCTGACGCATCTCGTGCGGAGCGAGCACGAGGCGACCCACGCCGAGCAATTCGTCGTTCCGGTCGACGAGGAGCGCTGAGGAGTCCGGGACGAGCGACGCATCCGCCTCGACGACGAAGCGGGCGAACAGGCTCCGACCGGCCCGGACGAACGGGACGGCGTCGTCGCCCACGACCACACGGCCCCGGCGACCGGGCAGGCAGGGAAGGAGTCGGAGACCTCCGCGGTACGTGGGGCGGGGGACGCCGTCATCCCCCACCACGAACGCGGGTCCCTCTTCGGCCGTGAGACGACGCAGGCGTCCCGTCCGACGTGAGCGCTCCCCGCGGACCGCAGGGACGAGCCGTCGGGCGACCTCGCGACCGTACTGAAATCCGAGGAGGGCCTCGACCTGGAGCCGCGTCCACTCGTCGCTCCAGTCGTGCTCGAGATCGACGTCGAGCTCGCTGCGCTCTTCGAGCTCCCGGGAAAGCTCGGAGGGGGACCGGCGGCCGAGCGGACGCTCGAATTCGGCCGGCCCGAGGAAGGGCCCCACGGGGTAGACCTCGGTGAGCTCGAGCGGGACCGGACCGAACGGCGTATCGGTCGACCAGCGGATGGGGCTCCCGGAGCGATCCGCGAGCGGCAGGCGCCCGAGGAACTCCGGCGTGAGCCCCACCCGGGGGATCGGTTCGCGCCGGGATTCGTCGGCCACGAACTCGGCGAGTCGGCGGGCGAACCGAACCGCCGCCGGGCGGCCGAGGCTCTCGGCGACGACGGCGCGGAACGCCCGCCGAGATTCCGGTTCGGTCGGGAGGAAGGCCTCCGAGTGTCGGTACACCTCGGCGAGGCCCGCGCGCAGGGCGGGGTGTGCCGTGGCGCGCCGTTCGGCGAGCTCCCACAGCGTCCCCTCCCGGATCGCCTGGCGGACCCGGGCCATCTCCTCGGCCGACACGAGCAGATTGTGGTGGGCGATGCGACGTTCCCGTTCCTCGGGCGGCCGTCGGGCGACCTCGCGGAGGGGCTCCTCGCGGCAGAGGTAACAGTGGCAGATCTCCTCGCGAAGGTCGTCGATCGCCACGGTCCCCTCCGGGAACAGGAGGCTCCCCCGGCGCGCGAACTTGTGGTACGCCGAGGAGTCGATCAGATCGACCCCGAAGAGAGCCGCGAACGCGAACGTCATCGGGTGCCCCGTGCCGAAGAGATGGACCGCCGAGCCCGCCGTCAGATGAGGACGGACCGCCGCGAGGACCCGGGCCAGCTCCACGAAGCGGTACTGCTCGAGGAGCGGTACGACTCCGCCGACCGCGAGGACGTCGCCGAGCTCGCTCGCGGAGCGGGCCGACTCCGACCGGAGGTCCGGGAACGTCCCGCCCTGCACGGGCACGGCCAGGAGACCCGTACGCGCGGTCCGTGCCGAGCGGGCGCGTTCGCGCGTCTCCCGCAGCGCGGACGCCGCGACGTCGTGCGGGGCCTCCGGCTCGGTGAAGACATCGAGCACGGTCGCGATGTCGGAGCCGATCCGCTGTTGGAATTCCAAGATCTCGGAGGGTGACACTTCGACGGAACCGTACGCGTGCTGCTGGAACGCGCCGCTGTCGGTCATGACCGGCCCGTCAAATCGAACGAGCCCGTGGATCCCGCGGCGCTCCGCCTCGGTCCGCAGGGGGGGCGTTCTCCAGGTGATGTACGCGGAGGTGATCAGCGCGCGGAGCCCGAGGCGGTCGCGGAACTCGGAGGGGGCCACCGGCTGCCGAGCCGGATCGGGATGGACCACGGGGAGCAGCGCCGGCGTCTCGATCCGTCCGTGCGGCGTGGAGAGCCGGGCGATGCGCGCGAGGCCGTCCCGTTCCAGCACCTCGAAATCGCCCACGGCCCGGCCGAGCGTCGCAGAGCGTTAATGATGCCGGTGGGGGACCTCGGGGCCCTCGGCGTACGAGCTGCGGATCCGCCGGAGGAGATCCACGAGCATCGGGTGGGTCAGCTTACCGGTGTTGGTGTTCTGAGGGCTGGGGTGGTACGAGGCCCACAGGAGGGGCCGGCCGGGTCCTAGGGTCGCGCACGCGCCGTGCGAGAAGGGAAGCTCGACCCGGGGACCTCCGTACGCACGGGGCGCGATCTCCCGGATCGAGTCCCACGCGAATCCGCCGAGCGCCAGGATCGCCCGCACCTCGGGGAGGAGCCGGAGCTCCCGCTCGAGATACGGGGCGCAGGCGCTCCGCTCCTCGGGCCTCGGGCGATTGTCCGGGGGCGCGCAGCGCACCGCCGCCGTGAGGTAGAGGTCCGTGTACCGGAGCCCGTCGCCTCGCCGCTCCGAGGTTGGCTGGTTCGCGTATCCGGCCGCATGGAAGGCCCGGACGAGGAAGGCGGCCGATCGATCGCCGGTGAAGACCCGGCCCGTCCGGTTCGATCCGTGGGCGGCCGGGGCGAGGCCGATCGCGACCAGTCGAGCCGAAGGGTCCCCGAAGCCGGGAACCGGGCGTCCCCAGTACTCCTCGCCTCGAAATTCCTTCTTCCGGGTTCGGGCCACGTGCTCCCGGTAGCGGACCAGTCGGGGGCAGGTCCGGCACGCGACGATGTCGCGGCGCAGTGCCTCCAGGGAATCCGCCACGGGCGACCGAGAGCCGGCCGCTAATGGCGATGGCGGCCTCCCCAGTACTCCCGGATGGTCACCGAGCGTGACCTAGGGCTATACAAGGGGGGCTCAATTCCACCGCCGATGACCGACACGCAAGTGCCCCGGGGCTCCCGGATTCGTCTCGGGAGGGTCGATGGGGACCTTCGGGTCGAGCGCGGCGCGAGCATCGACGTCGAGGGTCGCCTCATCGTCTCGGGGGAGGCGAGGTTCGAGGGGAACGCCGAGATCTTGGGCGATCTCGAATGCCGGGATTTCTCGAACGAGGACGGGACCGTCCGGATCTCGGGAGATCTGACGGTCCAGCAGGCGCTGAGAGCCGACGACGGGAGTCTGGTCGTCGGGGGCTCGCTCTCGGCGGAGCGCGTCGATATCGACCGGGAACTGCACGTCAAGGGGCCGGCCCGGGCGCGAGAGTTCGATATCGGCGGCGCGCTCGATGGAGAAGCCACGCTCACGGCCGAGAAGGTCTCCGTCGGGGGCCGCCTTCGAATCGCCGGGAAGTTGGAGGCGCGCAGCGTGGAAGCCGGGGGAGCGGTCGAGATCTCCGAGGCGTCGCTGGATCGGCTCGAGGTCGGCGGCCTCGCGCATCTGGGCGGCGGCGAGGTGCGGGAATCGATCGAGGTCGGCGGACGGTTCGTCGCGGAGTCCTCGTTCAAGTTCGGGTCCCTCGAGGTTGGCGGCCTCGCCGAATTTCGGGGCGACGGGACCGGCGGATCGATCGACGTGGGCGGCGTGCTGACCGCGCGGGGGAACCTGAGCTTCTCCAAGCTCGAGGTCGGCGGGATCGGTACGATCGGCGGAACGGCGAAGGGCGAGAGCGTCGACGTCGGCGGGAAGTTCGACGTCCGGGGCCCGCTCGAGCTCGCCCGGTCCCTCGAGGTGGGCGGAGCGGTGTCGGTCGGCGAGTCGGTCACCGGCGACCGGCTCGAGGTCGGCGGCAGCCTCGAAGCGCGCCGGGCCGTCTTCCAGGGCTCCGCCGAGATCGGCGGAGCGGTCCGCACCCGCGACGGGCTCAAGGCCGCGTCGATCGAACTGCATCGCAAGTCCCACGCCATCGGTCCCCTCGTGGGTGGCCGGGTCGAGATCGGCCGCATGTCCCGCGCGGAGGATGTGTATGGCTCCACCGTGGAGGTGGGACCGAAGTCTCGGGCGGGTCGCATCTTCGCCGAGCGGATCCGGCTCGGCGAGAACGCGGAGGTCGACGAGGTCCAGTACACCGTCGAGCTCCGGGCCGAGGAAGGGGTTCGGATCCGTTCCCCCCCGCAGCAAGTGAGCCGGCTGCCGCCGTTCCCCCTCTAGATCGAGGCGGCGATGGTCGGGGGGCGCGATGACGTCGGAGCGCTTCCGCGACGGCGCGAAGTGAGCGACCTGTATGCGACCGTACTCGAGGTCGTGAAGCGGTACCACGGCGCCGCGCGGATCACTCGGGTATCGTACGGCGCCGGCATGCCGGTCGACCGAGTTCGGAACTTCATGGATCGGCTGCTCGCGCTCGGCCTGTTGAAGAGCGAGGAGGTCGATGGGCGCCCGGTGTACGACATCACCGCGCGGGGCCAGGAATTCCTGGACACGTACTGGAAGATGCGCGGGTACATCGAGGTGCTCGGCCGCACGACCGAGAACGGGTCCGCGCGCGGCCATCGTCGGCCCGGACCGCCGGGGGCCTGACGCCGGGCGACCCCCCGGACCGATCCTGCGTGGGGTCTGAGGCACGACGTACGCACCGTACTTCAGATTGTGGTGAATCTCGGATTTGCGCGGACCGCTCCGACCCGCTCGAGATCGGGAACGCCCGGAATCCCGCCCGTCGGATCCCGATCCGGCTCCGGGGCCAAAGGCTGGCGCATTCGTTCGCGCGGGGCCCCCGGGTCCTTCGTCGGGGTCCTAGGAGTACCGGGGGACCTTCGGGTCCACCGTGACGGACCAGGCGTCGATGCCTCCGGAGAGGTTCGCGACCCGCTCGAAGCCCCTCGCTTCGAGGAACCCGGCGACCATCGCGGACCGGGTCCCGCCATGGCAGTAAACGACGATCTCGCGGTCCCGGGGGAGCTCCTCGGCCCGGTCCGGGATCTCGGCCATCGGGATGTGCATCGACGGCTCGATGCGAGCGAGGTCCCGCTCGTACGGTTCGCGGACATCGAGGAGCAGCACGGCCTTCGGATCCGCCCGGAGCTTCTCCGCGACGGTCTCGGGCTCGAGCTCCTCGACCATTGCGGTCCGGAGGGGGTCGAAGGGATATCGATTGCGGCGGGGCAGGCCCGTCCTCCGCCCGACTCCGCCGGACCTATATCCCGGCGGACCGTGGTCCGGTCGATGAAGGTCAAAGACCCCGTTTGCGGCATGGCGATCGACCCGTCCACCGCGGCGGCCCACGGCACCTACTCGGGCCAGACGATCTACTTCTGCTCCGTCGGGTGCCAGAGGCAGTACGAAGCGTCCCACGCCCCGCGTTCGCCGTAGCGTCGAACGGATCCCCCTCGCAATCCTCCGCGGCCCGGCGCCATGGCGACCGATCCGGTCTGCGGGATGTTCGTGGACGAGCGGACCGCCGAGCTCCGACTGGTACGAGAGAACCGGACCTACTACTTCTGCTCGAGCCGCTGCCTCCAGGAGTTCTCCCAGCCCGAAGCCGAACTGCGCCGGCTGCGTCGGCGCCTCGCCATCGCCTGGCCCCTGACGATCGCGGTGGTCTTCCTCACCTACGCCCGTCCGTTCCCGCTCTGGCCGTGGGTCGCCCTCCCGCTCGCGGGAGTGGTGCAGTTCTACCCCGGCTTCCAATTCTACCAGAGCACGCGGGATGCGCTGCGCGGCCGGATCTGGAACATGGACCTCCTCATCGCCGTGGGCACCACGACGGCGTTCGCCTACAGCCTCGGAGCGCTGTTCGTCCCGGGTCGCGGACCGGCCGGCTTCTACTTCGACGCCTCCGCGGCCATCGTCACCCTGATTCTGACGGGGAACTACCTCGAGCATCTGACGCGCGAGCGGGCCCGCGGCGCGTTGCGGCGGCTCCAGGAGGTCCTGCCGTCCTCCGCGGTCCGGATCCAGGATGGGGGCGAGGTCGAGGTCCCGGTGAACGAACTTCGAGAGGGCGACCGGATCCGGGCGCGCCCGGGCGCTCGATTCCCGGTCGACGGAAGGATCGAGGAGGGACGGACTTCCGTGAACGAGTCGTTGATCACGGGCGAGAGCCTCCCCGTGATCAAGGCTCCGGGGGACCTCGTCATCGCGGGATCGGTCAATGGCGACGGTCAGGTCATCGTGGTCGCAACTCGGGTCGGCGCCGACACGACCCTCGCCGAGATCGGTCGGCTGGTGGCGGAGGCCGAGACCAGCCGAGTGCCCCTCCAGCAGCTCGCGGACCGGATCGCGTCGGCCTTTGTCCCCCTCGTGCTCGCGCTCGCCCTGCTCTCGGGAGTCGTCTGGTACCTTCTCGGGGCCGGGTTCACCATCGCGATCCTTGCCTTCGTTTCGGTCGTCGTGATCGCGTGTCCGTGCGCGTTCGGGATCGCGACTCCGGCGGCGATCGTCGTGGGGACCGGGCGCGGGGCCGAGGAAGGCGTGCTGTTCAAAGGTCGGGACTCGCTCGAGCGGGCGAGTCGGATTGATGTGGTGCTCACCGACAAGACGGGCACCCTCACCCGAGGGGCCCTCGCGCTCACCGACGTCGTCCCGGCCCCCGGGATCGGAGAGAACGAACTCCTTGCCCTTGCGGCCGCGGTAGAGCGCGGCTCCGAGCACCCGGTCGCGCGGGCGGTCGCCGACGGCGCCCGCGGGCGCGGCTGCGTCGTGCCCGAGGCGCGCTTGGTGCGGGCGGACCCGGGTCGGGGCGTACGGGGGACGGTGGGCGGGGCGGAGATCTCCGTCGAAGGTGGCGGGGCCGCGCTCGAGGCGCCGCTCGATCTCTCCTTCTTCCGAACCACCATCGATGGGTTCGAGGCGGGAGGTAAGGGGTGGTCGGTGGTGCTCCGGGAATCGAAGGTGCTCGGGCTCCTCGGATTCTCGGACGAAGTGGCGCCCGGGGTGGCGGAGGCGGTCCGCACGCTCGAGGAGGATGGGATCTCCGTCGTGATGGCGACCGGGGACCGGGAGGCCCCGGCCCGGTCGGTCGCCCGGACGGTCGGGATCTCGGAGGTCCACGCCAGCCTCTCCCCGGCCGCCAAGCTCGATCTGCTCCGCTCGCTCCAGAGCCGGGGCCAACGCGTGGCGTACGTCGGAGACGGGATCAACGATGCCCCGGCCCTCGCGGCGGCCGACCTCGGCATGGCGATCGGGGCCGGAACGGACGTCGCGAAGGAGGCGGGAGGCGTGATCCTGGTCCGGTCGGATTTCCGGGGGGTGGCCCTCGCGCTGCGGCTCGGCCGGCGGACGGTGGAGAAGGTCCGGGGGAACCTCAGCTGGGCCATCGGATACAACGCGGTGCTGCTGCCGGTCGCGGCGGGGGCCCTCGTACCGGCCCTCGGGCTGCGGACGTTCCAGGTACTTCCGATCGCTGCCGCCTTCGCCATGGCGATCTCGTCGACCACCGTCGTGCTGAACTCCCTCTCCCTCCGTTCCGTACGGCTCGACGCGTAGGACGGGTCCGGTCCCTCTGGGGGGATCTCCCCGCGCGTCACGCTAAACCATGCCGCGGCGGGTGGGGCTCGTACCGGCTCCTTTTGAGGAGCGACGTTTGGGGCCTTCCGAGAGGCAACATCCATGGGGCCCAGTCTCGAGGCGCGCGCGCTGACCCGACGCTTCGGGTCGTTCGTGGCGGTCGACCGACTGAGCCTGCGGGTCGAGGGCTCGAAGTGCGTGGGGTTCCTGGGACCCAACGGCGCGGGCAAGACGACCACGCTCAAGATGTTCACGGATCTGATTTTCCCGACGGACGGAGAGGCGTTCATCAACGGCATCTCGGTCCAGCGAGAGCGCAAGCGCGCCCTCTCCAGCTGTGGCGCGCTCATCGAGTCGCCCGAGATCTACGGCTCGCTCTCGCCCCGGGAGGCCCTCGAGCTCGTCGGGGCCCTGCGGGGGATGGACGCGCGCGAGGTCCGCAGCCGGACCGACGAGGTCCTCGCCGAGGTCAAGATGTCGGAGTGGGCCGATCAGAAGGTCGGCCGGTTCTCGAAGGGAATGAAGCAGCGGATCAACATCGCGTCGACGTTGCTCTCCGATCCCGAGGTCCTTCTCCTCGACGAGCCGAGCACGGGCCTCGATCCTCGCGGGATGGCCGAGGTCCGCCAGATCATCCGGGCGCTCAAGCGCGAGGGCCGGCTGATCTTCTTCTCGAGCCACATCCTGAGCGAGGTCGTCGACGTCTGCGACGAGGTCGCGCTGCTCGACAAGGGAAAGCTCCTCTTTTTCGACACGCTCTCGAACGTCAGCGCTCGGGTCTCGGGCGGAGGCGTCTCGGTCGACGCGGAGTTCCTCAGCCCCCTTTCCGATGAGGTGGTCCTCCGCGAGATCGCCTCGGTCCCGGGAGTCGGCGGCTGGTCGCGGCTCGACGAGCGACGGCTTTCCCTGACGATCGTCGGGGGCGCCGGTGCGCGGTCGACGGTCCTCGCCGCCCTCGCGTCGAAGCGGCTCGGGCTCGTCGGCTTCCACGAGTCCCGCAGCGCGCTCGAGGACGTGTACCTCCGCGAGATCTCGGTGGGGGATTCGGCATGAACGCGCCCACCCCGACGTCCGTGACGCCTTCCGAGGGGCCGCCCGCCGGGTCTCTCGGCAGCGTACCGGTCTCCTGGAGCCAGGCGGTGCTGATGTCCCGGTACCAGTTCCGGGACTATCTGAGGTCCCGCCGGTTCATCCTCATGATGGGGATCGTGGCGGCGATCTCCGCCATCCTGATCACGGTGGTCGTGCACTTCCGGCCGGCTGGCATCATCGGGAACTCGACCGCCTTCTACGGGACCCTCTGGACCTCGGGCGTGGAGGTGCTCATCGTCTTCGCGGGCGTGATCTTCGGCGGCGACGCGATCGCGGGGGAGTTCCAGAACAAGACCGGCTACTTCCTCATGGGCCTCCCCGTGAAGCGCTGGAGCGTCTACGCCGGAAAGTACCTCGCCGCGTTCGCCGCGTCGCTCGTCACGATCGGAGTCTACCTCCTCGTGCTGATCGCCTTCGGGTCGACGTACTTCGGGGCCGGGGCCCTCTCGCTCGACCTCGGGGCGTCCTTCGTCCTGGCGGTGCTGTACCTTTCGGCGCTGCTCGGGACCGTCTTCCTGTTCAGCTCGCTGTTCAAGACGAGCATGTACGGCGTGCTGATCGTCGCCGTGATGTTCCTCTTCGGGTTCACGTTGATCAACACCCTGCTCGAGGATCTCGTCGGGATCGAGCCGTGGTTCATCGTGACCTACGCGGACGCCGTGATTGGCTACCCGTTCAGCGGCGTGCCCCACCACACGACCCGCTTCGCGGGCGTGACGAGCTACGCGCCGACCTACGTCGAAGGCATCGCGATCATGATCGGCTACTTCCTCTGGACGACGCTCGTGGGGCTCCTCCTGTTCGAGCGCGAAGAGTTCACGTAGCCGCCGGACCGCCGACCGCTCCGTTTCCGGCGCAGTCGGGACCCTTCGCTCACGCGAGGTTCGCCGCCGGTGGCAGGCGGCGGGCGGCGAAGGCGACCAGCAGGACGCCGGGGATCGCCGGCGCCATCAGCAGCGACCAGACGAGGACCGGGTTCGGCGTGAGGCCGAGGGCGAACCCGCCGAGCGTGGGCGCGAACGTGTAGCCGGCGCCCATGAGGGCGCCGAACGCCCCGTTGTACGAGCCGATCTCGGTCGGCGGGGCGAGGTTCGAGGGGAGCGTGGTCGTCGGGATCGACTCCACGTTCTCCCCCATGGTGAGGACGAAGACGGCGGCGAAGAACGCCACGATCAGGGCGACCGAGAACAGGGCGAACGCCGCGAGGAGGAGGAACCCTGCGGCGTAAAGCCCCGTCCCGACGACGACGAGCCCCGTGTGGCGATGGCCGCGCGACGCGCTCGTGGTCGGCGGCTGGCCGAAGACGACCAGGATCCCGTTGAGCGACAGCCCCGCGCCGAGGATGGCGTAGGGGATCTTCAGCACGGAGTTGACGTAGAGCGGGAACGTCACCCCCCACTGGCCGACCGAGAGGGAGACGAGCGCCACCCCGGCGCAGAGCACGAGGAACGCCCGGTCGCGACGCAGGATCCCGAAGCTGTCGCGGACACTGCCCGTGCGGATGGAGAGCGGGGCCGAGGGGACCGATCCCTCGCGCAGGCGGAGGTCGTAGGGCGACGGCTGGAGGAAGACCGCGATGAACGCGACGCCGATGAGCAGCGCGGTACCGGCGAAGAGGCCGACGAGGACGAACCCGAAGAACCCGATGAGGACGCCCCCCGAGAGCACCCCGAGCGTGAACCCGACGTTCCAGCCGACCCGGATCCAGGTGAACCCCCGGGTCCGTTCGTGGCCCGCCGCGAAATCCGCGACGTACGCCGAGATCGCCGGGCCCCCGATGGTCCCGACCGTTCCGAGGAGGGTGACGAGGATGACGAGCGCGACCACGGAACGCAGGTTCATCGCCTCCGCCGTGAGCAGCACCGCGCTCGCTTCGAGCGCCATCGCGACCACGAAGACCCGGCGTCGGCCGACGCGGTCGGTGAGCAGGCCGGCGAACGGCACGACGCAGAGCGGGACGATCCCGGCGATCGTGAGGAGCAGCCCGACCTCGAAGAACGGCACGCCGAGAACGTTGCGCAGGAAGAGCGAGAAGTACGGGTAGATCAGGCTCTGGCCGGTCGCGCGCAGCACCGAACCGAAACCGAGCCAGCGGACGTTGCGGTCGAGCTCCACCATACGGGACCCCGCGCCGAGGCTCGCCGAAGCAAAGGCTTATGGGACGGACCCGGGTCGTTTTCGAGACCGCCGATGGGGGACCAGGACCTCTCGACCGCGCTCGAAGGCCAGGGGTACCAGCTCACCGGGCGGCACAGTGCCGTCAAGCTCTGCTACTGGACGCGCGAATCGCTCGTGCGGGGCCGGGACTGCTACAAGGGCCGCTTCTACGGCATCGAGAGCCACCGGTGCCTGCAGATGTCGCCCGCGATCGACTCGTGCAACCTCCACTGTCGCTTCTGCTGGCGGAACCAGGGGTGGGAGAACGACTCGGTCATGCCCGAATACGACGACCCCGAGGCGCTGCTCGAGCGGTCGATCGGAGCGCAGCAGCGGATCCTCTCGGGATTCAAGGGCGACTCCGACGTCCGCCCGGAGCGCTGGGATGAGTCACAGGCGCCCCGGCACGTCGCGATCTCGCTCACCGGCGAACCGACGCTCTACCCCAAGATGAACCGCTTCCTGGAGCTCTGCCACGAACGCGGGATCACGACCTTCCTTGTCACCAACGGCACGAACCCCGAGGGGCTCCGGGCGCTCGATCCGTTGCCGACGCAGCTCTACGTCTCGGTCACGGCGCCGAACGCGGCGATCTTCGAACGGCTCACCCTGCCGGCTCAGGACGACGCATGGCGTCGCCTCACGGAGTCGCTCGAGATCGTGCGGGGCCTGAAGACCCGTCGCGTGATCCGCCACACCCTCGTCCGGGGCTGGAACCTGGGCTGGATCGGCGCGTACTCCGAGCTCGACCTGATCGCCCGGCCCGACTTCATCGAGCCCAAGGGGTACGTCTTCATGGGGAAGTCGCGCCAGCGCCTCGGGCGGGACCACGTGCCCGAGCACGACGAGATCGACCGCTTTGCCCGGCGGCTCGCCGAACGCACCGGGTACCTCGTGCTGGACGAGTCGCCGGAGTCGAAGGTGGTGCTGCTCGGACGGACGGCCGAGGGACGCTACTTGCCCGGCCGAGAACCGAGAGGTGTGGAGCTTCCGATGCTGCCGACCGGCGCGATCTCCGCTTGACCCGGATCAGATCACGCGCCAGTTCAGGATCTCCACCAGCACGGCCGCCCCGATCCCCATCCCCATCACGAGGTACGGGTTGATCTTGAGCGACCGGGTCTCCTCCATGTCGTAGTATTGGATGAGACCGGCGGCGCTCGAGAAGCCGGAGCGCTTGTTGTCAGGCATGGCCGACCCGAAGTTCCCAGCGGATGGGCGCTATTTAACTCTTCATCGCCGGACGCGGATCGCCCATCGCCGAGGAGGTCGGTTTGGGCCCCGAGGGCTCGCGGAATCCGGGATCCCTCGCCGGCCCCATCACCGGAGCAGACCCGGTCCCCCGAGGTCGAGGATCGAGTCCTCCACCGCGTCGTGAAGGCGTCCTGCGAGTCCCCCGCCGACATCGCTCGCGCTCCCCGTGAGCATCCGGTCGAGGAGCGTTCGGGGCGGTCCGACCCTCACGGCCTTCCGGGAGGGCACCCCCGTCAGGCGGGCGAGCTCCTCGAGCGCCAGCTCCCGGTCGCCCAACTGGTCGACCAGCCCGAGCTTGAGCGCTTGGGCCCCCGTCCAGAATTCGCCGGTCGCGAGGGCACGGATCTCCTCCACGGGGCGCTTCCGGGCCTCCGCCACAAGGCGGACGAAGAGGTCGTACCCCTCCTCGGCGATCGCCTGGAGCTTCGCCCGTTCCTCCTCCGTCAGGGGCCGGTATCCCTGATACGCGTCCTTGTGCCGCCCGGCGTGCACGAGCTCCACCGAGATGCCGAGGCGCCGGAGCAACTCCCGCACGGCGACATGGGGCATGATGACCCCGATCGAGCCCACGGTCGATTCCGGGTAGGCAAAGATGCGACGGGCGCCGAGGGCGGCCAGGTAGGCCCCGGACGCGCCCATCGACCCGATCGACGCGTAGACGGGCTTCAGCTCGTTGAGCCGCCGCACGGCGAGGTAGAAGTCCATCGAGGCGATCGACTCTCCTCCGCCGCTCGAGATGTCGAGGAGGACCCCCCGAACGCGTCGGCGGTACCGCAGGGCCTTCAGCAAACGGACGTAGGGCTCGACCGATCGCTCCCGGATCGTTCCGCGAAAGGGCACGTGGGCCAGGATCTCACGCATGCTCCCTCGGCAGGATGCGAAGCGCTTCGGGTTAATATCTCGACCCGCCGGCCCTCGAGAGAGCCGTCCGAGCGGGGGCGGCTCTCCACCCCGAAACCCACCGGCGCTCAGGGGAGACCGCCGAGGAACTCCTTGAGGACCCGGAAGTAGCGGTCCCGCTCTTCCCAGAATGCAGTATGCGAGCTCGCGTCGAAGATCCGGTAGACCGAGCCGGGAATCCCCCGATGGATCGACTCCGCGACTTCCGGGACCACCTCGTCGTATCGGCCGGCGGTCACGAGGGTCGGAACCCGGATCTCCCCGAGTTTCTCTGTGACGTCCCAATCCCGGATCGTCCCGGTGATAGTGAACTCGTTCGGGCCGTTCATGGTGAGGTACTTTGGGCCGTTCGAGCGCTCGATCGAGTACGTGAGCTCGGCCGGCCACGGGGAGAGCCGGCAGAGATGTCGCTGATAGAACTCGCGGACCGCGCGAAGATACTCCGGATGCTGGAAATCCCCTCGCGCCTCGAACCGGGCGAGGATCTCGGGGAGCGGGACGGGCAGCTCGGCCTTCAGCCGCTCCATCCCCCGCACCGTGAGCGGCACGCTCGCGAGGCCGCTGACGGAGACGAGGCTCTTCAACGGGGCCGGGTGCGCGAGCGCATAGGCGATGGCGAGGGCCCCCCCGTAGCTCGAGCCGATCAGGTGGACCCGCCCGAGCTCGAGCGCTTCGCGCAGCTCCTCGAGGTCCCTCACGTCTCGGTCGATCGAGTACTCCGACACGTCTCGGGCGAGGTCGGAACGGCCACAACCTAGCTGGTCGTACAGTACGACCCGGTACCCGGCGTCCGCGAGGTCCGTGAACGGCAGCAGATAATCATGGGTCGAGCCGGGTCCCCCGTGGAGCACCACCACGGTGCCTTTGGGTCCGGGCTCGCCGACGCTTTTCCAGTACAGGCGAAACCCATGGATCCTGGCGAAGCCCTCGCGAACCTCCCGGCGGTCGCGCGCCATGTCCCGGCGGAGCGACAGCGACTATATGGGTCCCCGCGGATCGATCGCCCTCCGATCTAAGGTTCCCGGCGAGCCCAAAGCCCGGGGCCGGCGGGGGGGGCCGAAGGGATCCGAGGACCCGCTCCCCGACGTTCCCGGGACGGGTCCCGTGGGTCGGGTTCCCACGGGTTTGCGGTTCGTTCAGCAAGGGCGTGCTCGAGGGGGGGTCGGACCGACAGCGCGTTCACGCTCTTCGGCAGAGGGTCGGGAGGGATGGACCGGACGCACGGTGAACGCTCACGAGCGGTGACCTCGTCCGGTTTCCTCCGGACGCCTCGCCGGGAACCGCTATCCCTTTTCGGGTTGGTGGAGCGTCGTGACCGGCGAACGTTCCCCGGTCGACATCCGCCTAACTCCGACCGAGCTGGACGCCCTCGTGGACTGGTTCGAGCAGATCGCCTACCAGCTCGTGCTGCTCGCCGAGTTCTCGCTCCCGGACCTCCGTCACGCGGTCGAGGTCTTTGCGCAAGCCGTGACGCGCCACGGCGAGCAGCCCCCGTACGGGGAGATCGGCCGGACCGGCGACGACGAGCTCGCTCGAGTGCTCCGGGCGGACCACGGGTGGTTCGTGACCTCGGCCGAGCAGTTGCGATGGTTCCTCTGGGTCGTGGAAGGCGAGGACCACGGAGGCCATCGGCAGGCGCTCGGACAGTACGGCCGAATCTTTGCCGAGGCGTTCCGTCGCCACCGAGCCCAGGAGGTCCGCTGGCTGGCCGGTGGCTCTCGCCGCCGAGTCGATTCGTCGGCGGAGCCGCCGAGAAGCGCTTAATAGGCCCGCCGCAAGGCCGGCGCCGGAGCTCCCATGGCGGCGCGTTCCGGAGAGGCCGTCTGGGTGGAGAAGTACCGGCCGGCCTCCCTGAAGGAGATGGTCGGCCAGGAGGCGATCGTCCCGCTCCTGCGGGCGTACGCGGCGAAGCGGTCGATGCCCCATCTCCTCTTCGCCGGGCCCCCCGGCACCGGCAAGACGACCGCGGCGCTGGCGCTCAGCCGCGACCTCTACGGATCCGAGTGGCGTCAGAATTTCCTCGAGCTCAACGCGTCGGACACGCGGGGGATCGACACCGTTCGGACCACCATCAAGGACTACGTCCGGACCTCTCCGCTCGGGGAGGTGGGGTTCAAGATCCTGTTCCTCGACGAAGCCGACAACTTGACGCAGGAGGCCCAGGCATCGCTCCGTCGCCTCATGGAGCGGTACTCCGGCTCCTGTCGGTTCATCCTGTCGTGCAACTACTCCTCCCGGATCATCGATCCGATCCAGTCCCGGTGCGCCGTGTTCCGGTTCCGGGCCTACTCCCCCGAGGCGATCCGGGGCCAGCTCGAGCGGATCGCGAAGGGCGAAGGGAAACGGGTGGCGCCGGAGGCGGTCGAGACCATCCTCGCGGCGAGCGCGGGCGACATGCGACGCGCGGTGAACCTCCTGCAGCTCGTCGCGTCGCACACCGATGAGGTGAGCGCGGCCACCGTCAAGGAGTACGCGACCGTCCCGCTCCGGCGTGAGGTGGAAGGGATGCTCGGCGCGGCGCTCGCCGGGAACTTTTTGGAGGCCCGCGATCGGCTCTACTCGCTCCTGACGGACCGGGGCGCTTCGGGCGAGGAGATCCTGCGCGCGATCCACGGGTACCTCCCCGACATCTCGGACGCCCTGCTCCCCCCCCGCGACAAGATCCGGCTGATCGAGTACCTCGGCGAGGTCGACTTCCGCCTCGCGCAGGGAGCCAGCGACCGGGTCCAGATGGAGGCCGTACTCGCCCACGTGGCCGCTGGCGCTCCGCCGAAGACCCCGTAGGACCCATGGCCCGGCAACGAGACGTCGCGAACAAGCCCCCCGTCCGCCGGCGGGCGGTCGCCGAGGGCGAGATCACCCTGCGGCCCAGCACTCGGCGCGCCATCCGGCGCCGCGAGGTCGAGAAGGGGGACCCCGTATCGGCCGCCGAGTTCGCCGGCCTCCTCGCGATGAAGCGGACGAGCGAGTTGATCCCCCACTGCCATGTGGTTCCGCTGACCTCGAGCCGCGTCGAGGTCCGCCCGAGCGGGCGGGGGGTCCGGGTCCGGGCGGAGGCGGAGACGGTCGATCGGACCGGGGTCGAGATGGAGGCCCTCGTCGCCGCCACCGTCGCGCTCCTCACGGTATGGGACATGGTCAAGTACCTCGAGAAGGATGCGCGGGGACTCTATCCCGCGACCTCCCTCGGCCCCGTCCGCGTCATGTCGAAGGAGAAGGCGGGCGGAACGGAAGCATGAGCGGTCCTGCGCATCCCGGTCCTGCAGCGACGCGCCGACACCACCTCGGGGGCGACCGCGTCCTCGGATTCGCCGTCCTCTCGGTCTCGGATACGCACACCGAGGACGACGATCCGTCGGGCCACCTCGCCCGGGACCTCCTCGCGCAGGGCGGCCACGAGGTCCGGCACTACGGCCTCGTCGCGAACTCGGTCGCCGACGTCCGGGACCGGCTCGATCCGTGGCTCGCCGAGCCCGCCGTGGAGGCCGCCGTGACGGTCGGAGGGACCGGGGTGAGCTCCCGCGACCTGACGGTCAACGCCCTCGAGGCGATGGGCGGAAGGAAGCTCGAGGGGTTCGGCGAGATCTACCGCACCGTGAGCTATGCCGAGGTGGGCGCGCTCGCGATCATCAGCCGCGCCTCGCTCTTCCTCGTCCGCAACAAGCCGGTCTTCGCGCTGCCCGGCAGCGAGCGGGCCGTGCGCACGGCGATCGAGAAGCTGATCCTTCCGGCGGCGATCCACCTCGTCGAGGAGCTCGAGCGCTAGCCCGGGCCCTTCGCGATCCGCCCATCCTGGAGGCGGACGCCAAGGGCGCCCATGGGCGGGGGACCGGGGTCGAGGGTCTGCGGCGGCACGCCCTGGAGCTGGCAGAAGTCCCGCCACGCCGCGTTCGCCTCGATGTGATGCGCGAGGAGGATCCCGCGGTCGGAGAGGACCTCCCAGGCGGCGTGGAGCTCGAAGCGGGCGCGCGCGACGGACGGGCCGTTGTCGTAGAAGAAGAGGTCGACCTCCCGGGCGGAGGCGAGGATCTCGCGCAGTCGCTCCTCCGTGTTCCCGAGCGCGAGCGTCCAGCGGGACCGCAGGCCCGGGGGGACGAACTGGCCGACCGTCACGTCGTGGACGCCGTTCGGCCGGCCGGCGGTCGGACCCGGACCGAGCGAGGTGAGCAGTCCCTCCCCGTTCGCCTGCAGCGCGGCGAGGATCCAGGTGGTCGAGTATCCGGGGCGCACGCCGGTCTCGACCACGACCCGGGGCCGGGCCGCGCGCACGAGGAGATAGAGGAGGGCCCCCTGCGGCAGCTCGCGGGTGAACGCCATTCCGGCCCCGCGGTTCAGCAGCGTGTCGGGCAGCTCGCTCTCCCGGATCTCGCGCCGGAACCGCTGGAGGTCGGCCGGCGAGGCCTCGGTCAGTGCGGCGATTCGATCGAGGGAGGCCTGGCGGAAGAGGAGCATCCGCTGCCGGACCCCCTTGCGGGCCGCCGGGGTCAACAGCGAGGGGAGCCGTACGGACCGGTCGACGTACGGGACCGCGTCCCCGACGGGCGCGCCCCGGTCCGGCGATAGACCGACGGGTCCCGCACCCCGAAAAGTAGAGGGCACGAGACCTCCATGGCCTCGGCGATACAAAGAGGCTTGCTCCGGCGCGGTTCCCTCCCGCGGGGGGGCGGCCCGCGATCGGCCGCCTCGCGTCGAAGGGAATTCCGGGCCCTCTGGTGGCGTCGAAGACCGAGAGGAATAAAATAGGGAGACGCGCTCTGAATCCTCGGTGGCTCTCGATGGGGGTTCAGGAGGTCGGCAGCGGTAACTTCGACAGGTTCGCGCAGGACAACGGCGCCGTGGTCATCGACGTCTGGGCGCCGTGGTGCGGACCGTGCCGGATGGTCTCGCCGATCGTCGATCGCCTGAGCGAGAAGTACAAGGGCAAGGTCGCCTTCGGAAAGATGAACTCGGACGACAACGGGGAGAAGGCGGGCGCCCTCGGGATCATGAGCATCCCCACGCTGCTGTTCTACAAGCAGGGGAAGCTGGTCGACCGGATCGTCGGCGCGTACCCCGAAGAGGTCATCGACGAGCACATCCGCCGGCTCCTCTGACTGCACCGCCCCGGGCACGGGCGCGACGTCCGGGCCGGCCGTCCGCGCGAGACCGTCCTTCGAGGGAAGCCGTTTAGTCCCCCGGGGGTAGCGGGGCCGCCATGACGGCCGCTACCGCCGATCAGCAGCTCGCCCGCTACTCCTTCCAGCGGAAGCTGGACGAGATCGCGGCCTGCAAGGGGCGTGCGACCGAGCTGATCTCGCTCTACGTCTCGCCGGGCAAGCAGATCTCGGACGTCATGGCGTACCTGCGGAACGAGTACGCCCAGAGCTCGAACATCAAGAGCCGGACGACGCGCAAGAACGTGATGTGGGCGATCGAGTCGCTCATGGGGCGGGTCCGCGCGTTCAAGGAGGCTCCGACGAACGGGGTCGCGTTCTTCGTCGGTTCGAAGGCGATCGGCGCCGACAAGTCCGAGCCCGTGACGTTCATCGTCGAGCCACCTGAGCCGCTGAACACCTACCTCTACCGCTGCGACTCGACCTTCTTCCTCGACCCGCTGCTCGCGATGGTCCATGAGCCGGACGTCTGGGGGCTCATCGTCATGGACCGGGCCGAGGTCACCCTCGGGCTCCTCCAGGGCAAGCGGGTCGTCCCGCTGCGCAACCGCCAGTCGCTCGTCCCGAGCAAGCACGGTCGGGGCGGCCAGTCCCAGCACCGGTTCGAACGGATGATCGAGCACGCGGCCCACGAGTTCTTCGTGAAGATCGCGGAGATGTCCGCCGAGCTGTTTCTCCCGCGCAAGGACCAGCTCAAGGGGATCCTGCTCGGGGGACCCGGGGCGACGAAGGAGTACTTCTACAAGGAGGCGTACCTCCAGTACGAGCTCCAGCAGAAGGTCGTCCAGCCGCTCTTCGACACCGGGTACACCGATGAGTTCGGCCTGAAGGAGCTGGTCGAGAAAGCCACCCAAACGCTCCACGGCCTCGAGATCACCGAGGAGAAGCGGATCATCCAGCGGCTCCTCTCCGAGATCCGCAAGGCCGAGACGGGGCTGGCGGCCTACGGGGAGCGGGACGTCAACTTCGCGCTCGAGGCCGGCGCCGTCGACACCCTGCTGATCTCCGAAGGGTTGCGCAAGCAGCGCGTCACGTTCCGGTGCTCGGCCTGCCAGCACGAGTTCGTCCGGACCTTGCCGGATGAGGAGATCGACGCCGTGCTGGACGCGCCCTGTCCGAAGTGCGGCCAGCGGACCGTGTCGGAGTCGGGGAACGAGGACCTGGTCGAAGGGCTCTTCCGGCGGGCCGCCGAATCCGGCGGGTCCGCGCGGCTGATCTCCACCGAGAGCGAGGAGGGCGAGATGCTCGCGAAGGCGTTCGGAGGCGTGGCCGCCATCCTGCGCTACCCGATCGCGACGCGCGTCCCGCCGCGCTCGAAGGCCGAGGCCTAGGGCGAGCGTCCCCGCCGCAGGATCCGAGGCGGTTCACCACAGGTGGTTCAGCGGGTCTTCCTCGTTCGTGGGGGCCGGAGGCGAGCCCGGGGCGCCCGTTCGCCGCCCGGGGTACGGGGTTCCGTGGGTGCCGGGGGGATAGAGATTCGCGTTCGGATAGACCGGCGGCGGCGTCCGGCGGCGCTCCACGACCACGACCGAGGCGACGACCGCGGCGATCACCACGGCCACCACGGCGATCCCGAGGAGGCCGAGGAGCGGTCGGGCTGGCGAGGTCGAACCGCTCGTGGACGGGCAGCCCGTCCCGGAGACGAGACAGCCGTTGATCGGACTCACGGCCCCCGGCTCGAGCGGGGCGCCCTGGATGGTCACCGCGGGCGCCACGGCGGCGGCCGTGACCTCCGACCCGCCGCCGGTCTCGGCGGCGGCGGTCGGCGGGGCCTCGTAGTCTCCCGGATTGACCGAGGTCGACTGATAGACCCAGCTGGAGGCCGCGATGCCGAAGTGGCCGTCGAAGAGGGCGAGCGCGTCGACGTTCGAGAGCTGGACCGTCGCTTCGCTGGACTGGTTCGCGGTCCACGGGAGGGCGGCGCTCGAAAAGAGATCGCCTTCACTCGGCAGGAGGATGAAGCCTTCGCGCGCGGAGAACGGCCCCGACACGGCGATGGAGAGAACGGGGTAGCTCACGCCATTGAAGACGATCGTCTGGCCCCCATAGCTCCCGAGGACTCCCACGGTCCCCGTTCCCGTGACCGTTACCGAGCCCATGATCGGACCGACGAACCCGGAGCCGGCGTGCTCCGTGGCGTACGCCCCGAAGTACCGGTACGAGGTCGAGCCGATCGCCGAGTATCCGGCGGAGTCGTTCCAGCTCTGGGAAGCGCTGAGGTTGATCGGGATCAGGCCGAGCGGGCTCGAGAACGACACGCTCGCGGAACTGTGGGTGGCGACGGTGAAGTACGTCGACCAGTTCACCAGGCCCTTCTCCGCGTAGAGCGCGGCGTTCGTGGTGAGGTTCGCGGACGCGAAGGAGCTCGAGTTCACGAGGGCGAGCGCCGGAACGCTCGCGGAGTTCTCATAGACCGCTCCCGTGTTGGTGAAGTTCGCGAACGAACTGCTCGTCTCGACCGCATGATACTCGACCGTGCCCTTGCCGATCGAAGGATCCGCGCAGCTCGGCTTGCATCCAAGGAACGAGAATCCCACGCCCATGGTCCGATTGACGGCGACCTCGAACGGGTTCGCGCTGGGGTTGGGCTCGTACAGAACGACCGTGTACCCGTAGGTCGCCGTCAGCGTCCAGGTCCAGTCGGTGGACGTGGTCCCCGAGAACGAAACGTTCTTGACAGCGCCGTAGGCCCACTCGGAAGGGGACGTGCCGGAGCTGGCGCTCGTGGGAGCCGCGCCGGCCAAGCCGACCGGAACGACAAACACCATGAGGGGGACCACTACTAGGGCGGCGACCGCGGTGGCGTGGGGGATGCAACGATTCACGAGAATCACCCTCGTCCCGCATCCTTGCGGGCAATTCACGATGCGAGGATTGGAAGATAAGGCGGTGTGCCGCACGTCGCTCTGCGATTTGGACCCCATGTCACATCGTAGCACGGCTCGGAGGTGCCGCCGGTGCGCGCGCTGACCGACTCGGAGGCCCGCATCATGGCCGTGTTGCTCGCCGCCCGTCCCGATCGGGAACGGGAGCGGCTGCGTCAGATCGGTGTCCCGCGTTCGACTTACCACGCAGTCCGTCGGAGGTCGTACGAGGAGGGCTGGCTTCGGGACCGGTACATCCCTCATCCGGTGCCCATCGGACGGCCGTTCGTGACGTTCCTCCTGGCGCGACCGTACGCCGACCGGTTCGAGGAGTTCGGGACCCGGGCGGCCGGAGATTCGAGCAACGTCGTGCTCTGGTCGGGGACCCAGATCGCGATCGGCGTCTTCTTCCACGCGAAGCCGACCGACGGACGGAAGCTGGCCGAGCGGATCGAGGAGGCGCACCTCGCCACGAACCCGCTCGTCCTGACGGTCGACGTCCACGGTCCGAGCGTCCCCGTGTACTTCGACTTCGAGGGACTCTGGTGCCATCTCGCCGGATTGCCGGGCACGCTGGCCTACCCCCACGGCCTTGGCGGACCGCTCGCCGGCACCGGCGACGAAGACGGGGTGATCGATCTGTCGGCGCATCAGCGTTGGGCGCTCGGAGAGCTGTTGCGGCGGCCGTTCGTGGCGGCCGAGCAGGGCCGCGGGGGTCACTTGGTGGGCCCGGTCGGGCTCCCGTTTTCCCAGCGGCGGACGATGCTCCGGGGCTGGATCGCCCATCGGACCTTACTCGACCCGTCTCGCGTGCCGGCGTACCAGGGGAGGAGTCCGGACCAGGTGGTCTTCCTGTCGGGCACGCCTCGAAGGGACGCGCGCCCCGAAGTGCTGTTCGCCACGCTCACCCGCGAGTGTCGGGTGTTCCCGTTCCTCTTTGCCGTCGGACCGGGTCGTTGGCTCCTCGGCGCGCTCGGCGGATCCGCCGCCAGCCCCGACGCGGCCTCACGTCGACCCGTCCTCCCGACGCTCCGCGAATTCCTCGAGGGGATCGAGATCATTCAGGAAGCGGCGAGCACGTTCAATGCGCTCGTCGACCACCGGTACGACCGGCTGCTCCCGGAATCGGACGGCAAAGCCACCTCGAAGGCGTGATATTCCGCTCGCCGTCCGTCGGTCGGGGCGCGTAGCCTAGCTTGGATAGGGCACCGGGTTCCTAACCCGGCGGTCGAGGGTTCAAATCCCTCCGCGCCCGCTCAGCCTACTTGGTCCGTGGTAGTGTCCTTTGGCGATTGAACGGTGAAAACCGAGCCGAACGTCCGTTCGCCTGAAATCGGGATCGCCGAGAATAGCCGGGCTGGAGCGCCGGGTCCGGGTTGCCCGATTGCGAGTCCGGGGCCGGGTTCGGGGCCACCTCATATGTGCGCGTGTTCTCAACAAGGGACTAAAGGGCCATTGAATGTCCGAAATCCCCCGCCGGTTTGATCGGCGGCCGCGCGTCAGATTGATCGTTACTCCCGACGCGACGGGAAGACTGTCTTGGGAAGAAAAAGCCAACCAAGGCGGCATCGAGTGATGGAGGGGACATCAGCGCGCCGCCGGCATCCGTCTATGGTTATCCCCGGGGTTGTGGCCCTGATGCTTCTCTCCGGAATCGTGTCGGTTCCGGCGGGCAGTCACTTCGCCCCCAGGAGTCCGGTGGACTCGCCGGACGGAGGTCCGGCCGCGGCGGCCGGGAAAGCCACGACTACGGTGTGGCCCATGTCCCGTGGCGCCACCTCGGTGGACGCGCAACCGACGGCCGAAGCCGACCACGGTGGGCAGGCCACTCCCGGCGCGTCCAGGAGCAGGCTCGACGCGCGGGGAAGTGCCGTAGGTCCCGACGGGTTTGTGACGGGGGAGGTCGTGATCACCGTCCCGGTCGGTTCAGGACCCTACAACTCGGCGTATGACTCCGGGAGCGGGGACATGTACGTTGCGGACGCGCGATCGGACTCGGTGAGCGTGATCGCGGGGGCCTCGAACACCATCGTGGGCAGTCCGATTCCCGTGGGAAACATCCCGACCGGCGTGGCGTATGACTCCGGGAGCGGGGACGTGTACGTGGTGAACCAGGGATCGAACAACGTGAGCGTGATCTCGGGGGACTCCGTGGTGGGCAGCCCAATCACCGTGGGCACGAGCCCCTTCGGCGTGGCGTATGACTCCGGAAACGGGGACGTGTATGTGGCGAACCGAGGCTCGGACACGGTGAGTGAGATCTCGGGGGTTACGGTGGTGAACACGATCCCGGTCGGCACGAGCCCCGAAGAAGTGGCGTACGACTCCGTGAACGGGGACGTGTACGTGACCGATCCCGGTCCCAACACGGTGAACGTCATCTCGGGGAACGGGGTGGTGGGCGGTCCGATCACGGTGGGCGCGAATCCCGTGGGTCTGGCGTTCGATTCCAGCAACGGGGACGTGTATGTGGCGAACTACCTCTCCGACAACGTCAGCGTGATTTCCGGGCATTCGGTGGTCGGGAGTGCGATCTCGGTGGGAGTAGACCCCGCCGGAGTGGGGTACGACTCCGGGAACGAGGAAGTGTATGTCGCGAACGAGGGCTCCAACACGGTGAACATGATCTCGGGGACGACGAATGCGTTGGTGGGCGGCGCGATTTCGGTCGGTCGGGCCCCGTTCGGCGTGGATTACGATCCAAGGAACGCGGACATGTATGTCGCAAACTCCGAGTCCGCGTCCGTGAGCGTGATCTCCACCCGGCTCGCCCTCGGTCCGCTGGGGGCCTCTCTCCGCGGGACCTCGGTCTCCGGGACCGCCTCAGCGACGATTTCGGTGGGCTCCGATCCCTCCTGGGCCGCCTACGATCCGGATAACGGGGACGTGTTCGTGGCCAACTCCGGATCCGACAGCGTGAGCGTAATCTCGGGGGACTCGGCGGTGGGCAGTCCCATCGCGGTGGGCGCGAATCCCACGGGCCTGGCATACGACGCCAGCAACGGGGACGTGTACGTGGCGAACTCCGGATCCGACAATGTGAGCATCATCTCGGGGGCCACGGACACGGTGGTGGGCAGTTCCATCACGGTGGGCACAAACCCCTCCGGCGTGACGTACGATCCCGGGAACGGGGACGTGTACGTGGCGAACTCGGGGTCGGACAATGTCAGCGTGATCTCGGGGGCGACGGACCTGTTGGTCGGAAGTGGGATCCCCGTGGGCATCAGCCCGCTCGGCGTGGCGTACGACTCCGGGAACGGGTTCCTGTATGTGGCGAACTCGGGGTCGGACAATGTCAGCGTGATTTCAGGGGCCACGGACACGCTGGTGGGCAGTTCCATCACGGTGGGCGCAAGCCCCTCCGGCGTGACGTATGACCCTGGGAACGGGGACGTGTACGTGGCGAACTCGGGGTCGGACAATGTCAGCGTGATCTCGGGGGCGACGGACCTGTTGGTGGGAACTGCGATCCCGGTGGGCACCAGCCCCTTCGGTCTGGCGTACGACTCCGGGAACGGGGATGTGTACGTGTCGAACTCTGGATCCGACGACGTGAGCGTTGTCTCGGGGGTGACGAACCAAGTGGTGGGCCCTGCGATCCCCGTGGGCTCGGATCCCCTCGACTTGGCCTACGACTTCGAGAACGGGGGCCTCTTCGTGGTGAATTCCGGCTCGCTCGACGTGGGCTCGATCTCCACGCTCGTCTCCACGTCCAATTTCGCCGGCCTCGGGGCCGACGTGGGCCAGGAGGTCTTCCTCTCGGCCCCTTTGATCGGTGAAGGGGCGGGCGATGACACGCTCTCCATCGATGTCTCTCCATCGACCGGCCTCGGCTGCGTGGCCAATCCCGCCGGCTTCACCGTCCTGAGCGGGGCGTGCCCCGCGGAGGTCCCGGGAACCTACAATGTCAACTTCACGGTCGTGGACGGGGCGGGCGATGCCGTGTGGACCTCCGCGACCTTCGCCGTGTATGTCGACCCGACCGAGCTGCCGCCGGTTCCCTCACCGGGCTCGGTGGACTCCGGCCAGTCGGTCACCTTCACTCCGTCGGTCAGCGGGGGATCGGGCGGCGGGTCGTACGCCTGGACGTACGGAGCCCTCACCGGCTGCACAGCCCCGTCGGCCCCGAGCTTGAATTGCACACCGACAGGGCCGGGTTCCTTCACGGTGTCGTACGCGTGGACGGACTCAGACAATGTCGTCGCGACGGGCAGCACCATGGTGGGCTTCACCGTCTACCCCGACCCCACGGTCGCCCCTCCGAGGGTGAGCCGGGCGACCGTGGACGTCGGGCAGTCGGTCACGTTTTTTGCGGTCGGGTCGGGCGGATCTGGCGGATTGACCTACGCTTGGAACGATCTCCCGGCGGGATGCCCGGGAGCGGCTGCGATCGTCACGTGCAATCCGACCGAGCCCGTAACGAACGCCTCGATCTCCGTGACGGTGACGGATTCGAACGGGTTCGATGTGACGTCGAATGCGGTGAACTTCACGGTCTATGCCGACCCGACGGTCTGGGCGCTCGCCGCGTCGCCCAGCAGCGCCGTCGAGGGAAGCAACGTAACTTTCGACGCACGGGCCACGATAGGATCGGGCGACCTCGTCTACAGTTGGTCGGGACTCCCGGCGGGTTGTGCGTCCGCGGACGCCGCGACCGTTACCTGCGTGCCGACAGCGCCGGGCACGTACCAAATCGTGGTCAACGTCACCGATTCCAACGGAGTCCAGGCAACGAGTTCGGCGCTGTCCTTTACTGTAGGCCCAGTCCCTGCGCCCAGCCCTGCGCTCGGGGGCTTCACCCTTTGGGGATCGCTCGTCGCCGGGGTCGTCGTGGTGGGCGCCGTAGCTGCCGTGCTGTGGGTCCGTCGGCCAAGACCAACCCCGTCGACTCCCGACACTACTTCCCCTCCGCCTGACCCGTCTCTTCCGCCGACCGAGGAATACTGAGTCGCCGCATCGGGATTCCCGGTTACGAGACCGCGGGAGCGGAGCACCACGAACCGGGCTCCAACCTCCGTCGAACAGAGAATCGGTGCTTCTCGATCGAGATCAGGCAGAATTCGTGCTCCGGCTTGCTCGGGCGGGGGTCTCCCGTGCTCGACTTGTCCGAGTCGGGGGCCCAAGACGATGAAGCGACGTCGGGTACGATCGATCCCCGGGCCGACGTGACATCCTCTCCCTTCGCTCAGGGATCGCCGCTGGAAATCGGACCCCAAGCTCTACGCCCGTGACGAAGTTGCGGGGGCATCGTCTCAAGCGGCCACAGCGCGAGGCCATCCGTCCGGACCGTCGGCCCGCCGTCCGTCCAGACCGTCGGCCTGTCGACGGTGTTTACCCGGCCCACTCGTACGCTAGTTCCTCCCCCGCATCCTCGATTCTGTCCGTTCCGGGGGTCCGCAGGCAGTAGAGAGTACTCCTGCTGCCCAAAATGCGGGAAACCTCTACCACCACGAATCTAGTTCTCCCCAGGAGGCTGATTGACAAGCGCGTTCGATGTTTGCCTACTGCCAGCCGGTGGGAAGTGGAAAGCTGTGGTGTTCCGCCTCCCGCTCTTGACCCGCCCTTTTCCCACGGCGGGGAAGGGTCGTCTGGTTGCAGCCCTCAGGCGGCAAAAACCGACTCCGAATGCCTAGGCCGCTGTGAGGGTCCCTCCGCGCCCGGAATCTTCCGGCACGACGACCGGTCCCGAAGTCCTTGTCGCGGACCGCAGACGGGCGTAGGACATTGCGCATGGGGAACTCGGCTCCTCCCCGGCTGCCGACGAGTCAGGACATCGATTTTGGCGCTGCGTCAGCGGACGGTGAGCTCTGAAGTGATTGAGACCATCCGACTTTATACGACCCGGAACCATCACGCCATCGAGCCGATGCCGCCAGGGTCCTCTCCCGAGCCCGGTTCTTCCGTGGAGAAAGCCCGCACGGCCGGCAGGCCCACCTTCGCTCGGGCGCCGACGTCCCCTCTCGCCATGGCGATCCTCGCGGTCGTGGTGGCCGCGGTGGTCGTCGTGGCCTGCCTCGTGCTCCAAGGAACCTCGCTCTCCAGTACCGGAAGTGCCTCCGGTCCCGACACACTCGATGGGGCGGTGGCGGCGTCCTCGAACATCTTGGCGTCCGTGGCCGGTGGCCCTTGGCATCTGACCTCCGCCGTTGGGCTCGGTTACCGGGCTCCCTGGACCTTGGACGCCAACCGCTTGAAAACGGAATGCACGCCGATCTCGGGCAGCTACGCCAACGCCACCTACCCGGCCGGCTCGGGCAACTATACGGAGGGACAGGCCGGAGTCTGGGTACTGTCCTTTGCGGCTCCCAACGCCAGCAGTGGCATCCTCTGGGTCGTCGTGGGTTTCGGATCCGCGACGGAAATCGGGGTGGTGGCGGCGTCCGGAGTTTGCGCGGAGGATTCCTCCTTTCTCGGGACCGTAGTCGACAGCTCGGTGGCGATGGAGCAGGTGCTCGCGACCTCCAACGGTACCCGCTATGCCCACATGTTCTCGCTGGCGAACGCCACGTATGCGCTAGGTCCCGGAGTGCCACCGGTCTGGACGATCCATTTGAGCGCGTGCACCCAGGTGGTCTCCGGCCCGGGGACGCTCGACTCGTCGGTATGGGCGCTGAACGGTACGATCCAGGACCCACCCAGAGTACCCTCGATCTGCTAGGAGACGGACCACCTTCCGGCGGTGGAGCCGAACCGGATTCGAGGTACTGGTCGGTTCGCATCGGCGAGCGCAGGTCTTGGACCCCCCGAGAATCCGTGGTCCGGGACCCCGCGGCTAGACAAAGCGATATCTGACCCGAGGCCTCCGCGCCCCGAGAACCTCGTCGGAATGGCCGCGGTAACGAGCGATCTGAGTCAGCTGCGGACCGCGTTCCGCTACCAGCTTCGATCCTACCTGCGCACGTGGCGGTTCGTGGGTCTCATGGCGTTCGTCGCCGTCGTGTCCGCCGCGATCCTGGCCGTCCAGCTGCATCGTGGAGTGGCCGTCGTCACCACAAACAACCCCACTTCCTCCGGCTACCTTTCGAGCTACCTGTCGTTCCTCGGGGACGCGGTGATCATCACCGGGGCGTTCCTCGGAGGCGACGCGCTCGCGATCGACCTGAGCGGCGGGCCGGGGTATCTCATGCTCGCCCAGCCGGTGCGCCGGAGCACTCTCCTCGCGGGCCGCTTCCTGGCCGCGACGGTCGCGGGCGTCGCCATCGGCCTCGTCTACTACGCGTTCTCGGCGGCGGCCGTCCAGTATTTCTACGGCAACGTTCCCGTCGCCCTCCTGTACTCGATCGGGCTCGCGGCGTTGTTCCTGGTCGCGGTGCTCGCGGTGGCGTTCTTCTTCAGTTCGTTCTTTCGCACGGCGGTGATCAGCATCGTCGCCTCGATCCTGATCCTCCTGATCGGTTTTCCGCTCGTGACCGCCGTCGGCACGCTCACGGGGACTGAGCCGTGGTTCTCCCTCGACTACGGCTCGCAGGCGATCACGTCCGTCCTGAACCCCAATTTCGTCCACGAGAGCGTCATGCACACTCCGGCCGGTCGGCGGGGGATCTCGATCGCGATCTACAACTTCTCGCCGTACCCGTGGGAGGGGGCCGTCATCATGGCGGCCTACCTCGTCAGCTTCCTGGTCCTGGCCTATCTGATGTACCGCTACAAGGAGGTGAAAGGGTAGCGTGCCGACGATCGAGGCGGTCGAGCTCACCAAGCGGTTCAGCTCGGTGACCGCCCTCGACCAGGCGTCGTTCCGGTACGAGGGCGGCGGAGCGATCGGCTACCTCGGTCCGAACGGGGCGGGGAAGACGACCACGCTGAAGCTCTTCACCGCGTTCCTGCGACCGACTCGCGGGTCCGCCCTCATCAACGGGGTCGACGTGCAGTCCGATCCGAAGACGGGGCTCTGGGAAGTGGGGTCCCTGGTCGAGACCCCCGAACCGTACCCCTCCCTCACCGCCCGGGACACGCTGTCGATGATCGGCGAGTTCCACGGCCTCTCCCGCGAGCAGATCCGGGACCGAACCGACCGGTACGCCCAAGAGCTCGAGCTCCCGCCGCTCGACCGCAAGACGGGAAAGCTCTCGAAGGGTCAGAAGCAGAGGATCGTCCTCGCGACCCTGCTCCTCGCGGAACCGAAGGTGCTGCTCCTGGACGAGCCGACCAGCGGCCTCGACCCGGCCGAGCGCGTGATCATCCGCAACCTCCTCGTGCGATTGAAGCAGGAGAACCGCCTGATCCTGATGAGCTCGCACCTCCTCCAGGAGGTCACCGAGATCTGCGACCGCGTGATCTTCATCAACCAGGGCCGGATCCTCCTCCAGGACACCGTCGAGAACATCGGCAGCCGTTTCCGGGTCACCCGCTTGGACGTCGAGTTCGCGGGGTCCGTCGACTCCCATCTCCTCTCCGCGCTCCCGGGAGTGGCCCAGGTCCAGCCCGTGTCTCCCACCCGGTTCCGGCTCTCGTTCGACGGCTCCGAGGAGACCCGAGGGGCGATCCTGGAGGGCTGCCAGCGCGTGGGTCGCGTCCTATCCTTCAGCAGCTCGGCGCTGACCCTCGAGGACGCCTACATGCGTCTCATCCAAGGCGACCCCCGAGGCAGAGGAATGCCCTCGTCCGGGTGAACCCAAGGCCACCCGTGGGAGGACTGGGTGTCCTCGCGATCCGAGGGATCTCGATGTGTCGGTGAGGTCGCAGCATCTTCGCGAGGACGGGTTCTGTTCCCCCAGGCCCGGGACCGCCCCAAAGTACCGGAAGGGTGGGACGAGGGTTCCCCGATGACCCGTCGGTCCACCCTCGACCCGCCTCTGCGAGGGGGCGCCGGTGCTTGCGGGCCCGGTGAGTTCCGCTCACGCATGATCGCGAACGCGGTAAGCTCGTCGCCGATGGGCCTCTCCCCTCACGCCCGGGCGCGGGGAGCCGCGCCGTCGTGAGCTGCCGCTACCTCTTCCTCGACTCGAAGTCGGCCAACGTTCGATCAGCTAACGACGAAATCGATCCGGGCCCAGTACGTGCCGTCGGTCGCGGTGAGGCGCGTCGCTCCCGTGGTCACGTTCGGGATCGTGACGACGCAGCCGGTGAAGTCCCCGGTGGCGTTCGTCCGGCAGGGCGAGGCGGTCGTCGCGTGGACCCCATGGAGGTGGAACTTCACTACGTGGTCCGGCAGGAATCCCTGGCCGCTCACGGACGTGGTGTTCCCCACCGGACCGGAACTCGGGGTCGCGATGAGGTGGGTCAGCTGGAACGCCGCCGATTGATTGTCCCCGGCGAGGTCGGTCACGAAGATCGTGTAGCTGCCGACCGGTTCCTTCGGAATGTTGAACGTCGCGGTGAAGCTCCCCGCTCCCGTCGAACCCGAGGCCACGGCCGGCGCCGCCGCACTAGAGTTTCCATTCCAGAAGTAGACGGTGAACGGTTCGCCCGGCCAGAACCGGTAGCCCGAGACGGTTTCGCTGTTCCCGTGGGATCCGGAGCTGATCGAGAGCAGGATGTAGCAGGGCAGGATCGGGGCGATGCAGGTGTCCGGCGGAGGCAACGGGGTGGATTCCCGCGGGATCGACGCCGACGCGACGCTCGGCAAGGTGAGCGCGGCCGACGCGGCGAGCAGGCCCATCGCGAGCGCCCACGGCCATCGGCTTCGGGGACGGCGCATTTCGATCTCCAGCCCTGTCGAGATTCCGGGGCTCGCCACGGGGTAAGTCTCCGCCCTTCACAAGCCCTCCGATGGGGTCTCAGGACCGACGGAAGACCGCGTCGGGGCGGCGGGACGGCCGACGGAGCTCTCTGAAAGGATTTCGGCTTGGACCCTGACGCAGGGTGGGTAGGGCGGAGCGGATCGAGCTGCCGGCGGCGGCTCGCTCGACCCCGAGCTCCCCAGGAGGCGGGTCTTCGAATCATGTGGCCGATTCCCTTACCGAAGACGGAAGCGCCCCTGCGCTCAACGCCGGGAGGTCTCCCGTAACCCGATCCATGAGAGGGCTTGCTCCGGGCTCCGATAGGCTCGTTACTGCGCACGACTCGCCGTGACCACTCCCACGGGCGGATGATCTTCCCCGTCGCGCCGTCGAAGGACGTCGGCTTCGTCCCATCGCCGGAGGAGATCCTCTCGATGCGCCCCGGCCGGTACGGTCTCCACCCGGGCCCGGGGAAAGTAGGCGAGGAAATGGGGGAGGTCCACCTCGAGGACCTCCGACCTCTCGACGACTCCGCCCGCCCTCTTCACCAGGGCCACCAAACGATCGAGGGGAGCGTAGTGCAGGTCGTCGCGTCCGCCCCCCGCCGCCGAGAAGACCTCCTCTCGGAGGTCGTACATGGCGAGATGCGCCCGTTGGGCTCCGTTCCGCGCTAAGGGAAGAGACTCGGCGAGAAAGACGTAGGGGGCGACCCGGAACATCTCTCGAATCACTCGGACGGTGCCCTCCTCCCCGTGAAGAGAACGGATCCCGTGGAGACACACGGCTAGGTTCACCGAGTTGTCCGAAAGCGGCAGCCGCCGAGCGTCCCCACGGACCGGCCCGATTCGGTCACCGAGGCCGCTCCTCCCCACGACGGTGCGGAAGTGGTCCCACCGGGACCGCTCGACGGCTACCACCCGAGCGCTCGGTCCGGCGGCGTACGCCAGCGGCACCGTCGCGATGGCGTGCGGACCCGAACCCACTTCGAGAATGGTCGTGCCCGCTCGGATCGGCGCCCGAGAGAGGACCTCGTGCCGTTCCAGCATTTCCCAGCGAAGCCAGTCCCCGGGGAGCGGGGGCGTCGCCAGGAGGGGGATCCGACCGAGGAGCTCGCGGAACTCCGGTTCTGCGTCTCGCAGGTGGGCTTCGAAGCGATCCGTCACGGGAGATGAGCAGGGCTCCGCGCCTTGAGGGGTTGTCGGTCCCGGGAGCGGCGGGCGTCCCGCCGTGCGGAATACCGAAAGGGACGCTCATCTCGACATCCGCGTGTCCCGAGATCCGTCCGGCGAATACCGGCCGAACGGTCGGTTCGTGTTCGTCGAATCCCGGTCCTGGGGGACTTCGCGGACGGCTCCCGGCGACTCAGGGGGAGTGTCGGCCCTGCATCTCACCGAGCGCGGCTTGGTCCAGATAGTACCGGCCGTTGGTCTCGATGAACACCCGGGTCCGTCCCCGGCGGCGCCGCATCATGCGAACGAACATGCGGGAGAGCCCCAGCTCGTCCGCGGTGAGCGCCGTCTCCGGGCTGACCGCGCCCTTCCGCTGGAACGTCTCGATGATCTCTCGAATCCTCGCGCCCATCCATCCGTCCGCGCCCTCGAACTCGGGGAGATTCGCGGTCGCCGCGGATGCCGGAGACGGGGCCGCGACCATGGCGGGTCCCGGGACCGACGGGGAGCCGGGACCCGGAAATGCTCCGGAGGGCGATGGGCCGGGGGTCATGGAGGTCGCCACGGGACTCGGGGCCGCCGGCGGCACCGGGGCGGCCCGGTCCAGCTTCACGGTGCATTCGGTCGTCCGCTCGACCGACACCGGGACCGACGTCGAGGGGCCGTACCCTGGTGCGGCTGCCTTGAGGGAGTAGACCCCGGATTTCACTCCGGCGAAGGTGACCCGTCCATCGCTCCGGGTCGTGCCCGAAAAGACTTTGGGACCCTCGGCGGCGACGCCGGCTCCCGGGACGGGCGCGCTGCTCCCCGAGTCAAGAACGTGGACAATCAGCCGACGGCGACGGCCGTAGGCGGCGACGAGCACCCCGAGGATGATCGCCGCTCCGACCACGACCAAGACGATGAGGAGCCAGTTGATCGACGTGGGACTGGAGGAACTCGAGGGGCCGGTGTAGCTCGAGCTCGGGGTGAGCGCGACGCCCAACCAATACGCCTGGTTCGGGCCCGGTCCCGGCACCGGCACTCCCTCGGATTGGGCGATAATGACGTAAAACGGTCCGGGCCCGACCGTAGCGGTCGCGCGCCCCAGGAGTTGTCCACTCTGGCTGACCGTGTATTGAGCCGCCCCGGAACTGTCGATCGCGATCTGCAAGGAGTACACGACCCCTACGCTCGGGGTCGCGTAGAGCACGGGGCTCTTCGGCCAGGTGCCGTTCCCCGAGCCGGTCCGGGCGTAGATTCCGTAGAAGCACTGGCCCGGTGCGATCGAAGCATTGTAGGACGTTCCGCACGTGGAGGGATCGCCACAGTTGCCGAGATCGCTACAGTCTCGCGGATCGAGATTGCCCGTGACCTGAACGCCCGAGGTGGCGTTCGCGTTGGTGAGGCCGAAGACGAAGGGGTGCCCGTTGGAGAGGGTGGCCTCCACCGAGACGTTGAACGTGAGGGGCGGGCTGAACGACTCGATGCTTTGAATGGTTCCGATCTCCGAGTTGTTGTCGATCTGGGCGATTTCCATCCCTGCCGAGGAGAAGCTCGGGGCCAAGGTCACGTTCACGCAGTAACGGCAGTTGACGGCCGCGAAGTTCAGACCCTCGGTACCGTTCACCTGCCAGAGGCTCGGGTTCAGGACGGCGTCGCGGGTAAAATTGTCCGAGAGCGAAGCATCCGGCCTCGCGAGAGACGTTGCGCGCGCGGGCAACGACCCGCCGACCAGCGAGGACGCGATCGAGACGACCAGGACCGTCGCCGCCACGACCACCGCGGCGCGTCTCCGCGACAGCCGTCGAACCGCTTCGGAACGCGACTGACCTGAATAGTGCGTGCCTACGCCTTCTTCGGCGTGATGGCGCGCTTCCTTCTTTAGGTTTGCACGGCGCGTCAGGTTCCGGAACCCTTCGCCACCCTCCATTGGCTCTCGTACCTGTAGCAATGACCCCGCCCCGGCCTCTTCGCACTAACTGCGAGTTCGATGGCCGCCGGAACGAAAGGCCGTCCCGAGGGGTGGGCTGCGCGGTCAGTGGAGGAACTTCCGTGCGGGCGGATCATCCACCGATCAGGCGGACGAGGCCTTCGGCCAGAGTGCCGCGCCAGCACGCATAGTCGTGCCCGCCCTCGAACTCGGCGTACTTCACCGGGTAGCCCTTCGCCTCGAGCACGTCGCGCAGGTGGCGCACGCTCTCCAGAAGCGAGGTCGTCGATCCGGGAAGCACGAAGCCCTCCCGGGTTCCGGCATCGAGGTAGAATCGGATCGGAAGCAGAGGCGCGTGGGCGAACTGCTGCATCAATGTCGGCGGGGCGTCCTTGCCGAGCGGCGGTACCATGGAGAACGAGCCCGACTGCGCGAGCACGTTGCCGAACCGTCGAGGATATCGCAACGCCGCGTACGCCGCAGCCACAGCCCCGAAGCTCGAACCGGCGACTACGGTGCGCTCGGGTGCGCTCACGATTCCGTAGTTCTTGCGCAGGAGCGGGAGAAGCTCGCGCGCCAGGAAGTCGGGGAACTTCGGATTGAGCAGCAGGTCTCGCTCGCGGGCTCCGGGCGCGTTGTCGACGAGCACCAGCGCCGTCGGTCCGATGCGACCCGCGTCGACGAGATTCTCAACCATCCGCGGCGCGGGGATCGGGTCCCGGTACGGGCGGCGTCAAAGAGAATCACGAGATGCATGCGGCGGCTCGTCCTCTCGAAGCTCGGCGGGCGATAGATCCAAAGGGTGCGCGTGTTCCCGAGGCGACGGCTGTGGCATTCGATTCGAGCTTCGCTCCATCGGCTTGGCTCCTCGGAGCGACTCCACGGCTGCGCGGGGGCCGCCGGCAGCTCGAGCAGCGAGAGGTGCAGCGCGGGCCCGAATCGAATCCGCTTCGGATTGAGGGGGTCGGACTTGAGCGACTGCATGTACCGGCCCCAGACCGGTCCCACCGCATCCGCAGGCGGCATCGGTCGGCGGGAGTAGCCGTACGACGCTCGGATCCGGCGCGAGAAGCGGAACGTACGATGCCAGAGCCCTGTCCGGGCCAGGGGTCGGAGTTGCGTCTCGCCATGGACGAAGTCGAGAACCGGCGAGAAGACGGAAGGGCTGCGAACAGGGCGGGGAGCCTGCCAGACGAACGTCACCAGCGCCTCGTCCGGGTTCCCGGGGATCGGCTCGACCACGGGACCCTGAGATCGGGCGAGCAGGGCAAGGACCCGGCGGACCGATTCGGCACGCCCTCCTCGCGGATGGCCGACGAGTGCGGCGAGCTGCCGGCTTTCGAGCGCGGGATCGTTCATCGCACGTGAGGCGGGAAGTGTGCGGTCTGGCGCGAGGGGGAACGGGCCGGGGCTCGAGACACCGCGTGATCCAGACCTTCGACCCCTCCCGACATCGGACTTCCTTGACCGTGATGGGATGGGCCGGACCTCAAACCTCCACCGGTCGACCTGTCGATGTAGTTACCGCTCAGGATGCGCACGACCCTCGATCCGGCGGGCGGACGAGCTTCGGCCCGGATCCTGCGAAGCTCCGGGACGCCGCACTGGGCTCAGAAGAAGAGCAGCACGGTGACGATCACGAGCAGGACCACGGCGCCGGTCAGGTACTTCATCCAGCGCACGAGGTCCGCGGTGTTGCCTTCGATCCGTCGAAGCGCTTCCATCTGATCCGCCGGTGGCGTGCGAGACGGGGATCCTCCGAACATCGAGCTCACTTCCGCTCCGAGAGGGAAGCAGTGGGGATACAGTTTGACCTCGCGGCCGCGAGCTTCGATGAAGCGCGGGCCGGTAGTGGCTCATCATCATCTTGTACCGGGGCGCACTGACCCTTCCGTGCGCTGGGGCGCCGTCCTCCGTTTCGCGGAGCGGCCGGCTGCCCCGAGCCACGGAGACCTTCCTTGACCATCCAGGGACCGGGCTCGGGGACGGTGCTGCTCGGCGGGCTCGCCGAGAG
>JASHPK010000043.1 GCA_030038095.1 Thermoplasmata archaeon | reverse complement strand
TGCGACCACCCTCCCGAAGTCCGCGGCCGCCCCATCGTCATGCGACCGAGGACCTTCGACGGCGAGCGGCCCTCCCGAGAGATCGACGCCCGGGTCCGGGCGGCCCGCGACCGGGGGGAGAGCCTCTACACGCTCGACGTACCGCTCCTTCAACGCCTTCGGCCGGACCTGTTCCTGACCCAGGATCTCTGTGGGGTGTGTTCGGTCACCGAGTCGGAGGTCCGCAACGCCTGCGCCCTCGCCGGTATCGCCCCGGCCGTGGTCGCCCTGACCCCGCGCACCCTCGAAGAGATCTGGCGTTCGATAGCGACCGTCGCGCAGGCGCTCGATGACCGTCGGACGGGAGAGTCCGTGGTCGCCGGACTCCGAGCGCGTTCGGCCCCCCGGCCCGGCGCTGGCGAGGCTCCAAGGGTCGCCGTGCTGGAATGGCTGGACCCGCCGATCCTCGCCGGCCTCTGGGTATCGGAGATGGTCGCACGGGCCGGGGGCCGGTCGGTCGGACCAGCGCCCGGCGTCGCGGGCGAGCGGACGACCTGGCACGAGCTCGCTCAGCGCGGTCCCGAACTCGTCATCCTCTCCCCCTGCAGTTTCACGGTGGAGCGGACCCAGAGGGAGATTGCGAGTCCCGAGATCGAGCGCGCGCTCGGGGAGCTCGCGCCGGCCCTGGGCACGTTCCTGGCGGATGAGGCGTACTTCAGTCGACCGGGGCCCCGGCTCGCCGACGGCATCGATCTCGTGGCCCGGCTGCTTCGGGGGTCGACGGGCGCCTCCCCCATGCCGGTGGAGCCGTGGGTCGCCGCCCGGAGGGCCGCCGCATGAACTACGGCCCGCAGGGACCCCGGTACTACTACACCTGGACGCCGGCGCAGCCGGCTCGCCCTCGCCTCTCGACGTCCCGCAAGGAGCTGATGAACATCGCGATCGCGTACGCCGTGCTCACGGGTGATCTCGTCCTGCTCTTCAGCGGCGGCTCCGTCCTGGCGGGCCGCGCCGGGGTCCCGGTGTCGATCACGCTGACCGTGGTCCTCATCGCCGCCGCCGCGGCGCTGACCGGGTTCGTGGCCCACGAGATGGCCCACAAGATCGTCGCGCAACGGCTCGGATTCTGGGCCGAGTTCCGGATGTCCCCGATCGGCCTCGTGGTCTCGATCGTGACCGCCTATCTCGGGGTGCTCTTCGCCGCCCCGGGCGCGACGATGGTCGGGGGCATGAGTCCGGCGAACCGACGCGACTGGGGCGAGACGAGCGTGGCGGGACCCCTCACGAACTTCAGTTTCGCGGCGCTGTTCTACATCGCCTCGATCGTCGCGTTCTCCCCGTTCCACGCGGCGGTGGGCTCCCTGCTGTTCCTCGCCTGGATCAACCTCTTGTTCGCCGGGTTCAACATGCTGCCGATCGGCCCGCTCGACGGAGCGAAGGTGCTCCGATGGAGCACGGGAGTCTGGGCGGCGGTGTTCCTGATGGTCGTCGCGTTCGGGATCGTGGTCCTCCTCGCGACGTTCGCCGGAACGCCGTTCGTGCTGTTCTGAGGGCCCTCGGATGAGCGGACCCCGGGTCGTGGAGCTCGGTCGGGGCCGCGAGCTCATCGATCTCGACTTCCGGGACACCGAGGGCCTCGTCGCTTCGTACCTACTCCCGCAGGAGGACGGGTGGACCCTCATCGAGACCGGCCCCTCGACCTGTCGGGAACCGCTCTTGCGCGGTCTCGCCCGAGCCGGGGTCGCGCCCGAGGAGGTGCGACGGGTCTTCGTCACCCACATCCACCTCGACCACTCGGGTGGAATGGGGGCGGTCGTCGACGCGCTGCCCCGGGCGACCTTCTACGCCCACGAGCTTGGGGTCCCCCACCTGGTCGACCCGACGCGGCTCATCGCGAGCGCGCGCCGCGCGTGGGGGTCGGCCGCCGACCCGCTGTGGGGCACGATCGTCCCGGTCCCCGCTCCGCGTCTCGTGGCCCTTCGGGGCGGAGAGGCCTTCCCGCTGAAGGACGGAGAGCTCCGGGTCCTCCCGACCCCGGGCCACGCCCGTCACCACCTTGCGTTCTTCGACTCCGGGCTCCGGGGGCTCTTCAGCGGGGACGGGGCGGGAGTCCGCCTCGAAGGAAGCCCGCACCTGAGGCCCGCGGTCCCCCCGCCGGACCTCGACCTGGACGACCTCTTTCGTAGCTTGGACGCGATGCGACGGACCGAGCCGAAGCTCCTCCTCTTCAGCCATTTCGGACCGAGCCCCGACGGAGCCTCGGACCTCGTCCGCTACCGCACGGTCGTGGAGCAGTGGCGCGACGTCGCCCTCGCCGCGGCCCGGGAGCGCGCGGACCCGGGGTACGTGACGGAACGGCTTCGCGCCTTCGACGCCGGGAGCTCCGCCTTGGCCCCCGCGAGCGGCCGGGAATCGCTCGTCTCGGGCTACGAGCTCGCGGCCCAGGGGTTCCTGCGCTATTTCGAAACGCACGGGCTCCTGGAACCGGGGCGAGGCTGACGGAGCTCGAAGGCGCGGCCCGTCGCCGGGCCGCAGGGACCCTGCTCGTCGCCCGCGCCGCCTACGGATTCAACTGGTACAACATCGGCGGGGTGCTGCCGCTCATCGGCGTCGGCCTCCACGCCGACACCGTCGAGCTCGGCCTCGTGCTGGGGCTGTTCCTCCTGGGCGCGGGCGCGATGCAGCTTCCGGCCGGCCTCTCGGCGGTCCGGTTCGGGAGCCGCGCGGTCTCCATCTTCGGACTGGCCGCGATGGCCGTCTTCACCGTCGCAACCGCGTTCTCGCCGAACTGGATCGTGCTCGCGGCGCTCCGGTTCGGGGCGGGGGCCGCGGCCGCGTTCTTCTTCGCCCCGGCGCTCGGGCTGGTCGCCTCCTACTTCCCAGAGGGGCGCCGGGGCCCGATCGTCGGCCTGTACAATTCGGGATTCAGCCTCGGGGCCGGCACCGGGATCTTCGGCGGCGCCCTCGTGGCGGACGCGTTCGGCTGGCGCGCGAGCCTGGCTCTCGGTGGGGTCCTCCTCGTGGCCGCGGTGATTGCGGCCGGCCTCCTGCTCCCCCGGACCGGCCCGCCGGCCGGGGGCTCCGGGTGGCGACCGGCCTGGTCGGTCTCTCGCCCGGTGCTCCGCTCGAGGCCGCTCTGGGCGCTCGCGATCGCGTTCACGGGGTTCTGGGCCGCGGCGTACATCGCGGCCCAGTACTTCGTCAACTTCGCGAACGACGTTCACCCGGCCTGGGGCCTCGAGGTCGCGGCCGGCGTCACGACGCTCTTGATCGTCGCCCAGATCCTCGGCGGCCCGGTCGGCGGATGGATGGGCGAGCGATCTCGAGACATGCGCCGGATCCTCCTGGTCGGCGGTCTCGCGGTGGGCGGCCTCACCTGCGCGATCCCGTTCGTCCCGCTCGCGGGAGTGTGGCCGCTCATGACGGCGCTGGGGTTCGTGATCGGGGTGCTGTTCGCGGTCCAGTACCTCCTCCCGACCTATCTGCTCCCGACCGCCGGAGAAGGGGTGGCGCTCGCCCTCGCGCTGCTCAACTCCGTCCAGATCTTCGCGGGCAGCGCCCTCGCAATCGCCTTCGCGGTCGTGGCGGCGGGTCCGGGTTACACGGTCGCGTGGATCTTCGCCGGGGGCGTCGCCGTGGCCACGTTGCCGGGGCTCATCTGGGTCGACCGCGCGAAGCGGACCCCGGCGCGGACCGAGGCCTCGATCGGAGCGGCGGCGACGGCTCCTCGCCGTCCACTAGGGTGACGAGGTTCGTCGGCCGACCTTCGACCGGGTATCCGGCCGTCAGCACGATCGGCCCTTTCCCGCGAAGGCCCCGGCTGCGGGCGATCTCCACCGCCGAGCGACGCAGCTGCTCGAGGTCCGCGTGCAGGGGCGTGAGCCGGGCCTCCACGCCGCGCACGAGCGACAGGTGCCGCCGGGTCGCCGGCACGCCCGAGAGCGCGAGCACCGGGCAGGCCGGTCGTAGGCCCGCCACGAGCCGCGCCGTGCGTCCGGAGTGGGTCGGCGTGACGATCGCCCGAGCCTTCACCCCTTCGGCGAGGTGCACGGCCGCCGCGGCCACGGAGCGCTCGTGGGCGATCTCCGGTGCCTTCGAGTTCTCCAGCGCCAGACGATCCCGCACGGACTGGGGATCGTAGGCGCTCTCGGTGGCGACCGCGATCCGGTCGAGCCAACGCACCGCATCGAAGGGGAACTTTCCGACCGCGCTCTCTTCGCTGAGCATGACGGCGTCCGCTCCGTCGAGGACCGCGTTGGCCACGTCCGTGGCCTCCGCCCGGGTAGGACGAGGGGCGCCGGTCATGCTCAGCAGCATCTGGGTCGCCACGATCACGAAGCGGCCGTTCGCGTTCGCTTCCCGGATGAGCCGCTTCTGCTCGAGGGCGAGACGCTCGAGCGGGACCTCGATCCCGAGATCCCCGCGCGCGACCATGATCCCGTCCGAGGACCGTACGATGTCTCCGATCGCGGCGAGGGCCTCGGCCCGCTCGATCTTCGCGATGAGCCCGACGTCGCGGCCCCCCGGGGCCCGGTCGAGCCAGCGCCGGGCCTCCGCGAGGTCGGCTCCGTTCCGGACGAACGAGAGGGCCAGGAAGTCGATGCCCCCCACGAGGGCGATTGCCGCGTCGTGACGGTCCTTCTCGGCGAAGACGGAGGTGCGCAGGCGCGCCCGGGGGAGGAAGAGACCGGCGTGAGCGCTGACAAAGCCTCCGCTGACCACCCGGGTGACGATCGACTCGGGCCCCGCCTGTTCGACGCGCAACTCGACCGAGCCATCTCCGAGCAGCACGGGATCGCCCGGCTCCGCGACTCGTTTGAGCAGCGGGATCTCGATCCCGACTCGGTGGGTGTTGCCGGGTCGGGCGTCGCGGTCCAAGATCCAGGTCTGGCCCGCGGCGAGATTGACCCCGTGGCCCACGAGATTGCCGATCCGGAGCTTTGGTCCTTGGACGTCGGCCACGATCGCGACCTCCCGGTGGGCCTGACGGGAGGCTGCGTGCATGCGAGCCAGCAGGGTCCGGTGTTCGTCATCCGTGCCGTGGGAGAAGTTCAGACGGAACGCATCGGCGCCGCTGCGGAGGAGCTTGGTCATCCCCTCCGTCGAGTCGGTGGCGGGGCCGACCGTCACGAGAATTTTCGTCCGCCGCATCTGGCGCGTGAGCCGGCTCGACCTAATAGCCGTGCAGGGTGCGGACGTGCAGCTTTTCTGCCGCGCCCCGCTTCGCCCGAAGTAGCCCCGTGGTGTAGCGGCCAAGCATGCTGGCCTTTGGAGCCGGCGACAGCGGTTCGAATCCGCTCGGGGCTACATTTTGTGGCTATAGCCAATACTGGTATTTGACACAATCTCTATATTGTGACCGTACATTCACCATAACCATGGCGAGCAAGACCGTGGCGCTCGACGCCGAAGCGTACGAACTGCTACTTCGGTCCAAACGCGCCGGGGAGACCTTCAGCGAGGTCGTACGACGGAAACTTCGCCCTCCGTCTCAAATCTCGGACCTGGCAGGTTCCTTGAGCGCCCTTCCTCCGGAGGTTTGGTCCGAGATCACGCGAGAGCGCGACGCCCACCGACGCAGTGACGCGCGGCGGCGGAAGCAACTGGAACGGCCGAAGGGTAGTCGATGAGAGCGCTGGATGCGACCTACTGCTTCGACCTCCTCCGCGGTGATGCAGGCGCCCGAGACCGGGCAGTTGAGTGGGAGGGCCAGCAAGAGCGTCTCGCGATTCCCGCGCCCGCCTTGGCAGAGTTCCTCCGGTCCGGGTATCGTCGGGGGGGCCGTCTGCTCGAACAATCCCTTACGTTGACTCGTCGTCTCGAGGTCCTACCGCTCGAGGGAGACACCGCCGAGGACGCGGCCCGACTGGGGGGCGATCTGGACCGACGTGGATTACCGGTGGGCAATCTCGACCTCCTCATCGCCGCTATCGCCCGCCGGCACCGAGCGATCCTGGTAACCCGGGACCAGGATTTCCAGAGAATCCCGGGGCTCCACCTCGAGACGTACTAGCCGCGCCGACCGCAGGCGGTTGGTCCGAACGCTCCTCGTGACCTTTCCTGCGGGCTGACCGAGAACACATCCCCTTTCGATGAGAGTTGCCGCCTATCCGCTCGGGGCGACGTCTCCGCCACCGACAGCCCGCTGCGCGGTTTTCCCGATATTTCTTTTAGCTCGGAACATGCTCGCGGGCACGGGTCTCCTTCGTGCGGCCTCCGCCCGTCCACTACGCGAAGAGCGGTGACGTCCACATTGCCTACAACGCCGTCGGCGAGGGACCGCTCGACATCGTCATGACACCCGGATCTATTTCGAATCTGGAGATTTACTGGGAGGAACCGTCCCTCGTTCGCTTTTTCAACGCGCTCACGGGACTCGGGCGCCTGATTCTGTTCGACAAGCGCGGGACGGGACTCTCGGACCGCGTCGCGGACGCCGCTACTCTGGAAGAACGCATCGACGACATCCGCGCGGTATTGGACGCTGCACGCTCCTCCCGGGCCGTCATATTCGGACTGTCCGACGGAGCGACCATGGGAATTCTCTTTGCGGCCACGTACCCGGCGAGGACCGCTGGACTTGTGGTGTATGGCGGCTCGGCACGTTGGACCCGCACACCGGATCACCCTTGGCTCCCGCCGCGTGAAGAGTTTCTCTCCTACCTCGCAAGTGAGGAGAATGAATCGACGTTCGGCTCCCCGGCGTTCGTGGATGAGGCAGTCAAAGCGATGGCCCCAAGCCGATCCAATGATGCCGCGTTCAAGGACTGGTTTGGACGTCTGCGTCGATTGGGCTCGTCCCCCTCAGCAAACCAGTCCATGGCGCGATTGAACATGGACGTCGACGTACGGGATGTCTTGCCCGCGATTCACGTCCCGACGTTGGTTCTACATGCGACCGGAGATCGAGACGTCCCGGTCGAATCCGGTCGCTACATCGCGAAGCACATTCCCGGCGCGACCTGGGTCGAGTTTGCTGGGATCGACCACATGTTCATGGTCGACCCCCAAGCGCTCGCCTTCGTCGTGGGCGAGATTCGAAAGTTTGTCCGAAGCTTGACAACGCCCCCCGGACGGGACCGACAGCTCACGACCGTGCTCTTCACAGATATCGTGAACTCCACGCGCGCCGCTTCCCGGTTGGGAGATAGCACGTGGGGCGAGCTCCTGGACCGGCACTGGAAGGATGTTCGATCCGAGCTCTCTCGGTATCAGGGGCGAGAGATCAAGACGCTCGGAGACGGCGTCCTGGCGTCGTTTGATGGGCCCACGCGCGGGGTCCGCTGCGCGTGCGCGATCCGCGATCGCGTGCGCCCTTACGGAATCGAGATCCGGGCGGGTCTGCATACGGGAGAGTGCGTAACCTCCGGAAGCGATCTCCAGGGCGTCGCGGTCAACCTGGCTCACCGAGTCATGGAAAGGGCCGGAACCGGGCAGGTCTTGGTCACCAGTACCGTCCGAGATTTGACGGTGGGCTCGGGGATTCAATTTCGAGATCGCGGACGGGCTGGGTTGAAGGGCATCGAAGGCAAATGGCATCTCCTCGAAGTCGAATCGGGTTACTAGCTCTCGTCGGTGGGTTCCGCTCGGAAAATTTTTCGGAGATGGTGAAATCCATCGGGTTCCCTCGTCAGGGCGTGGAGAGACTTCCCGTGGATGTATCCCACGGAGATGGATCAGCAGGCGAATTCGCTCGGGGCTATGGTTCGGATCCGACCGGGGCCATCCCTTGAAGGGGGTAGTACCGATTCTCCATTTCATTCGCTACCCGCTTCAGGGGAGGGGCGATTCGAGGTGGTAGATGGACTCCAAGAGCCCGATCGCCGTCCGCATGAACCGCCCGATACCGTCACGGACGTCCCGACCAACTTGGCAGTTGACGGTAGAAAACGACCGGGCCCGTGATCGTGCTCAGGGCACCCCAACACCCCGGAATCGAATCTCACGAGCGGTCGGCAGGCTCCGCCCACCGGGCCGCCGGGGCGCCGGGGCGCCGGGGCGCCCTCGGTGTCCTTGCGTCCCTCTTGCACCCTCCGCTCAGACGATGACCGTCACCGTTTGGGACGCGGCCGAAGTCTGAGTCTGCGGAGCCGTGGCGCCGTCCGTGACCATCAGCTCGAAGTTGTAGGTGTCCCCGACCGTCAGGGTGTTGGCGGGGATGGTGCACGTGACCGTCGCGCCCGCCGCCGCCCCCGTGCCGCTGTTGGCCGTGCACTGGGTGGCGGAGACAAAGGTGCCGCCGTTGACCGAGACCAGCCACTGCCAGGCATACGGAGACGACCCGGTCGTGGGGATCTTCCCCGTCACCGTCAGAGCATGGGTCACGGCCAGCGTGGTCGTGCTCACCGTCGGTGCCCCGGGGGCCGTAAGCGCCGCGCTGACCGTGACCTTCGCCGACGCGGCCGAGGTCTGCGTCTCGGAGACCGTCGCGCTGTCCCCAACCTCCAGCTCGAAGTTGTAGTGGTCGCCGGCCGTGAGCGTGTTGGCGGCGATGGAGCACGTCACCATCGTACCCCCCGAGGCGCCCGAGCCACTGTTGACCGCGCACTGGGTCGTGGCGACGTAGGTGCCGCCGTTCACCGACACCCACCACTCCCAGGCGTAGGGGGCCGTCCCCGTGGAGGGGATCGTCGCCGTCACGGTCAACGCTTGGTCGACGTCCAGTTTGGTGGCGCTGACGGTTGGCGCTCCCGGCGCGGTCAGCTTTGACGCCACCGTTACCGTCGGGGACGCCGCCGAGGTCTTCGTCTCCCCAATCGTGGCGCTGTCCGTGGCCCGCAACTCGAAGGTGTACTGGCTTCCCGGGGCGAGCGAGTTGGCCGCGATCGAGCAGGTCTCCGTCGCACCGGCCGAGGCACCCGTGCCGCTGTTGACCGCGCATTGCGTCGCGACGACATACGTGCCGCCGTTCACCGACACCAACCACTCCCAGGCGTAGGGGGCCGTCCCCGTGGTGGGGAGCTTGGACGTGACGGTGAGCACCTGGTTCGCGTCCAGCGCGGGCCGGCTCACGCTCGGCTTGGAAGGAACGGTCAGCGCGGTCGCGACCGACACCGTCGGCGAGGCCGTCGAGGTCTGGGTCTCGGCCGCGGTCGCGCTGTCCGTCACCTCAAGCTCGAAGGCATACGTGTCCCCCGCCGTCAGCTTGCCGCCCGCGATCGTGCAGGTGACCGTCGCCCCCGCCGAGGCTCCCGAGCCGCTGTTGGCCGAGCACTGGGTCGCGGCGCCGTACGCGCCGC
>JASHPK010000042.1 GCA_030038095.1 Thermoplasmata archaeon | reverse complement strand
CCGCCGCGACCGCCGCCTCGCGGAGCGCCTTCCCGAGCGGGTGCGTCGGCAGCGGGAGCCCGATGCATCCGCGGAGCGCGCCGCTCGGGTAGCGCTTCAGCGTCACGAAAACCCCGGTCGGCTCCCGGAACCGGGCCGGCAGATCGGCGGAGGGCGACGTCGCGCCGGTCCCCCGGACGGCGGCGTCCACCGCGCCCCGAGCGAGGCGGACCGCGAGCTCCCCTTCCGCGTCGGTGGTCACGCCTCCCACATCGGGGCGAGGCGGAAAGGCGCTTCGCCGCGGCCCCCGCACGCTTTATACCGCCGGTCGGGTCCCCGCCCTCCCATGCCGTTCCCCGAGGCGGTCGAGCGTCTGCTCAACAAGAAGATCTGCATGAACTGCTCGGCCCGGAACCCGCCGAAGGCGGTGCAGTGCCGCCGCTGCGGCTACAAGGGACTGCGCGTCAAGTCGCGCGAGCGCTCGGGCAAGACCCAGTAGCGCCGGGCGCTCACCGGGGCCGCCGACCCTCGGCGGACGCCTCCGCGAACGGCGTGGGGGCCCCCTGCCGGTCCTCGCGCTTGACCTCGAAGCGTTTGCGAGCCAGGAAGACGATGTTGCCGAGGCCGTCCCGCCAGCTGGAGAGCTTCGGCGCCCCCCACCGCTCCCCGTAGCGGATCGGGACCTCGACGAACTTGAGGCCCCGCAGCACGACCTCGATCTTCAGCTCCTCGCTGAACGCCATGCCGTCCTGGGTCAGGTGCACCCGGGACAGGACCTCGCGCCGGAAGATCCAGAAGCCGCTCTGGCTGTCCTCGATGCTCCGACCCGGGAGCTCCTTCAAGAAGCGGTGGTAGGCGAGGCTCAGGAAGGCGTTCAGGGCGCGGTTCCCGACCCGGTGCTCCATCGTCATCGAGCGTCGGTCGAGGTACGCCATCCGGTTCCCCGAGAGGAAGTCGACCCCCTCCTCGAGGACCCGCTTCGCGAGGGTCGGGATCGTCTCGACCGGATACGTCGCGTCCCCGTCCGCGGTCGCGATGAGGTCGCCCGTCACGGCGGCGAAGCCGGTCTGGTAGGCCCGGCCGTACCCCTTGCGACGCTCGATGATCACGCGGGCCCCCTCCGCGGCCGCGATGGCGGCCGTCCCGTCCGCGCTCGCCCCATCGACCACGAGGACCTCCCAGTCGATCGGGTCGTGCGGGAAGATCGTCCGATTCGCCTCCTCCGCCGCCCCGCGGAACATCTTGAGGACGTGCCCGATCGAGGAGGCCTCGTTGAGCGTCGGGATGACGAGCGAGCCGCGCATCGAGGGTCCGCGGGACCGAAGGGCCCATCCCTTAAACCCCCTCGCGCCTCCCCGCCCCACGCCCGAAAGTCGCACCGATCGTCCGCGGCAGCGCCGGTGGGGCAGCTTCCCCACGACCGCGGACGTGGGGATCTGGGCGACCGGCCCGTCCGCGGCGGCGCTCCTCGAGGCCCTCGGGCTCGGCCTCTACGCGCTCCTGACCGACCGACGGCGGGTCCGCCCGCGGGAGGAGCGGGCGGTGAGCGCCTCCGGAGCCGACCCGGCCGAGCTCGTGGTCGCGTTCCTGAACGAACTCCTCCTTCTCGAGGAGACCGACGGGTTCCTCGGTCGGGAGATCCACGCGCGCGCCATCGGGGATCCGCCGACGGCGGTCGTCGCGAGCGTCGCCGGGGAGCGGTTCGACCCGGACCGTCACGCGCGCCGGACCGAGGTGAAGGCGATCACCCTCCACGGGCTCGTCTTCGACCCGACCCGGGGCCGCGCCCGCGTGATCGTGGATATCTAGCGGGCGGCCGTCCCGCTCACGGCATCCGGTCGACGATCGCGCGCAGCGCGAGGCCGGGCGCGCTCACCCGTCCGGCCTTGCCGAGGATCCGCTCAAGCGCGGCGAACGTCACCAGGAGATCCGGCCAGTCGGCGATCCCCATGTGGCCGATCCGGAAGATCTGGCCCGTGAGCGCTCCCTGGCCGCCCTGGACGAGGATGTTGTACTGGCGTTCGAGCGCCTTGCGGAGCTCGGCGTCGCCGAGGCCGCTCGGGTTCTTCACCGCGGTCACGGTGTCCGACGCGTACCGTCGATCGGGGAAGAGCTCGAGGCCGAGCGCATCGACCGCCGCGCGCGCCGCGTCCGCGAGGCGATGGGTACGGGCGAGCCGCGTCTCGAGGCCCTCCGCCTTCAGCAGGAGGAGCGCTTCGCGCAGGGCGAGGAAAAGCGGCACGGCCGGGGTCCACGGGGTGTCGTTCTTCTCGAGCGATTTGAAGTGGGCCGCGAGGTCGAGATAGAAGGTGCCGGGGTGGAGCGCGCCGAAGGCGCGGTCCGAGAGGTGGACGATCGCGAGCCCCGCGGGGGCCGCGAGGCCCTTCTGGCTCCCCGCCACGACCGCGTCGATCCCCCAGCTCTCGATCGGGAGCGGGATCCCCGCGACCGCGCTGATGCCGTCCACGAGGAACAGCGAGCCCGCCTCGCGGATCGCCGGCGCGAGGGCCCCGAGGTCGTTGGCGAGACCGACGCTCGTCTCGTTGTGGACGGCGCAGACGGCCCGGACGTCGCCCTTCGCGAGCTCGGCGCGGGCCGCGTCAATCGGGATCCCCTGGCCCCAGGGCGCCGTGAGGGTCGTGACCTGCTTCGAGTATCGGCGGACGATCTGGTCGGTCCGCTCGCCGAAGTTGCCGTTCGACAGCACGAGGGTGCGGCCCTCCCGCGGCACGAGCGAGGCGTACACCGCCTCGAGGCCGGCGGTGCCGCTCCCCGAGAGGATCGCCTGGTGCCCCTTCGCGCCGAAGAGGACCGGGAGGAGCTCCCGGATCTCCTGCACGATCCCGTGGAAGTAGTCCCCGCGGTGGTTCAGGCTCGGCATCGACATCGCGCGGAGGACCCGCGGGTGGATCTTCACCGGGCCGGCGATGAGGAACGTGGTCGTCTCGGGATCGAACGTCATGCGGGCCTCCCGGGCGCCGGGACCTCCGACGTGAGCGCTTCCCCCCGGAGCGCGCGCAGGACCTCGTCGACCGTGTCGGACCCCGCGCGGCCCTGCCCCTCAAGGGTCAGGGCGCCGATGTGCGGGGTCGGGATCACGGTCGGGAGCTCCAGCAGTTCTCGGTTCATCGGGGGTTCCACCTCGTAGACGTCGAGCGCGGCGCCGGCGAGCCGACCGGCCTTCAGGGCGGCGAGGAGGGCGGCCTCGTCGACGAGGGCGCCGCGGGCGACATTGACGAGGTAGGCACCGGGCTTCATCCGCCCGAGCGTCGAGGCGTTGATGAGGTGGTGGTTCTCGGGGGTGAGCGCCGGGTGCAGGCTGACGAGATCGGCCCGCTCGAGGAGGGCCCCGAACGGGACCATCTCGGTCCCGTCCTCCGAGGCCGGCACGAACGGGTCGAACGCGATCGCCCCCGCCGAGAACGGCCGCAAGCGGCGCGCGACCTCCCGGGCGATCCGGCCGTACCCGACGAAGCCGACGGTCTTGCCGGCGAGCTCGCGGCCGTGCGAACCCCGCTCCCACTTCCCGGCGCGGGTGGCGGAGACCTGCGGGACGATCCCCCGCACGAGCATGAGGTAGAACGCGATCGTCAGCTCGGCGACGCTCGCCGTCGCGGCCGCCGGGGCGTTGACCACGCGGATCCCGCGGGCGCCGGCCGCCGCCATGTCGATGTTGTCGACCCCCACTCCCGCGCGGGCGACGAGGGCGAGGCGCGGGGCCCGGGCGAGCAGCTCGGCGGTCACCTTCGTGCGGCTGCGGACGATGAGCCCCCACGCGTCGCCGAGGTGGCCCGCGAGGGACTTCGGGTCGGCGCTGGCGTCCACGACCCGGCACGGCCCCGCGCGCAGCCGCGCGATCGCCGCGGCGTCGATCGGGTCGGCGACGACGACCGTTCGCGGCTCGGGCATCGGGCGGCCGACCCCGGACGTGATGAAAAGGGTTTGGCCCGGACGCTCGCGCCGCCTAGTCGACCTTCGGGACCGACGTGCGCTCGAGCGCGGCGCGGACGATCTCCGAACCGCGCACGCCCCGGATCCAAGGTTCGGGCTTGACGATCACGCGGTGCGCGAGCGCGGGCTCCGCGAGGCCCTTCACGTCGTCCGGCAGGACGAAGTCTCGGCCCGAGAGCAAGGCGCGGGCCCGCGCGAGGCGCTGGAGCGCGAGGGCGCCCCGGGGGGAGGCCCCGACTTCGGCCCGGGGGTCGTCCCGGGTCGATCGGACGAGGCTCACGATGTACCCGGCGACCGACGCTTCGAGCTCGACCTCCTCGGCCGCGCGCTGGAGATCGAGGAACCGCTCGGCGCTGGCGACCGGCGGCACCTCGACCGCCTCCGGGCGGCGCACCCGACGTCGATCCATGATCGCGCGCTCCTCTTCGGCCGTCGGGTATCCGATGGACAGCCGCATCAGGAACCGGTCGACCTGGGCCTCGGGCAGGGGATACGTGCCCTCGAGCTCGATCGGGTTCTCGGTCGCGACCACGAGGAACGGCCGGGGGAGCGGGTACGTCGTCCGCTCGCTCGTCACCTGGTACTCCTGCATCGCCTCGAGGAGCGCCGACTGCACCTTCGGCGGCGCCCGATTGATCTCGTCGGCGAGGAGGATGTTCGTGAAGAGCGGGCCGTTGCGGAAGGTGAAGGCCCCGCGGGACGGGTCGAGCACCTCGCCGCCCGTGATGTCGTGGGGGAGGAGGTCGGCCGTGAACTGGATCCGCTGAAAGTTGAGCCCGAGCGCGCGCGCGAACGACTTCGCGATCAGGGTCTTGCCGAGTCCGGGCAGGTCCTCGAGCAGGAGGTGGCCGTCCGCGATCAGCCCGACCAGGATCCCGTCGACGGCGACGTCGCGCCCGACCACGGCGGTGTGGACCGCCGTGCGCACCTCGTTCGCGAGCGCCTGCGCCTCCGATGCCTTCACCCCGGAACGCTCCCCGACGGCGGCGAGGTCGACGCCCGTATAAGGTCCCTCGGCCGGCCGGACGACACCGCCTTCCCTGTTCCCCGGCCGTAACGATCCGCGTCACGGTAGGCGCACGCCCTCTCGGCGGTCTGACCCCGGCCGGGGGTGTCGGACGCCGGGGTTGTCCTCACGTCATCCTCGGCGGACGACCCGTCCGCGTTGAGTCGAGAGGGACCCTTCGTCGGTGCCCGGATGCGGCCGATGGCCACATCGCCCCCCGGTACGGGAGGCGGCGCTAAGAGGTTGCCGCCCCGCTCCGATCGAACAGATCCGGCCGCCCGAGGAGAAAAGCGAGCGCGGCGAGGGAGAGCGCGAGGACGGCGGCCGCGATCCCGACGGAGGCGACGCCCGGGGGCAGGAGGAAGGAACTGGCCCACGCCACCCCGACCGCGAGGGCCGGGAGCGCGAGCGCGAGGCCGCCGCGTCCGATGCCGCCGGCCAGCCGGTCCGGGGAGTCGATCATCCAGACGATCACGGCGAGTCCGCCGAGTCCGGCCACGAGCTCCGCGAGGACGGTGAGGGGGCTGACCACGGCGAGGATCCCGAGCCCGACGGCGATCGGCGTCCACGACGCTTCCCGCCCCGACGACGCCGGAGCGCTCCGGAGGACGAGCCCGATCCCGATCGCGGCCGCTGCCAGGACGGCCCCGCCCTCTTCGGGCAAGCCCGAGGCGACGCCGAGCCAGCCCAGGCTGACCACGGCGAGCGCGGGACCGGCCCAGCCGAACCGACGCGCGGACGGACGGGGGCTCTTCGTCGTCACGAGATCCTCCGGGTCGTCGGCCGCTTCAGGAACTCGACGAACCCACCCAAGCTCCGGAACTCCTCCCAGTCGATCGCGGGCGCGACCCTCCAGGTCCTCGCGACCTGCGAACGGCGCTCGAGCCGCGCGAGGCGCGCCGCGAGCTCCTCATCCTCCGCCGGGAGGCGCGGGCCGAGGAGCAGGGGGAGCGGCGAGGGGCTGAGCACGACCACGCGGTACCCGCGACGCCTGAGATGCGATACGAGGGCGCGCCCGTTCTCGTCGGCGAGCGGGGAAAGGACGATCGTCGTGACCCCGGGCGGATAATACCGGCGGAAGGCGACCGCGCACCGCTCGGACGGACCCGGCGTCTCCGCGAGGTGGGCCCGCAGCAGGGCGTTGCGGATCCGGAAGGCGTGGGCGCGGCCGGTCGAGAGCGGCACGGCATCGAGGAACTCGCCGTACACCGCCACCCCGACCCGCGACTTGATCCGCAGGAACGACTCCGCGATCCCGTCGACCGCGGCGCGGCCGATCGAGAGGAGCCGTTCGTCGATGGCCGCCCCAAGCTCGCTCGGACGCGCATCGAGGAGCAGGACGACGTCCCCGGTCCGTTCGAGGGCGTACTCGTTCGCGAGGAGACGACCGACCCGGGCGCTGGCCCTCCAGTTCAGGCGCCGGGGAGGGTCCTCCGGCTCGGCCTCCCGGATCCCGAAGAACTCCCCGGTGGCGCCGATGCGGCGGGACCGCGTCTCTCCCGGGAGCACGGTCGTCCGATCGAGACGGACGGCGCCGAGCCGCAGGAGCTCCGGTGGGTAGCGGGTGACCACGAGCTGGCCCGAGACCCCGTCGACCGGCCGCTCGACGAGCCCGGCCGGGTCGCGCCAGACCACGGACGGTGCTCCGACCAGCGCGATCGTCGGTTCCGGGGCCGCCCAGGAGGCCGTGAACTCGAGGGCCCCCTCCTTCACGGCGTAGCGGACCGGACCCTGCTCGAGGAGCCCCCCCGGTCGATCGAGCTCGACGACGAGGTCGCCGGGGTGGACCGAGCGGTCCGGCCGCACGGATCCGGCGATCGACACCTGGGCGCCCGAGCCGGTCTCTCCCCAACGGAAGTCGACCTTCGGGTTCGCCTTCGGTCCGGCGAGAGCCGCCGCCGCCGGAGCGAGGAGGAGCGGCACCGCCGCGAACAGCGGGATCGGGTCCCGCGCGACGACCCCGACGAGGAGCAGCACGCCGCCCGCGCCCAGGAGGGCGAGCGAGCGGGGACGGAACCGCAACGACGGCGGGCCGAAGAGCGGCTCGTCGCTCACGAGCGCGCCTCGAGCTCGCCGAGCCGCTGCCGGACGTACGCCCGGAACTCCGCCCGCGAGAGGCGGGAGATCCGATCGAGCTCTTCGGTGCCCCGGCCGGGCAGCTGGGGGTTCGGCCCCGCGCGCTCGAGACGGTCGAGCAGTTCGACGATCTCCTCCCGTCCGAGCCGGCCGGTCCGGAAGAGGTCGCGGACCGTGATCCTCGGGCTGCCTCCGACCGACACGTCGCCGGGGCGCGCCGCGGGAGGGATGCCCCAGACCTCCACGAGCAGCAGGAGCCCGGATCCGACCGCCACCGCCGCCGCCGGGATCGCGATCGTGACGTTCCGCCCGGCCCAGATCGCGACCACGATCGCCACGGCCGCGATCAGCGGGAGCTTCCAGCCGAACGGGGAGTTCATGGGGCGACCATGACGCGCGCGAGGTCGGCCTCGGCGGCGCGGATCACCTCTTCGGCTCGCTCCGCGGCCTCTCGCCCGAGCGGGTGCGTCGAGTACCGCGCCTCCTCGAACAGCCGGGTGAGCGCTTCGGAGCGCTCGGGCGCGATCCCGAGACGCACGAGGTGTCGTACCCGGATCTCCTCGGGCGTGTCGGGCTCGAGGCTACCGACGATCGGGCCGAGTCTCCCGAGGAGCTCCGCGTAGAGCACGACGATCACCTCGCGCGGGTCCCGCCCTTCCCCGAGGGCGTTCGCCGCCCCGAGGAGCATCTGCCGGGCCCGACCCGCCGCCCGGACCGTGGCGTCGTCCGGCCGGCGTTGACCCCGCGCGGCGGCGAGCGCCCGGACCCCGGGGACGACGGCGACGACGATCGCCCCGGAGATCACCGCCACCGCGACGAAGAGGAGCCACGGCGGGGCCTTGAACCAGAAGGTCCCCACGGTGCCGGAGCCGTTCGCGCTGTGGTTCCCCGAGTTCGTCGGTCCGCTGGTGTTCGTGACGTTCGACGGACCCGAGCCGCCCGTGGCGTTGGTCGGGAGCGGGCCGCCGCCGGTCGCTGAGTGGAACACGACCACGAAGAGGACGAGGAGGAGGATCGCGACGAGCACGACCGCGGTGATGGACCCGGGGACCTCGATCGTGTCGCTCGTCAGCCGCCGGTACAGCAGGAATCCGGCGCCCCCGAGGACGATCGCGGTGAACGCGTACATGACGAGGCTCCCCGTGAGCTCGACGTTCGAGGGTGCCCCTCCCGTCGGGTTCGAAGTGACGGACGCCCCGGCGAGCGCGCTCGCCGCCGCGCCGACCGCGAGCGCGACGAACAGGATCACGACGAGGACGACCGGCAGCCGGCGAGGGGAAGGGGCTCGGGGCACGTTCCACCTCCGACCGAGAGAGGCGGGAACGGCCGATATACGTTGCCCGACGGGATGCTCACGTGCCGGAGGCCGTCCCGGCCCCCTCGCCGGGTGTCGGGGCGCGGAAGAGGTAGAAACTCCGGCGCTCGTGGTCGATCGTCACCGTCGCGAAGTCGTCGATCGTGTAGCCGAGATCTCCGGCGGCGCGGAAGGCGTCTCGGACGGCGTGGCGCCAGGTGCGGACGGCGCCCGGGTCGTGCTCCCGGAGGAGGTCGAGGTCGAACGGGATCTCGAGGTGGGCCTCGGGCCCCGTCGGCTCCTGGACGGTGGTCGGGACCCGGAGTCCGCTCTCGCCGGGCTCGGTCTCGACGATCGCCGACGATCGACGCCAGCGCGCCTCGTCCTCGGCGGGGCTCGGAAGCTGGCCCGCCAGGCGGGAGGCGACGTGCGGGGCGGTGAGGGACCAGACGACTCGCACCTGATCGGTCTCCATCCCCCGGTGGAGCCCGTCGGCCAGCTGCCCGAAGTAGTGCGGGTGGTACCGATCGGGGCGGGCCCCGAGGCGCCGGACGACGAGGTAGGCGGTGCGGCTCCGCAACGGGTCGGTCGTCCAGCGGATCTCGGGGAGGCCGAGCTTCAGGACCTCGTCCCGCTGGAACGCCTTGAGCCGAAACCCGACGTGGTGATTCTGGTACTCGGGGCGGACGGCGGTGACGATCGAGTAGTGGTAGAGGGTCGTCCCGTCCCACCCGAGCGCTCCGAACGTGAAGCCGGCGAGGTAGATGTCCGCGAAGGCCCCGAGGACGAGGCCCCCGTTGTCCTGCAGGGAGCGCAGGAGGGCCGGCGGCACAGTGGCGACCTCGCCGCCGAACGCCGCGCGGTGGATCTCCTCGAGCTGGCGGAACTCCTCGGGCTTCTCGAGGCGCCGGAAGCGGAACCCCTCGGTGCGGTCAGTGACGCTCCCCTGGGCCACGGCCGACGACCGGCCGACCTTACTTAACGGGGCGGACGGGAACGCCGACTAACGACGGACGCGAAGCTCGGCCTTCTTCTGCTCGTAACGGACCGCGTCGGCGGGGGTGAGGTCCCAGAGCAGATCCTCGAGCTCGGGGATGTTCCGCAGGAACTCCGCCTTGCTCTTCGTCACCATGAGATGCTCGAACTTCCGCCGGGCGTTGAAGTAGGCCCCGACGAGGTAGGCGCCGACGATCGCGACGATCGGGCCGACGACGACGAACACGAGGTTGTAGTTCGCCACCGGCGTGTTCGTCTCGGCGTTGATGGCGGTGAACGGGTACGAGTTCGAGAGCGGGGTGAAGAATCCGAGAGCGAGCACGGACAGGAAAACCCCCACGGCGAAGACGAAGATCGAGATCGCCGCGCGATAGGTCCTCACGCCGTGCCGGAGCCGGCGGCCGAGCGGGACCTTCTCCTCGGAGGAAGCCATGCGTCCCGCGGGAGGTGCCTCCGCTTAAATGCTGTTCACCCGCTCCCGCGACCGGATTTCGGGTCGCCCGAGGAGGGAAGCGGCTCGCCGGTCCGCCGGTACGCGGAATCGGCCCGGGGGCCGGGTGGAGGTCCCGAGGCGCCGGGGGCGGGGATCGTCGCCAGCATCGGGCGCAGGCGGCGATAGACCAGGACCCCGCCGAAGAGCGCGAGCAGCCCTCCCGCGAACGTCCCGAGCTCGCCCGCGACGTTCCCGAAGCCGATGAGGAAGAACCCGAACAGTCCGAAGATGGCGCCCGGGATCGGGCCGCCGCGCGCCGGGGCTCCCGGGAACCCGCCCCGGAACGACAGGAGCGCCCCGGCGACCTCGAGCGCGACGACGGCGCTCGCCTCGACGAGGACGGCGAGCACCCCCGTGACCGTGACCACCGGGTTGCCGAGGTACTGGGCGACCAGCGCGAGCGCGATGATCCCGCCGATCGCCGCCCGGTATCCGAGGGCGTAGAACGGACCGCTGGCGCTCCGCCCCCAGAATCGGGTCCTCAGGAGCGCCCATTGAGCGACCTCGGTGGAGACGACCAGGGCGCCGAGGAAGAGGAGCGCCCCGGGCCACGCGCCGGTCTCGAGGGAGAGCAGGTACAGGATGGCGGCGAGCGCGAGCGGGACGCCAACGAAGAGGCCGGCGGTGTAGGCGAACAGCTCCTTCCGCTCATCGAAGAGGGTGACCGGTACCTGGGGAACGGCGTACCGGCCGACCTCCCACCAGACGAACCCCCCCGAGAGGAGCACGCCCACGACCGCCCCAATCGACAGCGACGCGACGACCATCGTCAGTCGACCTTCCGACCGGACGCGAGGAAGCCGGTGTGTCCGAGCATCTCGAACTCGGGGCGGGTCCCGCCCTCGCCGACATGCAGGCCCCGCTCGAGGACCTCCAGCGCCCGCACCTCATCGAAGCGGAGCGCGCGGAGCTCGCGGACGGTTCGCTCGAGCTGGTTGTACGTGGGAGTGTACGTGGCGACGTACCCGCCGGTCGCGAGCGCCGTCCGGGCGCTCGCAAGGACTTCCCACGGCTCCGGGAGATCGAGCACGACGCTCCCGACACCGGCGAGATCGAATCCGTCCCGCGCCACGTCCCGAACGCGGAAGTCCACCCGGGACGCGAACCCCGCCCGCTCGACGTTCGTGCGGGCGGTCTCGAGGAACTCCCGCCGCCGATCGTACGAGACCACGGACCCGGCCGGGCCGACCGCGAAGGCGAGCGCCACGGTCAGTGCACCGGTCCCGGCGCCCGCCTCGATCACCTTCCCTTCGGGCGCGACCCCCGCGAGCCAGAGGAGGTGGGCCGCATCCTTCGGGGTCACGATCTGGGCCCCCCGGTGCAGGGCGCCGAAGAGGTCCGAGAGCGACGGTCGCATCGCGCGATAGGTCGTGCCGGACCAGAGGAACTCGCCGCCCGGCGCCGCTCCGATCAAGGAGCTCAGATCGACCACTCCCTCGTTCCCGACGCGCCGGGGCCCTCGTTCGAGCGGGATGAGGGTCGCCGCGACCCCGGGCCGCTTCAACGCGACGACCTCCCCCTCCGCCCAGCATTCCCCCATCGTTCCCCCGCGGGCGACCCCGAGGCACGTCGCGGCCCCCGTAATAACCCGACCCTCGGCCGCGAGAGTTTCGGGGGGACCCGTTCTGTCCCCACCGAGCCGCTTTAATCACCGAGCGATGTCGGGGTCGCCCCGAGGGCCCGCCCTCCTGGGTCGGGTCGTGGAGACGAGAACGGCGTGAGCGTGCGACGGACCCCGGATGCGGGCATAGTGTAGTCTGGTCATCACATAGGCTTGCCAAGCCTATAACCCGGGTTCAAATCCCGGTGCCCGCACGTTTACCGGCGCGACCGCTCCGGCGGATTAGGCGCATTACGGCCCTGGGCCGGGGGCCACCCGGGCGACGATCGCCTTCCATCCTCGCGTACCTTACCGAGGGCGCGCGAGGCAGAGCGATCCGAACCGGCTCGCACCGAGGTGGGGCGCGAACAGCGGGATGCTCTTTGGGCGCTATCGGCCTCCGCACACGAATCACCTCACCTCGATCGGACCCGGGGCGGATCTCCAATCCAGCGGCCGCGGGCGGCTCCGGCCGCTCATCCCGTCGTGGGATGGCCCGTACGGGCCCTGCCGGGATCGGGTCGCACGTCTTTTGTCCCAGTTCCCTTACGGGCAACCATGGCCCGATTGCGTCGAGTGACCGTCGCCGGACGTCGGTCGTTCGAGTACGTCTCTCAGGGGAAGGGTCCGGCCACGCTCCTCGTCCATCCGGGCGGACCGGGGCTCACGTACCACTATCTGCGCGCCTTCCTCAAGCTGGCGAACTCCCATCTGCGGGTCGTATTGTTCAACCCGCGGGGGGTCGGCCACAGCTGGTCGCCCCGCAGTCCCTCGGACCTCACGATCCCCCAGATGGCGGAGGACGTCGAGCTGATCCGGCGCGCGCTGCGGATCACCGAGCTCCATCTCCTCGGATACTCCGCGGGTGGGTTCGTGGCCCTCGAATACGCGCACCGATATCAGTCGAAGCTCACCTCGCTCCTCCTCTGCGCGACCGCAGGCAGCGCCGAGGAGGTCCGACAGGCGAACCGGACGATGCTCGCGGCCGCGTCTCCCCGTCTGCGCAAGCGGCTCCGCGAGCTCACCCACGCCCGCGCGTTTGACTCGCCGGAGTACCAGCGCATCGCGACGGAGATCGCGCAGCCGTTCCAGACCCGGTTCCTCCGGGGCACGCCGAAGGACTGGAAGGCGACCAAGATGCATCTCAAGGTCTACCGGGCGATGATGACGCGGACGGGCGACGAGTTCGTCGTCGACGGGACGATCGCTCGGTGGGACGGGCGCAAGTACTACTCCAAGATCGACGTGCCGGGGCTCATCGTCGTCGGCCGGTACGATTTCTTCCTCAACGCGTCCGCCGAGATGGCCGAACGCATCGAACCGGCGCACCTGCGCGTCCTCCCCCACAGCAGCCACATGGCGATCTTCGAGCAGCCGAAGGAGTTCCTCGGCGCGGTCCGCGACTTCCTGCTGGACGTCACGGGAGACTGAACCGACCGTTCCGCGACCCCCGTCGCAGGGGGATAATCCCTCGGGTCGCTCGGATTCGCGTGCCCTCGTTCCAGGTCCGGGTGTTCCGCAAGGAGGGGGGATATCTCGCCTGGATCGACGGAATCGGCACGGTCGAGGGCCGGACGCTCGCGGAAACGCGGCGAGAGACCCGGGAATTCATCCGGACCGTCCTGGGGGGCGCCTTCCCTGACCGACCCGCGATTGATCCGGCCGGAGCCCGCGAGGTGCTCCAGTTCGTGATCGATCTTCACCTCGAGCGACGCCCTACGGCGACGGCCCAATCCGTCCATCCGGGATCGCGACGTCAGTCGCCGGACCGTAGTACGCAGGGGATTCCCCGCCACAGCCGTGGGGTGTAGGCCCAGCTCCGACCCCGGACGGGTCCGATTCCGGCCGTCCGTCAAGTCCTGACCGGAAATTTGACGGCTCAGTCGTATAACCGGCGTGTCGCGCCCGGGCGCATGGGTTGAGAACGCCGGTCGACCCCCACCTTCCCATATAAATACTGGCGGTCGTCGTCCCGAGCCCTTACGAATGAAGGCCACGGGCCCGCTCATCGTCATGGTTCTTCTCGTCGGCGTCCTGGCCGCATTGCCGGCCCTGACCGCGCCAGGCGCGCCGGCGAATGCCTCGCAGATGGGGCCGGAGGTGCGTTCCGAGGCGGGTTCCACCCTCGCCGGGCCGGTCGGAGGTCTCACGGTATCCCAGCCGACCTCTCCGGGCGCCGCTCCGACCCCACAGGCCCAAGGCTTTTACACGGTCTTCTTCAAAGAGACGGGTCTTCCCACTGGCCTCGTCTGGTCGGCCACCCTCAACGGGAGCACCGCATACGCCAACGCCGGTCGTCCGATCGAGTTCGACGGCATCCCGAACGGGAGCTACAGCTATGGGGTCGCCGCCGTGAACGGTTACGCACCATCGCTACCGTTTGGAAATCTCAAGGTGAATGGAGTCAACTTCACTCGATCCGAGACGTTCACTTCGATGGCGCCGCCGGAATACGCGTTGACGGTGACCGAAACCGGCTTGGAGTCGGGAACCCAATGGTCGGCCACCGTCAATGGATCGACGGAGCTTTCCGTGACGAACACCATTGTGTTCGACCTCCCGAACGCGACGTACTTGTACAGCATCGGCCCCGTCCGAGGCTACGGACTGAATACGAGCTTTGGAACCGTCACGGTGAACGGGGGTCCCGCCAACGTGGCGGTCGCCTTCACCCCGCCAGTGGACTATGTGCTCACGATCGTGGAGACGGGACTCAAGGCGGGCACGGCCTGGTTCGCGTCGGTCAACGGGACGACCCAGTTCTCCACGGGAGACTACATCGACTTTAGTCTCCCGAACGGGAACTACACCTTCGGTATCGGTTCCGTCAACGGATACAACGTGAATCCGAGCTTCGGCACCGTCCGGGTGGACGGCTCCGCCACGAGCGTCTCGATCACCTTCAGCTCGATCACGTTCCTTGGACTGGTCCCCGCGGAAGGCTACGCCGTGCTTGCCGCGCTCGTGGCGATCGTCGTGGTCGTGGCTCTCGGCCTCCTCCTCTTCCTGTACCGGCGCTGGAGACGGGGCGTCAAGGCTCGTCCCCCTCCGCGGCCGTATTCGCCTCCCCCGACCGCGAGCCCTCCCCCCGCGAGCCCCCCGCCCACGACCCATCCGCCGGCGAGCTCCCCCAAGAGTTAGCGGGCCCGCCAGCCGGGCTCCGGTTCCACCGGGATCAAGAGCGATCGGGGGGGATGGACCTAGACGCGGAAGGGCGTCCTCTGGGCGCAGGTCTCGCGCCTCTCGGACGCCCGCGTCATGTCGGGGTTCCAGGGTCCCCGCGGTCGGACCCATCGATGGGGGAGGGCTCCGGCGTCGTCGGAGCGGCCCTCGCAGGGCGCCGACGCACGACGGCCCCGACGATCACCAGAACGGGACCCGCCACGACGAGGACCGACCCGGCGGTCGCGAACGCGGTCGTGATCTTGAACGTGACCGAGGCGTCCTTGCCCGTCGCGGTCGAAAGCACCCCCATCACGATCGAGCCGCCGTTCGGCTGATCGAGGACGAAGCGGCCCTGCGTGCCGGTCTCATTCGTCACGTCGCTCAAGTGCTGATAGTCTCCGCCGCAGGCCGCCGTACAGGCGGCCGCAATCACCTGCACGGAGGTGCTCGTGTTCGACGTCCACGAGACGTCGACGACCACCGTTCCCGAGAGCGAGTACCCGCTCACATTTGCACGGTAGTAGCCGTACTGTACGCCCTCACTCGAGGTCGAGTAGGTCGCCGTCTCGCTCCGTTGCGGTACGACCGGAACGTAGAGCAAGAGGACTCCGACGACGGCGAGTGCGACTCCGACGGCTACCCACGACCATCGCATGACGGGCTCCGTCCTCCCTGTCAGGGAAGGCGGATAGAAAGAATTCGCGGACGGAGGGCCCCGACGCCCATCGGGTGGATCGCGACTGCGACGCCCCAGAACCGCCCTCGGGATCGTGGGCGAAAATGGAGAGGTTTCCGTACCGCCCCCGGTCGTACCGGGTGAACCCGACCCCGACTCGGGGCGAACCCTCAACAGGGATTCCGGCCGATGCAGGCGGGTCTCGGGGAGCTCTTCGGCGGGCGGGAGGGAGGAGTCCGGGAAGGGTCAGCGCGGAATCCATGCTAGGTCGAACGCCACGGCGCCCATCACGGGGTAGCGTCTATTCCGCGGACCGAGCTCCCGTGCGGCCCAAGTTCGGAGCCGCCGCATCGCCTCGCGGTGGACTTCGAGGGGCGCGAACCGGTTCATGGAGTAGGTGCGTAGGGAGTGGTAGTGCAGCGCTTCGCCGACGGAGACCCGCTCCTCCCATTCCCAGCGGACCCGGCGGCGCTCGACCTCGCAACCCAGGGACCCGAGGTACCGGAGAACCGTCTCCTGGCGTCGCGCTCCGAGGCGTGGCCGCCGGTAGCCGAGGGACCGTAGGATGCGTAGGTACTCCGCGGCGAGCTCGTCGATATCGCGGCCTCCTTCCGTCCGGGCGTAGACGAGCACCCCGCCGGGACGCGTGACACGGACGGCCTCGTCGAGCGCGCGTCGCCATTGAGGAACGAGATGGAGCACATGGACCCAGTACGCCATGTCGAACGCGCCGTCGCGGAACGGCATGCGGGTCGCGTCCGCCCGGAGCGCCCCCACCGCGCGACGGTCCCGCCGGGCCCGGCGACGGCGGAATCGCTCGAGCATCCGCGTCGAAATATCGATCCCCACGACGCGGTAGCCGTGGCGGGCGAACGGGAACGCCAGTCGGCCCGTGCCGATCCCCACGTCGAGGACCTCGCGAAAGCGGTGCGGGGGAAACTCCCGGGTGAGCGCGGTGAGGGCCCTGTCGATCGCCCGGACGTCGAGCGTCCGCGTCGCATCGTAGGTGTCCGCGATGGGGTCGAACGAGTACCAGGGCACGCGCGACCTACACGGCCCGAGGGAAAGCGGTTTGCGGCGTGGTCCCCCTCCCGCTCCGCAGCGGGCCGCGCGTAGGGATCAGGAGCCGAGACGGCCCTTGACGTCCTCCCAGCGGGAGGGGTCCACCGTCTCCCCCGCGAGGCGCACCATCGTTTCGAACAGCTCCGGAGGGCCGTCGAGCCGAAGAGACTGGAACCACTGGAGAAGCTCGTGGGAGTTGAGCGCCGGCAGCGTCCAGCGCATCCACTCCTCGAGCCGAGCCGGGGGCAGGCTCGAATGGAACTGACGTCGCATCGCCCGCAGGTCGTCATCCGAGAAGTGCTCCCACAGGATGGGGACGAGCGTCGCCTCCTCGTTGTTCATATGCTGGAGGTAGAACGCGAAGAGGTCGTTCGTCTCGAGGTTCAGACGGTCCCCGATCTCGATCCGGCGGCCCAGTCCCGACTGCGCGAGCAGCTCGTCGCAGGTCTTCGTGACGCCCAGGATCCGACGCACGACCTCGGCGTGTTCGACCATGATCGCTTCGACGACGTCGCTATCGAGCCGGCGCAACGGGGCGAAGATCTCTACTTCCTCGTGCCTCGAGTGCGCGTGGAGGAGACAGAGGATGCAGTTCGAGACCGCCGAATTGAGACCGTGCTGGAGCTGGCGGGCGATCGCGTTCGACTCCGTAGTGTCGGTGAAGTCGGTGACCTGCACCCGGCGTCCGAGCTCGTAGATCATGGCCCGGATCCCCTTGTGGATGGGGCGGAAGAGATTCTCACGCTCCGTCATGGGGCACTCGGTGCCTCGACGAATATACTCTATGTCACGCTATATAAAACATTGATTTTCCGCCGCGCCTCGGCGGTGAGATCGTCGCCAAAACTCGATATGCGCAGGCGAGGACGGGTCCGCGACACTTAGGGTTTGGTGGGGAGGGTCCTCGGCTCACGTCTCCGGCGAGCCGCCCGGGTCGCGGCGACCAGGAATCCGTGGCCGGTCTCGAGCGCTCCCGGCCGCCGGCCGATCCGCTCTTCGATCCGAAGTAGGTTCTCCCAGGTCCGGGGTTCTCGACGGGCGGAGGCGGCGATGCGGCCGACGGTCCATCCGACCGCGCCGACCGCCATCGCGTCGCGGACTCGGAAACCGGCGCGGACGAGTGCTTGTCGGGCGGAGTCGACGGTGTAGAATTGAAACTCCCAGGCGGCGAGCCGTCTCGGCAGGTATGGCTGGTAGCCCGAATCGAGGATCTGATGGATTAGGTAGAACTCGGGACGGCGCAAGATCCGGCGCAGCTGGCGTCGCCGGGAGACGACCTCGAAGAACTCCTGGGTGGCGGCGGCCGGTGAGGCAAAGTCGGCGACGAGCGTACCCCCCGGCCGGACTACTCGCGCGATCTCACGGAGGAGCCGGGGGCCGTCCGTACCGGCAAAGCAGACGATGTTGCCGAGCACGACCGCGGTCCCCACCGAACGATCTTGGAGGGGAAGGTGCTCTCCGGCTCCCTGGATCCACGAGACGCGACGTCGCCGCGGATCTCCCCCCAGCCGGCGCTGCCCCCGGCGCAGGACCTCTTGGGACAGGTCGATCGCGAGGAGAGGTCCACGGGAGAGCCCGAGGATCGTCGAGCTGAAGCGTCCGGGACCGGGCCCGAGTTCGAGGACGACTCCCGGTCCATAGGGGAGATGCTGGCGCAGAAACCGCTCCCGAAGATGACGGACCAGTACGCGTCTCGGCTCGCCGGCGTAACGGCCCCACTCGCGGTCGATCCGGGCGTCGAACGTCCGCCGGAGATGGCGGCGTCGCACGGAGGCTGGGACGGATTGTCGCAGGTCGCCCATCGAACGAGCGGCCCCGAGCCGGCAGCTCCGTATCTTCCTTGCTCGGCTCCCTCCGCTCTCACCGATCCCTTGCGCGATCCGGCCGGGGACGGGCAAGCGCGATAACGCGGCCCAACTTACGCGAGCCGATGCGTAGGGACGACCCGATGAGACTCCGGCCCGAGGCTCACCGGGGTACCGAGCCGCCGGCCGCCGAGCGGCGCTAGGAGCCCCCACCCACGATGCGCGTCCTCGAGGCCCGGCTCGATGAGCTCGAACTTCCGCTGGTCGAGCCGTTCGAGACGAGCTTCGGCGTCGAGCGCCGCCGTCGGCTGCTTCTGCTGCAGCTCGTCGGTGCGTCGGGGGAGAGGGGCGTGGGAGAGTGCGTGGCCGCGCGCGATCCGCTCTATTCGGCCGAATCCGTGGCCACGGCCCGGTGGCTTCTCAGCCGGTACCTGATCCCCGATCTTCTGGCCCACGAGACGCCCGATCCCGGTGCCTTCCTCGACCGGGTCCGGGGACTGAAGGGCCACCCGATGGCCAAGGCCACCGCCGAAATGGCGCTCTGGGACCTATACGCCCGGGAACGGGGCGAGCCGCTCGCGACCGCGCTCGGCGGAAAACGCCGTCGGGTAGAGGTCGGCGTGAGCGTGGGGATCCAGCCCTCAATTGAGGCGCTCGTGCGCCGGGTCGGCGAGTATCTCGACGAAGGGTACCGCCGGGTCAAGCTCAAAGTGCGCCCCGGATGGGACGCGGCCCCCGTCGGCGCCGTGCGCGAGGAGTTCCCCGATCTCCGCATCTGGGTCGATGCGAACCAGGCCTATCCCCCCTCCGCCGGCCCGGCGATCGTCCGGTGGGCCGTCCGGTTGGGGGTCGAGCAGGTGGAGCAGCCTTTCGCCGAGCGCGAGTTCGGCGCCCACGCCCGGCTCTGCCGAGCCCGCCGGTTCCGCGTCTGCCTCGACGAGTCGATCGTCGATCGGGCCTCCCTCGAGGAGGCGATCCGGCAGCGGGCCCTCTCGAGCCTCAACGTGAAGCCGGGGCGGGTCGGAGGCCTCACCTCGTCCCGGGAGCTCCAGCGCATCACCGCCGCCGCCCGGATCCCCGCCTGGGTCGGGGGGATGCTCGAGACCGGGGTGGGCCGGGCGCACGCGGTCGCGCTGGCGACGCTGCCGAACTTCGTGCTCCCCGCCGACCTCTCCGCCAGCCGCCGGTACTACCGGACCGAGATCATCGATTCGCCGTTCGAGCTGGGGCCGGGGAGCACCCTCGCCGTCCCCCGCGGCCCCGGCATCGGGGTGGAGATCGACGAGGCGGCGCTCGGGCGCGTGCGACGGCGTTCTCAGCGGTTCCGGCCGAAGCACCCCTGAGGGCGGCGACGGGGAGCCCGCACCTACGCCGAGGCGCGCTCGAGGCGGTCGAGGTCCGACCGACCGAGCTGGAGCACCGTTCCCCCGAGGAGCTCCTCGAGCTGCTCCACCGAAGTCGCGCTCGCGATCGGTGCCGTCACGGTCGGGCGCGTGAGGAGCCACGCGAGCGCGACCTGGGCCGGGGTCGCTCCCCGTTCTCCGGCGACCTCGTGCAAGACATCGAGGATGCGGAGCCCCCGCTCGTTCAGCAGACGCCGCATCCGAGGACCCCGGGCGCTCTTACCAAAATCCTTCACCGACCGGTACTTGCCCGTCAGGAAGCCGCTCGCGAGGGAGGCATAGGGGATCACCCCGAGGCCGTGGCGGGCGCAGACCGCTTCGAGGCCGGCCTCGTACTCGGCCCGATCGTAGAGGTTGTAGTGCGGCTGGAAGCTCGCGAAGCTCGGCAGCCCGCGGGCCCGGCTGAGGCGCAGCGACTCCTCGAGGCGATCGGCCCGGTAGTTCGACGCGCCCAACGCCCGGACACGGCCCTCCGCGATCAGCTCGGCGAACGTCCCGAGCGACTCCTCGAGCGGAGTCGCTTCGTCGTCGACGTGGGCTTGGTAGAGATCGATGCGATCGATCCGGAGCCGCCGCAGCGATTCCTGGACCTCCGAGCGGATGTACGCGGGCGCGAGCCCCTTCCGCGTCGGACCCATCTCCATCCCTACCTTCGTCGCGATCAGCACCCGCTCTCGCTGGCCGCTCCGCTCGAGCCAGCGGCCGAGAATCGTTTCCGACTCTCCGCCCTGGTTTCCGGGCGCCCACCTCGAGTAGACGTCCGCGGTGTCAATGAGGTTCCCGCCCGCCGCCACATACCGATCGAGAATCCGGAACGAGGTCGCCTCGTCCGCCGTCCAGCCGAAGACGTTGCCCCCCAGCGCGAGCGGAAAGACCTCGAGCCCGGACGCGCCGAGCCGCCGCAGCGCCACCGACATCGACATTGCGGAACCGGGGCCCGAAGAAGACGGCTACGCCTGTCCCTTCGGTGCGTCGTGCAGCACGGCCGGCCCCGGCGACGGCGGACCTCCGACTCGGGCCCCGGGCCTCCTCCGCGCGGTCGTCAGCGCCACGCCAGCCAGGATCAGGGCGACCGCGACGACGAGCCCCAGCCCTAGGGGCTCCCCGAGGAGCGCCCATCCCCAGAACACTCCGAAGATCGGGATCAGGAAGGTGACGGCGAGCGCCTCGGTGGGGCCCGTGCTCTGAAGGATCCGGAAGTAGATCACGTAGGCGAGCGCCGTGGAGACGAGGGCGATCCCCAGCACCGACTCGATCGCGGGCGGAGAAAAGCGTGCGCTGGGAACCTCGACCGCAGCGAACGGCGCCACCAGGAGGGCGCAGGAGAGCTGCTGGCCGAGAGCGAGGTGGAGGGGATCCTCGTTGGGGAGCCGGCGTCGCACGTAGATCGCGGCGTACCCGTAGGACAGGGCCGCGACCAGGGAGGCGCACGCCGAGCCGACCACGAGGGGGGTCAACGCGAACGGCGCCGCACCCACGAGCACGATGACCCCCACAATCCCGAACGCGATCCCCACACCCTGCCGCCCGCCGACCGCCTGACCCAGCAAGGGAATCCCGAGGAGCGCAGAGAAGAGGGGCGCGGTCGAGTTAAGAATCGAAGCGAATGAGGCGGGGAGCGTGAGCTCGGCGGTCGCGATCAAGCCGAACGGGATCGCGGCGTTGGTCGCGCCGAGGACGAGGTAGCGACGACGCTGACCTCGGAGACGGCTCCACGTCGCCTTCCACCGCCCCGTCCCCACGGTGTACGCGACGAGCGGGGCGACGGCGACGAGCACCCGCAGCTCAACGAACAGCGCCGGACCGAGAGCCGGTGCCCCGACGCGGTAGAAGACGTAGGAAAGCCCCCACATCGCGGCGAGAAGGACGAGCAGCGCGTACTCCCCGCTCCTCATCCTCCGGCTCCGGCGCCCTGGCGGCCGGGAGCCCCGCCCTCAGATAGCGGCGTAGCCGACCCGTGTCGGGTCGAACGGCGCCCCGTCGATCGTCGGGTGGAATCCTCTCGACGTCCGCGTGTCGCCCTCGCACGGCGATACCTTGACAACACTCGAGAGTGTGCGTATCCCCATGAGGCACATCACGGACGTGGCTCACGCTCTCGGCCTCGCCCCCAACTCGGTGGTTCCGTACGGCCCCGGGGTCGCGAAGATCCCGACTCCGGTCGTCCAGGCCCATGCCGAGCGACCGCGGGGCAAGCTGGTCCTCGTCACCGCCATGACCCCCACCTCCGCCGGGGAGGGCAAGACGGTCACCGCGATCGGGACGGCCATGGCCCTCGCGCGGGACGGCCTGCGCGCGATCCCGGTACTGCGCCAACCGTCCCTCGGGCCCGTGTTTGGGGCGAAGGGCGGGGCGACCGGAGGCGGGAAAGCGACCGTCGAGCCGAGCGCTGAAATCAACCTCGGACTCACCGGGGACCTCTACGCGGTCGCGACCGCCCAGAACCTTCTCGCCTCTCTCGTGGATAACCACCTCCATCATGGGAACTCGCTCGGTCTCGATCCCGAGCGAATCACCCTCCCGCGGACGATCGATCTCGACGACCGCGCGCTCCGTGGCGTACGAGTCGGCACGGGAGGCAAGGGCACCGCCCCCGAGCGGCCCGACCGGTTCGTGATCGCCGCGGCCTCGGAGGTCGCGGCGATCCAGTGCCTCTCCCGTGATCCCGAGGACCTTCAGCGGCGGCTGAGCGCGATGACCGTGGGTTTCACGAAGGACGGGAAGGCCGTCACCGCCGCCGACCTCGAGGGCGGCGGGGCGATGGCCGCGGTGATGCGGCACGCCATCGAGCCGAACCTCGTGCAGACGTGCGAGGGGACGCCCGCGCTCGTCCACGCCGGCCCGTTCGCCAACCTCGGGCCGGGGACCGCGAGCGTCTCCTCGATCCGCCTCGCGCTCTCCCTGTCCGACTATGTCATGGTCGAGGCGGGATTCGCGAGCGACCTCGGAGGCGAGAAGTTCGTCGATCTGGTGGGCCCCGTGGGCGGGTTCAGCCCCGTCGCCGCGATCCTGGTCGCGACCGTCTCCGCGCTCCGTCACCACGCGAGGGAGAGCCCGGACGAGCCGATCTCGAAGGGACCCGAGGTCGTGCGTCGGGGGCTCGGAAACCTCGCCCAGCACGTCGCGAACCTGAAGGCGGTCGGACTCGACCCCGTGATCGCGATCAACATCCACCCGGACGACCAGGCCGCCGAGCTCGACGTGCTCGAGTCGTTCTGCCGGTCGGAGGGGCTACGGTACGCCCGCTCGACCGTGTATTCGAGCGGGAGCGCAGGCGCCGCGAACCTCGCGCGCCTCGTGCGCGAGGCGGCGGACCAGGGTCATCCCGCCCGGCCGGTCGTGAGCCCGGCCCACTCCTTGACGAAGAAGATGGAGACCATCGCAAAGACGTTCTACGGCGCGAGCGGGATCTCCCTGCTCCCCCGGGCCGCGTCGGATCTCGAACTGCTCGGGCAGGTCGGGCTCGATCCGGGCCCGCTCTGCATGGCGAAGACCCAGCTCTCGCTCTCGGACGATGCGAAGAAGCTCGGCGCCCCGACCGGCTTCACCGTCTCCGTCCATCGACTGGATGCGTGGACCGGAGCCGGCTTCGCCGTCGCGCACCTCGGACAGATCCTCGCGATGCCCGGCCTCCCGGAGCATCCCGCGGCCGTCCACATCTCCGTGACCGCCCAGGGCGAGGTCACGGGACTCTCGTAGTCGGGCCGCTACCGCTGCGCCGGACGTTCGACCCGTCCGCCGGGCCGGCATCTCCGGCCCCGTTCCGAGCTCGAGCCAGGGTAGCGCGGTACCACCCGCCGGGAGGGGCTCCTTGCGTCTGCGGAGCCGTCCATAGAAATACCCGGACGGGTACCGGGCGCCGGGGATCCGATTGGCGCTCCTGCTGGCCAGCGACTACTACACCCTCCTCGAGATCTTCATCTTCCTGGCCGTCGCCCAGCTGATCCGGTCGATCGCCCGGAGGGCCGGGTTCCCCGAGATCGTCGCGGACCTCCTCGCCGGGATGACGATCGGGAGCTACGCGATCGGAGGCCTGATCGACTCGGTGTTCGGGATCCACCTGTTTGCGCTCTCGGCCGGCGTGCTGCTCTTCGCCGACTTCGCGGTCGTCCTCCTCCTCTTTTCGGCGGGACTCGACGGCGGGTTCATCTCCCTGCGCCGGGCGGGCGCCCCGGCGGTGGGTGCGGCGATCGCCGGTGACCTGGTGTCGTTCGCCGTGACCGTCCTCATTTTCTCGAGGTTCTATCCGATCGACTCCGCGCTCCTGCTCGGGGTCGCGGTGGCCGCGACGAGTGCCGCGGTCGCCGCATCGCTGATCCGCAGCGGGGGGCTTCGCACCACTCCGGGGGCGCAGTTCCTCATGAACGCCGCCGCCCTCGACGATGTCGTCGCGCTCGTGCTCCTGTCCGTCGTCCTCGCGATCATCGGGGGGAGCACCGATCCCTGGAAGCTCACCGGAATCGTCGTCACCTCGATCGTCGCGTGGGTCGTGCTGCTCTTCGCCGCCGTGCTGCTCGTGCCGAGGCTGCTCCGGGTCCAGGTCCTCCGGGAGAACGAGAGCGTGCCGTTCGCGCTCCTGTTCATCCTCATCGCCGTCGTCCTCGGCCTCGGATTCTCTCCCGTGATTGGTGCGTTCATCGCCGGGCTCGCGGTCGCCGAGAGCGTCGTCGCCGACCGCACGCGGGAGATCACCGCCGTGCTGGTCGGGGTCTTCGGCTCCCTGTTCTTCATCATCATCGGGGCCGAGTTCGATGTCGGCCTGCTGACGAACCCCGTCCTCTTCGCCACGGCGCTCGCGCTCGCCGCGATTGCGGCCTCCGGAAAGTGGCTCGGCGTCTATCCGTTCGCGCTCCGCCGACTGAAGGACCGTCCCGCGGCATCCGCGGCCGCGGTGGGCATGATCCCGCGAGGAGAGATCGGACTCCTGGTGGGGGCCCTGGGCCTCTCTTCCGGTCTCTTCTCTCCGACCCTGTTCGGGGCCGTGATCGTGATGGCGATCGTGACGACCCTCGTTGGTTCCCTCCTCTTCCCTCGAGCCGCCCGGGCGTTCCTTCCCCGTCCCGAGGTCGCGTGAGCTCGCGTCCCGATCCCGGGGGACCGGGTTCGCTCGCCCAGGCTCGGCCCGCCCGTCCTACCGCCCCTGGGGCACTCCGAGCCACCGCTGGAGCTTGTGCAGGTTCGCCAGCGTTCCGAGCACGATGATGGCGTCTCCCGGCTGGAATCGGAACGAGGACGGAGGATTGATCACGGCGGTGAACTCCCCGTTCGCCCCCGGTCGCGCGTATCCGATCACGATGCAGTCGGACTCGGATCGGACGAGCCGTTCGGCTTCGGGCAGCGGCTGGGTCGAGATCGGGGTCCGGTCGGTGAGGAGGAACTCCTCCATGTCGGCCCCGAGGTCGGTCGTCGTGATGTCCTCGATGGCGTTGGCGACCTCGGGGCGGAACGCCGCGTCCGCGCAGAGCCGGCCGCCCATGTCCCCGGGAGAGGCCACGTACGTGACGCCGGCCGCCTTCAGGGTCTGACGCAGCTCCGGCCGCGAGACCGAGACAACGATCCGGATTCTCGGGTTGAGCATTCGGGCGTTCAACGCGGCGACGAGCGCCGTCGTGTCGTCGCCCGTCGCGACGATCACGGAGTGCGCGGCGACGACGTTCACGCGACGCAGGATCTCCTGGTCCGCCGGCGGGCCGTACGTGACGAACAGCTGGCCCTCGCGCGCCCGCGTCCGTACGTTCTGGACCTCGGCCGCATCCTCGACCACCACCGCGACCTTCTCCTCCTGCGCGAGCAGCTCCCGGATCGCGGCCTGCGCGACGGAGGAGTACCCGAGGACGACGATGTGATCCGAGAGGTTCGTGCCGAGCGTCCCGAGGGCCCGGTGCTGGGACTCCTCCGCCACGACCGAGATGACGATCGAGACGAGGTAGGCTCCGAGGAAGACCTCGGTCGCGGCGATCCCGATGGTGAAGAGCTTCGCCGGATCGTTCGTCGGCACGATGTCGCCGTAGCCGATCGTCGAGAGGGTGACCATCGCCCAGTAGAACGAGTTGAGCAGGTTCACCTTCCCCGACTCGAGCCAGAAGAACCCGAGCGCGGCGACGAGGAACACCACGACGTACCCCGCGAGAAAGATCCAGAGGCGGCGGATCACGCGGGTGAAGAACGAGCCCCGCCGGTACGCCACGGGCGCCCCACCGACTTCGGGTTCGTAAAGCTGGCGGAGACGCCTCGAGTCGGCGTACCGGTCCGGCCCGGCGGAGGGCTCGTCGTCGGGGATCGGAGCGGACGGCTCCCCTAAGTAGACGCGGCCGATGAACGGGCTGACGATGGCTTCGCCGTTGAGGCCTCAGCTGTCGATCGCGGCCCCGAACGCCGATGCCTTGTTCGATGGCACGACGCCCCCGGCTTTCCCCCACTCCGGGCGCCTGGTGAACCCAAAGCTGGCGCTCTATCTCGAAGGACTCGCTCGCGAACAACGACACGCACCGGCGCTCGATCTCGAGGTGACGCTGCACTCGCCGGCCCTGCCGGCCTCCGCCGAGGAAGAGGTCCGGCGGGCGCTGCGGACGTACTTCGAGGAGGAGCGGGTCAGCGCCGACCTGGACGTCCGGGTGAATCGGGTCGAGGGCCTGGGTTCCCTGCGGTTCGGGCTCCCGTTGATCGTGCTGGCCCTCGCGGTCGCCGGGGTCTTCTACGTGACGCTCCCGGAGCTGACGCGGACCTCGTTCGTGACCTACCTGACCGCACTCCTCTACCTCGTGTTCATCACCATCGTCTGGGTGATGCTCTGGGACCCGATCGAGACGCTCCTGTTCGATTCCTTTCTCCTCCGGGCACGACGCACCGCGTTGGAGAAGCTCCGGGACGCCACGGTCCGGTTCGCCTACTCGGCGGTGGGCTAGGGCCCGCCCTTCCCGACGGCGACTCCGCGCCCCTAGAGCGGGAGGTAACAGGTGAAAGCCCTCGGGTCCCTCGACCGGCATGGCGTACCTGGAGAACCCTGAGGAGAGTCCGTGCTTCGGCTGCGGACCGAAACATGCCCGCGGCCTCCACCTTCAGTTCGAGCGCGCGGAAGGGGAGGACGGTGTCCCCGAGGTCCGGACCTCGTTCACGCCGAAGCCGGACGAGATCGGCTGGCCGACGGTCTTCCACCACGGCCTTCACTTCCTGGTGATGAGCGAGGTCTCGTACTGGACGGCGCTCACCCTGACGGGGAAGGTGTGGGTCATGGTGGGCCCGGCCACCTACACCGCGGATCGACTTCCGAGGGTCGGCGTGGGCCATCTCGCCCGGGGGCGTATCGTGGAGCAGACCCCGGAGCACCTCGCGATCCGCGTCACCACCGCCACGGTAGAGGCGGGCAAATCCTGCGGATCACTCGAATCCTCCTGGCGACCGGCGAGCCGGGTCGTGGTCGACCGGGCCCACATCCCTCTCCCGGAGTACCTGAGGGAGGATCTGTTTCCTTAGCCGTCCTCGCGGGGCCGGATCCATCCGCGATCGGCGGACCCGTCGGCGCTTCCGGGAGTCACCCCGGTGAGGTGAATACAGACAGGAATACTCTTGGCGTATCTTCGATCTTCAGCATATCTCGGTCGTTTCTTCCGCGCAGGCAGATAAGTCTCGGACTCACAAGCATCAGCACGGAGCGGAGTATGATGAGCGACGCCGCCTTCTGGAAACCTCGTCGCTGGGCCAAGCGTTCGCAGGGGATCCCACCGAGGAGCGCCGCGATCTGGCCGGTTTTGGCGGCTCTCATGGTGATGATGGTCCTGACGTCTGCCGAGTCCGACGGCACCTCGAATCCGAAATATTCAGAACGGCCGGTTCTGACGAGTCGGGATTCAGGCGCTGGGCCTCCCCCTCCGATCCGCCCCACGCCTATAGCCCGCCTGAACCAACTCTTCCTGCGCCTATCCTCCGTAAGCCTGAGTCCGGAACCCCTGGGAACCCTCCCAAGCACGCCGACATGGCTTGCCTATGATCCGGCAGACCAGTCATTCTACGTAGCCGTAGATCCCTCCGACGTCGATATCGTGCCGGCGAACTTCACCTCCGCTCCCGTTGTCACGGCAACGATACCCGTCGGAAGCGCTCCTTTCGGGGTAACCTATGACAATCTCAGCGGCGATCTGTTCGTAACGAATTCCGGGTCGAACAACGTGAGTGTCCTCTCAGGAAGTCTCTCCAGTCCAATCTCATCGATATCCGTCGGCTGGCAACCCCAGGGAGTGGCGTACGATCCCGTGAACAACGAGGTCTACGTCGCGAACAACGGTTCGGACAACGTCTCGGTGATCTCCGCAGCCTCCTTGCAGGTGGTAGCCACGGTGTCCGTGGGGGTGAACCCTCTCGGAGTCGCTGCTGACCCCAGCACGGGAAACGTCTACGTTGCCAACTGGGGGTCTTCAAACGTCACGGTCATCTCCGGATCGACGAATCAAGTTCTTCGCAACGATCCCACTCCCGCGGGACCCTATGGCGTCGCGGTGGACAATCTCACGGACACCATCTACGTGTCGGACGAGGGCGCACGCAACGTGTCCGTGATTTCGGGATCCACCCTTGCCGGAGTCACGAACATCTCCGTGACGCAACCCGGATACCTCGGACCCGTTGACCTACAGGGAATCGCGTACGATAGCGGGGACGGGCTGATCTGGGTGGGCGGGGGACGGGCCACAATGGCAGTAATCGAACCCGCTAACGAGACGCTTCTCACGGTTCTCAATTTCGACCCCTCCGGCGTGGCATACGATCCCGAGACGGGCGACATCTGCGTGACCAACACCGCCAACACCACCTTCGAGTGCGCACGATTTTTTGGGGGCGTGCCTCAATCGCTCTACCCCGCAGATTTCAACCAGACCGGCCTTCCTGAGGGCGCGGCCTGGAGCGTAGCCGTTACGGGGGTCGGGTCGGGAACGGGGCTTGCCGGCGGTACTCCGATCCAGTTCGACCTTGTCAATGGCTCGTATTTCTATACTGCCGCGCCCCCGTACTCGTGGGTCGCGTCTCCCTCGAACGGAACTCTCACGATCTCGGGGACCGGCGTGACCGTGAACATGACATTCGCTCATCAGTCCGAGTACGCGGGCACTTTCACGGAGACTGGGCTCGCTCAGGGCACTCCATGGACGGTGGAAGTCAGCGGGGGCGCCGGATCTTTCTCATCGAGCTCAACCAATCTGACCGCCTGGCTCACCAACGGCTCCTACACCTTCACCGTAGGGATGGCAATCGGGTACACCGCCGAGCCGTCGGAGGGGAGCATTACCGTCAACGGCGCGAACTTGACTCAGAGGGTTGCCTTTAGCCCGATTCCCGTACCCGGGGATTATCTCCTCACGTTTCAGGAAACCGGCCTCCCCAATGGGACCGGCTGGGGCGTCGCGATCGGTTCGGAGTTGCAAACCTCGTCCTCGAATCAGCTAATCTTCACGAAGCCCAACGGAACGTTTGACTACGTGGTGCTCGCTGTCACCGGCTACACCGCGACCAGTTCGGGGTCCGTGACGGTGGACGGAACCGATGTCACCGTCGCGGTGGAGTTCCAGCCCGAGTCGTACCCGGTGATCTTTGTCGAACTCGGTCTTCCGAGCGGCTCCCGATGGAGCGTGACCGCAACGAACTCGACGACCGAGTTCAATCGCACGGCGAGTTCGGTCACCGACGCGGTCACGATCCCTCTCCCCAATGGCACCTACGCGATCTCGTTCAGCCTCCCCCCTGGGTATTCCGTGAAATCAAGCGTCAACATCGTGACCGTCGAGGGGTCCGCTCCCAACACGTATGCTCTGACCGCCGAAGGGTCGCCCGGTCCGAGCAACAGCAGCTCCGGCGCACTCTCGTTCGTCCTACTCATGACGCTCGTTGTAGGCAGCGCCTTCGCAGCGCTGGCGCTGGCTGTGGTTGGACGCGGGCGTGCCCCTCCTCATTGATTATCCGCCTAACCCACGTGATCAATGAGAACCGGCCCGGCGGGACTGCAGCGTACGGACTTGCGTCTGGGCTCTCGAGTTAGTGTACGGACCGTGGCCTCTCCGTGCTCGGGAAAGTTTTCGGGCAAAGCCGGTGGGTCCGGCTTTGCCCGAGAACTAGTTTCTGTGCGGGGGTTTCTGTGCGGCTGGTCGGGTTTCTGTGCGGAGCGGGAATCAGTCAGCCGCCACCATCATTGTTGACGGCTCAACGCATAAATGCGGGCGATCATGACGCCAACAAGTGCCAGCCCGCCGACGAGCGCCAAAGTACCAGGGCTGTCCTCAACTAGGTGGCCCATCGGATCCTTGAATGGGTCTTTCGCGTCCATGTGACACTCGTATCGATCCACGAACTCGACGGCATGAAATGCTTGGTCAGTATCCTCTAGCGACCGAACCCGGGCATAGTCCCATCTTTGTCTCGACGTTAGGTGGACCCGGCTTCTACGAAACCTGGTGGAACTGGACGACACCTGACAACCAAAGCGGGCTCCAATGGCGCGGGAACTTTCAACTGGCACTCCTAATCACTGGATAGTGCGGTAGCCACAATCCGACCATCGAGCTCTCTTATTCCGCCTCAACGTACGAGCGTCCCAACTCACCGACTACCAGCCGCATTGCCCGGTCTTTCATCTGCCCAGGCGGGCCCGCCAATGTTCTCCTGAATGGGAACGCGGAACCCGTCGTGGAATTCTCAGAGTTAACGAACTAGAACGACCCGTACTCGAGCTCGACGCGTGACGGCGCGGGATACGCTTCCAACCAACACGCCCCTCGTTCCGGTCAAGCCGCGCGTCCCCATCACAACCAAGTCGGGCCGGGTTCTATCTATGTGCCGCAGAATCTGATTAGCGACATGGCCTTTCCGAAGGACCACCGAGGGTTCCACGCCGTAGCCCCGGGCTAACTTCGCATCTTCTCCCAAAACGAGCTCTGTATCCTGCTCTTCGCGAGGATCCTGAGCCTCTGACATCAGGACCGGAAGCTCCCTGATCGAGGCTACATGCAATAGGGTCAAATCCGCGCCAAACGCACGGGCCATCTCAGAGGCCAATACGACGGCTCTTCGGCTGCTATCGGAGCCATCCACCGGCACGAGGATGGATCTGATGCCGTCGGTCAGGTGGTCGGACATTAGCCGCTGGCCCCCGTCGTCGCCGGTCGGAACCAGGTTTGCGCGATGATAGTCGGAACGATTGCAGTCGCGATAACAACCATGAGGAGCACAGAGAACTGGAATTTGTCGATGATTCCAGATGTGAGACCATAGGTCGCGGAGATGGTCCCAAAGGTCAGTCCGGTACTCATCAGCAACGCGATGTAAGTGGAGTCATGGCCTACGAGACGACGGACCGTCGGAAAGACCCCGATCAATTTCGCCCCGACCTTGACTCCGAACAGCACTATGATCAGTCCGAGCCCCGCCGCCAGCGCCGCTACCGACACGTTCAAGCCCGCGTTAATGAAGAACAACGGGGTCAGGATCGCAAGAGTCAGGGTTCGCAGCTTCAGCAGGACCTCTCGATTGCGACCGAGCACGCTCGCAAGCGCAAGACCGAGAATGTATGCGGGCAGGACGGCCTGAGACCCGGCGAGCTGTGCGGCAGCGCCGAGAAGCACCACCCCGAAGAGGAGCAGCTTGACCTCCGGCTCACCGGCCCTTCCCTTGAGTCTCGCAAAAAGCCAATCGAAGAGGCGGGGAAGGGCAAACGTTGCCGCAATGATGGCCGCGATCAGCAGGAAGATGTACTCATTGGGCCGCACGAACAAGAGGCTCAGTGCGAGGGCGGTCCCCAGATCCGTCACGAAGCACGCCGACAGAATCAGCTTCCCTGTGGGGGTGTGGCTGGCGCCGGTCTCGACCAACACAACGTAGACGACCGCCACCGACGTGGTGGAGAGAGCGACCCCGGCGAGAAGCGATGCCTCCCATCCCCAGCCCAGGAACACATAGACAAATCCCCAAGAGGCGAGAAAGGGAGCCAGGAACGACAGCAAACCGATGCTAACCGACGCCTTCCACGTCTTTCGCATCGCCACAGGGTCAATCTCGGCCCCGGCGAGGAAAGTGAGGACCACGCTACCTACTCCCGCAACGAACGGGAGCCAATCCTGCCCGACCGTTGATACGCCGAAGAAGTTGCCCGCCAGTATCCCGGCTACGATCTCAAGGATCGCTACGGAAACGCCGAGACGAACGGAGACAAGCGACGCCAGAACGGCTAGGCCCAGTACTATTGTCAGCAGTGCCCACGCGACCATCGGTCCGCCCTCTTCCTTGGCGCGGTTGGGCGAGGTAGAAGCTATCAGCCCGCGCCGGGCGGTCGAAGGGGAGCTTCATCCCCTGCAACACGAAGGAACGTCTCTGGCTTATCAAGACTGCTCTTGGGCTGTAGCGGCGACTTCGGTATTCAGTCCTAGATGGGAGCGCATCCCAACATCCGACCGGTTAGGTGGGTAGGGGCTAGCACTTTCGGGGCGGGAGATACCGTTCTGCTGCGGCGTCAGCCTCGGAATCTGGTCCTGGATTGGCTACTGCGCCCGAAGGACTCGAACTGGTTCGCAGGACGGATTCCAGTGCACGTAGTCGGCGGGCCAAGCGTTGGTTGTCCCGGTAGTATTCGGCAGCTTGGAAATGGACCCTAGCTCGGTCAGAAGCGCATCCAGACAGCGCGGCCGCCAGCTCCTTGATTCGGGCAGCGGGGTTGACCGACAGGAGGCTACTCTCCGTGCGAGGAAGCGGGATCAGCGGGAGAACGGAGGAAAGCCAGACCTGAAATCCGTCTGAGCCAACCTGTTCCAGATCGATCCACGGTCGCAGACTTTCAACAAGCCCGGGAGACAGCTCAAGCGTGAGCGGGGCGGGTTGAATGGGCGGCCGTCTAGTTTCGGCTTGCTTGGTCCTGCCTTCGGTTACCCTGGGCATCGAATCTCCCCAGGGGTCATTGGCAGTGAGCCTGCGGTTCAGCCCCGCAGACTATCGGGGCTCGGCTGACCCCTCAGCCGTGCTCCCCAGCGCCGGTTCGTATATGGCGGATTCGGGGCTCGACGGGGTTTCTGTGCATTCTCTCGAGTTTCTGTGCACCGGCGGCTTTTCGGGCAAAGCCGGTGGGTCCGCAAGGGGTAAATACCGAACCCTGAGTGGCCGGGCCCTTGACGGCCGCAGCGGTCCTGCCGGCCGGGGGGAGCGGCAGCGTGACGTCCCGACCAGCAGCTCGACCCCTCGGCGCGGAGGAGTACACCCGGTTCGAGCGGGCGCGGATCCTGGGCGCCCGCGCTCTGCAGATCTCGCTCGGCGCGCCGATCCTCATCGATGTGCCCCCGACGCTCGTGGACCCGGTCGAGATCGCCGAGCGTGAGTTCGCTGCCAGCCGGATCCCGATCACGGTGCGGCGCGGCGTCGCGCAGTGACCCGGCCCGCTAGACGCCGGCCTCGTCAAGGGCGTGCCGGCAGGAACACGTGGGTGGGGTGGCGACCCGCGGGATCAGCCTCGAGAGGACGGCCCCCATCCGATCGATGTTCTGTTGCATGCGCGCGAGGACGTCCCGGACCTCGACCGGGCGCTCGGCCCACACATCGAAGTCGGTGACCATCGCGAGGCAGGCGTAGCAGACGGCCCGCTCCCGGGCGAGCGTCACCTCCGGCACGAGCGTCATGCCGATGATGTCCGCGAACGTGCGAAAGAACTTCGACTCCGCGCGGGTGCTGAACCTGGGCCCTTCGACGCAGACGTAGGTGCGGCCCTCGACGAACGGCGCGCCCACGTCCCGCCCGACCGCCGCGGCGGTGAGCGCGAGGTCCGGACAGAACGGGTCGGCGAGGGAGACGTGGTAGACCCGCCCGCCCTCGAAGAAGGTGGTCGGGCGCTGCTTCGTGAAGTCGACGAACTGGCTCGGGAGCACGAACGTGCCCGGCGGGAGCTCCTCCCGGAGAGAGCCGACCGAGCTGACCGTCACGATCGCCTCCGCCCCGAGCGAGACGAGGGCGTCGACGTTGGCCCGGTAGTTCACCCGGTGGGGCGGGATCGTGTGGCTGGGACCGTGCCGGGGAAGGAACAGGACGCGGACGCCGCCGACCCGGCCCTCCTCGATCGGTCCGCTCGGGGCCCCCCAAGGGGAGGAGACCCGGTGGACGGTCCGCTCCGAGCCCGGGTCGAAGATCCCCGTGACCCCGCTGCCGCCGATCACCGCGATCGTCCGGCGGGGGGGCGAACTCATTCCGGCTCCCCGGGCGGGGCGGAGGCGGGCGGACGCGCCCGGGCGAGGAAGCGCGCCATCACGATCTCCCCTCGGGTCCGTTCGAGGAGCGCCCGCGCGACGTCCTGCTTCGGCTTGAGCTGTACGATCGCCCGAGTGGTGTCGAACCGCAGGAGCGCGCGGGTGAGCCGTTCCATGAGGGCGAGATCCGCCTCGGCGGAGGCCAGGTCGTCCCGTCCGAGGTGGTCGAGCACCCGGCGACGGACCTCGCCGACGACGTCGCCGAGCCCGAGGAGGTACGGCTCGGGGTCGACCCCGAGCTCCGAGGGTCCGGGCATCGGCTGCCCGGCGACGACGGCGCCGAGGAGGACCGCCTCGACGGACTCCTGCAGGGCGTCGAGCGCCATCGCCTCGTCCCCCCGGCCCTCCCGACGGAGCCAGTCGGCGAGGTCGGCCATGCCGCGCCGGATCTCGGCGAGCTCCACGGGGGCGGCCCCCTCCGCGTGGAGGCGGTTCATCGTCCCCTGGGCGAGTCGGCGAAGCCGGCGGGCCCGCTGGTAGAGGTCCTCCCGCCGGAGCTCCCGCTGGCGCAGGTGGGCCTCGATCGTCGAGAGGACCGAATCGGCGAGGCCCCCGCCGTTCGGGGCCGGGGGCTCACCGGAAGAGGGTGAACCGTTGGTCATCGTCACCTCCGTTCAGGAGGCCGAGCCGCACGCCCGCGTCGAGCCAGGCGTGGGCGTAGCTCGCGGCCGCGAGCGCTCGATCCGCGTCCCCGGAGGCGGAGAAGTGCTCCGCGTCGGCGAGATAGGATCGGGCCATGGAAAGGAAGTCGGCGGAGGCCCCGTGGAGGAACGATCGTTCCGGGGGAGCGGCCGAGACCTTGGCGAGCGCCTCGCGGGTGAGGCGGAGGTACTTCTCGAGCAGCGCCGGATCCGTCACGGGTCTCGCTCCCCAGCCCCGGACCCGTAATAGCCGTCGCGCGGGCCTAGCCCTTCGGGACCTTCTCCCAGTCCTTGAGGAAGCGGGCGAGCCCGAGGTCCGTGAGGGGGTGCTGGACGAGCTTCTCCATGACGCCGTAAGGCATCGTGGCGATATCGGCCCCGAGCTTCGCCGCCTCGAGGACGTGGACCGGGTGCCGGATGCTCGCGACGAGGATCTTCGTCGGGAAGCGGTAGTTCCGGTAAATCTGCACGATCTCGCCGATGAGGTCCATCCCAACCTCCCCCTGATCGTCGAGGCGCCCGATGAACGGGCTCACATAGGCGGCGCCGACCTTCGCCGCTAGGAGCGCCTGGTTCGCGCTGAAGACGAGGGTCATGTTGACCCGGGTGCCCTCTCGGCTGAGGACCTTCGTCGCCCGGAGGCCCGCCGGGGTCATCGGGACCTTGACGTAGATCGACGGGTGGATCTCCCGGAGGTGGCGGCCCTCGCGGAGCATCCCCTCGGGATCGGTCGCGACGACCTCCGCCGACACGCTCGGCACGCCGAGCGCGCAAATCTCCTTGAGGACCTCCTCGAACTTGCGCCCCTCCTTCGCGACGAGGGTCGGGTTGGTCGTGACCCCATCGAGGATCCCGATCTCCCACATCGTCCGGATCTCGGTCACGCTCGCCGTGTCCAGGAACAGCTGCATCGTCCGGTCCTCCCCGAGAGACTCCCCGCTACTGAACTTTGCCCCGGAGGCGGAGCAGCTCCCAAGCCTCCTCGCGGATGCGCTCCTTCGACATGCCGAACCGGTCGAGGAGCGCCCAGGCTTCCCCGGATTCGCCGAAGAGGTCCGGCACCCCGACCCGTCGGACCGGCACCGGGTAGTTCTCCCCCGTCGTCGCCGCGACGAGGGCGCCGACGCCCGTGAGCACGGAGTGCTCCTCGAGGACGAGGATCGCCCCCGTGTCGCGGGCCGCCCGGAGCAGCGCCGGCTCGTCGAACGGCTTGACCGACGCGAGGTCGAGGACCCGCGTGGAGATCCCGATCTCGGCGAGCTCGCCGGCGACCTCGAGGGCACGGGCGACGAGCGCGCCGACGGCCACGATCGTGAGGTCGCTTCCCGACCGGAGCTCGGCCGCGCGGCCGATCTGGAACGATCCGTCGGTGACGGTGGGCAGGCTCTCCCGGGTGAGGCGCACGTACGCGGGCCCTTCCCGCTCCGCGACCGCGAAGGTGGCGGCGCGGGCGGTCGGGGCGTCGGCGGGCACGATCACGGTCATGCCGGGGAGACCCCGCATCAACCCGATGTCCTCCACGATCTGGTGGGTGCCTCCGTCGGGGCCGACGAGGAGCCCGCCGTGGGTCGCGACGATCTTCACGTTCGCCCGGTTGTAGCAGATCGACTGGCGGACGAAGTTGTAGGCCTGGCCGGCGGCGAAGACCGCGAACGTGCTCGCGTAGACCGTGCGGCCCTCCAGCGAGAACCCTGCGGCGATCGACATCATCGTCGGTTCCATGACGCCGACGTTGTAGAACCGGTCGGGGAACTTCTTGCCGAAGAGGACGGTCCGGGTCGACCCCGAGAGGTCGGCATCGAGGACGATCAGCTTCGGGTCGCGCTCGCCGAGCTCGAGAAGGGCCTGGCCGTAGGCGTCGCGCAGGCTCTCCACCTTCGCCGGAGCGCTCACCGGACCACCCCGTCGAGCGTCCCCCCGAGCTCCCCCATCGCCCGCTCCGCCTCGGCCTTCGAGGGGGCCTTCCCGTGCCAGGCATGCTGGCCCTCCATGAACGAGACCCCCTTGCCCTTCACCGTCCGGGCCACGATCGCGGTCGGGCCGTCCGAGATGCGTCGCGCCTCGGCGAACGCGGCCAGGATCTGCCGGAAGTCGTGCCCGTCAATCTCGAGGGTGTGGTAGCGGAACGCGCGGAACTTGTCGGCGATCGGTTCGATGCCGAGGATCGATTCGGTCGAGCCGTCGGTCTCATAGCCGTTCCGGTCGAGGAGGGCGACGAGGTTGGACAGGCGGTAGTGCCCGCCGGCCATCAGCGCCTCCCACGTCGGGCCCGCCTGGCACTCGCCGTCGCCGAGGACCGCGTACACCCGGCTCGGGCGCCCCGAGAGGCGCGCGTCGAGCGCCATGCCGACCGCCATGCCGATCCCCTGGCCGAGGCACCCGGTCGAGGCCTCGATGACGGGGAGCTTCCCGCGGTCGACGTGGCCCTGGAGCCGGCTGCCGAGCTTACGGAGCGAGAGCAGTTCCTCGCGGGGCAGGAACCCCCGTTCGGCGAGCGTCGCGTAGAGGGCGGGGGCCGCGTGACCCTTCGAGAGGACCAGGCGGTCCCGGTCCGGCCAGTCGGGCCGCTCGGGATCGACCCGGAGCTCCCGGAAATAGAGCGCGGTCAGCAGGTCGGTGGCCGAAAGGCTGCCCCCCGGATGACCGCTGCCGGCGGCGTAGGTCATCCGGATGATGTGGCGGCGGATCTCCCGGGCCCGCGCCTCGAGCGAGGCGACCACCTCCGCCGGAACCTCTTCCCCCGACACGCGCGCCGCCGAGGTGGACGTGGCTATTTGACGGTTGAGGAGCGCGATGCGCCGCCCCGCCGGGCGGGACGGGCCGGGGCGACCCCGGAGGCCATCGGGGGACGCAGGGCCTGGAGGGTCAGCAGATCCTCCGCGTAACGCGCATAGCCCCGTTCGTCGAGGGGCGTCTCGAGGTAGCCAGGCACGGCCTCCCAGCGAGCATCGTTGACGAGGGAGCGGAACCCCTCGGCGCCGATCCGGCCCTTCCCGATGTTCTCGTGACGGTCGAGATGAGAACCGAGTTCGGCCTTCGCGTCGTTCAGGTGGAAGGCGCCCACGGCCGCGCTTCCGAAGGTCGCCTCGATCCGGTCGACGAGCGTGCCGTATCCGGATTCGGTCGTGAAGTCCACTCCCGCCGCGAAGAGGTGACAGGTGTCGAGACAAACTCCGACCCTTGACGGAGGGCCGACCGCATGGAGGACGGAGGCGAGCTCCTCGAACGTCGAGCACATCGCGGTCCCTTGGCCCGCCGCGTTCTCGAGCAGGAGACGCACCCGGCCCTCGGGCACGGCCTCGAGGGTCTTCGTCAGGCTCTCGATGATCGTCCGAACCCCGGCCTCGGTCCCCGAGGAGAGATGGGCCCCCGGGTGGAAGATGAGCCCGTCGACGCCGAGGAGCTCGGCCCGGTGCACTTCGTCCTGGAACGCCTTCCGTGAGCGGCCCAGCATCGCTCGCTTCGGGCTCGCGAGGTTGATCAGGTAGCCGTGGTGGACGTGACTCGCGCGAAGTCCCTCCGTCTGGACCGCCGCCCGGAACTCCGCCGCGGCCTCCGCGCTCAAGGGCGGTCCGCTCCACATCTGAGGGCTCTTCGAGAAGATCTGGATCGCCTCGCCGCCGATCGCCCGGGCCGTGCGGACCGCCTCGCCGAGCCCCTCCGCGATCCCGAGGTGTGCGCCGAGGTACATCCGCCGGGCGACAGGAACTCGGGAGATAACCTATCGGGCCAGGGCTCCGGGTACGAGAGTTCCCGGGGAAGGCTGACAGCTTTCCGCGTCTCCCGTAGGCTCGCGCACTTCAGTACTGCGCGGAACGCCAGCGGGCTTAACTGCCGGGTTCGGAATGGGACCGGGTGTTTCCCCGCCGCTTTGGCCGTCAGCCAAGCGGGCGGACCGGGCTCCGATATTTAACCTTGATTCGGCCGTTTCCAGTCCGCGCGACGCCTTGGATTCCCCCTCGGAACCTTCATCTCGGCGCGCGGCTCGACCGACGGCCGCGGCGTTGACGCCGACGGCCTTTCCGAGGTGTTTCTTGGCCGAAGCGGTTCCGCCCTCGGTCTCGGAGTACCGGCTCCGGCTCGACGTGGACTTCGAGCATCTCCGCTGGACCGGCACGCTGGAGATCGACCTCGCCGGCGAGCCGGGCTCGCTCGATCTCGACTCGGACGGGCTCGAGATCCACGCGGTCCGCCGGGGAGGCCGGGCCGTGCCGTTCCGGGTCGATCGGGAGGAGCGGGTCCTCCGACTGCCCTCGCTCGAGGGGACGAAAGGTCCCATCGCCATCGAATACTCGGGGGAGGTCGCCCAACGGAACCTCCTCGGCCTCTACCGGAGCCGGAGCGGGGACGGCTACGTGCTGACCTCGCAGGGGGAGCCGAACGGGGCCCGGAAGATCTTCCCCTGTCTCGACCGGCCCGACCGCAAGGCCCGCCTCCGGCTGGAGGTGTCGGCTCCGGACGGACTGCTCGTCGTGTCGAACACCGTCCCCGAACGATCGACGACCGTCGACGGCCGACGAACTTGGAGCTTCGCGGCCACGCCCCCGATGGCCCCGTACCTGTTCTACCTCGGCATCGGACGGTTCGACGCGATCGAGGCGCCGGGAGGACCGGTGACCGTCCGGGTCCTGGCGCCTCCCGGGCGCGGCGCCTCGGGCCGGTTCGCGGCCGAGGCGGGGCGCCGGATCCTCGCCGCCCTCGCCGAGTACTACGACCTTCCGTACCCGCTGCCCAAGCTCGACCTCGTCGCGGTCTCGGAGCATGCCTTCGGGGCGATGGAGAACTGGGGGGCGATCTGCTTCCGCGACATGCGCCTCCTGATCGAACCGAACGCGGGATCGTTCGACCGGCGGGACGTCTTTGAGACGATCGCCCACGAGGTCGCCCACCAGTGGTTCGGCAACCTCGTCACGATGGCGTGGTGGTCCGACATCTGGTTGAACGAGAGCTTCGCGGCCTTCCTCGAGACCAAGATCACGCAGCGGCTCGAGCCGTCGCTGGACGCTCCGACCGACTTCGTGCTGCGGGTGGCCGGGATGCAGGCCGCCCTCGAGGGTGACTCCCTCGCGACCAGTCATCCGATCCGGGTGCCGGTCGCCCGGGCCGAGGAGATCAGCCAGATCTTCGACGAGATCACCTACGGGAAGGGCTCGAGCCTCATCTCCATGCTCGAGGCGTATCTCGGCGAGGAGGTGTTCCGCCGCGGGGTCACGCAATATCTTCACCGCTTCCGCTACTCCAACGCGCGCACGGAGGACCTCTGGGACGCACTCGAATCCGCCTCCGCGGCCCCGGTCCGCCGCCTGATGTCCCCGTGGACGGATCGGCCCGGACTCCCGGTGATCTCCGCCCGGCTCGGCCCCCGGGGCCTCGAGCTCACCCAGCGGCGCTTCGACTTCCGGGGGTCCCGCGACGAGGAGCCCTGGCCGATCCCGATGGTCTACGAGGTCGATGGCCGGCGCGACCGGATCCTGTTCGACACCCGGACCACGACGATGCCCGTCCCCGACGGGGCTCCCGTCCATCTGAACCCCGGCGCGGTCGGGTTCTACCGGGTCCTCTACGACCCGGCGCTGTACGAGCGCCTCCTCGCGACGCTGCCCGGCCGACCGGTCCGGGATCGCTGGATCGTGGTCGAGGACCTCGGCGCGTTCCTCGTGTCGGGGGACGTCGACTGGGCGACGTACGAGCGGTTCGTGCGGGCGCTGGGGCCGACCTCGGACCGCCTGGTCGCCGAGTCGATCGCCAGCCAGCTGCTCGCGCCGGCCCTCTGCTTCCCCTCGATCCCGCCGATCCAGAGCCTCGCCCGATGGTTCTACGCCGATCAGATCGACCGACTCGGGATCGATCGACGGCCGGGAGAGCCCACGACGGCCGGCATCCTGCGGGACCGGATCGGTTTCGCCCGGGTCCGCGTGGACGCCGCGTTCGCCCGGGACGTCTCCGGCCGGTTCGTGGGCTGGGATCGGCTCGACCCGGACCTCTGGGCGGCCGTCGCGTGCGCCCGGGTGCGCACCGAAGGCGCGGTCGGTTACCGGGAGGTCCGCCGGGCGCTCGAGGCCCGGGTGCGGCCCGAGCGGGAGACGCTGCGCCTGGAGCGGGCGCTCGCGTGGGTCCCCGATGAGGCGCTGATCCAGGAGACCCTCGACCTCACCCTATCGGGGAGGGTCAACCTGGGCCACGTCGTGGCCGTGATCCTGCAGGCCGCTCAGAACCCGCAAGGACGCTCGATGACCTGGACCTGGCTCCAGCAGCACCTCCCCGAGCTCGCGTCCCTGTTCCGGGGGTCCAGTTTCCTGACGGACCTCTTCCAGAGCGTGATCCCGTACCTCGGGCTCGATCACCCCGAGGACGTCCGAGCGTTCTTCCTCGCCGACCAGACCCCCGAGGGGGCCTCGGGCCGGGCGAAGGGCCTCGAACGCCTCGCGGGGCTCGAGCGGCTCCGCTCGCGGTTCAGCGCCGCTTGACGCCCGAACGCTTCCCGCGCCGCCGGACGGTGGAGGGGGTCTCGGGCTCGGACGACCAGATGTACCACGTGCCCCGGGCCTGAGCCAGGCGCCGGTCGTCCGCGCCGTACAGGTTCCCCTCGACGAACGCGATGTGACGCCCCCGACGCAGCACGGCGCCGCGGGCGGTGAGGTGGTCCCCCTCGCGGGCCGCCCGCAGGTACTCCACGTAGAGGCTCGTCGTGGCCGTCGTCTCGCCGGGGCCGAGCAGCGTCACGACCGAGGCACCCATCGCCGTGTCCAGGATCGTGGCGTAGACCCCGCCATGGACGACCCCGTTGATGTTGAGGTGCCGGTGCTCCACCCGGCCGGTCACCGTGCAGTGGCCCCGGCCGCTATGGGCGGGATCGATCTGGAAGCCGGCGACCTGATGGAAACCGCCCCGGCGCGCCGCGGCGATGAGGTCGGGCATCGGGGCGACCGGGCGAGGCTCGGACGCGTCGGACGCTCGTCGCACGACCGGGGGCCTAGCGGCCGCGCCCGATAAGTACTTCGCGGCTCCGGGTCGGCGAGGAGCGCATGGCCCGACCCCCGCGCGCGACGGTCACGTACGAGGCGGCGCCGAACATCGCGCTCGTGAAGTACTGGGGGGTCCGGGACCCGGACCTCGGGATCCCGTACAACTCCTCCCTCTCCGTCACCCTCGACCGCCTCCGGAGCCGGACGACCGTGCGCTTCTCGGACGACCTCACGAGCGACCGGGTGGTCCTGAACGGCGCCGAGGCGACCGGGGGACCCCGGGCGGGGGTCGTCGCCCTGCTCGACCGCGTTCGGGCTCTCGCGCGATCCGACCGGTACGCCGAGGTCCGCTCGGACAACAACTTCCCGATGGCGAGCGGTCTCGCCTCGAGCGCGAGCGGGTTCGCCGCGCTCGCGGGCGCCTCGTCCCTCGCCGCCGGCCTCACGCTCTCCGACCGGGAGGTCTCCGAGCTCGCGCGGTCCGGATCCGGGAGCGCCTGCCGGTCGATCTTCGGCGGCTTCGTCGAGTGGCGGGCGGGCGTGCGCGCCGACGGGAGCGACTGCTTCGCCCGGACCCTCTTTGGGCCGGGGCACTGGCCCGCGCTCGTCGACCTCGTGCTCCTCGTGGAAGGGGCGCCCGTGAAGGAGGTCCGCTCGATGGACGCGATGCAGCTGACCGTCCGGACCAGCCCGGAATATGCCGCGCGCCTCCGCGGGCTCCCGCGGCGCCTTGAGCGGATCCGCCGGGCCATCGCGGCCCGGGACTCCGCCGCGTTGTTCCCGCTCGTTATGGAGGAGTGCGACAGCTTCCGTTCGGTCTGCGAGACGACCCGGCCGACGCTCGACTACCTCACCCCGACCTCGCGCGCCATCCTGGGGGAGGTGCGCTCGCTGAACCGGGAGGCCGGCCGCCCGGTCGCGGCGTACACCCACGACGCGGGTGCCCACATGCACGTATTCACCCTCGCCCAGGACCTCGCCGGGGTGCGCCGGAGGCTCGCTCGCCTTCCGGGAGTCCGATCGACCCTCGCGCTCCACCCGGGGCCGGGGGGCCGCCGCCTGGCCCCGCGCCGCCGATCGCGTCCGGCCCGTCGGGCCCGATAGATCGGGCGAGATCCCGCTACAGGACGTGGCGGTCGAACTCGGGCGCCGGCAGGGTCAGTCCGATCGACTGGACGAGTCCCGAGACCTCCTCGATGTATCGGGCCCGGGCCTCCTCGTTCGTCCACCGCTTGAGACCGTACTCGATCGCGCGGCGGCTCGTGTCGGAATTCGAGTGGCCGAACATGTCGAGAGCGCGCGGGTACCACTTCTGGATCGAGGCCTGCGCCTCCTCCTTCGATCCGTAGTACTTCGAGCCGTCCTGCACCATCCGGCGCAGCACGCTCGCCCCGAAGTTGAGGTGCAGCTGCTCCTCGCTCAGCATGAGCGGCATCGCGCGGGCGAGGGGGCCGTAGGAGCACTCCTGGAACGCCCGCAGCTGGTAGACGCCGACGCGGTCGACGAAGCAGGTGAACGCGCCGACATCGCTCCAGGCGTCGAACTTCATGTTGAAGGCGTCCAGCTTGTGCTCGCCCTCCTTCTTCGCCAGGAGCTCGTCGATGAACCGCTGGCCCTCCTCGCCGAAGTCGCGGAGGATGCGGCACGCCTGCAGGCCGTGGCGGGCCTCGTCGGCGATGATCCGCGACTCGATCCAGCGGTCCTCGAGGGTCGGGGCGCGGTCGAGCCAGGGGCGGTGCTGCTGGATCGAGGCGAACTCGGTGTCCGCCTGGACGACGAGGAGCTTCACGACCAGCTGGCGCATGTCAGAGGGGACCTCCTCCGCCGTCTCGTACTTGCGGACCCCCGCGCTGGAACCCCAGAGGATCTCGCGGACCGGCTCGATCGTGCCGCCGTCCTTCAGGCTCGATGCGCCGGCGCGGGTGCGGGGTCGAGCGGGCTCGCTCGGGGCGGGGGGTCGGCCGGTCATCGGTATCCTCCCTTCCTAGAACCTAATGTCCCTTAAAGGTGGGCTTTCGCTTTTCGACGAAGGCGGTCAGCCCCTCCTTCGCGTCCTCGGTGATGAAGAGCCGGTTCTGGAGCTCGCGCTCGAGCGCGAGGCCGGCCGTGAGCGGCATCTCGATCCCCTCGATCACGCTCCGCTTGATCAGGCTCACCGCCCGGGACGGACCGTGGGCCAGGGCCGCCGCGTACGCCTGGACGTCCTTCGCGAACGTCTCCTTCGGGTAGACGTAGTTCACGAGGCCAATCGCGAGCGCCTCGTCGGGGGTGAGGAGCTTCCCCGTGATCATCATGTCGAGCGCCCGCGAAGCGCCGATGAGACGCGGGAGGCGCTGGGTGCCGCCCGTCCCGGGAAGCACGCCGAGGGTCACCTCGGGAAGCCCGATCCGGCCGGAGTCCCTCGCCATCATGCGGAGGTCCGTGGAGAGCGCGATCTCGAGCCCGCCGCCGACGCAGTGGCCGTGGATCGCGGCGATCACGACCTTCGGGGTCTTCGCGAACTTGTCGAGGGTCTCCTGGCAGTGGAGGCAGAACATCGCCTTGAAGTCCGGCTGGCTCCGTTTCAGCATCTCGATGTCGGCGCCGGCACTGAAGAAGCCGGGGACGCGGCTCGCTAGGACGATCACGCGGACGTCATCGTTGAACCGGAACTCCTCGAGCGCCGCGTCGAACCCCCGCATCATGTCGAGGTCGTAGGTGTTCGCCTTCGGCTTGTCGATCTCGATGTACCCGACGTGGTCGTCCACGCGGGTCGTCACGTACTTGCCCTGCATCGCTCTCTTCCGCCCCGCCGTGTCGCCGGCGGTGACGACCGCACCGCTCGGGACGGATAAGCGCGACGATGGGGGGCCGACCGGCCTAGGCGCGCGCACCGCCGGAGGGAAGGCGCTCGGCGACCCGGCCGTCGTTTTCGCCGATGACGACCCGGCTCGCGAGGCCCGGGAAGAGGCCGGTCTCCACGACCCCGGGGAGCGCGTGGAGGTCGCGGTCCGTCGCCTTCGGGTCCGGAAGGGGGCGCTTCGGGGAGAGGTCAAGGAGCTCGTTGCCGTTGTCCGTGCGGAATGGCTGGCCTCCCGGGTTGAGCCGCAGGCGGACCTCGTAGTCGAGGCCGCGGAGCTCCCGGACGAGCACCGGGCGGGCGAACGGCACGACCTCGACGGGGATCGGCGCGCGCTCCCCGAGGGCCTTCACGAGCTTCGAAGGGTCGACGAGGATCACGGTCTCGCGGGAGAGCCGCGCGAGGAACTTCTCGCGGAAGAGGGCGCCCCCGCCGCCCTTCGTGAGGTCGAGGGCGGGGGAGACCTCGTCCGCCCCGTCAAGCATCAGGTCGAACCGATCGTCGGCCCCGAGCTCGCGCACCGCGAGGCCGAGCGAGCGGGCGAGCTCCTCCGTGGCGAGTGAGCTCGAGACGCAGTCGAAGGGCTCGCCGGGGAACCGCTCCGCGATCGCGCGGACCGCGCACGCCGCGGTCGAGCCGGTCCCGAGGGCGATCTTGAGGCCCGGGCGCACGCGGGTCGCGACCGCGTGGCGCGCCGCCGCCGCCTTCGCCCCCGCCCACGGGTCGGCCACGATAGCCCCGAGGGCCGCGGCCTCTTCAATCCGACCCTCCCTCCCCCGCCGACACCGCTTAAGACGGCCCGAGCCTCCCCGGGCCGATGCCGCCGCGTTCCCCTCGGACGAGCGCCCCCGTCGTCGTGTCGATCGGGGGATCGGTGTTCCTCACCGGTGAGGGAGACCGGGAGTACCTCGTGCGCCTCGCGGGGCTCTTGAAGCGCCTCGGGCGGGCCCTTCCCCTCGTGGTCACCGTGGGCGGAGGCCGGACCGCCCGGGACTACATCACGATCGGGCGGGACCTCGGCCTCACGGAGTTCGAGCTCGACGAGGTCGGCATCGAGGTCACGCGCCTGCACGCGCGCCTCCTCGCGGCCTGCGTCGGTCCGCCCACCCCCGCCGATCCCCCGACCACGGTCCGGGCGGCCGCGGAGCTCGTGCACCGGGCCTCGCCGATCGTGCTCGGCGGGACCGAGCCGGGTCACACGACCGACGGGGTCGCGGCCTTGCTCGCCGTCCGGCTGCGCGCGGCGCGGCTCGTGAACGCGACCAACGTCAGCGGGGTGTACGACCGCGACCCGCGGAAGTTCCCGGGAGCCCGTCGCATCGCGCGGCTCTCCTGGCCCGAGTTCCGCGCCCTCGTCAGCTCCGAGACGGATGGTACGGCAGGCCAGAGCTTCCTGTTCGACCGCCTCGGGGCCGACTCCCTCTCGCGCTCTGGGATCGCCCTCGCGGTGGTGCAGGGCAGGGACTTGGAGAACCTCGAGGCCGCGATCCTCGGCCGGCCGTTCGACGGGAGCCGGGTCGAGGTCTAGGCCCGCGGAGCAAAGCCAATTAGCTCGGCCGTCAGGGGCCCCGCATGCGGCGGATCGTCTTCCTCGGCCCCCCGGGGGTGGGGAAGGGGACGCAGGCGGCCCGGCTCTCCCGGGAGCTCGGCGTCCCGCATCTGTCGACCGGGGACCTGTTGCGGTCCGCGGTCGCCGCCCGGACGCCGCTCGGCCGGGAGGCGGACGGCCACATGCGGGCGGGACGGCTCGTCCCGGACGATCTGGTCCTGCGGATCCTGAAGGACCGCCTCGGCGCGCCGGACGCGCAGGCCGGGTTCCTCCTGGACGGGTTCCCCCGCAACCTCGCGCAGGCGGAAGCGCTCGCCCGTCTCACGGTGGTCGACGTGGTGGTCTCGTTCGACCTGCCCTCCGCGACGCTCATCGAGCGCCTGTCGAGCCGCCGCTGGTGCCCGAAGTGCCAGTCGACCTACAACCTCGTGAGCCAGCCCCCGCGCGCGGCCGGTCGGTGCGACAAGGACGGCGCCGAGCTCGTCCAGCGGCCGGACGACCGCCCGGAGGCGGTCGCGACGCGCCTTAAGGTGTACGCGGAGCAGACGGCCCCGCTCCTCGACCATTACCGCGGCGCGGGACGACTCCGGCCGATCGACGCGAGCGGGTCCCCCGACGAGGTCGCCGCGCGCGTGCGCGCGGCCGTCGCCGAGGGTTCCCGGGGGCAGGTTTTATAGGCGGAGGACCGCTCCGCGCTCCCGTCCCGGCTTAGCTCAGTGGTAGAGCGGGGGACTGTAGGCGAGACTGCCGGGCCTCCGGCGGCCCCCGTGGAGATCCTCAGGTCGCCTGTTCGAGTCAGGCAGCCGGGACCTGAGGCCCCGGTCCCTCGCGCCGGCCTTCCTCGCTCGGATCACGCGCCCGGGGGCGGCGGGCCGTCCACCGGGGGTCCTTCGTAGTACACGTCGGGGCTGCCGGGCGTGGGATCGACCCGCTGCTGGGGCCCCGCGTACTCCGCCGGGGCCGCCGGCTCGTAGGCGGGGGGCTCCGGAGGCGGCGGCGACCCCCGGCGGCGCAGGAGGAGCGCCGCGAGGACGATGGCGACCGCCACCGCGAGGAGGCCGCCGATCACCGCGTAGAACTGCGCGTCCGTGAGGCCGCTCGAGGAGGTCGTGGTCGTCGAGCTGTTCGACCGGGTCGAACCGGGCGACGACGTGCTCCCGACCTGCGTCAGGTGGACCGCGATCGCCGTCCCGATCGCCGGGACGACCGTGACGTTGTTGTAGTACGGTGCGTAGCCGGTCGCGGTCACCTCGACCGCGTAGGTGCCCGGCATCTCCTCGAGGCTGAAGGCGCCCGAGGTGAGCGGCACCGACACCGCATCGACCCAGACGGACGCGGTCGCGGGCGCGACGGTCGCGTTGAGCCAGCCCGGATCCGGCGTGAACTTGAGGTCGAGGGTCGCGGGGGCGCCGTCCACCGTGATCGCCCCCGAGGCGGGCGAGAGCAGGCTGTAGTCGGTCACGGCGGCGACCGTGTACGCGTACGATCCGTTGGTGAGCGTGAGCGCGACGGTCGTGCCGTTCGCACTATAGCGGGTCGCGTTGATCGTGATCGACCAGGTCACGCCCGGCGCCAGGCCCGACTCGGCGACCGTGGTCAGGTAGCTCGTGGGCGTGACGGAGGAGATCGGCTGGGCGAAGGCGATCGCGGTGCTCACGCTCCGCCCGTGGACGGTCACGGTGCCGGCCGCCGGCGAGACCGTGAGGCCGCCGACCGCGGCGACCGAGTACGACCACGTCCCGTTCGGCATCGCGAAGGTGATCGGGCTGCCGGCGGCGGCGGTCCCGCTGACGCCCGCGAGGGTGACCGTCCAGGTGCCGCCGGGGAGCCCCGTCTCCGAGAACGAGACCAGGTAGCCGATCGTCCCGTTCGGCCCCGAGGGGCAGTAGTCCCCGCCCGTGAAGATGAACGGCGCACCGCCGTCGTACGGCTCGTTGTACGGGAGCGACATCCCGGGCGAGTAGTCCCACCACCAGTTGCCGCACACCGCCGGGAGGCCGAGGAGGCTCCCCGACAGGTTGAACCCGTTGACGACGTTCACCGCGCTCGACGGCTGCCAGCCCGAGAGGTTCCAGGAGTTCACGTTCGTCTGGTTGTTGCCGTTGTAGAGGTTGTAGCTCGGCGAGTAGGCGGTGACCGACGTGTCGAACGCGTTGTTGTAGATGAGGTCGCCCGACTCGAACTCCCAGATCCCGAACTGGGCGGGGAACGTCGCGGGAGCGAGGAGGCCGTTCAGGAACTCGTTGCCCCAGACGACGTTGTCGCTCCCCTGCATGAGCACGATCCCGACCCCCTGGTCGTCGAAGATGTTCGCCGCGACGAGGGTGTCGGTCGCGCCCCAGAGGACGATCTCCCCGTCGGGATAGTAGACCGTCGGGAAGTTGAACTGGCAACCGCAGATCCACCCGCCGATGTCGCTCGAGTCCGTGATCGACCCGTGGCTCGTATCGTAGAGCTCGATCTGGAGCTGGTTCGTGTCGGGGAGCCCGTTCACGAAGAGCCGGGCGTCGTAGATCGACGGATAGAGCACGGTCAAGGGCGGGGCGTGGTCGAGGTCGAAGTACGCGGTCGTTCCCGAGATGAGGACGCCCGGGAAGACCGGGAAGAGGTAGTCATTGAGCTCCCCGAAGAGCGGATCGAGCGTCGTGTACTCGTTGTCGTAGAGGAGGTACGGGGAGTTCGCCGTCCCGTCCCCCGCGAACGAGAGGTTCGCGAGCTCCGCGTTGTTCCAGGCGAAGAGCGGCGTGTCGACCCCGACCGTGAGGTCGTAGGGGAGCGAGATCGCGACGGAGTCGGTCGTTCCGGCCCCGCCCGAGTAGAAGACGTCCCGGGTATCGTGGTTCGAGAGCAGGGCCTCTCCCGAGTAGTCCCCGGGCGGCAGGTAGAACGTGTATCTCCCGCCCGGGAGGAACGGCGCCCAGGCGGCGGACGTGGCGTTGAAGGTGCCCCCCTGAGAAAGGAAGAGGAAGGCGTTGTCCGGCGCCACGGAGCCCGTGAGCTCGAGCTGCCCCTGGTTCCCGCCGGGGGTCGCGTTCCAGAGCGGCTCGATGAACGACGGGCCGGCGCCGAGGAGCCCCGTCCCCGGGGTCAGGTAGGAGACCGCGACGCCCTGGCTCGTCTCGCCCGTGTCGGCCCCCGCGCTCCAGGCGGAGGGGTCGAACGAGTAGTGGCCGGTCGAGCGGTTGTAGTAGGCGATCTGCATCGAGCCGTTCAGGCTGTAGACCTGGGTCGTGCTGCCCCCGCCCGGTCCCCCGATCATGAGCTCGGTGTCGTAGAGGAGGAAGTTCGTCGGCGTGAGCCGGCCGCCGTTGACCTGGAACTGCGGCAGATGCACCCCGGGGACCGCGTTGACGTCCGAGGCGAAGAGGACCGTGTCGAAGACCCCGTGGCCGATCGTGGCTCCCGTGCCGCTGACGATGTCGTAGCCGAACCGCACGGTCGAGTAGGACCTCCCGCTGATGTTCGTGAGGCTCGCGTTCTCGTAGAGGTGGGCCGTGAACGGGAAGCTGGTCGTGAACGCCGGCCCGAAATCGTAGTAGTAGTGGCCGTCCACCGGCGTGCCGTTGTACTCGAAGAACGTGCTCGCCGGCTCGGCGGTCGACGGGGTCGACAGGTTCCAGACGTTGTCCAGCATCTGGATGCTGTCCGTGCTCGGGGTGAAGAAGAGGACGTCCTGGATCCAGAAGTCGTTCGACGCGTTGCCGGCGACCGTCACGTTGGAGAGGACGGCGTTCAGCTGGACCCCGAACGTGTCGGGACCGTCGTTGTCGATGTAGAAGAAGTCCCCCGAGTTGAGCGAGATCGTCCCCTCCCAGCTGGTCGAGTCGATCACGTAGGGTTGCGGCGTCCCGGTCGTGTTCCGGACGCCGTAGTCGCCGAGGCCCATCGGGGCCGGGGCGATGGTCGTGATCGGCGAGACGACGTTCCCGTGCAGGACGCCGCCCCCCGCGAAGTCCGGGAGGTAGATCGCGCGGGCCGGGACGCCGGACCCCTCGAGGTCGCTCAGGATCGACCGTCCGAGCGATTCCCGCGCGGCGGAGGAGGCCGCCAACGAGCTCGACGGCGGGGCCGGGGCGATCTTGGGCTCGGGGACCGCGGTCGCGTGGGCCGCCGGCGTCCCGGGGGCCGCCCGGGGCGCGGCGTGGGCCCCGGGAAGGACCGCGAGGGATCCGGCGAGGACGACGGCGCTCAGGACGACCGCGACGACGACGAGCCGCGACATGCGAGGCTTGGACACCCGTCCCCGTTAAGACGGTTCGCCTCCGCCGAGAGGGAGACCCCCCGCGCCGGCGTAGCCGCCGAGGCAGATTCCCTCCCTACTGTACCGGGAGCGGAGGGTGACCCCCGGTCGTGTCTCAAGCGCGACACCGCCCGCCCCCCTGTCGGAGGAGCCGGCCCCGAGTCCGGCGCGCCGACGCCCGCCCGATCTACGTCTCCTTCCAGGGCGAGGGGGACGACGGAGGGGTCGTCGGCCCGGGGGACGGGGCGGGGGCCCGTTGGGGCGCGGTCGGGGGGAGCGCCGGGGGGGCCGGCGAGGCCCGGAGGCCGGGCCGGGGCGGAGGCGCCGAGGCGGCGGGGGGCTTGCGGCGTCGGATCACGCTGAGCCCCTCGATCAGGCCCACGATCAAAAGGACCGCCACGACGAGGCCGAGCGCGGCCCAGTCGTACCACGCGACCGACGCGGTCGAGCTCGTGGTCGTGCTGGTCGGCACGTACGTCGCCGTCTCGGTGATCGGTCCCTTCGGGAGCACCTGCTCGGTCGAGTTCGTTCCGGAGTAGCTGCCGCTCCCGGTCCCGTCCCAGCCGACGAACGTCCAGCCGGACGGCGCGGGCGCCGCCGAGATCGTGGCCGTCTCGCCGGCGATCGCCCAGCCGCTCCCGGTCGCGCTGCCGCTCCCCGAGGTCGAGACGGAGACGAGGAACTCCTCCGTGAACCGGACCGAGAGCGCGGAGCCGGTCGAGGGGATCGGGACCGAGAGGTTCTGGGCGACGTTCGACACGTAGCGCACGCCGGTGGTCGTGTAGACCGCCGCCACGTTCACGACGTAGCTCCCGCCCGGGACGGTCACCGTGAGGTTGGCCGTCCGGCCCGAGACGCCGACCCCGGGCGTGAGGGATACCTGCCAGAACGCTCCGGCCGGGAGACCCGATTCGGAGAACGTGAACGCGTAGGTCGGGGTGATGACCGGCGGCGCCGGGGTGAACTGCGCGGCGATCGTGGCGTACGACGTCAGCACGAGCGCGAGCGACGCATTCGTCGAGATCTCGGTGGAGGTCCCTCCGCCGATCGCGGCCCACCAGCCCGAGAAGACGAAGTTCGTCGCGGGGGTCGCGGTCGCGGTGAAGGTCGCGTTCGCCCCGTACCAGTACGCGCCGGAGGTGACGTTGAGCGTCCCGTTCCCGATCACCGAGACGGAAACGAGGTACTGGGTCGAATAGACCGGGTCGAGGGAGAGGTTCTCGTCCACGGTCAGCGCCCCGTTCGACAGCCCCGTCGACGCGTGAAGGGCCGAGAGCGCGTAGCGGACCGCGGACGACGCCGGTGAGACGACGTCCGGGAGCGAGAGCGAGTACGTGCCGGTCGACAGGTTCCCGATCTTGAGGATGCCCACGCCCGAGTACGTCTGGCCCCCGAGCGTGACCGAGTACTCCTGGCCCAGCGGAAGGCCCGTCGGAGAGACGGTGACCGTCCAGGACGGCGGGGGCTTCAGGCCGAAGACGGCGAGCTCGGTCACCGGCCCGCCGGGCGAGATCACCACGTGCGAGAGGAGCGCCTCCGGGCCGGACGTGGAGCCGGGACCGGTGCCGACCCAGTAGAGGAACTCGTACCCCGGGTCCGCGCTCGCGCTGAGCGCGATCGTCCCACCCCCCTCGACCCACTGGCTCGCGGGCGTGACCGTCCCACCGGCGCCGGCTGCGATCGACACCCAGTACTCGGGGGCGTACGCGACCGCGATCCGCGCGGCGCCGCCCAGGAAGATCGAGCTCGGCGACGTACCGCTCTGGTTGGACTCGTTCACGAGGTCGACGTCCGAGTAGATCGCCCGGGGATAGTACGAGGTCCCGTTGATGTCGATGACCGCCGAGGCATTGAGCGAGTAGTCCCCGGCCGGGAGCGTCACGTTGAGGGGGCTCGAGCTCGCCGGGAGGACCGTCGAGGTCCCCGTGCCCTCGTTGTTCACGGTGAGGTTTGCCTGGAGGCCGGCGGGAAGGCCGATCGTCTCGAGCTCGACCGGTTCCGCGGCGGCGGCGAGCGGTTCGAGCGTGTAGTTGATCACGAGCGGGGCCGTGAGCGGCAGGATCATCGGCGACAACACGCTCGGGGTCCCGACCCACTCCTCCCCAGGCGTCGAGCTCGGGACGTTCCACGGGATGACCTCCCCGATACCCACCCCGGCGGTGTTGTTGACGATCGGGGTCCCCGCGACCGAGTAGTTGGTCGTGTCGCCGGCGGCGCCCGAGAGCGTCACCGCCCACGGGGTCCCCGGTGGCAGCCCCGTCTCCTTGACGGTCAGGGGGGCGCTGAAGTTCTCGCAGCCGTAGTTATAGTAGTACTTGAACCCCGTGAAGTTCTCGTAGAACGACATGCAGAAGCCGGTCTCGATGAACGCCGCGGTCTCGGTGACCGGGCCCGTCGGGTAGAACGTGATGTTCAGCGCCGAGGTCGAGACGCTGCCGGGGCCCGACCCCGACCAGCCGAGCGGCTCCAGGTTGAACTCGTAGATGTAACAGTAGGTGTAGCCGTAGATCCCCCCGTAATAGTACCAGCAGACCGGACCCGGGAACGGGCTCAGGCCGACCGAGTCCGCCCGGCCGGCGGGTACCCAGCTCGCGCCATGGGGCGGAATCGGGTTGAAGTAGTAGGAGAAGCACGCCTCGGTGTAGTTGCCCATCGGCGCCCCGAGGCAGCCGGGGTAGAAGCTCGGACAGCCAGAGAGGTACGTGAAGAAGCCCTGGCAGGCCGGGCCCTGAAGGTCCGGGACAGCGAACGAGATCGTCACCGGAACGTACTCGGTGAACGTGACGGTCACCGTCAGGCTCTTGGTGAGAACCACCGGTGGGGCGGGGACAATCGCACCGGGCAGCACGTAGTACCGGACGCTCGTCTCGTTGACGCCCGGCACCGTGAAGAAGATCGGCACCCCCTTCGGGATGCCGCTCACGGAGAGCGATCCGTTGCCCGGCCCCGTGCGGACGTTGCCGAGGACGTTCGCCGTCCAGTTGACGCCGGGGCCGAGGCCGACGGCCGTGAGCGTGAGCTTCGCCCCTCCGGTGCCGTTGAACAGCTCGGAGACCGAGACCGCCGAGAGCGGCAGGTTCGAGCCGGGGTACGCACCGCACGGGGTGATCGACCAGCCCGGGCACGAGTTCAGCGTCCAGAAGTAGAGCGGCGTCCCGTTCACGACCGCGACCGAACCGTACTCGCCCGTCCAGGCGTAGTCGTAGGGCGTGTACGGGGCGGTGACCGTCACGGGCGGGGTGAAGGTCGTGCCGTTGTCGGACGTCGAGAAGACCACCTCGGTCGAGACCCCGCACACCCCGCTCTCGCAGAGGGTGCCGTTGTAGTACGACGCCTCGAGGTAGACGGTCGATCCCGACGTGGCGAGCGAAACGGTCGGGACCGAGTCGGTCGCGTTCAGGTTCGTCGTCGACGGGTCGATGACCGAGGGGTTGAAGACGGTCGTCCCGATGTTCCCCTGGTTCCAGAACGAGCCGTTGTCGGGCGAGCTAAAGAAGAACAGGTCGTCGGCGAGGCAGGCGAACGAAGGGTACGGACAGTACGAGGTGTCATTCGTCGTGACCCCGGCCGTGAACGCGAGGTAGATCTGGCCCGTCGCGTTCGAGTACGCGAGCTGGGGCGCCGGCGTCTCGAACGGCCCGAACGAGGTCGGGTTCGTGTACGGGTCCCATCCGAACGACCCCAGCGGGACCTCGGAGGCGACCTCGGTATAGTTGAAGACGGTCCCGTTGTAGAACGACGAGGCGACCCAGACGTTCCCGGTCCAGAGGCCGTACGGATAGAAGGTGCAGATGAACGCCCCGCAGATGAACGAGGTGAACGAGACGTTGGCCGTGTACGCGATCACGAGGTTCCCGTTCGGCTCGACGATCGCGTCGGGGTCCATCGAGTAGCCGGCGAACGGCCCGGACGATACCGTGAGGGTCGGGCTCCAGGTCGCCCCGCCGTTCGACGAGACGACGAGCGCGATGCTCCCCTCCGAGTTCCAGGTGGTCAGCGACATCCAGGTGACGTAGATCGTGTTCCCGATCGTGGCGACCGAGGGGAACGCGGGGGTATACTGGAGGCCGGGCGGGGCGCTCGGCGGGTTCGAGATGTTGAGGACGTACGGGTTCGACCAGGCGACGCCGCCGTCGTAGCTCTCGGTGAGGACGAGGCGGGACTCGGTCGGCGGCCAGGTGTACTGGGTGAGCGGGGGCAGCGAGCCCGCGGAGAGGTTGTACTCGACGTACGCGAGGACCAGCGTGCCGTTCCCGAGCGTCGCGATCGACGGCTGCCAGGCGTCCGGGTATCCCGACGCGGCGCAGTTCGGGTTCCCGAGGTACTCGACCGGCGACCAGGACGCGCCGCCGTTCGTGGAGGTCTCGATCGCGACGTTCGAGACGCTGTAGGAGCGAAGCGCGGCGCAGGGGCTCCGATCGGTGAGGGTCGTGTAGGCCGCGACGAGCTCACCGCTCGGCGTCACGGTCGTGCTGACGTCATTCGTGACGCTGTAGCAGAGTCCGGAAACGCACGTGGAGTTCTTGAACGAGGCACCGGAGAGCGCGGAGGTGCTGTAGAAGACGCCGGGTCCCGAGGCGTTCCCGAGCGGGCTCGCGGCCGGAGGGGGAGCGGCCGCGCCTCGGGACGACGTGTGCCCGGCCACGAGTCCGGTCGACCCCGACGGCGCGACCGGCGCCGCGGCCCCGCCCGCGAGCACGGTCGCGCCGAACGACCCGACCACCGCGAGCGCGACCAGCACCGCGAGGGCGCGGGAGGTGAGGAAGGTCCGTCGTGCGGTCATGGGCCGCTCCGGGCGCCGGGGGAAGTGGGAGCCGGCGGGCTCCGGCCGGTGGGAGGGGGAGAGCTGGCGGGTCGGGCGCGCCACCGGGCCCCCACCGTTCCGACGATGAGGCCCGCGATGAGCGCGAGGGCACCGATCCCGAGCCACGAGAGCGGGTTCGTCCATACCGAGGAGCTCGAGGAGGCCCCCGTCGGGGTCGCGCGGAACGTGGCGATCTCGGTCAGCGGGGACTGGACCAGGATCGACGCGGTCGCGTTCGAGCCGGAGTAGCTCCCCGTGCCGCTGCCGCCCCAGCCGTTGAACGTGTACGTCGCGTTCGGCGTCGCGACCAGGTAGAGCAGATTCCCGGCCTCGTAGAACCCCGAACCCGGGCTCACCGAACCCCCCACGGACGCCGAGACGCCCACCCAGTAGTACGTCTGATACGTGAGGTCGAGGGTCGCGTTGCCTCGGACGGTGTAGGCCGCCGGGTCGCTCGACGTCGCCTGGTACTCGACGAGGCCGCTCGGGGAGACCGCCGTGCCGACCGAGATCCCGTACGTGCCACCGAGGACATCGGGGATCGTGAGGTTCGTCCCGCTGGACGAGTAGCCCTGTCCGCCGAAGACGACGCTCCAGGTCGTGCCGGGGACGAGCGGGTCCTCGAGGTGGAAGGTGATCGAGTAGCGCGGCAAGGGCGGGGTCACGGCCGGGGCGAACACCGCGACCTCGGTGATCGGTCCCTCGGAGGTGATCGTGACCGGCGAGTCCGGTCCGGTGTACGATCCGTCGCCCGTCCCTTCCCAGCCCTCGAAGACGTAGCCGGGGTTATGCACCGCGACCATCGTCACCAGGCCACCGGGGACGATCCACGCGGAGCTGCCCGTCGGCGCTCCGTCGTACGTCGCCTCGGGCGTCCCTCCGGGGAGCGCGGTGAGCTGGAGGAGGGACTGCTCCTGGAAGGAGACCACCACGGGCGGCGTGAACGAGCCGTTCGTGCCGACCACGGTCGGGTACGTCGGGAGCGGCACGAACCGCGTCAGGTTCGTGCTGTTCTCGTAGGCGTTCGGGATGCTGAGGTTGTAGAAGCCGAGCCCGTTCGGCGCGGTCCAGGGCCACAGGTTCCCGACCGTGAAGGTCGGGTTGTCGGACGAGTGGCCCGCGCCGTTCAGGTTGGCGGTCCACCACGTCCCCGCCGGAAGACCCGACTCCGTGAGCGAGAGGTTGAACCGCGCTCCGGGGAGCGGCTGGAACGTCGCCGTCTCGAGCAGCGGGCTCCCCGCGGCCACCGAGGTGGTCGTGAGGTTCCCCGAATAGGCCCCGGTACCGGTCCCGCTCCACCCCACGAACGAGTAGCCGGGCGAGAGGGTCGCCGAGATGCTGACGGACGCGCCGGAAGCCTCCCACGCGGAGACCGAGTTCGTCGGGTAGCCGCCGTTGAGCGAGACGAGGCCCCCGGTCGAGCTCTCGAGGTGGACGAGGTAGGCGGGGGTGTACTGCACGTCGTACGTGTGGTCCGGGGTCACGGAGATGCTCGACGAGACGCCCGTCGGGACGTACCCGGCCGTGCCGCTCGGCGACACCGCGTCGGCGACCGACCAGAAGAACGTGCCGGGATGCGTCGTGATGTTGATCCACGGAGTGGTCGACGAATACCGGGTATTGTTGAGGGTCAGCGCCCAATACGTACCGGTGGCGAGGCCGGGCGCGTGGAACGTGACGACTCCAGCGGGCGCCGAGAGGTTGACGAGGGAGTCGAACGTGAGGTTCACGTTCGTCAGGGAGGCCGAAAGGAACGGGTTCGGGCCGTTCACGTACCCGAAGTACTCCCACCCCGGCTCCGACGACGAGGCCCAGATCCCGCTAACGTGGTAGGCGCCGGTCTTTACGTCCGGGACCGTCAGGTCCGCGGGGGCGGTGCCGTTGTACTCCACGCCCCCCATCGTGAAATGGTAGACCGACGACGAGGGGAGCCCGTACGGGCTGAAGGTGATGTTCCGGGTGAGGTTCACCGGACCGTTCGCGAGCCAGATCGTCTCGTTGATCGGCCCGAGCATGTGGATCGGACCCGAGGCATAGTCACAGCCGTAGAACGCGTAGTAACAGTACCCTCCCGTGAGGCCCGTGTACGATCCCGCGCCCTGCCCGGTCCAGTACGTCGGCGTGAGCCCGAAGAACGGCCAGGCGGACGTGTTGAGGAAGACGGTCGACCCGAGCGGGAAGTACCAGGGGGAGGTCCAGTTGCTGCAGATGGCCCCGACGCACTGCTGGTACCACGAGGGAGGCGAGGAGGGGAACGAGAAGGCGTAGTAGTCGTTGTAGTTCTGGAGCGTGTAGCTGCAGGTGATGATGCAGATGAAGTTGCCGTAGAGCTCCCACGAGGTGTAGACGTAGGCGTAGAACGGAGAGTTGACCACGGTCGCGGAGAGGTCCGCGTCCCCGTACGGATACACGGTGTACCACAGCCCGTCGAGACTCGGGAACGTGTTGAACTCAAAGCCGACCCACACCTCGAACGTGAACGTGTCGGTCTCGTTGAAGTAGAACGTGTTCAGGGTCGCGTTGTAGTACGAGCTGCTGATCGTCCAGTAGCCACCCTGGTAGTACGCCCCGACCATCATCGGGACGCCCTCGGGAATGTTCGTGAACTCGATCATCGGGGTCTCGAGGCGGTACGGGACGCCGTTGATCGTGAAGAGCCACGACACCCCCGTCGGGAGCCCGGTCTGCTCAAACGACACCGTGAGGGCGTTCGGGTCCGTCGGCAGGACGAGCGCCCCGACGACGAGGGCACTCGGGTAGCTCGTGTTCGCGTAGTAGTACCCCGGCCCGCGAGAGATCGAGTAGGTCGAAGGCTCCGGGAAGGCGAACGCGATCATGGCGCGGCCGCTCGGGAGGATCACGACGCTCGACGAGAAGCCCGGGAACGACGTCCGCGTCGAGTTGACCGAGCCGCCCGAGACGAACGACTCGATGTCGTTGGCGGTCGGGACGGACCAGGCCGCGGTCGCGCCCGTCGGCTCGGTCTCCACGAAATCGGCGAGGCTGTTGGCGAAGCCCCAGCTGCCGGACGATTCGTTCGCGACGAGGCTCGAGACGTAGACGGTCGACGCGTTCACGCCGATCGCGGGCTCGAAGTACCGGAGCGCCGTGGGACCGACCGACGCGGAGATCGCCGAGTCGGTCCACGTCGCGCCGGAGTCGGTCGACGCCGCCGCGAAGAGGCCGGTGTGGTTGAAGTTGTTCGGGACCCCGGTGCCCTGGTCGTACGTCGCAGCATAGACGACATAGAGGTCCGTGCCGCCCGGGGCGTAGGCGAGCGCGATCTCGGGCGTGGACTCGAAATAGGCGGACTCGCAGGCGCCCGTGAAGCAGGCGGACTCGCCGGCGGGCGGGGCGATGACCGTCGGCCCCGACCAGGTCGCGCCGTTGTCGGTCGAGGAGCTCACGACGATCGCGTCGCCGTACTCCGTGCAGCCGAATGGACCCGAGGCGAGGCAGGAGCGGTCGGTCGCGTAGGCCACGGTCACGGTGCCCGTCGCGTTGACGGCGATCGCGGGGCTCGTCGCGTCGTACCCGGCGCTCGCGTTGAGCCCAGGGAGCGTCACCGGCGCCTGCCACGTCGTGCCGTTGTCGGTGGAGGCGAGGACCTCGATCGCGATCGGAAGGACGCCGCCCGCGATCGGCGTCGTCGAGTTCGCGATGTCCTCGACCGCGACGTACACGTCCGAACCGAACGCGGCGACGACCGGCTGGGCGAGGTTCCCGCTCGCGTCGAGCGTGACGGGGACCGAGAAGTTCGTCCCGTTGTTCGCGGAGCTCACGAAGCCGAGCGCGTCCGAGGACCGCACGACGTACTCCCAGGGCAGAAGGGACGAATTCTCTTCGATGAACGCGCCGTAGACGTTCGGGCCTCCGACCGCGAACGACGGTTCGATCGCATCGAGGTACGAGCACGTCTCGTTCCCGAGGTCCTCCACGGCCCCGAAGCTCGAGCCGTTGTTGCTCGAGACCTGGAAATTGACCCGGGCGACCGTCTCGTTCCCCGCGCTGCAGGGGTTCGTCGTCACGGTCGTGTCGCGCTGGTAGCCGAGGCCGAGGGTGCCGTTCGGGAGCGGGAGAAGCGTCGGGGACTGGACCTCGGGCGAGCAGAAGTTCTGGTAGAACGGCGGGCTCGCGATCGACGCGCAGTCCTCGGCGGTCGCATTCGCGAACGTCGCGACGGACGAGTTGAGGCTGAAGAAATTCCCCGTCGCGACCGTGTCGACGAGCAGGTCCGTCGAAGAGCTCGCCGGGACGGGCGTCGACGTGTCGACGAGGGAAACGGTGACGTTGAAGAAACCGGGGGCGGTGGGGGTGCAGGAGAGGAAGGAGGTGTTGGCGCTGACGCATCCGGGGGGCAGGCCGGAGTAGGTGTAGGTGATCGGCCACTGGGAGTAGGCGGAGACGATGAGGCTCGTGGAGCCTCCCTCGAAGAACTCCTCGGGGGAGGCGAAGAACCCGAAGATCGATGGGGGGGTGCCGGCGGCGGGGATCGAGTTCGACGGGGAGGGAGCGGCACTCCGGCCCATGGAGGAAGCGCCCACGACGAAGACGGCGCTCAAGAGCATGATCGCGACGATCGCGACCACCAACAGGGACGTCCAGATTCCGTGGCTCACACCGGTGTGGCGCCACCGGCTCTTATACATGGGGCGGAGGACATAGGGCCCGCTTAAGGCCCTTTCGTAGACGGCTCCGGACGGCGGTTCTCCCGGGGGGCCGCGGGGTCCTCCGGACCCGACCCGGGACGGGCGGCCCGGAGCTCTCCGGCGAGAAAATGGGGTCGGAGGGAGCCCTCCCGGCCCTCGAGAGGGAGGGCGATGAGGGCGGGGCCTTGTCTCGGATGCGACGGAGCGGGGGCGTAGCGTCGTCCCCGCCGGGCCTTTGCGACGCGGCACCAAGGGATTTACGTGCCGGACCTTCGACGGGATACCCCCACGAGCGCATCGATGACCCCCCGCACCGTCCCGGCCCCGGCCGGACCGAAGGCCCCCGCGACCCCGGCCCCCCGGCGGGGGAACGTCGCGGACGAGACCCGCCGCTACCTCGACAGCCGCCCGTCGATCCGCGACTGCATCCGGTACGACATCGTGAACTTCACCGCCCTCGCGCGGCGGATCCGGCGCGAGACGGGCCTCGAGAGCCAGGAGGCGGTCGAGATCGCCTGCCGCCGCTATCGCCGGCAGATGCAGGAGGAGGCCCGCCAGGAGGAGCTCCTGCGCACGGTCGTGCGGGCCAGCCATCTCGAGCTGCGCTCGCACGTCGCGTCGATCACGGTCCGGGGGGACATCGCGTTCCTCGGGCGCGTCCTCGTGAGCTCGGAACGCTCGCTCGTGCAGCGCGACCGGATCCTCCAGCTGTTCGAGGGGGGCGATTCCGTGACGATCCTGTGCGACGAGGCGATCCTCGCCCCCATCCTCGGTATGCTCCCGCGGGAGTCGATCATCTCGATCCGGCGGCGCCTGTCCGTGGTCAGCGTCCACAGCCCCGAGGACGTCCTCGTGACGCCGCGGGTCCTGAGCTTCCTCGCGGACGCAATCGGCCGGTGGGGGATCAACTGCGTCGAGATGATCAGCGTCTACACCGACACCCACTTCGCCCTGCGCTCGCAGGACGCGCTTCGCGCCTACGAGATCCTCTCCGACCTCCAGCGGTCGACGGTCGACCCCCGGACCGAGCCCCCCGAGTACGAGGGGGTGCGCCCCGCGGCCGAGTCTGTTCCGTCCGCGAACCCCACCCCGCCGGGCCCCCCGTCGAAGGGGCGGGGGGCTCCGCCGACCGTTCGGCGGCGAGAGTCCCCGTAACCTCCCGTCGGGCCCCGTCCGGGGGCCCGGGGGAACCCCGCGGCGGTACGCCTACGAGAACGGCGGACCTTCCTCGGGCTCGGGCGGGGGCGGCTCGGGGAGGGCCTCCGGCGGGGCCTCCCCGGTCCCGGTCGGCGTCTCGCCGTACGGCTGCGTCCCCGGGGCCCACGTGAACTCCCCCTCGACGGGCGCCCCGGGGGGCCCCGAGCGCGCCGCCGCGCGGGCGCGGCGGAGGAGGATCGCGAGGACGACGGCGAGGACCGCGAGGGCGAGGGTCGCGATCACGAACGCGCCGAGGATCGACGCCGACACGGTCGAGCCGCCCGAGCTCGACGAGCTCGACGGGAGCGCCGGGACGAGGACGCTGATCGCGGCGGTCGTGGTGTGGCCGTAGCCGTCCGACGCGTCGAGCGTCACCGTGTAGTTCCCGCTGAACGCCCAGCTGTGATCGACGGTCCCGCCGGTCGCGCTCGTCCCGTCGCCGAAGAGCCACGTGTAGTTGAGCCGCCCGTAGCCCCCGTGCGGGATCGCGGTGAACTGGTACTGGCCGTACGTCCCGGTCGACGTCTCGGCGATCCCGACGGTCGGCGGCGCGTAGACGGCGACCGGGATCGCGGCGGTCCCCACGCCCCCGTACTCGGTGTCGTTCACCGTCAGGCTCACGAGGTAGCTGCCGGGGTCGAGGTAGCTCGTCGTGACCGGGTTGCCGGTCGCGTTGACCCCGTCGCCGAAGCTCCACGCGTAGTCGAAGTGCCCCGATCCCCCGGTCGTGCCCGCCGTGAACTCGACCGACGTGTTCGCCCAGACGGGGCTCGAGCCGACCGCGATCGACACGAGCGGCGCTTCGCCGACGGTCACGTAGACGGTCGTGTACAGCACGAGCAACTGGCCGATCGCGTCGATGACGTAGAGGTAGGCGTTCTCGAGTCCCGGCGTGTCGAACGTCGTCGACCCGTTCGCCCACCAGGTCCCGTTCAGGTAGCCGATCTCGGCGGGGAAGGAGCCGCCGGCCGGGAGGAAGCGGTACGTGGCGTTCGCGAGCGTATCGTTGGGGGCGAGCGTGAAGGTCGCGTTGAACGTGACGGGGAGCGGGGCGGGGCCCTCCCCGATCGAGGAGATCAGCATGCCGGTGAACGGATACTGGCTCGCGTTGAGGTACTCCCGGGCGCCGAGGAACGGCACGGCGGGCAGGAGGCCCTCACCGAACGCGTTGATCCCCAACACGTCCGCGTAGACCATCGTCCCCGCGGGGGCGGCGATCGAGTAGAAGGTCTTGGTCGGCAGGAGGAGGGCGTCGCCGATCGGCGCGAACGAGGCGTTCGCCGGCGCCACGGCCGTGAGATACCGCGCGCCCGCGGCGTCGGTCGTCCAGAGGACCTTGTAGCCGAGGAGCGGCGCGTGGGAGGCCGGCGCGCTCCAGCGGAGCTGCACGAAGTCCGAACCGCCGACGATCGTCGCGGGGACCGCGAGGGGCGGACCCTGGATCGGCAGGTAGACCGGCGACGGGGTCACCACGTCCCCCGCGGTGTCGATGACCGTGAGGGAGACGACCGACACCCCCGTGTAGTTCGCGGGGTAGGTGTGCGTCGCGCTCGCGACGTCGCCCGTCACCCAGACCGGCAGGGTCGGCGTGCCATCGCCGAAGGAGAAGTAGAAGTGGTACGGCGGGAGGCCGCCCGTCATGTTCGCCTGGAGGTGGAGGACCACATCGCCCGCCCAGGGCGACGACGAGGTGAGGCTGACGAGCTTGTAGGCAAGCGGGTACAGGGTCATCGGCGCGGTCACGGCGGGGGTGCTCGGGGTCGCGAGGCCGAGCGGGTCCGCGGCGACGACCGTGAGGTTGTAGGAGGCGTTGCCCTCGAGGCCGACGATCCGCGCCGAGGTCGTGTTCCCGACGGGGAACTCGAGCGTCGTCCCGCCCTTGATCGGCTTCGCGAGGACGGTGTACGCGCTCGTCCCGTCCGACACGTTGCCGGTCCAGGAGAGGGAGTACCCGCCGCCGACCGGCGCGACGTCGCTCGCGGTGAAGCTCGGGGCCTTCGGGGGCGAGGCGCCGCATCCCCCGCTCCCCGCGCTGATCGTGACGTTCTCGACCGGGCTCGTCGCCGCGGTCGTGTCGAGGGCGAGCGCCCGGGTCCAGAAGTACATCGTGCCGGTGAGCCCGTTCGTCGCGACGGCGGCCGACCAGTTCCCGTCCCCGGGGCCGTTCCCGAGGGAGGTCGAGAGGGTCGCCGCGTACGTCGTCTCGGTGGCGGTCACGGTCGAGGACGCGCACCACCAGGTCGTGATCCATGCCCGGGCGGTGCCGATCGGATCGCTCGAGCGGAACGTGACGGTCGCCGAGGTCGGGCCGACGCTCACCGTCGCCGGGCCGACGATCGCAGGCCCGAACGACGCGCTCAGGCTGCCGTTCGCCGGGAACTCGCTCGCCACGGAACCGAACGGGAAGAACGCCCCGGTCCCCGAGGGGGCAAAGGTGATCCAGGAGCGGGCGAGCCCGGTGCCGAGCCCGAAGAGCGGGTAGGCCCCGACGCCGCCGAAGCTCGAGAAGTCGGCGCAGTCGGGCATCCCCGAGGACCCCCCGCACGCCCCCGTGCTCGAGACGGTCTCGAAACTCGGGTACGGGTTCGAGTACGTGCGCGACGTCGCGTTGAACGATTCGACCGCGGCGACCTCGGGCGTGGAGGCGAGGCTCCAGCCGCCCCCGTAGGAGACGCAGGGAGCGGCGAAGCTCGTGCCTCCGGCCGGCGCGGGACAGCCGGAGAAGCCGAAGCCGACGTTGAGCCCCCCGGTCCAGCCGCCGTCGGCCGCCGTGGCGTTCTGGTACAGCGGGTAGAGCGCGGTCGACGTGACGGTCGTGTTGACCGTCACCGAGTCGACCCGGGTCCCTGACGAGTAGTTCCAGCTCAGCGAGGAGCCCGGGTGGGTCGTGTCGTTGAGGTAGATCGCGAGCGGCGCGGGTCCCCCGGCCTCGCCGTCGAGCGTGAGGGAGATCGCGTCGCCCGGGGCGAACGACCCCGTCCCGGTCGGGTTGAGGGCCCCGATCCCGGCGACGACCGCGTCGTCCTCGCAGTAGCCGCGCCCGGCGATCGTGAAGAACGCGGTGTCGTTCTGGCACTGCGAGTCGCACGAGCCCGCGGGGACGAGGTCCCAGACGGGGGCCTCGACCGTCCAGTACGGCTCGCCGGTGACCCCGGCGCCCGCGGAATACGGCGGGACGAGCTCGACCGTGAGGTAGGAGGCCGCATCGTAGGAGCAGGCGATCCCGCCGAGCCACATTCCGATCCAGAAGGTCGAGTACTCCCGGGCGCTCGCCGAGCTGTTCGCGGGCAGCACGATCGAGAACTCGGTGCGGGCCCCCGCGTCCGTGGAGTTCGAGGTGAAGTACAGGCCCGCCGAGTCCGGATCGAGGACGCAGGGGGTCTCGAGCGACGGAGCGACGGGGGGCGCCGGACGTCCCGCGCCGAGGATCGCCCAGCCGGCGGAGAGGGCCGAGCAGTTCGCGCTCACGTCCGGGGCGCGCGGGGCGCTGGAGGGGGCTCCGGGGACGTTCCCCCGGGGGGAATCGGTCGGGGCGACGCCCTCGGAGGCGTGCGGGGTCGCGGGAGCGACGGCGGCGACCGAGGCGTTCCAGCCGGTCGATCCCACCACCGCGAGCCCCGCCGCGAGCGCGAGGAGCGCGACGAGCCGGGCCGCCCGACGGACGGGAGGCGGGCCCCGAGTGGCGAACGACGACGCTCGTTCGGACGATGCGGAGTGCAGCATGCAACCCCTGCCAGCGCCCTACGGCGGGCCCGGGGGCGGAGCCGAGCTGCCGGAAGGCTCCGGAGCCGAATCCGGAGCCGCGTATAGCCCCTCGCCCCTCGGCGGGCGACGGTCGCGGTACCCGAGGACGACCGCGATGACGACCGCCGCCCCGAGGATCGCGCCGGCGGCGATTCCGACGTCGGCGTACGAGATCGGAGCGCCCGCGACGCGGGTCGCGTTGCTCGTCCCGTTCGAGCTCGCGCAGCCCGAAACGCAGGAGGTCGGCAGGGCCTCCAGCGAGAACTGGACCGGGCTGACCCGCGCCGGCGTCACCCGCACGTTGGACCAGGCCGGGACGAAACCGGCCGCGCTCGCGCTGACGTTGTAGACCGCGTCGCCCGTCACGGAGAAGTTGAACTCCCCGCCGATCACCGCGATGCGGTTCCCGTCGACCGAGACCGTCGCGGTCGGCGGCGCGATCGTCCCGGCGATCCAGCCGAGGTCCGTCATCACGACCGAGAGGTACGTGCCCCGCCCGGCGACCGTCGTGACCGGCTCCAGGTACGGGGCGTAGCCGGGGGCGCTCGCCGCGACCGTATGGGTCCCGCCGTAGAGCGAGACGTTGAAGGTGCCGCTCGCGACGAGGACGACGGACCCGTCGATCGTGAGGTTCGCGCTCGCCGGCGAGATCGTCCCCGTGAGCCAGGAACCGAGGAGGGTCGGGCTGACCGAGGTCGTCCGATCGATCGTGACCGACACCTCCTTCGAGAAGCTCGTGAGGCCGTAGCTCGTCGCGTTGACCCAGTAGGCGCCCCAGCCCACGGTGACGTTGAACAGACCGGTCGTGGGGTCCACCGACGTGACGGTCGTGCCGTTCACCGTGAGGGTCGCGTTCACGGGCGTGAGGCGGCCCGAGATCCAGCCGGTGAGGCGGTGCAGCACGATCGTGACCGAGCTCGTCGTCCCGAGTCCGACCGGCACTTGGGTCGAGTACGGCGAGTAGCCGATCGCGCTCGCATTGACCCAGTAGACCGCGCCCGGAAGGAGCGAGACGTTGAACGTGTCGACCCCACCGGGCCCGGGGGAGAGCCCGACCGCTTCCGAGTCGACGGTGACGGTCGGCGCGGAGTTCGCGGGGCTCACGCTGCCCGCGACCCAGCCGACCGGGCTGAACCCGTAGGTCGCGACGAGGGAGCTCCCCCCCTCGAAGTCGAGCTCGACGGGGGTGATCGTGGACGAGATGAGCCCGCTGAACGACTCGAAGACGCCGACGTACTGCGAGGTGTTCTCGAGGTCGACCCACGCGGGCACCGAGGCGGAGACGAGCGCGCCGAGATCCCAGGCGGTCGCGACGGGGACGGTCCCCACGGTCGTGACCCCGCCGCTCACCGACGTGGCGCGGACGGCGGGAAGGTTCGCCGAGATCGAGACCGGGACGGCGTGCGCCGCATCGACGGCCGGGTCGTCCTCGCTCTCGCAGGTCGCCGAGCTGCAGTCGGTCCAGCCCGCGTAGAGGCCGGCGCTCGTCGCGGCGGCCCCCGTCCAGTAGCCGATCCAGGTCACGGAGCTCGCCGGAAGGCTCGCGTTGGTCGCGACCGCGAACGGCGCGCTCCAGCTCGTGCCCGCGTCACTCGAGGACTGGCCCTCGAGCTGGTAGGCGCCCGAGGAGAGGTTCACCGCGTAGTAAACGACGTAGACGCGGCCCGAGGGGTCGACCGCGACGCTCGGCTCGAAGTACCGCTCGTCGCCGCCGGCCGGAGTGAGGTAGGAGGTGCCGCTCCACCCGCCGGACGCCTCCCCCGAGACGACCGCGATCGAGGGAGACCCCACCGCGCCCGAGCGGTTGTCCTCCCAGGTGAGATAGGCCGTCCCCGCGTACGGGGAGCTCGAGTTCGAGTCGACCGCGAGGTTCGGAAGGCTCGCCGTCGCCCACGGCTCATCGCTGGCGGTCCCTTCGACGGGGTGGACCATCGTGCGCGCGCCGATGTCGACCGGCGCCGACCAGCGGGCGCCCAAGTCCGTGGAGACGCTGACCGCGTACGGGAAGGTCGTGGAGGTGCCGTTCTGCGAGTCCTGGTAGACGAAGAAGATCGCGTCGGCGGGCGACGGGCCGATCCCGACCGAAGCCGGACCGCTCACGCCGGCCCCGATCGTCCGGGGCGCGCTCCACGAGGCCCCCCCGTTCGTCGAGACGGAGACCTGGGAGTAGTCGGAGACCCCGTTGATCGCGAGGCCGAGCCCGCTGCTCTCGCAGACGAGGGCGTCGTTGTAGTCGACGACGTCCCAGCCGACCGCCGCCACCCGCCCGTCCAAGGCGACCGCGACGCTCGGCTTGTCCGAGATGTTCGCCGGGATGTAGTAGGAGTACGGAGTTCCGCTGCACGTGATGTTCGTGAGCCGCCACTCCGCGACTGAGTCGATCGGCTGCGGCGCGTCGAAGGAGGCCCCCCCGTTCGTCGATCGGGCGACCGAGACGCCGCTCGGGGCCCCGTACTCGAGGGTCGAGTTGCAGGGGGGCGCGGCGAAGACCGCGCACGGCTGGGCGTAGATCGCGGCGTAGAGCGCCGTGCCGTTCGCCCCCGCGACCGAGTCCGCCCCCCACGTCACGTCCCCGTAGGCGGGGTTCGAGGAGATGCTCCAGCTCGCGTTCGGGCCGACCCACCCCTCGGTCCAGCTCGATCCGCCGTCCGTCGTCCGGAACGCCGCGGAGTAGCCGTCGTTGAAGAACTGGCCGGAACCGGTCACGAGGAGCGTCTCGTCGATGATCCCGACGAGCGCGGTCTGGTTGCTCGGACCGACCGCGGCGACCGACGCGGCCGCCGAGAGCTGGTCGAGGGTCGGGTTCGCGGGGTTCGCGCTCGCCCGGGCGCTCAAGGGGGCAGGGCCCGGCCGGCCGATCGGGGCCGCCCCGAGGTAGGGGGCCGGGACGAGCCCGACCTTCCCCGGCGCCTCCCGAGGCACGGGGACCTCGGTGGGGATCGCCAATCCGCCGAGGAGGGCGGGTCGGGCGTTCGAGGAGGGGCTGATCGTGGAGGAGACGACCGCGGGGGCACCCGCCCCGGACCCGGGGCCTCCCGACGAGGCCGTGGCCCACGCCCCGCCCGCGAGGAGCCCCGACGCGACCATCGCGAGCACGACCGACACCGCGAGGACCGGGGTGGGCTTGAGTCGCATCATGGCCCCTCCGGGCCCTCCGAGGTGGGGGGAGCCATCGGACCCTCGGAGGTCTCCGATCGGCGGGCCCGCCGGGCGCTCAGCACCGCGTAGAGGAGTCCCCCGACGATGACGGCCGCCGCGATCCCGAGGACCGCGTAGCCCGAGGCCCCGAGGGAGACCGCCGTCCCGCTCGAGGTCGGGACGACCGTGACGTTCGCGAACGCCTCCGCCGTGCGGCCGAACGGGTCGTGCACGGTCACGGTCACCTCGTAGGTCCCCGCCCCCGCGTAGGTGTGGGAGGTGAAGTTCGACGGCGTCGAGACGTTCGTGCCGTCGCCGAAGGTCCAGTCGTAGGTATAGTTGTAGGGCGGCACCGGCACCGCGACCGAGGCGCGGAAGCTCGCCGCGAGGCCGGCGGAGCTCGAGGTCGGGGCGAAGAGGGTGACCGCGGGCGGGACCGGGCCGAGCGTCAGGGTGACGCTCCCCGGGCCCGTGACCACGAGCGACGTGCCCGAGAGGTTCACGTCCCCGCTCGCCGCGAGGTCGACGATCTCGTAGCCGGAGCAGACGGTCGTCGCGAAGGAGTACGCACCGGCAGTGAGGTTCAGGGTGGTGCCGTTCGGGTACTGGATCGCGTCGATCGTCACGAACCCGCAGGCCGCCGGAGCGATGGCGACGGTGAGCGGATAGAGCGCCGGGGTGAAGATGGCCCTGATGATCGCCGCGCCGGTGAGCGAGAGCGTCCCGTTCGCGATCGTCGCGCCGCCGCTCGTCTCCCACGAGGAGAGCAGCTCGTGGGCGCACGGCTCGGCGACGATCGAATACAGGGCGTCCTCGGGCAACATCGCGACCGAGCCGTTCGCGTACGCGATCCCGGCGATCGCGATCGAGCCGCAGTCGTACGGCGAGGTCGAGATCGCGACCGTGACGAGCGGATGGTAGACGGCGGTGATCGACCCCGAGCCGTTCACGTAGGCGACCCCGCTCGCGGCGGGTCCCGAGGGGAGCCCGATCGGCCCGCTCGGCGTCCAGCCGACGAGCCCGTAGCCGGCGCACGGGACCGCGCGCAGGGTGTGGATGGTGTCGGGGAGGACGTCGACGAACTCCGAGTTCGTGTACGTGGTGCCGTCGAACTCGATCCCGCCGCACGTCGACGGATCGGTGATGAAGCCGACGTAGTACTGCTGGACGCCGGGGCGGAAGACGGCGAGGATCGCGCCGGGCCCGTTCACGGTCGCGACGGTCCCGGTGAGGGTGACCCCGCCCGAGACGGAGAGGCTCCCGAGATAGTAGCCGGCGCAGGGCGAGCCCGAGAGCGAGTGGACCGTGTGGTTCGTCACGTTGAGCACGGCGCCGTTCGCTTCGAGGACGCCGTCCCAGTCGATCCCGCCGCAGTCGGTCGGGTCGGTCGACACGGAGACGAGCGTGAGCTGGTAGTAGGAGTACGTGACCGTGCCCGCCCCCGTCACGGAGAGGTCACCGTCGCTGACCGAGACCCCGCCGGACGTGGTGAGGTTCCCCGAGAACCCCCAGCCGTAGCAAGGATCCGGTCCGATCGAGTACCCGGAGCCGGCGAGGAGGTTCACCGACTCCCCGTTCGTGTACCCCGCGCTGCCGAGGCGGACGCCGCCGCACGTCGCGGGCGACGTCCCGAACAGGATCGGGTAGGAGGAGACGGTCGAGACGAACGTGGCGGTGATCGTCCCGTTGCCGTGGAGGGCGAGGGTCGGCCCGAGGATCGTGAGGTTCGCGGGGACCGACGCGTCCCAGCCCGAGAAGGAGTCGCCGCCGCACGCGGCGACGCTGAGCGAGTAGTTCGCGTCATCGCGCAGCAGCACCTTCTGCTCGGTGCCGGTCGCCGGGTAGACCGAGCCGTTCAGGCCGATCTCCCCGCACGTCGTCGGCGAGAAATCGAGGAAGATCGTGTCGAGCGGGTGGTAGAAGCTGAAGCGCGCGGTGACCGTGCCGTTGTACCGGGCCAGGACGGTCGCGGACGGCCCCGATCCCACCACCGAGACGCCACCGGTCGTCAGCCAGCCCGAGAAGGCATACGGATAGCAGCCGGACGCCGCGATCCCGTACGCCCCCGCGAGAATCGAGAAGCTCGAGCCGTTCGCCCGGAAGGCGCTCCCGTTGATCGAGACGCCGCCGCAGGAGCCCGGGACGACGTCGGCGACGATCGTGACGGTCGGGATGCGGGTACGGTTGACCGTCGCGGGGGGGAGGCCGGTCGCCGGGAGCGTGACGAAGGCACCGGCCGCATCGGTCGCGTTCGTGCGGAAGGAGATCGTGCCGTTCGGCCCGACGCCCGGCACCGTGCCGTTGTAGATCCCGTCCGAAGCCGTCCCCCCCGGGGTCAGGGTCATCGAGACGTTGGTGAGGGAGCCGCCGGGGAGGAGATAGGAGAGGTTGACCCAGCGGATCGTGCCGAGGGCCTGGGCGCGGACGCTCACCTTCAGCGGCGTCCCGGGCGCGACGTAGCCGACCCGGCTCGAGTTCGAGAGCTCGTCCAGGAAGAGCGGCGTGAAGTCGGTCTCGGTCGCGTACGCGTCGAACTCGTGCGTCGCCCCGCCGAACGCTTCCGTGGTCCAGGAGTAGTTCCCGGCGAAGTCGATCGTCGTCCCGTTGAACGTGACGGTGGGATAGATGCCGGACTCCGCGTCGGGCGTGCACGGGGGGACTCCCCCCACCGCGCCGCAGGCCCCCGTCGTGCTCTCGAGCGCGACGTAGCGATAGTCGCCCGCGTACGCGAGGCCGTTCCAGAACTCGGGGCTCCCGACCTCGAACGGCGGCGTGCCGTTCTGGATCGTCGCGTTGTACGAGGTGCACCCGTAGTAGTCGCAGAGGTCGACCCCTTCCCCGAGCCCGAACGGCATCGACCAGTTCAACAGGCAGGCGTCGGGGCACGCGGTCGCGTAGTACGGCTGGAAGAGGTACGTCCCGGTCGTCGCCGTGTTCGCGGTCCATTTCGCCGTGAGGTTCGGGTCGGTCGAGTCGTTGAAGTAGATGCGGAGCGGCTCGCTCGAGGAGGTCGGGCTCCCCATGAACGTGACGTTCGCGCTCGTGTTCCCGGGGAGGCCCGAGATCAGCGTGTCCCCGAGTCCGTTCGAGAGATCGATGATGACGCAGCCGTAGCCGCCGTTCCAGGTGAAGTTGAGGCCGCTCGAGCACGAGTTGTTGAGGAGGAGCGACCAGACGACGACCGCGACGCTCCAGTCGGTCGACGCGTTCGCCGAGAGGCCCGGGGTCATCACGAGGCTCGCGTACGACTGGCCATCGACCGACGCGGAGTCGCCCTTCACCACCATCCCGAGGTAGACGTCGGAGTACGTCTCGCTGGGGGCGTACGCTCCGCTCCCCGGGAGGTGGATCGGGATGCGGACGTTGTCCCCCGAGCCGGCGACCGGCGAGGAGAACGACGCGTGGACCTCGTCCGCCGAGACCTTGCACGGCGACTGGCTCGCGTACTTCGGGAGCGGCGGGTTGAACCCGTCGACCGTCGTGTAGACCGGATAGATCCCGGGGATGCAGCTGATCGACGCCGAGATCGCCGGGGCCGGCGGGCTCCCGGCGGCCGGGCGAGCGGGAGCGGCCGTGGGCGCCGACGGGTGGGCGGGTCCGGACGACGCCGCCGGGGGGAGCGGGAGCCCCGAGACGACGAAGCTCGCCACGAGGAGGGCGGCGAGGGCCGCCGCGATCGGGACCGAGACCCGACGGGCGCGGTAGCTGCGGACCGAGAACGGTTCGAACGGCGGAGCGACCTTGCGGCGGGGCCGGTCCCCGTCCCGCGGGGGCGAGTAGATCTGGTAGGGGACCCGCTCCTCGGGGATCGGCGGCCGGCGCTCCGGGCGCCGGCGGCCCCCGCCCGGGTACTGGCGGAGCACGTTCCACCGGCCGAGACCGAGCATCGCGAGACCGCCCCCGGCTACCGCGAGGCCGATGTGCACGTACACCGCACCCGAGACCCCGGGCAGCGAGTTCTTGTCGAGCGCGACCGCAAGGAGGACGAGGCCGACGATCCCGATCGCCGCGTACGTCCTCGCCGCGAACCACCAGGCGGGAGGAGGGCCGATCGGGTGTCCGCCGGCCATCGCTTGGAACCTCCCGCGTTCGGAGTGGCCACCACCCGCCCACCCGGGCCCTGGCGGAAGGTCTACCCCCTCGTCCCGTACATCCGGATGAACTCCTCGGCCCACGCGAGCGTCTCGGGCGTCACGCTCGACTTCGCGCGGCGCACCGCGGTGGCGAGATCGGCCTGACGGATCCCGCGGAGGGTCGGAATCGGCGCCCCGACCGTCGGCGGCGCGATCGGCCCGCCCGTCACGGCGATCTGGTTGCGGATCGCGATCAGCTTCGCCTCATCGACGGCGTTCGCGATGTCCGCGCCGCTCCAGCCGTCCGCGAGCCGCGCGAGCTCGTCGACGTCCACCGGACCATCGGTCGGCACGCCCTTCAGGTGGATCCGGAAGATGTCCCGGCGCGCGTTGAAGTCCGGCGGCGGCACGTAGAAGATCTTGTCGAAGCGGCCGGGCCGCAGGAGCGCCGGATCGAGCGTCTGGGGCCGGTTCGTGGTCGCGATGATGATCACCTTGTCCTTCGGCCGGAGCCCGTCCATCTCGGTCAGGAACTGGCTCACGGCGCGCGAGACCTCGGGGGTCTTCATCGAGTCCCTCCCGGCGAGCGCATCGATCTCGTCGAAGAAGACGATCGACGGGGCGTTCTCGCGCGCCCGGTAGAGGACGTCCCGGACCGCGGCCTCCGACTGGCCGGCGAGCGCGCTCACGAGCTCGGGTCCGCTCACGATCTGCATCGGAACGTTGAGCTCGTTCGCGGCGGCGCGCATCACGTGCGTCTTCCCGCAGCCGGGCGGACCGAACAGCATGATGCCGCGGCCGGTCTTGATCCGGTAGCTCTCCATGAGGTCGGGCTGGGTGAGCGGGAGCTCGACGTACTCGCGGATCGCCTGCTTGATGTCCTCGAGGCCGCCGACGTCGTCCCACCGGACGACGATGCGCCGCTCGGTGCGCACCGACTGGTGCATCTTGCGCTCGTAGTCGAGCTTCTGGGTCTCGTACTCGGCGATCATGCGCAGCGAGATCGACGGCTTGATCCGCGGCAGGACGTGCATGAAGTCGTCCATCTGGATCGGGGTCGCGACCCCGGTCACCATCTCGCGCCGGACGGCGAGGGTCGCCGCCTCCCGGACCACGTTCGCGAGGTCGGCGCCGCTGAACCGCTCGGTGCGCTTCGCGATCTCCGAGAGGTTGATGTCGGAGGCCGCCGGGCGCCCGGCGAGGTGGACCTGCAGGATCTCCGCCCGCTCCGTGAAGTCGGGCGGCGGGACGTAGATGATCTTGTCGAGGCGGCCCGGCCGCATGAGCGCGGGATCGATCAGGTCCGGCTTGTTGGTCGAGCCGACGATGATCACGCCGACCGACTTGTCGATGCCGTCCATCTCGGCGAGCAGGATCGACAGGAGGCGGGGCGTCACGTCGTCCGCCGTGTACATGTCGCGGCGCTTCGCGATCGCGTCGATCTCGTCCATGAAGAGGATGCACGGCGCGCGCTCGCGGGCGGTCTTGAGGAGGTCGGCGATCTTGTTCTCCGACTCCCCGTACCACTTGCTCATCACGTCGGACGCCTTGATCGAGATCATCTCGACGCCGAGCTCGGTCGCGAGCGCCTTCATCAGCATCGTCTTCCCGCACCCGGGCGGGCCGAACAGGAGCAGCCCCTTCGGCGGCTCGAGGCGGAAGCGCGTCGAGATGTCGCGGCGCATGAGCGGCATCGCGAGCGACTCCTTGATGTCGGTCTTCACGTCGTGGAGACCGCCGACCATCTCGAACGTGACCACCTGGAGGCCCTTCATCTCGGCCACGCGCGTCCCGACGCTCGTCCCGCCGAGGCGGCTCGTGAAGTACGCCTCGAACTCGTCCCGGATGATCAGCGACCCCGTCGTGGCCGCGATCGCGGCCGGGATGAACAGGAGCACGACCAGCATCCAGCTCCCCGGCGAGTAGTTGAACGCGAGGACCGCCGCCGCGGTCGCGCCGGCGATGGCGACCCCGCCGATCGCGCTCGAGCTCGTCAGGGCGGCCGCGGTCTGGTGCTCGCGGTCGCGCAGCGCGCGGGTCACGAGCCAGACGGCGAGGCACCAGGCCCCGACCTCGAGCAGCGGGACCGCGATCAGCCCGAGCCCGGTCCCGCCGCTCGCGAGGACCGAGAAGTTCGGGTTCAGCAGGTTCCCGTACGCCTGCCCCACGTTGTTGAGGGTGAAGTACTCGAGCGGGAGGGTCGGCAGGAGCGCCGCCGAATGGCCCGAGACGAGCGTCTTCGAGGCGGTGCCGCCGGGACCGACCAGGTACCCGAGGATCGGGAGGTTCCCGAGGGTCACGAAGAGGCTGATCATGAGACCGCCCGCGACCGCGACCGCGAGGCCGAGGTAGAGCGAGAAGATGAGGCCGAAGAAGATCGGCACGGCGAAGGAGAGGCCGATCGGCGCGAGGAAGAGGGTGAGGAACGCCCCGACCCCGAACCGCCAGTCGAGCAGCGACGCGAACAGGACCGGGATGATCGCGAAGAGGAAGATCAGCCCCAGCGCCCCGGACTGGTAGGCGACCTCAGGCACGACCAGGAGGACGCAGAGCAGGAGCGACAGCTGGGGGAACTTCCAGGCGAGCGCCATCACCGAGAGGGAGAAGAACAGGACGTACGGCCACGGGTAGAACGGCATGAAGAAGCCGCCGAGGAGCATCACGAGCCCCATCAGGCCGACGACGAGGTTCTTCGGGTCCTTCGTCTGGCGCTTGAACCACGTCTCGATCTTCTGGTGGAGGACGACCCCGATCAGCACGACCGCGATGCCGATCCCGATCAGGAAGTAGAACAGCCCGTCGTAGAGGGCGGCGGGGTAGTGCTGGAAGTACTGCTGGCCGATCGCGACCGCCGCGGGGCCGCTCGCGCCCGAGGCGAGCGCCGACTGCGTCGCGTCCGCCGCGGCGTCGAGCGTGAGGTACGTCTGGCTCGGGTACGACCCTCCGGGCGGGATCGTGTTCTGGACCACCGTGAAGGTCATCACGATCTGGGTGCCCGCGCCGATCCAGCTGATCTGGCCCTTCACGGTCCCGAACAGATCCTCGGCCAGCGTGGCGGCGGCCGCCCGCTGGGAGATGGGGAGGCTATTGATCGAGTCGAAGGTGAGTAACGTCGTGCCGGTCGAAGAGTTGTACGTCGCCGAGGCGACCGTGTCCTTGATGACGACCGTCTGGCCGACCGAGAGCGAGGTGCTCGTGAGCCGGACGACCTGGACGGTCGGGTTCTCGCTCCAGAGCTGGGCGCCCGAGTTGTCGAGGAACTGGTTCGCGTTCGTGGCCTTCACGACGTCGGGATAGAAGGAGAGGAGGAGGCCCGCCCCGGTCCCGATGAGGACGATCCCGATGAGGAAGAGGGCCCAGAACGTCTTCGTGAGGCCCGCGCGCGCCGGCGGTTTCGCGGTCGGCGGAGGGGCGCGCG
>JASHPK010000041.1 GCA_030038095.1 Thermoplasmata archaeon | reverse complement strand
CCGAGCGAGAACCACGTCCCGACCGTCGTCGGGCGCTTGTCCTGCTGGAGCAACTTCCTCGTAGTGTTATCAATGGCGCAAATGTGGTCCGCGTCGACACCATGCCGTAGCCCCAGCGTGTAGGCCAGGATGCCCAATGCCCAGAAGATGGGGAACCGACCGCCGATCCAGAAGGTGGCATAGACACCGAAACCCGTGGCCGCCGCGATGCTCACGTAGATGAGGATGATCTTGACCCACTCCTGTCGAGACAGGACGATGGGGTTTCGGACTTCCGTGAGGGGGTTCGAACCTTGCGTCGAGGCCAAAGACATGCGGCCGCCACCGCGGCTGTGTATAAAAGTGGGTGTGGGTAGTTTTATAAACGTAACACGAAAAACGCACCCCCGTTCGCCCCGGTCCCTCACGTCCCCTGCGGGACCGAGGCCTCCCTGTTATGAGTGGGACTGAAGTCCCTCCTGCCGAAGGGGGCGATATGGTGAGACGCCCGCGTCGGGAAGGTCGACCTGAGGCCGGGCCGGTTCCAGCCCCGGAACGTCCGAAGCGCAAAGACGACTACGTGGTGCGGTTGGGCATCTCGCTCGAGCCCGACCTGCTCGTTCTGCTGGACCGTTGGGTCCGGGAGCGGAACTCCCCAAGTCGGTCGGATGCGATTCGGTTTCTGGTGAGGAAAGAGCTCGCCGACATCGATTCGCTGGACCCAAACGCCGACGCGATCGGCACCGTGATGGTCCTGTATCGGCACACGACTCCGAACGTACTTCGCCGATTGATTGCGGCCCAGCACCAGTGGGGGCGGCACGTCCGGTTCGCGACCCATGTGCACTTGAACGGGGAAGAGTGTCTAGAGGTGGTCGTTCTCGCCGGGAAACGCAGCGAAGTGCGGGCCGCGGCCGAGGATATCCGAGGCGTGAAAGGAGTCCTCCAGGGGGACTATCTCATCGGCGCGCCCGGGGCGATTGGTGAGGCCATCGGGCACCACCACCGGCACCGGTCCGTGAAGGGCGGCTAGCGCCAACGCACCGAGGCAGGCGAAGGGTTTCGAATTCCGGCGATTGCGCGATTTTTGCTTCTCCGCCGGGCTGGGAAAGGTCCACAGTAAATACGCGCCCCAACTGCACGCTCTCGCATGCCGGTGTTCGTGAGATCGATTAAGGAAACGGGGACGCTGGTCTCCTCTCGCGAGAGCCGTCAGTTGGCGTCCGGATACGTCACCCTCGACCCGGGGAGTGAGGTCGGAGAGCACCAAACCGGTACAGGGGAGGAGCTGATCATCCTCCTGGATGGGACCGCCAAGGTTTCGATCGAAGGTCGAGGCCATGCCGTTTCTTCGCCCAGCGTTGTGCTCGTCCCTGCGCACACACGTCACAACGTCAAGAACCAGGGAACCGATCCGCTCCGCTACGTCTACGTCTATGTGACGGCGGTGGCTCCCCGGGATGCGACCGGAATCCGGGCCGCGTCGGGCCGTTCGGCGGAATCGTAGAAGATGCACGAAGAAGCGCTCTTCAAGGACCTGCGCCGCAAGTTTGGGGAGATCGCCGCCGCCCAGGGGGCGAAGTGCATCGTCCGGGTCACGCTCTGGGTCGGCGCGCTCTCCCACCTCACCGAGGACCACCTGAAAGAGGATTGGGCCCGCGTCGTCGAAGGGACCGCGGCCGAGGGAGCCGCGCTCGAGATCACGGTTTCGAACGACTTGAACGACCCCAAGGCCCAGTCCGTCGTGCTCGTGAGTGTCGGGGTCGAGTAGGCTCGGTCTCAGGTGAAGTTGGGCCGAGAGGATTCCCGGGGTCCGTCCCGGCGTCGCACGTCCCTCCTAGGGCATGCGGGACGCTCAGAGAAAACGAACCGCCTCCAGATTGAGCGGGGCCTGGGCACCGATGCCAAATCTACGGTGGAGACTTGTCGCTAGGTCCACCGCTCGCGATTCCTCCCCATGGTTGACCAGGATCTGACGGGGTCGAGGGTCGAGGTTCCTCACGTAGTTCATCAGCTGATTCCGATCGGAGTGACCCGAGAAGCCTTCGACGGTGGCGATCTCGAGTCGGATGGGGACCGACGCCGGTTTTCCGCTGTCGACGAAGGACGCTTCGGTGAGGCCCCGCTGCAACCGCCGACCAAAGGTTCCCTCGGCTTGGTATCCCACGAACAGGAGCGCGTTCGTCCGGTTCGGCGCCCAGGCGCGGAAGTACTCCATCACCGGACCCCCGCTCATCATGCCGGAGGTGGCAAGGACCACGCACGGTTCGTTCGAATCGAGCACTTCGGATCGCATGGTGGGTGAGTCGACCCGACGGAAGATGTCGGAGAGGAACGGGTTATCCCCCTCCTGGAAGATCTGCGTCCGCAGCTGACTGTTCAGGTACTCCGGATACGCCGTGTGGATGGCGGTCGCCTCGAAGATCATGCCGTCCAGGTAGACCGGCACTTTCGGTACCTGTCCCTCGCGCATCCCCTGCTCCAGCACGAGCATCATCTCCTGAGACCGCCCCACCGCGAACACGGGGACGAGGAGCTTCCCGCCCCGGCCGAGCACGGAGCTCGCGTACGCACAGAACTCATCGGTGGCCTGTTGGCGGCTGGGCTGGATGTTCCGAGCCCCACCGTAGGTCGATTCGATCACTAGAGTATCCAGACGGGGGAACCGCACGTTCGCCGGGTCGAAGAGCCAGGTTCGTTCGTACTTCATGTCACCCGTGAACGCGATGTTGTGGTCCCCCTGTCCGAGGTGGAAGTGGCAGATGGAGGAGCCGAGGATGTGGCCCGCGTTGTGCATGGTGAGGCGGATGTCCGGGGCGATGTCGGTCGTCTCGCCCCAACGGAGCGGGATCGTCCTCGTCACGAGGTCGCGGACGTTCCCGGAGTCGTAGAGACCCTTGCGCGCCTCCTGGTTCACGACCTTGATCGCGTCGAGGAGCATGAGCGTCATCAGGTCGCGTGTCGGGGCGGTGCAGTAGATCGGGCCCTTGTACCCGTACTTCAGGAGCACGGGGACGAGGCCGCAGTGGTCGAGGTGGGCATGGGTGACGACGACCGCGTCGAGCGAGTCGAGCGGGAGGAGCTCGGGAGCGTTGAAGAACGGGGTGCGGTCGGAGCCCGGGTCGATCCCGCAGTCGATGAGCACTTTCGAGTTCTGGGTCGTGAGGAGGCAGGCACTCCGGCCCACCTCTCGGAATCCCCCGAGAGCCGTTGCGCGCCCCCACAACTTCTCGGGGAGGGGCTCGCGAGCGAGCCGGTTCCCGACCTTGCGGAGGAACGATTGACGGTCGTCGAAGTAGTTGCGCAGGTGGATGCGGACCTCTTCGACCGTCTTCGAGGGAATCGGAGGCGTCCGCACGACCGTCGGAACCCAGCCGATTTTCCGTTTGAGGGCCTTGAGCACCGAGCCGCCCCGCCCGATCACCGCTCCGGGACTTCCCGCCTCGATCGTGACCTGACCGGTCTCGCGCTCGAAGAATAGCTGGTTGATCTCACCCTCGGCCGGGATCATCTCCCGGATCAGCTTCTCGGCCTCCTTCGGGTCGATGAGGCTCGCGGGGTCCGTGCGAACAACGACCCGGCGCCGAACACGTTCGGAGATTTGGCGGAGGATGTCGGCGCCGGAAAGGAAGACGTCCAGCTGCTTAGTGTAGAGGACTATCTGCGGGCCCTCGAGCTCAATGTCTTCAACCTCGACCTCATGGGGCAGCAGCTCCGCTAGCGTCGCCCGCGTTCGTTCGATCAGCGCGTCCTGACTCACAGATCCCTGGAAGGAGTTGGCGATTTTCGAGCCCGGCAGAGCGCCTCGCCGGTCCGCGGAACGCGGGCGGGATGGGATCGTCGCACAACACTATCGTTGGCGGGTTCGCGTCGCATCCCCCGCTCCGATCGTAGCCGCGACCCGAGCGGTCCGCGTTTCACGTGTTACGATTTTTGGAAACGATATAAGTTTAAATCATTAGTGGTCCTGACCGCAGGGGTACGGTCTAGGCCGGGCGCGCAGAAACCCAAGGCGAGCGCCTGGCGGGCCGTCGGAGGAAAGATATGGAACACAAGGTGCGAGACTTCTCGAAGCTCCTGACGGAAGGCACGATTAAAGGCCTCACCCCGAAGCAGATCAAGGCCCATCTCGGCCTATACGAAGGCTACGTCCGTAAGCTCAACGAGATCGAGCAGCGCCTCGCGGAGTTCCGGTCCAAGCTTGACGCCGAGCCGGACATCCTTCAGAAGAACGCGAACTTCAGCTACGGCGCTTTCAGCGAGCTCAAGCGCCGGGAGATCGTGGCGTACAACGGCAGCTACCTCCACAAGGCGTACTTCGAGAACCTCGAGCCGGTGAACGAGCCGGACGATCAATTTCGGTCGTTACTGAAGGCCTCCTTCGGGTCCATCGAAAAGTGGCAGGCCGAAACGAAGGCCGATGCGGCATCGACTCCCGGTTGGGT
>JASHPK010000040.1 GCA_030038095.1 Thermoplasmata archaeon | reverse complement strand
TACGAGCGGGTCGCGCTGATGAAGAACCTCTCGATGAAGGAGATGGAGCGCGAGGTCCGCAACCGCGCCGACCTCCTCGACTACATGGTGCTCAAGGACTCGCAGGCGACCCGCCTGAAACCGTACACGCACCGCGACGTGGGCCAGCTCGTCGCCTTCTACTACAAGGAGCCGCAGAAGGCGCTCGCCGAGGCGCGGGCCGAGCTCGCGAAGGGCCGCCCCGCCGCCCCGCCCGCCCGCTAGAGGGAAACCCCGGGCGGCTCTCCCCGGCCGCGATGCCCGGGGCCGGGGACCGCCCGTTCCGAGAGATCGATCTCGGGGCCGGCCGCTCCGTCCGTCTCTACCGCGAGGACTCGATCGCGGGCCTCGAGCGTCGCGTCGGCCGGGCCCGGGCGAGCGTCGTGGTGACGAGCCCGCCGTACAACCTCGGCGTCCGGTACCGGTCGTACGCCGACGACCGGCCGCGCGCGGAGTACCTCGCCTGGACCGGCGAGTTCGGGGCGGCGGTGGCTCGCGTCCTCGCGCCCGGCGGGTCGTTCTTCCTCAACGTCGGGAGCCCCCCGCGGGACCCCAGGCTCGCCTGGGACGTCGTGCGCGCCGCGGGCCGCCCGTTCGTCCTCCAGAACGTCATCCACTGGGTGAAGTCCATCGCGATCGACCGCGCCGCCGCCGGGGAGGCGGCCGGCCTCGATCGCGACCTCGCGCTCGGGCACTATAAGCCGCTGCGCTCCGCGCGCTATTTGCACGGGGCCCACGAGTACGTCTTCCACCTGACCCGCTCGGGGCACGTGCCGCTCGACCGGCTCGCGATCGGGGTCGCCTACCAGGACAAGTCGAACGTGGGGCGCTGGCGGCGCCCCGGGATCGATCGGCGCTGCCGGGGGAACACGTGGTTCCTCCCGTACCCGACGATCCAGGCGCGGGCGCGGGACCGACCCCATCCGGCGACGTTCCCGCCCGAGCTCCCCGAGTGGTGCGTCCGCCTGCACGGGGTCGCGCGGACGCGGCTCGTGGTCGACCCGTTCGTGGGCATCGGCTCGAGCGCGGTCGCGGCCGCCCGCCTCGGCCGGTCGTTCGTCGGATTCGACGTCGATGCGGAGTACCTGCGCGTCGCGGCCGAACGCGTCGCGGCGGAGCTCGAGCGGCTCCGTTCGGCGCGAGACTCCGCTCCCGCGACCGGGGTCGGCGCCTAGTGGGATTCGTCCGAGGACGAGTCGGTGGTGGGCGGGCTCCACTCCTTCATCGGAGTCCGCTTCACCCCGGCCGCCGCGGCGAGGGCGTTCTGGGTCCCCGTCTTCGCCCGCTTGCCGGCCGAGACCGCGGCGTCGCGCACGGCGCCGGCGGCCTTCACGGTCCCCGAGCCGATCGCGCTGCCCGCGTCGGCGAGGTGCTGGGGGAGCCGTCGGGCCCCCTCACCGAGCTCGCGGCCGAGCGTGCCGAAGTCCTCCTCGATCTCGTTGGCGAGGGACCTCGCGCCCTGACCGGTCGAGCGGCCGAGCGCCTCGATCTTCTCGTCCAGGTTCGCGAACTCGCGGCCGAAGTCCCCACCCAGGCCCGCCGCGGCCCGACGCATCTCGGCGAGATGCTGACGGAACTGGGCCTGCTCTCGACTGTCGCCCATGGTCTCTCGCACCTCGTCTGAGCGCGAGGTCGGGAGATAAAGATTGAGAGCGACTGGCAGACGGGGTCCGACGCCTAGCCGCCCATGCGCCGGTCCGCGCGTCGGCGGCGGGCGGCCCCCCGGGCCGCCGGGGTCGGGACCCGGGCGGGGGTGGGCGCCCCGACGGCCCGCCGCTCCGTCTCGATGCCGCGGGCCCAGCGGACGAGGAGCTCGACGCCGAGCCGCCCGGGGTCCGTGACCACGAGGTTGCCGCCGACCGTGCGGGTGATCGCGCGGGCGGCGGCCTCGTACTCGGGGTGGTCGGACTTCAGGAGGATCATCGTGAACTCCAGCGGGACGACCGTCGCGACCTCGCGGGCCCGCTCGAGCGCCCGCTCCATCGCGAGGTCGAGCTGCCCCGACCTCACCCGGCCGTCGACGTCCGTATAGGCCTCGGGGAGGCCGTCGGTGATGAGGTAGAGCTCCCGGCGCGTCGCCCGGGAGGAGCGCAAGAGGAGGTGCGCCGCCCGCAACGCCTCCGCGGTGTTGGTGAACGCCCCGGCCGAGCACTCCCAGAGCTCGATCAGGTCCATCACGCGGACCTCGTTGTCGAACGCGAGGACGTCGATCGTGGCGTCCGGGTACCGGCGGCGGATCGCGACGTAGAGCGCGAGGAGCGCCTTCTTCGCGGCGTCGAGCTTGCCGAGCTCCGCCATGCTGCCCGAGCGGTCGAAGGCGAGGACGACGTGGACGCGCTCCGCCGTCACCTCGCGGTAGACGAAGCTCGTCGTCTCGTCGATGTGCCGGAGGCCCGCGAGCCGGGCCGCGAGCAGCGAGCTCGGCAGATCGAGGTGGGCGACCTCCTCCGGCCGCTGGAGGCGGGCCTTCTCGTAGACCCCGGTCGAGCCCCCGCCCTTCAGCGACATGCGGATGTCGCCGGGGAGCCTGCGGCTCTCCTCCTCGAGCAGGAGGCGGGCGAATCGCTCGACGAGCCCGTAGGTCACCGCGAGCTCGCCGCCGCGCTCCGCCACGAAGCCGCGCTCCTTGAGCTCGCGCTCGAGCCGGTGCTCCTCGGCCTCGCGGAGGCGCGACTCGGTCTCGTTCCGGGCGCGTCGTTCGGCCTCCGCCCGGGTCTCCTCGAGGCGCCGGCGCTGGGCCTCGGCCGCCCGTCGCTTTTCCTCCGCCTCCCGCTCGAGCTCGCGCTCTCGGGCCCGGAGCGAGCCGGCGACGGACTGCTCGAGCTCCTCGCGCTGCGGGCCGGAGAGGCGCGCGAGCGCCTCCCCGAGCTCGGAGGGACCAATCGTTCGGCCCCCGGCCGTCGCGAGGGCGATGGGCATCCGCCGTCCCTCCGAACGCGCGGGGGCGCGCGACTTCTTGCGGCGGAACAAGCCCCGGAGCCACGCGAAGAAGCGGGCGAAGGCGGCACGGATCCGGGCGAGGATCGACGGGGGCGGCGGGGGCTGGTTCCACGAGGCCGTGGGGAGGAGGAGGGCCGACTGGAGGTCCCCGAGGAGGTCGGACGACGGGAGGCGCGACCAGTCGATCGCCCGCGCGGCCCGCAGGCGCTCCTCGAGCGCGGCGATCCGGGCGGCGACCTCGGCGTCGCTGCGGCGGGTGGACATCTCAAGCTCGGCGATCTCCCGGTCGAAGTCCCCGAGGAGGCGCCCGACGCGGTTCGCCGCCTGCCGGCGCAGACGTTCCCGGAGCCGCTCGAGCCGCGCCTTCAGCTCCCGGTCGCGTTCCGCCGCCTCCCGCAGGAGCCGACGGGCGCCCTCGACGCCCTCCTCGGCGAGCGCCCGGACGAGGGCGGCCCGATCGACGGCGTCGAGCAGGTCGTCCGAACGGACGTCGTCCGCGTACTGCGAGCAGTCCGGGAGCTCGATCGCGTCGCTAGAGGGGGGCGTCGTCTTCGTCCTCCGCCGCGCAGGTGAAGAGCGAGTACTCCTCCAGGAGGCGGAAGACGTTCGAGGCCGCGTCGAGGCTCGGGAGCGCGGAGGCGCGGGGCTCACGCTCGGTCACGTACCCCGCGAACGACCGGAACTTCGGGAAGAGGCTCCCGCCCTTCGCCGCCTCGGTCCGTAGGGCGGCGTCGTCCTTGAGGCGGCGACCCTCGCCGACGACCGCCTCCGCCTCGCCGGCGTTCTCCTTCAGGATACCGCGATAGTACCGGCACCAGTAGACGCCCGCGCTCCGCTTGAGGGAGGGGGCGAGGTACTGTTCGACGAACTCGGCCACGCGCTTCTCGTTCTGGCGGAACGAGTCGCCGCTCCGCGCCCGGATGCGGCCCCGCATCGCGTGCACGAGGCCCGCCTTGAGATCCGCGCTCGTGGGGACGGGGCGCCCTGCGAGGAGCGCGATCGCGGCCGTCCGTTCGGCGACGTCGATGAGCGTGCGGTTCGAGCCGACCTCGCCGATGTCGGGGTTGTCCTCGCTCATGCGCAGGCGCCAGGCCTCGATCACGCGGACCCCGGCGTCCGACAGCACTTCGGGGACCCAGGTCTCCCCCGGTTCCTGCCGGGCGAGCTCGACGATCCGCCGGTTGTCCGCATGGCGGTCGTTGTAGCCGACGTGCAGGCTTGTCAGGCGATCCGAGAGCGGGTCGTTGATGTTGTCGAGGTCGGAGAGGTTGCTCGTGCCGACCGCGAGGAACGATCCCGGGAAGCTCTCCCGGGACTTCGAGGGAGTGACCGTCCCTTCCTGGAGGGCCTGGAGGAGGACGTTCTGGGTTCCAAGGGGAAGCTTCCCGATCTCATCGACGAGCAGGAAGCCGCGGTTCGCCTGGAGGAGCTTCCCCGGTTCGAGGACGAGGGGGCTCATCGGATCCCCGACCTCCTCGAGCTTGCGCAGATTGATGTTCCCCGTGAGGTGGTCGGGGAAGACCTCGGAGCTCCCCTGGACCCGCGCGAAGCCGAACCCCTCGCGCAACAGGATGAACTCGGCCGGCACCTTGGCGGGATCGACGCGCGACGGGTCGAACCGGGCCGGGTCCCCACCGGGGGCAAACCGGCGCTGGCAGATTGGGCAGGGCGGGAACCGGGCCGCGGCGGCCGCATCGATGAGGCTGAGCGGGTGATCGAGGACCGGGCAGCCGTCGACGACCCAGACCCCCTTCGGGAAGAGGTTCCACAGGTCCTTCGCGAGACTGGTCTTCCCGGCCCCCGAGGGGCCGAAGAAGAGGACGTGGGCGCCCGAGACGAGCGCGGTGACGAGGTCCTCGTACGTCGCGTCGGGAAGCACGGTGCGCGCGAAGAGCGCTCGGAGCGCTTCCGCGCGATCCAGCCCCTTGTTCCGGAAGCCGTCGAGCTGACGAAGGATCTCGGCCCGGAACCGCTCCCCGGGGCTCTCCACCGCCACTCGGGACGCCTTCAGCTCCGCCGCGTTCGACCGGGTCCCCGGTGCCGTGGCCCCGCTCCCTGCCGCCACGGCGCGCGGAGCTGGGTTCGGGATATTTAGTTTGCCGCGCCTGCGGCGCGACGGACTCGGGCCCCACGCCACGGGCCGGCGGGCGAAGGCCCGGCGTTCCGCTCGACACGGTTATGTAGGGCACCCCGCTCGGCGGCCCGCGTCGATGGCGGAGAAGGAGACCGCGGCGAAGAAGCCGGCCTTGGCCCGGACCGTCAAGGACAAGTGGCGGTCGAAGCGGTGGTACAAGGTCCGGGCCCCGGGCCTCTTTCAGCACGTGGAGCTCGGCGAGACCGTGGCGACCGAGCCCGAGCAGCTCGTCGGCCGCACGCTCGAGGCGACCCTCCCCGAGCTCTCGGGGGCCGTGGATGCGGGAAAGGCCCACGTCAAGCTCCGCTTCCGCATCGAGCGGGTTTCGGGCGACGGGGTCGCCGAGGCCCGCTACGTCGGTCACGACCTCACCTCCGACTACGTGCGCCGGCTCGCCCGGCGCAAGCGCTCGAAGATCGACACGGCGCTCACCGTCACGACGAAGGACGGCGTCGGCATCATCCTGAAGCCGGTCGCGGTCGGCGAGCAACGGCTCCAGACCCGCCTCCGCGCGGAGCTCCGCCACAAGATGAACGAGATCTTGGTGGCGGAGGCGCAGCAGCGCACCAGCGCCGAGTTCGTGCGCGAGATGCTCCAGGGAGACCTTTCGAAGGTCCTCGCGCATGGCCTGAAGACTCTCTACCCTCTCAAGAAGATCGAGATCCGGCGCTCCGAGGTTCTCGGGCTCATCCCGGACGAAATCCCGACGGCCCCTTCGGAGACCGCCGCAACCCCTGAGACGCCTCCGGCCGCGGAGACGCCGGCGTCGGCGGTCGCCGACGCGAACGGCCCCACCGCGGCGTAGGCCGAGGGGCGACGGATGGCCCGTCCCTTCCCTGTCGGAGTGGCTCAGCCCGGTAGAGCACGGGACTCATAGCGGACCGCACGACTCGGTACGGTCTGGGAGAGATCCTGGGGCCGGGGGTTCAAATCCCCCCTCCGACACTCCATTCTAGTTCATATCCTCAGCAGGCTTACCGTCAGTGGATGAAAAACGCCCGGACCCGCCCCAAGGACCCGTTCGCGGACATCCATGAGGTCTCCGGGACGATCGACCGGTACATCGCCGCGCTCGAGTCGAACGCCCCGCTCGCGAACGAGCCCCCGCTCGCCGACGCCGCCCGGAAGGCGATCCTCGCGTTCGTGAACAGCCAGCGCGCCCACGTGGGTGACCTACGGATCCGGACCTACCTCTGGTGGCTCCCCCGTGTTGCCGCGCGCCTGGGACCGGAGTTCCTGAAGCCGGCCCGCGAGACCCCGACCCACTTCCTGGAGAAGTTCCCCGAGAGCCAGTACGCGATGTGGACCCGGCAGAGCGCCTGGCACTGCGCCCGGAGGTACTGGCGCTGGTCGTACGAGGTCAATGGCCAGGACCTTCCCGGCTGGCTCCGGCTCACGTTCCACAAGAACAGCTACACGAAGGTCGGGCCGGCCGACATGCTCACACGGGAGGACGTCCAGTTGATCGCGGACCACACGCTCAATCACCGCGACCGGGCATGGATCT
>JASHPK010000039.1 GCA_030038095.1 Thermoplasmata archaeon | reverse complement strand
GAGGAGCGAAAAGTATGGTCGACCCAGTAGAGCTCACGCTGATCGCGATCTTCGTCGTTGCGATCATCCTGATCCTGATCAACCGAAGCGTGTACCAGATTCAGCCGTACCAGAACGGTATCGTGACCCTGTTGGGCTCGTACAAACGGATCCTGAATCCGGGCCTGAACTTTGTGAGTCCGCTGGCCCTCGTGATCAAGATCGACCTGCGGACGCAGGTGCTCGAGGTGCCCCGCCAGGAGGTCATCACCAAGGACAACTCCCCGACGAACGTCGACGCGATCATCTACATCAAGGTCGTCGACTCGCCGCGCGCCATCTTCCAGGTCCAGGACTACCACGTGGCGACGGTCGCGCTCGCGCAGACGACCCTGCGGTCGATCATCGGCGACATGGAGCTCGACGAGATCCTCTACAACCGGGAGCGCATCAACACCCGCCTTCGCGATATCCTCGATGAGGCGACCGACAAGTGGGGCGTGCGGGTCGACGCGGTCGAGATCAAGGAGGTCGACCCGGTCGGACCGGTCAAGACCGCGATGGAGGAGCAGACCGCGGCGGAACGCCAGCGGCGGGCCGCGGTCCTTCGGGCCGACGGCGAGAAGCGGAGCGCGATCCTGGTCTCGGAGGGCCAGAAGCGCTCGCGTATCCTCCAGGCGGAAGGGGTGCGGCAGTCCCAGATCCTCGAGGCCGAGGGGGCCCGGATGGCGACCATCCTCCAGGCGCAGGGCGAGGCCCAGCGCCTGCGGATCCTCTCGCTCGGCGCCGGGACCCTCGATGCGAAGGCCCTGACCGTCCTCTCGCTGGACACGGTGACCAACATCGGGAACGGTCAGGCGACGAAGATCCTCTTCCCGTTCGAGTTCACGCGCCTCATGGAGGGGGCCTCGGAGTACCTCGGCACGAGCCGGACGGTCCCTGACCGCCAGTTGAACACCCTCGATGACCTCGAGCATCGCATCGGCACGATCGACAACGTGCTCGGACCGATCCCGAAGCAGGAGGAGCTGCTCACCGAGATCAAGTCGATCGAGGACGAGATCAAGGCGGAGTCGGACGAGTCGACCTCGATGGTCAACCCGTACGGAGGCCGGGGCGCGAAGGGAGGCGGCATTCCCGACCTCCCGGCGCCGGACGACGTGGCGCCTCCGCCCAGCGCCTCTCGGCCGGGCTCGACACCGCCGCCCGCTTCTCCCGGCACGCCGCCATCCCCGGGGACCGCCGCTCCCTCGACCGATCCCCGCCGGCGGCCGCCGCCGGGAGCGACGTGACGCCCGCGGGGACGCCCGTTCCGTCCTCCCGCTAGCGAGGAAGACGTCGGATGGACGAGCCGATCGCGACGGAGCGCCGGGGAGATATCCTTCGGATCGAGATCCATCGACCCGAGCGCCTGAACGCGCTCGATGTCCCGTCGATGAAGCGACTCCGGGAGGTCCTTCAGGGGGTCGCGATCGATCGGGCCGTGCGGGCCGTCATCCTCACCGGCGCCGGTCGCGCCTTCTGCGCGGGGGGCGACGTCGCGGTGATGGACGAGTACCGGCAACGCCAGGAACTCCCGGAGCTCTTCCACGCGCTCACCGCGGAGCAGGAGCTCAGCGTGCGGGAGATCCTCGGCATGCCGAAGCCCGTGGTCGCCGCTCTTCCCGGCGTGGCGGCGGGCGGGGGGCTCTCGCTCGCGCTCGCCGCCGACTGGAGGATCGCCGGTGAGGAGGCGCTGCTCGTCCCCGCCTTCCCCGCGCTCGGCGCCGTGCCCGACGGCGGACTCACCTACTTCCTGCCGCACTTCCTCGGGATCGGTCTCGCGCAGGAGCTCCTGTTCACGAACGCCCGGATCCCGGCGGGTCGGGCTCGAGAGCTCGGCCTCGTCCACGAGGTCGTCCGAGCTGCGGACCTCGCCGACCGCGCCTGGGCCCGCGCCGAGGAGCTCGCGGCAGGGCCGACGTTCGCCTACGGTCAGGTGAAGCGCCTGCTCCACGCGGCGTTCAGCGAGAGCGCGGAGTCGCAAATGATGCTCGAGCGCCGGGGCGCGGTCGAGGCCGCGCAGCGCGGCGAGCTCTCCGAGGGGATCCGCGCGTTCCGCGAGAAGCGGCCGCCGAGGTTCCGCGAAGCGTAGTCTAGGCCCACCAGGGCGCCGGGCGCTCGGTCGCGGCCCCCCAGGGACGGGCCAGCATCGCCTCGAGCCGCTCGCGGGATGCGGGCCACTCCGCGGCGAGGAGGCTGTAGTAGATCGACGATCGGAACTGCCCGTCCGGCCGCAGGATGTGCTCCCGGAGGACCCCCTCCCGCTGGGCGCCGAGGCGTTCGATCGCCCGCTGCGAGCGTACGTTCCGCACGTCCGTCTTGAGCTGGAACCGATGCACCCCCTCGTCCTCGAACGCGTAGCGCATCGTGAGCAGCTTCACCTCGGTGTTGATCGGACTCCGCCAGAACGCCGAGTCGAGCCAGGTACCGATCTCCACCGACCGGTTCTCCCGGTCGATCTCGAGGTACCGCACGATCCCCCCGACCCGGTCGTCCGGTCGGACGCGGATCGTGAACGGCAGCACCGTCCCCTTCGCCTGCTCCGCGAGGTGGTGCTCGACGAGCGCAGTCATCTCCTCGAGGTTGCGACCCGGTCCGATGCGCAGGTACTGCCAGATCTCGGGGTCCCGTCCGGCGCGCGCGAGCTCGGGGATGTGCTCGCGGACGAGCGGGACGAGCCGGACCCAGCGTCCCTCGAGGACGACCGGGGGATGGAATCCGTCCCCGGTCACGGCGCCTCGCCGTCCTCTCCCGCGTCGGGAGCGCCGTTCCATGGCCGCGCGAGGAACCCTTCGAGCCGGCGCTGCACCGTCGGCCACTCTCCCTCGAGCACACTGTAGATCACGGACGAGCGGTAGTAAGGCCCGGGCAGGAGGACGTCCTCGCGCAACACCGCCTCGCGCACGGCACCGAGTCGTTCGATCGCCCGCTGGGAACGCTCGTTCCGGAGATCGGTTTGGAGCTGCACGCGATGGACCTTTTCGACCTCGAACGCGTGGCGGAGGAGCAGGTACTTCGACTCGGTGTTGATCGGACTCCGCCAGTAGTGCGAGTCGAGCCAGGTGCCGCCGATCTCGACCGACCGGTCCTGCCGCTCGATCCGGAGATACCGCGTCATGCCGATCGGCCGGCGATCGGGCAGCCCGAGGGTTGTGAACGGGAGATCGGTGCCGTCGGCCTGGGCCGCGAGGAGCTTCGCGATCAGGCCATCGACCTCTTCGATCGTGCTCCCCGGCCCGTTCCTCAGGTACCGTCGGATTTCGGGGTCACGGGCCGCGTAGTGCAACGGGACCCGGTGCGCGGCCGAGAGCGGGACCAGCTCGACGTACCGACCCGGGAGGGTGAGCGGCGGGCGAAAGCCGGACTCGGCCATCGCGCGCGGGGGACGCGTCAGGAACCCATAACCCCGACCCGAAGGGTGGTTCAAACCCTCGGACCCCGCGCCGGTGGCCGCCGCCAAGTTCACGTTAAATAACTACCGGAGGTCGGAGGAGCAAGAACGGTGAGCGGCAGGAGGCTCTGATGGAAGCCGGCGTGGTCACGTTCCTCGCCTTCGCGGTCCTCGCGACCGCCTTCGGCGTCGGATCGATCGTGGCAAACCGAGTGATCGGCGCGAAGCGCCGCCGATCCTACCTGCAAGCGACCACGTACGAGTGCGGGGAGGAGGCGGAGGGCGAGGCCCAGATCGACTTCCCCACGCAGCACTACACCTTTGCGATCGTCTTCGTCGCGGTCGACGTCCTCGGTTTCGTGCTCGCGCTGTGGGGCCTGACGTTCCGCGGGGTCAACTCCGGATGGTACCCGGTCTTCATCGCGACCGGCTTCACCGCCCTCGCGATCACCGGGATCTACTACGCGCTCAGCGGGGAGAAGAAGTGGGTGATATGACGACGCCGGCCGCCCAAACGAAACCGGCCCCGGCGGCGTCGCCGCCCGCCGGCTCGGTCCCGGTCGAGCTCCCGATGGCGGGGGCCCCGGCGGTGCCGTTCATCGAGATCGAGACCCTGCGCAGCGCGCAGTTCATCCCGGCCGCGAAGGAGACCCTGGGGGACCTCATCGCGGAGCAGGGGCAGGCGAAGGTGATCCGTCCCGTCTTCAACTGGGCCGGCCGCAACTCGCTGTTCCCGCTCCACTGGGGCCTCGCGTGCTGCGCGATCGAGTTCGCCGCCGCCTTCGGCGCGCGGTGGGACGCGGAACGGTTCGGCGTCGTGCCGCGCTCCTCCCCCCGACAGTGCGACCTCATGATCGTGAACGGGACGGTCACCTGGAAGGTCGCGCACAAGCTGATCACGCTCTACGAGCAGATGCCGGACCCGAAATGGGTGATCGCGATGGGGAACTGTGCCACCGGGGGCGGCCCGTTCCGCACGGCGTACTCCGTCGTACCGGGAGTCGACAAGCTGATCCCGGTGGACGTCTACATCGCCGGCTGCCCGCCCCGCCCGGAGGCGATGCTCGATGGGATCCTGCGTCTTGAGAACCTGATCCGCGAACGCAAGGAGTAGACCGCCCGCTACGCGCTCCGTGAGGAAGGCCGTGCAGCCCGAGGAGCTCCAAGCCCGAATCTCCCCGAAGCTCGGGGAGAATCTCCTCGGGGTCGAACCGTTCGCGGGGACCGCGGGGCGCGTGCGGTTCCGACCGGCCGGTGCGCTCGAGCTCTTCGAGACCGTGCGGGATGACCTTGGATTCCGCCATCTCTCGATGGTCGGAGCGATCGACTGGGTCGACCACCGGGAGGTCTTCTACGTCGTCTGGTCGGACGACGCGCGCCAGTACGCGCTGCTCTCGACCGATCTCGCCGCCGACGCGCCGCACGTGGAGAGCGCGAGCGGGATCTGGCCGAGCGCCAACTGGCACGAGCGCGAGGCCTGGGAGTTCGTGGGCGTCACGTTCGACCACCACCCGGACCTCCGCCACCTGCTGATGCCGGAGGGGTACGCGTTCCATCCGCTCCTGCGCTCGTTCAAGCTGCACGAGCCCGAGGAGCTGGAGGTGAAGTCGCGCCGTGTCTGAGATGTGGATCAACATGGGGCCCCAGCACCCCATGACGCACGGCCTGTGGAACCTCCGGGTGAAGATCGACGGCGAGACCGTGATCGACGTCGACCCCGAGATGGGATTCTTGCACCGCGGGATCGAGAAGATCAGTGAGGACCGCCACTACAACGAGGTCATCACGCTGATGGACCGGTGCTGCTACGTGGCGGGCCTCGCCTGGGAGCACCTGTACATCCTCTCCGCCGAGGACGCGCTGCACGTGAAACCTCCGCAGCGAGCGGAGTACCTGCGCGTCCTGTGTGACGAGTTCCAGCGGATCGGCTCGCACATCATGTGGTACGCGGCGTTCGTTCAGGACATCGGGCTGATGAGCCCGTTCCTCTACGGCATGCGCGACCGGGACCTGATCCTCGACCTCTTCCAGAGCTACACGGGCGCCCGGCTCACGTACGAGTACCTGCGCGTGGGCGGGGTCCGCAGCGATCTCCCGCCGGGCTTCACGGCGCGCGCGCGCGAGGTGCTCGACTGGCTCGACGCTCGGTTCGGGGAGTACGACCAGCTCTGCCTCGGTTCCGACATCTTCCGCAAGCGCTGCGACAACCTCGGGATCCTGAAGGCCAGCGACTGCGTCGCCCACGGGGTCACCGGGCCGATGCTCCGCTCGGCGGGGATGAAGCGGGACCTCCGCAAAGACCGCCCCTATTCCGTCTACCGGCAGCTCGACTTCGACGTCGCGGTCGCGGAGGGGGCGGACGTGACCGCCCGGTATCTCGTGCGCATGGAGGAGATGCGCCAGTCGGTGCGCATCCTGCGCCAGGTCCTCGACTGGCTGGACCAGAACCCCGGACCGGTCCTCGCGGAGAACCTGCCCCGCTGGCTCGGCGCGCCGTACGCGCCGATCGGCCGCGAGGGCTACCTGTTGAAGCGCAACTACCCGAAGGGGGTCGGCTTCTCCTCGGTCGAGGAGCCCCACGGGGAGGCGCAGGCGTACGTCGTCAACGAGGGCGGCGAGCACCCGTACCGGGTGAAGTTCCGCTCGCCGGTCTTCGCGAACATCAGCGCGGCCCGGCAGTACCTCGTCGGCTACCACGTCGCCGACATCCCTCCGATCATGGGCAGCGTCGACGTCTGCGTGGGCGAGGTCGACCGCTAGCGGGGTCCTCGGATGTCAACCGTCACCCTGTTCTCCGTCTCCTACGACCTCTCGACGGTCATCGCCCGGGGGGTCGCGTCGGTCTTTCCCCAGCCGATCCATGGCTGGATCCTCTCGAGCGACGTCGTCCTGGGCTTCGCGATCCTGTTCTTCGCGATCATCCTGCTGGCCGCGAGCATGATCAACACGATCATGCTGATCTGGTGGGAGCGCAAGCTCCTCGGCCGGTTCATGGACCGGCGGGGGGCGATGCACGTCGGCTACGCCGGCCTGCTCCAGAACTTCGCGGACGGGTTCAAGCTGTTCCGCAAATTCACCGTGCGTCCGCGCGAGGCCGACTCCGCCGGCTTCTACTTCGGCCCGACCGCCTACATGGCGACGAGCCTGATCATCTTCGGGGTCCTCCCGATCTCCACCGGCTGGAACGGCGGCACCCTGCCGCTCACCCTGCTCCTCGCCCTCGTCATCTTCTCGTTCGCGCCGCTGTTCATCTTCGTGAGCGCCTGGTCGAGCAACAACAAGTACTCGCTGATGGGCGGGATGCGGTCCGCCGCCCAGATGATCGCCTACGAAGTGCCGATCCTCCTCGCGGTCGTCGCGGTGGTGATCGTGGCGGGGAGCTTCGACCTCACGACGATCGTCTACGAGCAGCAGAACTACTGGTTCTGGGGACCCCTCGTGGTCGCCCTCATCGTGTTCGTCGCGGGGATGCTGGCGGAGATGGAGCGGATCCCGTTCGACCTCCCCGAGGCCGAGGCCGAGCTGGTCGAGGGGTGGAACACGGAGTACGGCGGGATGCTCTTCGCGTTCTTCATGCTCGCCGACTACCTCCGCGGCCTCGTCGGGAGCTTCCTCGTCGTCCTGCTCTTCCTCGGCGGTTGGACGTTGCCCACCTGGGTGCCGTCGTCGCTCACCTCGTTCCCGCTCGCCGGGATCGTGATCTTCATGGTCAAGACCTACCTCGTCTTCGGCCTGTTCGTCTGGGTCCGCGCCTCGCTCCCCCGCGTCCGCACGGACCAGCTCCTTCGGGTCGGCTGGAACCGGATGATCCCGCTGAGCCTGCTCGCGATCTTCCTCGCGGCGGTGCTCGTCACGGTGAAGTGCCTGCCCTTGTTCGGCTGCGTGCCGTCCCCGGGGGTCTAGGAGGCGAAACATGGCGAGCGAGATCACCGCCAAGGAGAAGCCCGGCGAGAACCCGATCCTCTGGGTCGCCCGACCGATGGCCACGGCCGCCCGCCAGTTCGGCAAGAGCCTCTTCCGGCCGTCGACGATCATCTATCCCTACGAGCGGCTCGAGGACCCGAAGTTCCGGGAGAAGGTCGCGGTCGCCCCCGGTAAGCCGATCGGCGTCGGCCAGGTGTGGGACAACTACCGCGGGGTCCACGCGCTCAACATCTCGACCTGCATCAGCTGCAACCTCTGCGCGTTCAGCTGCCCGGACCTCTGCATCGAGATGGTGACGGTGCCCGGCGGGGACCCGAAGCATCCGAAGAAGTGCCCGCAGATCGACTACGGCAAGTGCAGCTACTGCGGGTTCTGCTCGGATGCGTGCCCCGAGGGGTGCCTCACCATGACGACCCGCTACGAGAACTCCACCTCGAAGCGGTCGGAGATGGTTTTCTCCCCGCAGCGGATGCTCGAGATCTACCAGCACAAGCTCCCCATGAATCCGATCCGGCTCGCGCGGCCGGCGAACGAGGACTCGATCCTTCTCGAACCTCCCCTGTGCATCGGGTGCAACGCGTGCGCGCGGGATTGCCCCACGCAGTGCATCACGATGCTCGACATCCCGAAGCCGGAGGCGAAGCCCGGCGAGAAGGTCCCGAAGCGGATCTGGAAGGAACCGGTCGTCAACGACTCCGATTGCGTTCGCTGCGGCACCTGCATCAGCGTCTGCCCGAAAGAGTGCCTGTTCTGGGGGACCCGCAAGTGAGCCTCGAGGAACTGGCGTTCCTCGGCCTGGCCGTGATCGCCCTCGTCACGGGGCTCGCGGCGTTGCTCGTGCGCGAGCTCGTCCACACGATCATGTGGATCGCGGTCTTCTTCGTCGACCTCGCCGCGATCTACTTTCTGCTCGAGGCGCCGTTCCTCGGGGTCCTGCAGCTCGGCGTCTACGCCGGAGCCGTGACGGTCCTGCTCCTCTTCGGGATCATGACGACGCGGAAGCGGATCTTCTCGCGCGAGGCCGTGACCGGCATCGGCCCCGCCCCGCTCGCGCTCGCGCTCGTCACGTTCCTCTTCGTGATCTCGGCGATCGGCGAGTTCTCCCAGTCGGAGCAGCCGATCCGATCCTACGACCCCACCTACCTGAGCGCGAACCTCTTCGGGCCGAACGGTCCGTGGCTCCTCCTGCTCGGCCTGATCATGCTCGCGTCGGTCTCGGGCGCGATCTACCTCGTCCGGGAGGGCCGCGAATGACCGCCCTGGCGCTCACCGGCTTCCTCGCGCTCTCGGCCGCCCTCCTCGCGATCGGGATCTTCGGGATCCTCACGCGGCGGAACTTCATCCTGATCCTGATCGCCATCGAGATCGGCATGAACGCGGCGATCCTGAACTTCGTCTATTTTGCGGCCTTCTCGGGCGCGACGAGCGGGCTCACCGGCCAGTCGATCGCGGTCGTGCTGGTCGGTTTCGCGGCGACGGAGGTCGCCGTCGGACTCGCGATCGTGCTCGCGCTCAATCGCCTGAAGGGAACGATCGACGTCGCCCAGGCCACGGACCTGAAGCTCTAAGGAGGGGACCGGAACGAGCGGGCTCAACGGGCTGTTCGGCTGGGCGTTCCTCGTCCCGCTGCTCTCCGTCCTCGCGTTCATCATCGTCGGCCTCGCGGGCACGCGCCTCCGTCGCCTCGAATGGGGAGGCTGGATCGCCGTCGCCTTCGCGGGCGCGGCGATGGTCCTCGGGGTCCTCATCGCGGCCGGCGAGATGCTCGACCCGAGCAGCTACACGAACGTCCAGTACACCTGGCTCCACCTCCCGCCGGCGGGGCCGTTCCCGCACGGGCTCTCGCTCGTCATGGGCACGCTGGTCGACCCGATCTCGGCCCTGATGCTCCTCGTCGTGACGGTGATCGGCTTCCTCGTGATGCTGTACTCGATCGGCTACATGCACCACGACCGCGGGCTGCCGCGGTACTACGCCGAGCTCTCGCTGTTCCTCGCCTCGATGAACGGCCTCGTGATCGCCGACAACCTCCTCGAGTTCTTCCTGTTCTGGGAGCTGGTCGGGGTCTGTTCGTACTTCCTCATCGGCTTCTACTACGAGAAGCCGAGCGCCGCGAAGGAGGCGTTCCTCGTCACCCGCGTCGGCGACGTGATGTTCCTGCTCGGGATCTTCCTGTATTTCGCCTACTACGCGACCTCGGGCCCGAACGGCGGCTGGGCGGCGAACGGCTTCGTCTTCGTGAACGGCACGACGCCGTTCCTCGCCGCCTCGATGGGCGGCAACGCCACGATCCTCACCATCGCGGGCATCATGATCCTCGGGGGAGCCGCGGGCAAGAGCGCCCAGTTCCCGCTCCACGTCTGGCTCCCGGACGCGATGGAAGGTCCCACGACCGTCTCGGCGCTCATCCACGCCGCGACGATGGTCGCGGCCGGCGTCTACCTCCTCGCCGTCGCGAGCCTCTTCCTCGGGTTCACCGCGATCGACTCGCTCCTGATCGTCGCGATCGGGGGGTTCAC
>JASHPK010000038.1 GCA_030038095.1 Thermoplasmata archaeon | reverse complement strand
GGGGAATCGCCTTCCGAGAGCAGTCGGGGAAGATCCTCGAGCTGCTGATGATACAGTTGCGGAAGAAGCGGGTCGACCCGGAGCCCATGCTCGAGCTCGCGCGGGCACTGATGGCGCGAGCGCTCGATCCTAACGCGGGTCGAGAGAGATTCCGGGCGAACTGGTGGGGTTAAGCGATAACACATGGAACGATCGCTCAGACGGACCTTTGGGCTCGAACGGTGGTGCTCCCGCCGGGGCGGCGCTCCGGACTGCTCGCACTTCTCTGCAACTCGTTCCCGGTGCCACATCGAGGAAGAAAGCAGCCACTGGAGGAACCTAAACTAAGGGTTCAAGTCCCCACCTGCGCCGCGCCTAGAGCCCGCTCAGAGCGCGACTTGATTCGGTTTCTGTACTCTGCGCCGCCGAATGATTCGCCGATACCGCTTCCCCTTCGATGGTTCGAAGGGTGGAGCGTCTACTCCATGGGGGTGTGTTTCTCCGGAGAACGATACCGCTGAGGAGGCTCCCATAGCTCGAGCCGATTTCCTTCGGGGTCGTATGCCCAGCCGAACCGCCCGTAGGAGGACTCCTCGATTCGGTCGTCGACTCGGACTCGGGCACGGCGCAGCTGCGCCAAGAGGCGGTCGAGGTCGTCCACACGGTAGTTTACCCGCGCCGTGGGGTTTCCGGACCCCCATTGCCGCTCATCGGATCCGAGTGCGGCCCACAGTGTGCTTCCGACTCGTCGCGAGTTTCGAGCGGATCGCCAGTCCCAGGTCGCCACCTGTCCCCGGGGTGAGATTGCAAGTCCCAGATACCGGCGGTACCACGCAGCCAACCTGAGGGGGGACCTGGACTTGAGGAAGACTCCTCCGATTCCGGTCACTCTCGCCAGGCGACGAGCTCTCTCGCTCATGGATTCGCGAGCCTGCCGAGATAGAAGAATCTCGCGGCTCCGCCAGGTCACTCGTAGAAACGGACGGATAAGCCCCGAACACGTCCGAAAGCCCGATCGCGGGTGACCACTTCTTCGCCATGGCGCAGCGAAATCCCCGCAATCAAGAGGTCGCCCTCCGAAAGTCGCTCTCCTCGGGCCATGAGGTCGGCCGCAATACGCGCCGTGGACTCGATTGCCTCCTCATCGAAAGGCAATACCGGCAGAGAGGCCAGGAGGGCGCGGACTCGCTGCAGGTACTCGCCACCCAGTCGATGGCCGCCCGCGAGCACTTCGACCGCGGCCGGGGGCGAGATGCAAACGGCCAGTTTCTGTTGTTCGAACGAAGTGGCCATCTCAACCGCGGTTGCCCGCCGCCGTAGAAGATCGATGACGAAGGTCGAGTCCAGCGAGACCATTACTTCGCTCGATTCCTACGAGTCCGACTCTTCAATCGGGCCCAACCCAGTCGCCCCGAGGTCTCGAGGAACCGTTCGATCTCTTCCAATCGGTCCTCGGGTGCGTCGGCCCACGCACCGGCGAAGTCCGTCAGAGGAATGGAGTGTTCGGCGAGACGGCGGACGGTGTCGCTGAAGCTTTCGTGAGCCTGCTTCACCCGACTCAGCGCGTTGTAAGCCTCCACCGTGATGGTGATGGTCTTGACAGCCATGGCTCGGTCAAGCTAGGTCAATCAGTTTACTTAAGTGTATTCGCGTGACGTCAAAGGTAGAAGCCAGCCACTGGAGGGACTTGAACCCCCGACCTGCTGATTACGAATCAGCCGCTCTGCCAGCTGAGCTACAGTGGCGCCGCCGGCGGACGAAGGGGACGCGACTATAATGCTGGCGGCGCCGAACTAGACGATCGCGTCCAGCGCCTCGGTCAGGTCGCGGACCAGGTCCTCCGGATCTTCAATCCCGAGCGAAAGCCGCACGAATCCGGGATCGATGCCGAGGCGAGAGAGCTCCACTTCCGAGAGGTGCCGGTGCGAGGACTGAATGGGGACGCTGACGAGGCTCATCACCGATCCCAGGCTCGAGGCCACGTGGAAAAAGCGCAGGCGACCGAGGAAGGGGTCGATCGATGGGGCGCCCCCGCGGAGCGACAGCGACAGCATCCCGCCGCGTCCCTGCATCTGCCGCGCCGCGATCGCCTCCTCCTCGAGGCTCGCCGAACCGGGATAGTGGACGCGCTCGATGGCCGGATGGTCGCGGAGCGCTTCGGCGACCCGGCGCCCGTTCTCGTTGTGACGCGCGACCCGCAGGCCCAGGGTCGGGAGGCTGCGCGCGAGCAGAAACGCCGCGAACGGATCGAGGGACGCTCCGAGGTAGCCCTTCGCGTCGACCCGGGCCATGACCTCCGCGGACCCGACGGCGGCGCCCGCCAGGAGGTCCGAGTGGCCGGCGAGGTACTTCGTGGCGCTGTGGAGGACGACGTCGGCTCCCAGCGCGAGCGGATGCTGGTTGATCGGCGTCGCGAACGTATTGTCGACGAGGAAGAGCGCCCCGACCCCGTGGGCCGCCTTCGCCCATCGGGCGAGGTCGTGCACGTGCAGTCCCGGGTTCGTCGGGCTCTCCACGAGGACGAGCCGGGTGTCCGGGCCCATCGCGGTCTCGGGGGACCGGGCCTCCTCGCCGGTGAGCATGCGCACGCGCACGCCGAACCGGGGCAGGAGGTCGGTGAGGAGGTCCTGCGTGCTCCCGTAGAGCCCGGCCGGTGCCACGACCTCGTCGCCCGCGCGGACGAGCGACAGGACGGTCGAGGTGATCGCCCCCATCCCCGAGCCGAACAGCCGCGCGGAGTCGCCCCCTTCGAGCCGTCGGATCGTCTCCTCGGGCCCCTCGACCGACGGGTTCGCGAGCCGCGAGTAGAGGTACACATCCCCGCGGTCGCGCGCCTCGGAGTGCTCGGCGGGAAAGTGGAAGGTCGTCGTCTGGTAGATCGGCGGGACCACGGAGCCCGCGTTCCAGTCCGGTCGCCGGGCCCCGTGGACCAGCCGGGTCGTGGGGCCCGCCCACTCGGGCAGCTCGGGGAAGGCGCGGGCCCGTCGACGCGCGGTCGCGCCCGGGTCGCTCATGCGCCGCGTCGCTTCGCCGGGCGGCCCTCTCCGGTCTTCAACAGGGCGAGCCGCGCGGGCGCGCCGATCTCCTCGAGGTACCCTTCCACGCTCGGAGGGACGAGCGCGCGCCAATCCTTGCCCGAGGCGAGCAGCTCGCGGATGTGTTCCCCCTCGTAGCGGTGCCGGTCGAAGACCGGTGGGTTCTCCACCGAGATCCGGGCCTTCTCGAACAGGAGCTGCGTCAGGGGATTGTTGGTGTAGACCCGTTCGAACGGGGGGAGCTGGGACTGGAGGTAGGTCACCCACATCGCGTGGCGCTGGATGTCCGGGATCGGGAGGGCGGTGCAGTCGGTGATCTTCGCCTCGTCGAGCGCCCGCGCGATCATCTCGAGGCGCTCCCCGGCGGTGAACGGGTTCTTCCACGTGAACGACTCCTGCGCGCTCCCGACCCCGAGGAGGAGGTGCTCGGCGGGTCGGGTCGAGCGGATCGTGCGCACGACCTCGAGGTGCCCGCCGTGGAACGGCTGGAACCGGCCGATGAGCAGGCCGCGCACGGGCCCCCGACTCACTCCGGACTCAAATCGTCCACGTCGTCCAGGAACTCGTCGATGTGCGGGCACCGCGACGTCAGATAGTGGCGGCAGTGCCGGCAATGCCGGTCGTCGGACGCGTCGCCGAGGGCGGCATTGAACTCGTAGCAGGGACGGTCGGTGAACCGCTCCTCGTCGTCCTCCTCGGGTTCGCCGGGGAACGGTCGCGGCGGAGCCGGCGGGTGCACCGGGACGCGGAAGGAGGACGCTCTCACGAACCCGCCGGACGTCCGGAGTTCGCCGCCGGGGCGACCGCCGGGGACGTCGGGACCTCTTCGCCGTTCCGGCTCGTGGCGTGGACCATCGCGGCGAGGCGCTCGAGGAGGGACTCCTTCTTCGACCCCTGGCCGACGAGCGCGTACTTGAGCACGTCCCGGAGCGTGCGGACCGGGATCACCTCGACCGTCCCCTTGTACCTCGACTCGAGGACGAGATCGTCCATGTTCTCCTCGGGGATGAGGACCCGCCGGATCCCGGAGTCCGCGGCCGCCTCGACCTTCGCGGTCACTCCGCCGACCGGGAGGACCTGGCCGCGCACGCTCAACGACCCGGTCATCGCGACCGACTGGTCGACGGGGACCCCCTCGAGCGCGCTGATGACGGCGGTCGCGATCGAGACGGAGGCGCTGTCGCCCTCGACCCCGTCGGAGGCGCCGACGAACTGGATGTGGATGTCGTAGCGCGAGATGTCTTCGCCCGTGTACTTCTTGATCAGGGCGCTGACGTTCTGCACCGCCTCTCGGGCGATCTCCCCGAGCTTGCCCGTCGCGACGACGACGCCGCCGTCGCGCGTCTGGGCGGGGGTGACCTCCGCGGCGATCGGAAGGACGATCCCGGAGAACTCGGCCATCCCCGACTGCGCGTTGATCGCCGCGAGCCCGTTCACGACCCCGACCGCGCTCCCGACGGTCGTGAACATGTGGTACTCCTTGCGGCGCTCGATGTAGCGGTCCGCGATCTGCTGCTCGAGCGACCGGCTCGCCCGCTTCGCGCGCACGACCTGCTCGGCGTGCACGATCGGCGACCCCTCGGAGAGCGCGATGTCCCCCGCAACGCGGACGAGCCCTCCGAGCTCGCGGAGCCTCAAGGTGAGCTGCCCCGAGCGACCCGAGCGGCGCTGCGCCTCCCGGATCACCTCGGTGATCGCGTCCTGGTCGAAGTGCGGGATCTTCTTGTCCTTCTGGACCTCCTGCGCGATGAACCGGACGAGCTTCATCCGGTTCTCGAGCGTGTCGGGCATCGTCGACTTCACGTAGAGCTCGTAGCCGTAGCCCCGGATCCGCGAGCGGAGCGCCGGGTGCATCGTCTGGACGCTGTCGACGTTCCCCGCGGCGACGAGGACGAAGTCGGACGGGACCGGCTCGGTCTTCACCATCGCCCCGGCCGAGCGCTCCGACTGGCCCACGATCGGGAACTTCCGCTCCTGGAGCGCGGTCAGGAGCGAGTGCTGGCTCTCGATCTTGAGGAGATTGATCTCGTCGACGAACAGCACCCCCCCGTTCGCCTTGTGGATCGCCCCGACCTCGACCCGCTCGTGCGGCGGGGTCTCGAGCCCCCCCGACTGGAACGGATCGTGCTTCACGTCCCCGAGCAGCGCGCCCGCGTGGGCGCCGGTGGCGTCGATGAACGGCGGCTTCTCGTCGGGCGTGTGGCTCACGAGGAGCTTCGCGACGCCGGCGTTCGCGTCATTACGTCCCCCCGAGAACCGGATCACGACGTAGATCAGCAGGATGATGAACAGCCCGATCAGGAGCGCGGTGAGGTCGGGGGGGTGGCTCGTGAGCACGATGTACATCGTGAGCGCGAAGATCGCGAGCGCGATGACGATGAACAGGATCGTCTTCTGCTCCTTCTTCTGGGCGGCCTCGAGCTTCTGGGCCGCCACGATCTCCTTGCCCTTCCCGGACGGCACGACCCGGATCTTCGGCTCGTTCGGGTCCTCGTTGTTCGGGTAGGCGAGGATGTCCTGGAGCTGCTCCTTCGGCAGGAAGTCGACCATCGCCCGGGCGAGCATGCTCTTGCCCGTCCCCGGCTCGCCGATCAGGATCATGTGGCGCTTCTGCGTCGCCGCCTTGCGGGCGACCTCGACCGCCTCGTCCTGTCCGATGACCTGGTCGAGCAGACGCGGCGGCACCTCGACCTGCGCCGAGGAGGTGTAGGGCAGCGTACGTCCCCAGCTTCCGAGATCGGTCGGAGCTGTCGGTTCTCCGGCTTCCCCCGACGGTGTTCCCGCTCCTTCGACCATGTGGGCGTCCCGACCCTCCGTGCGGTGAGGCCGTTCCGCCGGGCAATCTATGATGGGGTGTCTATAAATCCCTTCCCGGAAGGCCATTTCACCTTCGCCTGTGCGACGGGACTCCGGGGAACCCTCCGCGAGGCATACCGCCCGTTATCTACGCCGCTCGGCTCCTCGGCCCCGAGGGCGATCTCATGACGCGGCGGTTGGAGGGCAAGCCCGTGGCCGAGGCGATGGACGCCGAGACCCGGGCCGCGATCGCGAGGGCAGGTCCCGGGGCCAGCCCGCCGTCTCTGGTCAGCGTCCACCGAGATACGGATAGTCCCTTCCGCTTCTATCTCCGACGGCAGGGGAAGGGCGCCGCCGCGGTCGGGGTCCGGTTCCGCGAGGAGCCGCTGGTCCCGACGGACGGACCCCCCGAGCTTCTCGAGCGGCTCCGGCGCCTCGACGCCGATCCGGACGTGCACGCGATCCTCCTCGAGCATCCGCTCCCCGCCCCGTTCGACTTCTACGCGGCGATCAGCGCGGTGCGGCCTGAGAAGGACGTGGATGGGGTGGGACCGGCCAACCTGGGCCGGCTGGTGGCCCAACGGCCCGTGCACGTCCCGGCCGTCGCCCTCGCCGCGGTCGCCGTCGCCCGCCACTACGAAGCCCCGATCGAGGGGGAACCGGTCGCGGTGGTCGGGCGGTCCGAAACGGTCGGCCTTCCGCTCGCGCTCCTGCTGAGCAGCCGGGCCCCCGGGATGAACGCCTCGGTCACGCTCGCCCACTCCCGCGTCCACGATCTCGCGAAGGTGCTGCGGAACGCCCGCACGATCTTCTCCTGCGTCGGACGCCCGAACCTGCTCAACCGGACGAACGTACCGGAGGGCGCCTACCTGATCGACGTCGGCACCTCGACCGTGCCCGACCCGACCAAGACGAGCGGGTCCCGTTCCGTGGGCGACGCCGACGCGGCGGCCCTCGACGGCTGGGCCGCTGGACTGAGCCCGGTGCCCGGCGGGGTCGGTCCGGTCACGGTCTCCGAACTGATGGCGAGCACCGTCCGCGCCTGGCGCCTCGGTTCCGAAGGGGGCGCCGCGTGAGCTCCCGGACCCGCCGCCCACGCTCGGCCGGTCGGCGGGGTCTTCCCGATCTCCACTGCAAGGACTGTCCGATGTGGTACGGCGCCGAGGACTCCGGTTGGGGCCCGTGCTCGATCAAGAACCGGCGAGGGGACCAGCGATACCTGACCTGGGGCGGTCACCAGTGCGACGAAGGCTACGTGCCGCCCGTCACCATCGCCGCCCTCGACCGAGCGGCCGGGTTGAGCGGGCTCCGCTCGACCTCGAGCGAATCGGCGGTCGGGTACTCCTCCACCTCGAAGGCGGGCCAGGGGAGCCGCCGCGCTGCCCGGCGCAAAGCGTCCGGGGCGAGTTCGACGCGACGGCGCGCGAGGTCGACCCGGTAGTCGTCCGGGCCGACCCGGACCCGCCGCGCGATCCCCGACGCCCACCGGGCGAGGTCGCCCGCGGGGCCGGCCTCGACGATCCCAAGCACGACCGTCCCGTCGGACGTGCGCTCGGCGAAGGAGGGCGCGGTGCGCTCCGCGCGACGCAGGAGCCGCTGGCGCAGCTGGACGCCGTCCTTGAATCGGGAGGAGCAGTAGTGCACCGGGACCCGGAGGCGCATCTCCCGGACGACCCGTTCCGCCACGGCGCGGCTCCCCCGCACGCCCCAGCCGTTGCGCCGGTCGGTGCGGTAGCCGCGCTCCCGCAGCTTCTCCTCGTTCGTTTCGGAGAACTCGAGCTCGTTCAGGTTCACGAAGTCGACTCCGATCCGATCGAGGGCTTGGATCAGCCGCCGCAGCTCGGGCTCCTTCTCCGGGAGGACGGGGATCTCGACCCCGCGCCGGATCCCCCACGCCGGAGCCTCCTCGAGAACCGCCCGGTACGCGCCCCCATCGGAGGCGAGGGGACCCCACAGGTAGTGCGGGATGTGCAGGCGGAACTCGTCGAGGCCGGCCGCCGCGAGCCGCCGCAGCTTCTCGGGGTTCGGCTCGTGCGTGTAGAGGTGGATATGGTGCGAAGGGCCGAACTCCCGCTTCAGCAGCCGGACGTAGTGCTCGACGCGGTCGACCACGCCGAGCGGGTCCCCGCCCGTGATGCCGGTCCCCGCGGCCCCGATCGCGTGCGCCTCCTCGAGGACGTCCTCGTCCGAGAGGACGCGGCGCTCGTTCGCGTAGACGACGTCCTTTTGGTTGCGCCCGGGCGAGACCGGGCAGTAGAAGCAGCGGAAGCGGCAGATCCCGGTGACGAAGAGCACCATCTTTCGGCCCTCCGCGCACTGCGTGCACGCCGGGGAGAGCGGTCCACGATGGCTCGACGCCATCGGGAGCTGCTGGAGCCCTTCGACCTCCATCGGTCGAACGGACGCGAAGGACGCGGGAAAAGGGTTTCCGTCGGACGCGCCGGCCCCGGACGCTCGGGCCGACGGCCCGCCGGCTCCCACGGCCCGGGGGAGGGCCGAGCCCCGTGGTGGCCGATTGCCACCAAGTGAGGTCCGCGCGCCGTCGGGGCTTAGGCTCAAATCCCCCACCCGAATGGGCGGCGCACCCACGAGGGACGGCCAGCGATGGAGATGCAACCCGGCCAGATGGCCTACGACCGTGCGAGCACCGTCTTCTCGCCCGACGGCCGCCTCTTCCAGGTCGAGTACGCCCTGCAGGCGATCCAGATGGGCGGCACGGCGGTCGCGGTCGCCTACGAGACGGGGATCGTCTTCGTGGCCTACCGTAACCTTCCCGTGAGCTCGCTCGCGGAGGCGGGTTCGATCGAGAAGAGCTTCGCGATCGACGCGGGCCTCGGATGCGTGACGGCGGGCCTCATCGCCGACTCGCGCGTCCTCGTCGAGTTCCTCCGGGTCGAGGCGCAACGCCACCGGCTCACCTACGGGGAGTCGGCCCCGTACGCCCTCCTCGGCCACGCCCTCGGGACGCTCCTCCAGCAGTTCACCCAGTTCGGCGGCACCCGCCCGTTCGCCGTGAGCCTCCTCCTCGGCGGGTTCACGAACGGGGTCCCGGGCCTCGTCGAGCTCGATCCGAGCGGGGCGACGATCGGGTGGAAGGCCTACGCGATCGGGCGCAACCGTCGCGCGGTCGCCGACTTCCTCGAAGAGAAACTGCCCGAGCACCTCACCGAGGAGTCCGCGTTCAAGCTCGCCGTCCAGGCGGTCGCGGAGGGGTCGCCCACGCCGTTCCAACCCGAGGCGCTCGACGTCGCGATCCTCGAACCGGCCCAGGACCTCCGCCGCCTCCCGACGAGCGAGGTCGCACGTCGGGTCCAGGGGATGCCGTTCATCGGGGCCCCCGAGCGCAAGGCGAACGGAAGGTAGCGCTCGCGACCCCCCTCAGACGGGCGAGGGTCGGGGTAGGTTCCCGTCGGCGGCCCGGAACTCCTCCTTGAGCCGCATCCGGCGCCGGGTCCGGTGGTACGTCACCGCGAACCGGTGCGCCTCGTCCCGCACGGCCCTCAACAGGAGCATCGGAGGAGCGTTCGGGTTCGGCTGGAGCGGGGTCGCGCGGTCCGGCTGGTAGACCTCCTCCTCCCGCTTCGCGAGCCCGATCGTCGGGATCCGATCGGCGAGCCCGAGCTCGGTGAGGGAGCTCAACGCCGCCGAGAGCTGGCCCGCGCCGCCGTCGATGAGGAGGAGGTCGGGCAGGACCTCCTCCTCGGCGAGGCGCCGCAGATAGCGGCGCCGGACGACCTCCGCCACCATCGCGAAGTCGTTCATCCCCGGGACGGTCCGGATCCGGAAGCGCCGGTACTCCGAGCGCTTGGGGAGCCCCCGCTCGAAGACGACGAGCGAGCCGACCGCCTCCGAGCCCTGGAAGATCGAGATGTCGATCCCCTCGATCCGGTTCGGGATCGTCGGGAGCCGCAGGAGGCTCTGCAGCGCCTCGAGGACCGCCCGGGGCGTCGGGCGGGGGACGACCTGGTCGACCGTCGCGCGGGCGAGGCGCTCGGCCAGCCGTCCGAGCGAGGCGTAGCGACCCGACGGCCGGAAGACGACCTCGACCCCCCGGCATCCGAACAGCTCGTCGAGCGTGGCGTCGATCCCGGCCGGCCGCGCCCCCGCGACGTAGATCCGGTCGGGGAGCTCGAACTGCGCCCCGTAGTACTGGGTGAGGAACTGGCGCAGCACCTCGCCCGGTTCGGGCATGTCGTCCGCGGGGATCGCGACGAGGTGCGGCTCGGTCTGACGGACCTCCCCGTCCTCCACGCGGAGCAGCCCCACCGCCACGCGGAGCGTCGCGGGGTCGTTCGGGAAGGCGAGCCCGAGCACGTCGACCCGTCCGGACCCCCGGCCGACGACCGATTGCCGCTCGGCGAGCGCGCCGAGGCCGCCGAGCGCGTCGCGCAGCATCGCCGCCCGCTCGAACTCCTCCCGGGCGGCGGCCCGTCGCATCTCCGCCTCGACCTCGGGGCGCACGAGCGCGACCTTGCCCCGGAGGAGGTCGGTCGCCCGGTCGATCTGGGCCCGGTAGGCGTCGCGGTCGATCGCTCCGATGCACGGCGCGCTGCAGACCTTGAGGTGGTAGTAGAGGCAGGCCGCCTTGGGAAGCCGCACGCACCGGCGGAGCTGGAAGAGGTCGCCGAGGAGCCGCTCGACCCCGCGGGCCTCCCGGGCGCTCGTGTACGGACCGAACAGGAGGACCCCGGCCCGCCGCCGGGGCCGGCGCACGAGCACGATCCGGGGGAACTCTTCCCCGACGCTCACCGCGAGGTAGGGGTAGCTCTTGTCGTCCTTCAAGAGCACGTTGTACGGCGGCTGGTACTGCTTGACGAGGCTCGCCTCGAGGAGGAGCGCCTCCCGCTCGCTCGAGGTCGGTACAAACTCCACGCTCGCGCTCTGCGCGAGGATCGTCCCGTCCTTCTCGATGCGCGCGCGCAAGTGGTCGAGGACGCGGCGGCGTAGGCTCCGCGCCTTTCCCACGTAGACGACCTCGCCCCGGGGCGAGCGAAAGAGATAGACCCCCGGCACGTCGGGTCCCTTGCGGAACCCCTCGTTCGTGGCCGCGGCGAGCTCGCTCGCCGGCACGAACGACGGCAGCTCCCGCGGGGACTCCTCCGTCATGCCCGGGCCCGGCGGGCGATCGGCGCGAGCCGGCCGAGGAGGGGGGCGAGGAACCGGCCCGTGTGCGACGGCGGGACGCGCGCGACCTCCTCCGGGGTCCCCGACGCCACGACCCGGCCGCCCGCGGCCCCGCCCTCGGGACCGAGGTCGATGAGCCAGTCGGCGCTCTTCAGCACGTCGAGGTTGTGCTCGATGACCACGACCGTGTTGCCGCCGGCCCGCAGGCGGAAGAGGACCTCGAGGAGGCGCTCGACGTCCGCGAAGTGGAGGCCGGTCGTGGGCTCGTCGAGGAGGTAGAGCGTCCGGCCGGTCGGCGGCTTCGCGAGCTCGAAGGCGATCTTGATCCGTTGCGCTTCGCCACCCGAGAGCGTCGTCGCGCTCTGGCCGAGGCAGATGTAGCCCAGGCCGACGTCCTTGAGCAGCTGGAGGCGGGAGGCAATCCGCCGGTGGTACTGGAAGAACGCGAGCGCCTCGTCGACCGTCATCGCGAGGACGTCCGCGATCGTCTTCCCCTTGAACTTCACCTCGAGGGTCTCGGCGTTGAACCGCTTCCCGCGGCACTCCTCGCAGACGACGTAGACGTCGGGGAGGAAGTGCATCTCGTAGCGGAGGACCCCGTCGCCCTCGCACGCCTCGCAGCGGCCGCCTGCCACATTGAAGCTGAACCGCCCGGGTGCGAACCCGCGGGCCTTCGCCTCCGGGAGACCCGCGAACAGCTCCCGCACCGGGGTCATGATCCCCGTGTACGTCGCCGGGTTCGACCGCGGCGTCCGCCCGATCGGCGACTGGTCGATCAGGAGGACGCGGTCGACCTGGTCGATCCCCTCGATGTAGTCGTGCTTCCCGGGGGTCTCGCGCCCGAGGCCCAGGTGTCGACGGACCGCCTTGTAGAGGATCTCCTCGAGGACCGTCGACTTCCCGCTCCCGCTCACCCCCGAGAGCGCGACGAAGAGCCCAAGCGGGATCCGGACGTCGTCCCCCTTCAGGTTGTGCTCCCGAGGGCCCCGGATCGTGAGGAACCGCGCGCCGGGCGGGGCGCGCCGGCCGGGGACCGCGATCGACCGCCGGCCCGACAGGAACTCCCCCGTGAGGGATCGGGGCGTTCCCCCGATCCGCTGGGGCGGGCCCGAGTAGAGGATCTCGCCGCCGAGGACGCCCGCTCCGGGGCCGAGATCGACGAGCCAGTCCGACTCGCGCATCGTCATCTCGTCGTGTTCGACGACGAGCAGCGTGTTGCCAAGGTCCCGGAGCGTCTTGAGCGTCTCGAGGAGCCGCGCGTGGTCCCTCGGGTGCAGGCCGATCGACGGCTCGTCGAGGATGTAGAGCACCCCGACCAGCCCCGAGCCGATCTGGGTTGCGAGCGCGATCCGCTCCGCCTCGCCGCCCGAGAGCGAACCGCTCACGCGGTCGAGCGTGATGTAGGTCAGGCCGACGTTCTCGAGGAAGCCGAGCCGGGCCCGGATCTCCTTCACGACCTGCCCGACGATCTGTTCGTCCCGCTCGGAGAGCGAGAGGCCCCGGAACAGGGCGGCCGCGTCGAGGACCGTCATCGCGGCGACGTCGGCGATCGACCGGCCCTCGACGGTGACCGCGAGGCTCTCGGGCTTCAAGCGACGGCCCGCGCACTTGCGGCACGGGACGAATGACATGAACCCGAGGTAGTACTCCTTCGCGCCCTCGCTCTTCGTGGTCCGCCAGCGGCGCTCGACCGCGGCGACGAGACCCTCCCGCAGCCAGCCCGAGACCCACCATTGCTCCGGACCGCGCACCGCGGCGCCGACGCTCCGCTCCGAGCCGTACATGAGCGCCTTCCACCCCTTCTCCGAGAGCTCCCGGACCGGTCGGCGGGGATCGTGGCCGAACAACGAGGCGAACCGGGCGAGCGACTCCGCGCTCGGCGTGAGGCCCCAGACGTTGATCGCGCGGGTGAGCGGCTTGTCCTTGTCGGGAATGATCCGGTCGGGCTCGGCGTGCAGGGTCGCGCCGATCCCCGAGCACTCCGGGCAGGCGCCGATCGGGTTGTTGAACGAGAACATGCGGGGCGTGAGCTCCTCAATCGAGAAGCCGCAGACGGGGCAGGCGCGCCGGCTCGAGAACGTCTCTCGCTTTCCGCCCGATCGGCGAAGGACGACCAGCCCGTCCCCGAGCTCTCGGGCGAGGGCGACCGACTCGGCGAGCCGGCTCTCCTCCTCGGCGGAGACCTCGAACGAATCGACGACGACCTCGACCGTGTGCTTCTTGTTCTTCTCGAGGCGGATCTCCGCGCCGGGCAGGCGGACCTCGACCCCGTCAATCACGAAGCGGCGGTACCCGGCCTTCCGCAATCGGTCGACCACGTCGCGGTGCTCGCCCTTCATCGCGCGGACGACCGGGGCGAGGAGGTCGATCCTCTCGCCGCCTGCCCGCGACCGGACCGCCTCGACGATCCGGTCCACCGACTGCGGCGCGATCTCCTGCCCGTCGTTCGGGCAGTGCGGGACGCCGATCCGGGCGAACAGGAGGCGAAGGTAGTCGTAGATCTCGGTGACGGTGCCCACCGTCGAGCGCGGGTTCCGGCTGCCGGCGCGCTGCTCGATCGCGATCGCCGGCGAGAGCCCGTCGATCGAGTCGACGTCGGGCTTGTCCATCTGCCCCAGGAACTGGCGCGCGTAGGCGCTCAGGCTCTCGATGTACCGGCGCTGCCCTTCGGCGTACAGCGTGTCGAAGGCGAGCGAGGACTTCCCCGAACCGCTGACCCCCGTGATGACGATGAACTTCCCGCGGGGCAGGTCGAGGGAGACGTTCTTCAGGTTGTGCTGACGCGCCCCGCGGATGCGGATCGACTCGGCGGGCGCGTTCATCGGTCGACCGACTCACGCGGGGAGCAGCTCGCGGACCGTCTGGACCAGCCGATCGAGCACGTACGCCTGCACCCGGTGCCCGAGCTCCGGGGACGCGGGTCGGGTGTCGCCGATCACGCTCTCGGGCCAGTCGGCCTCGGTCGGGGATCCGGGGACGAAGGGACTGTGCTTGTACTCGACCACGGGCCGCTCCGGTCCGACCGAGCCCGGGGCGAGCGCGAGCACCCGCGAGGTCTCGAGGAGGCCGGCGTGACCATCGCTCGCGGGGGACTCCTTCCCCCGGAGCTCGTAGACGAACTCGTAGTCGCAGAGGACGACCACCTTGAGGCCCGGGTGGACCCGCATCGCCTCGTCGGCTGCCTCGCGGAGCGCGGCCATGTGACCGCGCTCGCCGTGGCCGGAGAGGACGAGGATCCGCCGGACTCCGGATCGGGCGAACTCGGAGAGGACGCCCTGCGTGGGGACCTCGAGCTGAGCGATCGAGAGCGAGACGGTCCCGGGGAACTTCCGCGCCCCGGGGGCGGATCCGTACGGAATCGTCGGCGCGACCCATCCATCGACCCGCTCCGCGAGAGCGATGGCCGTCTGCTCCGCCTGGATCTGGTCCGCCCCGAGGGGCAGGTGGGGGCCGTGGGCCTCGAGCGCCCCGACGGGGAGGATCACGAGCGGGTTCGATCGGAGGCCCCGCTCGAATGAGCGAGAATCGACGTCGAGGAGGCGGCGGGATGGAGCCATCACCCGAACGACGAGGGTTCGGTATTTAACGCGGGCCAAGAGGTCGGGAAACGGGCGCTGGCTCCCCCGAGTCCGCCGCGGGGAGGGCCGGTCTCTTAGGGGACCGGAGCCTACCAACCGGATTCGACCGACGAGCGACCCTACGGTTCCGCCGGGGCCGTCCCCGCGTCCTCGTCGCTCGGGACCCGAGGCGAGCGCGACGCACGACGCGCCCGGCCCGGCTTCGCCGGGGTGCCCACCGCGCGACCCTTCCGAGCCGTCTGGGGCCGACTCGGGGCCGGCGGGCCCGGCTCGGCCCCCTCGCCCTTCGCGCGTCGTCCGCGGCCGCGGGCCTTCGGCGCCGCCGGTTCCTTCTTCTCCCGCGTCGGGCACGCCGGGTTGATGCAGAGCGTCCAGGGGGGCCGTCCCGCCTCGATCGCCGTCACCACCGGCGCCCGGCAGACCGGACAGGGCGGCTGGTCCTTCTCGAGCTTCCCGCGTTGCGGGAGCGGATAGGTGACGCGGCAGTTCGGATACCCGGAGCAGCCAACGAACCGCTTCCCCGCGAACGAGTAGCGGATGTGGAGCGGGCTCCCGCAGCTCGGGCAGACGCCGATGCGGAACGCCTTGTGGTGCTCCGCGCACTCCGGGTTGATGCAGTAGAGGTCGGGTCGCTGCCCCCGGAAGACGATCTTCACCCGGGGCACCTTACAGGTGGCGCAGAGGAACTCCGGGGCCGGCTCGATGAACCCGGCGCTCGGGAGCGCATAGTTCGCGGTACACGTCGCCGGGTTGTTGACGCACTGGACCCAGCGCGCGCCGCGGGGGCTGCGGGTGAGGCGGAGCGCGCCGCCGCATTTCACGCACGGCCCGACGAAGTGCTGGCGATCGAGCGCGCCGGTGAGGGTCTCCCGCACCGCCGGCTCGTTCGACGAGAGCAGCGCGTACGCCTCGCGAAGCATCTCGCGCGACTCCTCAATGACCTCGGCCTTCGGCTTCTTCGACTCGGCCACGAGCTCCATGTCCTCCTCGAGCCGGTGGGTCATCTCCGGGCGCGTGATCACCGGGGCGTGGGCGCGGAGCGCCTCCGTGACCGCGACGCCCGTCGACGTGGGTTCGAGCTGGCGCTGGCTCACGTAGTGGCGGTCGAACAGCTTCTGCAGGACGTCGTGCCGCGTGCTCTTCGTCCCGAGGCCGAGACGCTCCATCTCCTGGATCAGGGATCCCTGGGTGTAACGGCGGGGCGGCTTCGTCTGGTCCTCGACGAGCTCGACCGAGCGGATCGGCACCGTCTCGCCGACGGTGAGCCGGGGCATCGGGACCTCCTCGGGATGCGAATAGGGATAGACCCGGTACCAGCCGGGCTCGAGGATCCGCTGGCCCTTCCCCTCGAACCGTTCGCCATGGATCTCGACCGCGACCGTGCGGCTCTGGCCGACCGCCTCGGGGGCGAGGGTCGCGAGGAAGCGGCGGACGACGAGCTCGTACAGCTTCGCGTGGTCGGGCCGCAGCTTCGCCGGGTTCGCCGCGCTGGTCGGGTAGATCGGAGGGTGATCGGTCGTCTCGGTCCGGCCCCTCGTCGGTCGGAAGCTCGGCTGTGCGAGAACGTACCCGGCGGCCTCCCCGAACGGTCCCTCGCGGAACTTCTCGACGAGCGAGCGCAGGCCGAGCCCGCGGGGATAGACGGTGTTGTCGGTGCGCGGGTAGCTGATCAGCCCCTGCGTGTACAGGTCCTCGGCGATCCGCATCGCGTGGGCGGCCCCCATGCCGAGCCGGGTCGCCTCGGCGACGAAGAGGGTCGTGGAGAACGGCACGGGCGGGCGCCGGCGGGTCTCTTCTTCCCGGAACTCCCGGACCACGCCGTCCTTCGCTCCCTCGACGCGGCGATAGACCCGCTGGGCGTCGTCCTTCTTCTCCCAGATTCCGTGGGCGTGCTGCAGCTGGAACGTTTCGCCGTCCTTCTCACCGGTCGCCCGGATCTCCCAGAACGGCTGGGGCACGAACTCCTTGATCGCCTGGTCCCGCTCGACGAGGAGGGCGAGGGTCGGGGTCTGGACGCGGCCCGCGGAGAGGAAGCTGCGCCCCCGTTGTCCGGCGGTGAGCGAGAGGTACCGGGTCAGGAGCGCGCCCCAGACGAGGTCGATCTCCTGCCGCGCTTCCCCGGCCTCGGCGAGCGCGTGGTCGAGCTCCTGCAGGTGGGCGAAGCTCTGCTCGATCTCGTCGCGGGTGAGGGCGCTGTAGCGCGCGCGCCGCACCTCGAGGTGCGGGTGGACCTCCCGAAGGATCTCGAGGCACTCGAGGCCAATCAGCTCCCCCTCGCGGTCGAAGTCGGTGGCGATGATCACGCGCTCGAACTGGCGGACGATCGACCGGAGGGCGCTGACGATTCCCGTCTCCGTGACCCGCTTGAACGGCGGGGTCTCGAGCAACTGGGGGAGGCCCGTCAGGGTCCACTCCGCGAGGTCCTTCGGATAGTCAAGCTCGACGATGTGGCCCCGAAGGCCGACGACGGCGTACGGGCCCTCGGGACGCTCGAACTCGAAGACGTTCGTCCCCTCGATGCGCGAGCGCTTCATGCGCCCGTCGGAGAGGACGACGGCGATCCGGAGCGCCGTGTTGAACTTCTCGGCGACGATGAGGGTACGGGTCACAGAACCTTCACAAGGCGGCGCACCTTAGATAAAATCACGGTACGATCGGCGGAAAAATCGGCGGCCGAACGTGGGCGCGCGCGTTCGAGAACGCGGGTCACGGGCCGGTCGACCCCTACCGTCCGTCACTCGTGGAATCGATGGCGTCCCCGCGGAGACTATCCTTTATAGCCCGCGATAGGTCGCGCTCCGCGGCGCCGCGGTAACTCAGTTTGGGAGAGTGCAAGACTGAAGATCTTGAAGCCGCCGGTTCAAGCCCGGCCCGCGGCACTTCCTCTTCGCCGTCGCAAGGACCGTGCAAACCGCTAAGGTCGAGAAGGCGTCCGGGAGGCGATGGCCCGTCGATTCGCCCGACTCCGGCCGGGCTCGACCCCGGAGGCACCGGGGTTCTACGTGGTGCCGGACGATGGGATGTGCCTTTCCACCTTCCTCGTGGTCGAGCGCCCGGGGCATCCCGAGGAGGTGTTGCTGGGTCGTCTCGACCCGAGGGCCGACTGGTTCGAGATCGGCTCGCTGACCGCCGAGCGGGTCGCGGCGATCGGGGACCGATGGACGCTCCCCTCGAGCCAACTCCTCTTTTTCGAGGGTCCCGAGGAGGCGGCGCGTCGGGTGCTCCGCGAACAGCTCGACGCCGACGTCCCCACGCTGCCGTCTCCCCGGGTGGTCAGTGAACGGTACCCCCGCCCCGGTTCCCCGGCGAAGGACCCCCACTGGGACCTCCAGTTCATCTACCGCTTCCCCTGGCCCCATCCGAGCCCCCCGCACGCTCGCCCGTGGAAGGAGCTCCGCTTCCTCGCGACCGGCTCGCTGGACCGGACCGAGATCGGCCGCGGGCACGGGGACATCCTCGAGCTCGCCGGACTCTCGTTGAAGCGGTAGCGGACGGGGCCGTGGAGGAGGGGGCCCACCCCTCCGGCGGCTAGCGGCTCGGCACGAACCAGACGTCCGTGATCGAGTACCTCGGGTTCGGGTCGAAACGCGCCTCGACCGGCATCCCGATGTAGAGGTCCGACTCGACGCAGTCCTTGAGGCGCGCGAGGAGGACGCTCCCGACCCCCGGGAACTCGACGAGCCCGAGGTTGTACGGCGTCTCCTTGAGGAACGCCTCGCTCCCGAAGTGGCACGTCGTCCAGGAGTGGAGCCGCCCCTGGAGCGGGAGGTCGATCCACTCGGTGGCGGTCCCGCAGACCATGCAGTGGCTGCGCGGCGTCGCGTAGACGAAGCCGCACTTCACCTTCCGGCACTTCGAGCCCCGGAGCCGCCCCTCGGCGAGGCTGAGGAAGAACGGCGAGTCCTCGGCATAGCTGTGGATGTAGTTGATCGAGTACGGGAAGTGGATGATCAGGCTCTCGACCCCGTCCGCGTCCCGGAAGATCGCCGCTCCGCTCTTCTCGAGCTCCTCTTGGACGTCGCGGAACTTGGTGTAGGCCGGGGGACGCATCCTCATCGGAACCCCCGCTCGAGGATCGAGACGGTCACCGCCGAGCCCGTCCCCGCGTGGCTGTGGATCGCCCCGCGCTTCGGTGCGTTGAGCTGCAGGGTCTTGTCGCCGAAGTGCTTCGGGATCGTCCCCTGGAGCTGCCAGAAGGCGAAGACCGCCTGCATGAGGCCGGTCGCCCCCACCGGGTGACCGCAGGCGATGAGGCCCCCCGACGGGTTCACGGGAATCGCTCCCGCGTGGGGCGTCGGGAAGCCGTAGTCGATCCCCTTCAGGAACGGGTCGCCGCGCTCGGTGAACGCGTAACCTTCCCCGTACTTGCACAAGCCGAGGTCCTCGTACGTCTGGATCTCGCTCGACGCGTAGGCGTCGTGCAGCTCGATGAAGTCGAGCTCACGGCGCGGGTCGGTGAGGCCGGCCATCCGGTACGCCTCGAGGCCGGCGGCGCGTCCCGCGCGGAAGGAGTGGACCCCCGGATACGGGAGGTCCTCGTAGTCGCTCGCCCGCTCGTGCGGCAGCAGCGGGACCTTGCCGAAGGGACGGTCGGCGAGGCGCATCGTGTCGGTACCGGTCCCGACGCCCGTGACGAGGACCGGACGGTCGGTGAACTCCTTCGCACGCTCCTCGCTGGTCAGCACGGCGACCGCGGCCCCGTCGCTCATCGTGCAGATCTGTTCCCGCGTGAGGGGGTAGCTGATCATCTCCGACTTGAGGACGTCGTCGACGGTGAGCCGCTTCGGGTACTGCGCATACGGATTGTGCAGCGCGTTCAGGTGGTTCTTCACCGAGACCAGGCTCATGATCCGGCTCCCCTCCGCGATCGCCTGGCGCTGGGCTTCGCGCTCATCCGAGATGTGCGCGAACTTGCGCAGTCGCAGGTACTGGTAGATGTGTCGCTGGACCATGAGCGCGTAATAGCCCGTGTAAAAGCCGCCGAGCGGGAAGTCGAAGTTCGTGTCGGAGGCGAGCGCGATGAACTCGTTCCCCTTCCAGGTCTGCACCCGGCTCATCGTCTCATAGCCGGCCGCGAGGCAGACCTCCATCCGTCCGCTCGCGACCGCCTCGTAGGCGGCCTGGAAGCACTCGCCACCGGTCGCCCCGCCCCACTCGATGCGGACCGAACCCTTCGGATTGAGCCCGAGATAGTCCTGGACCATGCTCGCGGCCTTGAGCTGCCGCGAGAAGTGGTCGGAGAAGTACGAGATCCGGCTCCCGTCGATCCGGTCGGCGGACAGCGCGGGCGTGTCCTTCGCGGCGTACTCGTACGCGCGTTTGACCATCAGGCGGAAGTCCATCGCCGGGTGCGCCTTCGCGAACTTCGTCACTCCGCCCGTCACCATGTAGACGCGTCGCCCCTTCCCGGCGGGGCGCACCGCGGGCGCGCGGGCGGGACGCGCCGCGCGCTTTGCCTTCGGTCTCGTACGTGCCGGCACTTTGGTCCCTCGGCCGCCCAAAGAGACCCGGTTCTTAACGCTGGACGGTCCCCCGGGGGCCGGCCTACGCAGGAATCGTTTTGCCCCCGCGGTCGCTCTTTGGGGCATGCCCGACGCACCGGTGAAGCGGGACCTCGTGTCGGTCCAGGACATCGCGAGCGATCTCCCCTCGCTGCTGAAGCGGGCCTCCGAGCTCAAGGCGGAGCGGAAACGCGGGAAGCTCACCCCACGTCTCGCGGGAAAGAATCTCGCGATGATCTTCGAGAAACCGTCCACTCGGACGCGCACCTCGTTCGAGGTGGCGATGAACGACCTCGGCGGCCACGCGCTGTACCTCTCCTCGAAGGACCTGCAGCTCGGGCGCGGGGAGACGATCGCCGACACGGCCCGGGTCCTCTCGCGGTTCGTGGACGCCGTCTGCTACCGCGCGTTCCGCCACGCGGACATGCTCGAGCTCGCCCGCTGGACGACGATCCCGGTGATCAACGCGCTCGACGACCTCGAGCATCCGTGCCAGATCGCGGCGGACCTGCTCACGCTCCATGAGCGGTGGGGGGGCCGGTTCTCCGGGCACCGGCTGGGCTGGGTGGGCGACGGCAACAACGTTCTGCACTCGCTGCTCCTCGGGGCCGCCGCGGTCGGGCTCGACATCACCGCGGCGACGCCGGCCGGCTATCGCCCGGATGCGACGGTCGTCGCCGCGGCCGAGAAGCTCGCGCGCGCCTCGAAATCGAGGATCGCGCTGACGGGCGAGCCCCGGGTCGCGGCGACCGGGGCCGACGCGCTCTACACGGACGTTTGGGTCTCGATGGGCGACGAGGCCGAGCAGGCCGCGCGGGAGGCCGCGTTCCGGGGCTTCCAGATCAACGAGGCGCTCGTCGCGCTCGCCTCCCCCGACGTCCTCGTGCTCCACGACCTGCCGGCCCACCGGGGCCAGGAGATCACCGACTCCGTGCTCGACGGTCCCCACTCGGCCGCGTGGGACCAGGCCGAGAACCGGCTGCACGCTCAGAAGGCGATCCTCGAACTCCTCGTCGCGCCCCACCTCCGGTCCCGAGGCCCGCGATAGCCTTCGCCGAGCGCGGGCGGTGGAGGGGGCTCCGATGGGATACTCCCACCGCGACCGGCGCGCCTATCGCTCCGCGTTCCGGGATCTCGAGTGGGTGATCGCGGCCACCCTCGGGCTCGGGATCCTCGTCATGGTGCTCCCTGGGGTCCTGGTCGCGCTGGTCGCCCTCCTCACGCTCGGCGTGGTCGGGGGGGTCTCGATGCTTCACGCCGAGAGCCTGATCGGGTCCTACGCGCGGGACCTCGCCCACGTTCGCGCCGGCTCGGCCCGCGACGGCTTCCTTCGCGCCGAGGTCACGAGCGACGTGGGCCTCGAGCGGGCGATTGTTCGCCCCAGCGCGAAGTCCCCGCACCGCCGCAAGGGTCCGGTCCGCATCGAGCAGACCGAGGATCGTCCTCCGGGTCCGACCCCGCCCTAACCGGCGCCGAGGGTCTCAGGCTCGGCGCGCAGCCGGACCTGAAGGAGATGCTCGATCTTCCGGACCAGCGCATCGGAAGGTCGCATGCTGCCGGCCTCGAGCTTCAGCACGACCGACTTCTTCTCATTGAGCTTCTTGCCGAGCACCTCGGGGGTCCAGGTGAGCTTCTCGCGGGCCACGCGGATCCGCTTCGGCCAGTCCGGGGCAAGCTCCATCTCCCCGATGTCCGCGTAGAGGTCCCGCTCCTCGAGGCGTCGCCCACCGCTGCCGGCCCGAGTCGCTCCGCCCGGCGCGGCCGCCCGCGGGCGGGGGACTCCTGGGGCGAGCGCAGGGGCTGGGGGCGGATCCAGGATTTCCCCGAACTTCGAACAATCCGGGCAGAGCCGGAGCACCGACCCCTCGACCTTCACGCGCGCCGTCGACTCCACTTCCTTGCCGCACATTTCGCACAACATGGTTTCGTACCTCCTAGGAGGCGTGACGGGACCGCTTGCGGGCCTCCATCCGCCGTCGACCTTCCTCGAACCGACGCCGCTCCTCGTCGGTCTCGAGGAGGAGCGGGGGGACTGGAGTCGGCCGGCCGTCCTCGTCGAGCGCCACCATCGTCACGAACGCCTCGACCACGAGCTTCGACCGTCCCCCCCGAATCCCCGCCGATCGCACCTGGACCCACACTTCCATCGACGACCGCCCGACGTACGTGAGGACGGCGTCGAAATCGACGAGATCACCGATGTGCACGGGGGCGATGAAGTCGACGCGGTCGATCGACGCGGTCACGCACGTCGCCTTCGCATGCCGACTCGCGGCGACGTAGGCGACCCGGTCGATCTCGGCCAGCACCGCGCCGCCGAAGACGTTCCCCATGAAGTTCGCCTCGGTCGGGAGCATGAGGCGCACGACCGACGCCCGGCTCGCCTTCACGGTGCCCGGCGACAGTTCCACCACGCGGTGCCCCCTCGGAACGAATCGGGGTCGCCGACGGGGCGGTGCGCTAAAGCGGTTTCGAGCGGCATCGGTCCGACGCGGGGAACGCCGCCCTTCGAGCTGTTTCGGCCCCCCTACCGGCCCTTCAAGTGCCGGAGCCCGCTCCCCCCGGGCGAGGAACCCCCATGCCGAAGCCACCGCGTAAGCCGGCCTCGAAGCCGGAGAAGGTCGCGCCGCATTTCGTGAGCATCGCGGTCGTCGTCGCCGACCGCGCCCGGGCCGTCCAGTGGTACACCGAGAAGTTCGGTCTGGACCACATCGACGACATGGACCATTGGCAGACCGTGGGTACGAAGGGCCGCAACGGCGTCCTGCACCTGTGCCAGGTCACCGAGTACGATCCGAAGGGGCAGCTCGAGCCGGGGAACACGGGGATCCACTTCCGGCTGCCGGGCGACTTCGTCGCGTCCTGCGATGCCCTGAAGCAGCGCGGCGTGGAGTTCTCGAGCCCGCCCGAAAAGTTCGACTGGGGCTGGGGCGCCACCGTCCGCGACCCCGACGGCAACGAGATCTACCTGAGCCCGGAAGACTGAGTCGCGCGGGCGAGTCGGCGTAGCTCGAACCCTTTCCGACCGGGTACGCACCGCGTCCCGTTCTCTCTCGGCGGTTCGCCGCAATAACGCCTATATAGGGGCACCTTTTGGGCGCGCCCGGAGTCCACCGCAAATGGCACAGAAGCCCCACCTCAACATCGTCTTCATCGGCCACGTCGACCACGGCAAGTCCACGACCGTGGGCCGCCTGCTCCTCGACACGGGGTACATCCGCCAGGAGGAGATCGACAAGTACCGGGCCGAGGCGGAGTCGAAGGGGAAGGCGACGTTCGAGTTCGCCTGGGTGATGGACGACCTCAAGGAGGAGCGCGAGCGCGGCGTCACGATCGACATCGCGCACCGGCGCTTTGACACGCAGAAGTACTACTTCACCATCATCGATGCGCCCGGCCACCGCGACTTCGTCAAGAACATGATCACGGGGACGAGCCAGGCGGACGCCGCGGTCCTCGTCTGCTCCGCGGCCGAGGGAATCCAGGAGCAGACGCGCGAGCACATCTTCCTGTCCCGGACGCTCGGGGTCACGCAGATGATCTGCGCGATCAACAAGATGGACCGCCAGGAGGTCAACTACTCCGAGGCGAAGTACAACGAGCTCAAGGAGGAGCTGACGAAGCTCCTCAAGAACGTCGGCTACAAGGTCGCCGAGCAGGTGACGTTCATCCCCATCTCGGCGTTCAAGGACGACAACATCAACAAGGCGAGCCCGAACATGCCGTGGTACAAGGGCCCGACGTTCCTCCAGGCGCTTGACAGCCTGAAGGTCCCCGAGAAGCCGACGGAGAAGCCGCTCCGGCTTCCCGTGCAGGACGTCTACACGATCACGGGGATCGGCACCGTGCCGGTCGGCCGCGTGGAGACCGGGAAGCTCAAGGTCGGAGACAAGATCATCTTCCTCCCCAGTGGAAAGTCCGGGGAAGTGAAGTCGATCGAGATGCACCACGAGGCGGTCCCCGAGGCGATCCCGGGCGACAACGTCGGCTTCAACGTCCGCGGGATCGACAAGAACGACATCCGCCGCGGGGACGTCGCGGGCCCGGTCTCGAGCCCGCCGACGGTGGTCGAGAGCTTCACCGCGAACATCCAGGTGCTCAACCACCCGAGCGTGATCACGGTCGGCTACACGCCGGTCTTCCACTGCCACACGGCGCAGGTCGCCTGCGAGTTCACGGAGCTTCTGAAGCGCCTCGACCCGAAGACGGGCCAGGTCGCGGAGGAGAACCCTCAGACCCTGAAGACGGGCGACGCCGCGGTCGTGAAGATCACGCCGAAGCGGCCGCTCGCCATCGAGAAGTACAAGGAGTTCCCCCAGCTCGGGCGTTTTGCGGTCCGGGACATGGGCCAGACGGTCGCGGCGGGCGTCGTCGTCGACGTCAAGAAGCGCGAATAGGCTCCGCCGAGAGGGAACCGGTCGGCCGAGGGGAGGGACCATCGATGCCACAAAAGGCCCGCATCTCCCTCACGGGGACCGACTCCCGCAAGGTCGACTCGATCTGCAAGCAGATCCGGGAGATCTCCTCGAAGACCGGGGTCGCGATCGCCGGACCGATCCCGCTCCCCACGAAGAAGCTCCGCGTCCCCGTCCGCAAGGGCCCGGACGGCGGGGGCACCAGCACGATCGACCACTGGGAGATGCGGATCCACAAGCGCCTGATCGACATCGACGCCGACGAGCGCGCGCTCCGCCAGGTAATGCGGATCCAGGTGCCGGACGGCGTCAACATCGAGATCGTCCTCACCGGGTAGGCCCGTGTTCGCCCCGGGCGTGGGCCGGCTGCTCGGGGCCACCGGCGCCGTCCTGCTCCTCCTCGGGGGCCTGGTCGCCACGGGGGCGATTCCGCATCCCGGCGCCGCGTACGCGGCCCTCCTCGTGGGCGCCGCGATCTGGGCGTTCTTTGCCGTCTTTTTCCGCGACCCCGAGCGTACCCCGGGAGAGGGGATCGTCTCGGCGGCCGACGGGCGGGTCCGCGCGGTCGATCGGGTCGGGGACCGATGGCGGATCTCCGTGTTCATGTCGGTCGCGAACGTGCACGTCAATCGCTGGCCCCTCGACGTTCGAGTCGACGCGATCCGACAGGAAGGGGCGGGATTCCGACCGGCCTACCGCCCCGACTCGGAAGGGAACGTGCGGCGGCACTACTCGCTCTCGACGGCGGTCGGGCCGGTCGAGGTGGTGCAGATCACGGGGATCCTCGCGCGACGGCTCATCTCGTTCGTCCACCCGGGCTCGGTCGGCCGCAAGGGCGAGCGGTTCGGCATGATCGTGCTCGGCTCTAGAGTGGACGTCCTCCTCCCCGCGCACCGGGTGGTCCCTGCGGTCGCGGTCGGGGACCGGGTGCGCGCGGGGCAAACTCCGATCGCCCGGGCGGCGCCGTGACCGACCGCTGGCGCGTCGGCGCGAATCTCGCCACGCTCGCGAACGCGCTGCTCGGGGTCGGGGCGGTTCTCTACGTGCTCGCGGGCAACAAACTGTGGGCGATGCTCCTCATCGTCCTGGCGATCGGATTCGACGGCCTCGACGGGATGCTCTCGCGTCGCAGTCCGGCTCCCCCGAACCCCTTCGGGCGGATCGCCGACTCAATCGCGGACGGCATCACGTTCGGGGTCGCCCCCGCCGTCCTGATCGCGGTCCACACCTCGAACGCAGGCACCTGGCAGCCGTACCTCCCGTTCGCCTACGCCGTCGCCGCGGGATACGCGGCCGCGGCGTTCGCCCGCCTCGCGCTCTTCACCGCCCGGGCGTTCGAGCGTCCGTCCTTTCTCGGGGTCCCGACCCCCGAGAGTGCGCTCGCGGTCACCGTCGCGATCCTCTTCCACGACACCCCGGCCTTCCAGACCGTGGCGCCGATCGGCGTCCTCGTCGGGGGGACCGCGCTCGCGGTGCTCATGGTCGCACCGATCCCCTACCCGAAGATCCGGCGCGGCTCGGTGCTGCGGATCCCGATGGCGGTGACGGCCGTCGCGGCGGCGCTCACCCTCGTACCGCTCCAGTTCCGCCCGGCGGTGGGCTCCCCGCTCTACGAGCTCGCGTACGCGGCCGCCTTCGTCCTGCTGATCGGCGTCGCGAGCTACTATGTCGCGGGACCCTTCACGGTCCGACGACCGAAGGAGGGACCTCCCGCCCCGACATGACCGCCCGAGCACGCCCCGCGGACCCCGCCGCCCCGATCTCCCGGCGCGAGAAGCTCCTGTTCGAGGCGGGCATCAAGCTCGGCGGGGTCTTCCACCAGTACCTCGGGATGCCGATCTCCGGCCCCACGAGCGCCGGTACGGCACGGACGATCGAGCGCGCGATCGCGCTCCAGCCGTACGTCGTGGCCGCCCGGGTCCGGATCGATCCGAGCCGAGGCGGTCCGCTGGGCCGGGGCCGCTACGCCTACCGCTACCTCGTCCCCGAGATGCTCGACGTCCGAGTGCGCCTGCGCGACGGCCCGGAAGAGGTCGAGGCGCGCCTGCGGCACCGGTCGGACCTCCGCTATCCGCTCATGAGCGTCGTGCGGGTCCGGCGCACCCGGACGGCCCGGCCCGGCCCCGCGCGGGGCCGCGGGCCGAGGACCGGCTAGCTTCGCTTCGCGATCGGCACCCACGGGAGGTCGAGGGGGCCGATGTACTGCGCCGTCGGCCGGATGAGGCGCAGGTCCTCGTACTCCTCGAGGATGTGGGCCGTCCAGCCGGCGACCCGGCTCACCGCGAAAATCGGGGTGAACAGGTCCTTCGGGATCCCGATCGGGGTGTAGACCGACCCGGAGTAGAGGTCGAGGTTGGCATACAGCCCCTTCTCCCGATGGACGACCTGGCGGACCTGCTCGAGGATCTGGTAGTAGCGGAGGTCCCCCTTCGCCTCCCCGATCTGGCGGGACCACTCGCGCAGGATCGTCGCGCGGGGATCCTCGACCTTGTAGACCCGGTGGCCGAAGCCCATGATCCGCTCGTGTCGGGCGAGCTTCTCCTTCACGATCGCCTCCGCCCGGTCGGGCGAGCCGATCTGGTCCGCGAGCTCGATCGCCCGCTCGTTCGCCCCGCCGTGGAGCGGGCCCTTGAGCGCCCCGATCGCGCTCGTCACGGAGCTGTAGAGGTCGGACAGGGTCGACGCCGTGACCCGGGCGGCGAACGTGGAAGCGTTGAGCTCGTGGTCCGCGTGGAGGATGAGCGCGACGTCGAGCGCGCGCTCCTCGAGCGTCGAGGCGTCCCGGTTCAGGAGGGCGTAGAGCAGGTAGGCGGCGGCGGAGAGCTCGGGGCGCGGGGCGAGCTTCGGGAGCCCGGCGCGGCGCCGTTGGAACAGCCCCAGGATCGTCGGCAGGGCGGCCGTCAGCCGCTCCGCGCCCGCGATCGCCCCCGCGCCCGGTTTCGTCTCCGTCGGCTCGAAGAGCGCGAGGGCGCTCACGGCCGTGCGAAGGACGTCCATCGGCGAGGCGTCGGTGGGCAGGGAGTCGATCAGGCGCACGAGCCCGTCCGGGAGCGTGCGAAGTGCACCGAGCCGCGCGCGGAGCTCGGCGAGCTCCTTCGCATTCGGCAGGCGCCCGTACCAGAGGAGGTGCGCCACCTCCTCGAAGGTCGCGTTCGCGGCGAGGTCGCGGATGTCGTACCCCCGGTAGATCAGGCGGCCGAGCTTGCCATCGATGAAGCAGATCCTCGACTCGAGCGCCACGACCTCTTCGAGACCCCGTTGCACCCGGGGCGCCGGCTCCGCCATCCCGCTCGCTCTCCTCGTCGGCGGGCGAGGAGGGCCGGAGTTAATGGGTTTTCGCGGCCGCGCCCCGCTCGATGGACGGCTCCGGCGCCTCGGGCGCGGCCGAGGGGGGCTCGGGCGCACCGGCCGCATGGCGACGGCGCACCCAGGCGACCGACGCCGCGGTCCAGATCGGCAGGGAGACGAGCAGGGCGGCGCCGGCGACGAGGAAGACGAGGCGATAGCTCCCGTACACCGAGAGAATCCCCGAGAGCCCCGCTCCGGCGATCGCCGCGACGCCGCCGAGGGCGCTGTTGACTCCGAGGAGGCTGCCCGCGTCCCGGCCGGCGAGGCTGCGGAAGAGCATCAGCGAGCTCGCCGTCGTGTAGATCGCGATCGCGCCCCCGAGAATCCCGAAGACGATGAGATTCGCCTCGTACGCGGCCGGGTGGGTGAAGATCACGAACGTGAACCCGGCGGTCGCGAGGTAACCGAGGCTCCGGAGGTACGTGGCGCGCTGCACGAGCCGATCGGGTCCGACCCGGTTCGAAAGCGTTCCCGTGAACGGGAAGACGAGAGTCTGGGTGAAGCTGTTCGAAACGTTCACGAGGAAGATCGAAGAGGCGGCGAGGCCCGCGGAGTAGAGGTACGGGGTGTACGAGATGTTGTACAGGTTCGACGCCAGGTTGAACAGGAAGCACCCCAGGAAGACGAGCGGGAGCTCGTGGTGGATCTCGGCCCGGGCCCAGCGACGTAGACGACGGAAGGCGTCGCGGCTGAACCGCGGCCGGGTGGGAAAGAAGGGGATCCCGCCGCGGAAGCCCGGCGAGACGCGCAGGCGGGAGAGCAGGCTCTCCGGGTGCTTCGCGACATGGGCGGTCGTGAGCGAGCGGGCCGGGTCGCGGACCCCGAACCAGATCGCCACGGCGCTGAGGAGGGCGAGCCCGGCGAGGATGAACAGGAGGCCCCGGAGGGCATCGCCCCCCACCGTCCAGAAGTACCCGATCACCAGGCCCAGGAGCGAGC
>JASHPK010000037.1 GCA_030038095.1 Thermoplasmata archaeon | reverse complement strand
GAACTGTTGAAGCGCGCGCTCACCCACGGCCTGCGGCAGTCGAAGAAGATGCTGCGCGATTTCTTCGATTGGGAGGGGCGACACACCGAGCTCTACCGGGCCTCCTTCCGGGGGTTCATCGGGTTCCTCGAGCTCCTGTCGAAGTCGCACGGCCTCTACAGCGCGCCGAAGCGCCCGGGGCGCCAGATCGTCGACCCGAACCGATCGCCCGACCGGCTGCCGGTCCCCACGATCCCCGTGCGCGAGTGAGCCGGCCGCCCCCTACGCTTCGTCCACGGGGAACGGTTCCGCGCCCGGTTCCCCCGCGGGGCGGTGGATCGCCCGGGGCCGGTACTCGGGCATGGGACCCGACTCCCCGCCGAACCCGGGGGACTCGAGGACGGTGAGGGTCGTCTCTTGGCCGTTGCCGTCGTACGCTCTCCAGCAGCCCTTCGAGTACGGCGCGCCGAGGATGATGTGGCGACGGCCCCAGGAGCGGAAGAGCTGCAGGTCGGCGTCGGACGGATGGAGCGCGCCCGAGGGATGCGAGTGCACGGTGCCCACGACCGAGAGGTCGGCGTGCAGCATGTAGAGATGGAAGTTCGCGTGCCGTCGGCCGGCCGTGCCGCCCGGGATGAGGAGGAGCTCGCCGATCACCCCCGGCGGCTCGGCGCGCAGCACTCCGCCGAACTCGTTCGGGTAGCTCGAACGGGCGGCGGCGAGCGCGCTGTCGAGCGTCCGTCGCGAGATCGCGTTCGGGGTGTCGCCGAGGCGAGCGGCCCCCGGCGGTCGCTTACGTTGGGGGCGGAACATCGGCAAGTTCGAGGTCCTCCTCCGCGAACTCCTCGCTCCACGGCAGGATCCGCTTGCCCCGGAGCCGCTGGAAGTAGCGCGATCCGAACCGCACGAGCGTCGCATGGCGCGGCGACCGATAGACCGTCACCGACTGGTCCGGGGGGAGCGGGAACTCGGTCTGGCCATCGGAGATCACGACGGCCGCGCGCCCGGCCTCGACCGGCCGCAGCTTGAGCGTGTGCAACGGTTCGATCACCACCGATCGGGGCTCGAGCCGGAACGGGGCGATCGTGGTGAGGACGATCGCGTCGAGCCCCGGATCGACGATCGGCCCGAGCGAGCTCAGCGAGTAGGCGGTCGAGCCCGTCGGCGTCGCGACGATCACCCCGTCCGCGCGGATCCGCCCCGCGACGTGCCCATCGAACGAGACCTCGAACCGGCCCATCTTCCCGACGGGGGTCGAGTGCACGACGAACTCGTTCGTCGCATCCGGCAGGCTCGTCCCGTCGACCTGGGCGGCGAGCTTCATCCGTTCCTCGAGGAAGTAGTGGCCCTGAAGCAGTCGCTCGAGCGCGCCGTCGAACTCCCCGGGCCGCCGCGACCCGACCTCCGCCAGCACCCCGATCGTCCCGGCGTTGATCGGGAGGAGCGGGGCGTCGCATCGCTGGAGGGCGTAGAGGAACGTGCCGTCGCCGCCGATCGCGATCAAAACCTCGGGTCGGATCTCCTCGAGGGAGGCGTGGCGGTGCTTCGGGCCGATCTGGGGGATCTCGGCCGAGACGACGACCTCGGCCCGCTCGCCGAGGATCTCGAGCGCCCGACGGGCGAGCTCGAGGGCGGTCCCCTTCCTCGGATTCGCCGTGAGCCCGATCTTCACAGGTACCCCTCCGCGGCCGCGGCCTTCGGGAAGGCGGGGTCGCCCCAGGCGAACACGCTCGTCCGGCCCTCGGCGGTGAGCGGAAACCGGTCGAGCGATCCGGCGGCCGCGTCGCCCACTCCGCCGCCGGCTTCCGCGAGGATCCGATAGGCGGCCGCGATGTCGGTGGCCCGGAGGTTGCGGACCTCGGGGCGGTTTTCGAAGAAGTAGGCGTCCGCGCTCCCCTGCGCGACCATCAGCATCTCGAACGAGGCGCACCCGAGCGAGCGGACCCGGCGCGCCTTCTCCGCGAGGCGCACCGCGCGCTCGGTCGCGTGGCTGCCGAGGTTCACGAAGCAGAGCAGGCTGCGCGCGTTCCACGGACGGGTGCGGATCGGTCGACCGTCGCAGAATGCACCCCCGTGGCGGATCGCCCAGTAGGTCGTCCCGCGGTAGAGGTCGCGGACGAGCCCCGTTTCGATCCCCGCGAGATCCTTCGTGCCGAGGGCGAGCGAGACGGTCGCGAACGGGAGGTTGCGCAGCGCGTTGGTGCTGCCATCGATCGGGTCGACCACGAGCGTGCGGTCGCCCCCGCGGGCCACCTGGCCGATCTCCTCGGAGAGAAGGTCCCACTTGACCCCCTCTTGGTCGAGCACGCGGAGGATCTCCGCCTCGGCGAGGCGATCGAGCTCCTCGGTCGGCGAGCCGTCCGCGCCCATCGCGACGACGTCGCCGCGATGGGGAGTGTTGCCTGTGTCCCGCACGACCTGCTGCACGGCGAGGCTCACGCGGAAAAGGACCTCGAGGTCCCGCTGGGGGGAGCCGGTCACGCCCGCCCGAACCCGGCCCGCGTTAATGGGGGTTTCTTCGGCGGCCCGAGCCCCCTTCCGCGCGCATGATGTTATGTGGGAGGACCGCTCGGCCCGCCGATGGAGCTCCGGTTCCTCGGCGGTGCCTCGGAGGTCGGTTCGCTCGGTCTCGTCGTCCGGGACCAGGGGCGGACCCTCCTCTTCGACTACGGGCTCACCCCGAGCGACCCGCCGACGTACCCCCGGCCCGCTCCGACCGACGTCGACCTCGCGTTCCTCTCGCATGCGCACCTCGACCACTCGGGGATGACCCCGCTCCTGAGCCGGCTTCCCCGCGCCCGGCTGGTCGCGACGCCGGTCACGATCGCCGTCGCCGACCTGCTCACCAAGGACGCGCTCAAGGTCGCCCGGATGGAGGGATACCTCGCCCCGTACACCCCGAGCGACATCCACTCCCTCCACGCTCGCTTCACCTCTCTCGAGCGCCACGCGACGTTCCGGCACCGGGGCGTCGAGGTCGAACTCACCCCGGCGGGCCACATCCCGGGGGCCTCGATGATGCTCTACCGCGGGGACAAGGACCTCCTCTTCACCGGGGATCTCCAGACCCTCCCGACCCACCTCGTCGGCGGGGCGGAACCGGTCGAGTGCGACGTCCTCGTGATGGAGTCGACCTACTCTGGACGGGAGCACCCGGACCGCAAGGAGACCGAGCGCCGCTTCCGCGACAAGGTCGCCGAGACGATCGAACGGGGAGGCAAGGCGATCGTGCCGGCTTTTGCCGTGGGGCGGGCCCAGGAGGTCCTGATGTCCCTCGCGTCGAGCGGGTTCGAAACGTATCTCGATGGGATGGCGCGCAAGGTCAACGAGATCTACGAGGCGGCCCCCGAGTACCTTGCGGACCCCCGAAAGTTCCGCCGGGCGATGGAGGGGGTCCATCTCGTCGAACATCCGGGGGACCGGAAGAAGGCCCTCCGGGAAGGCGAGGTGATCGTGACGACCGGTGGGATGCTCGACGGCGGGCCGGTCCTCTACTACATCGGCGAGCTCTACCACGACGCGAACAGCTCGATCCTCCTCACCGGATTCCAGGTCGAGGGATCGAACGGGCGCCAGCTGCTCGACGAGGGGACGCTCACGATCGACGACAGCACGATCCGCCCGACCTGCGAGGTGATGAAGTTCGACTTCTCCGCCCACGCGGGCCACTCCGATCTCGTGCGTGTCGCCAAGGAGAGCCGGGCCGAGAGGGTCATCCTGATGCACGGCGACCACCGAGAGGCGCTGCGGGACGCGATCGCACCCTTCGCCGACGTGGTCCTCCCCGAGAACGGAAAGGCGTTCGCGATCTGAGGGCGGCCCGCGACGTTCCCCTAGGCGAGTTCGACCTCGATCAGGCCCGCGACGATCCGCGTGGGGAAGGTCATCAGCGGATCGACCGCTCCGTCCGGGGGCTCGACCCCGAATGGGTCGGCAATGACCTTACCGCTCGGGGCGTCGAACACGGCCCCGTGCTCGGGGCAGGTGAGTCGGGGTCCTTCGAGTTTCCCGTCAGCCAGAATCCCTCCGAGGTGGGGGCACGTCGCCTCGACCGCGGAGATCGAGCCCTCGATGTTCACGAGGAGGACCGACCGCATCTCGAGCATCACCTCTCGCGAGCCGCCCGGCGCGAGCGTGGCCGCCGCGATCCCCGTCGACCACCAAGGCATGGGCCCGAGAATCCCCGGGGCTACTTAGCGGCCGCTCGGCGGCGGCCCGCGGCGCGGCTCTTCGTGCCTCCGAGCGGCTCGGCCGGGCCTTCGGGCTCGTCCTCCATGGACGGTCCCTCCTCGATCGTCTCCTCGAGCGGAGGAAGTTCGCCGACCGGGCGGACCGCCGCACGGATCTCGCGCAGGATGGCCTCGACCCCCTCACCGGTGACCGCCGAGACCTTGACGCGGTCGTTGTCGCGCCGCACGAGGTCGGACTTCGTCTCCACCGCGAGGATCGGGAGACGCGGGTACTCGAGCCGCCAGCGCTCGAGAAGACGCTCCTGCTCCTCGACGGAGTAGCCCGAGACGCCGGAGGGGTCGATGACAAAGAGCACGCAGGTCGCGGCGCGGTCGACGGCGGTCTCCGCCTCGGTCTCGGCCGGGTTGACCCGGGCGGGCCGTCCCAGCACGCCGGGGGTGTCGACGACCTGAAGCCGGTCGAACCCGAGGTCCGCGTGGCCGACCGCGATCGAGAGCGTGGTGAACGGGTACCCCGCGACCTTCGGGCGGGCCGAGGAAAGGCGGGCGACGAGCGACGACTTCCCGACGTTGGGGAACCCGGCGACCACGAGCGTCGGCGCGCCGGGCTCGATCCGGGGCCGTTCCTTGAGGAACCCCGAGATCTCGCGCAGCCGGGCGATGTCGGTGTCGACCTCGCGCACGAAGCTCGAGAGCCGCCCGTAGAACGCCCGGACCTGGTCCCCGAGCTCCTCGGAACCGGAGGCCTGACGCGTCGCGCGCTCCGCCTCGCGCGCAAGGCCGCGGATCCGCTCCTCCGCTCGGCGAAGCCGGGTGAGGGAGCGGTTGAGCGTGCCGTCGCCATACGCCCCGGCGATGAGCGCGACCTCGAATTCCGAGAGCCCGGGCCGCTCGAACCGCCGGGCCTCGAGCCGGAGGTGACGGAGCACGGTCGCGGAGCTGCGGACGATCTTGAGCTCCGCGCGCAGCCGATCCCTTGCCGCCTTCGTCTCGCCGTGGGGCGTCGCGAGCGACGCGCGGTGGAACGCCGCGTCCAGGATCCCCACGGAAGGAGGGGCGGGCGCCTCCCGGCGGTGTTCGAGGCGAGGGTTCCTTCCGCGCTGCGGCATGGGTACGTCGGGGGACCGCGAGCCGTCCGTCACGGATAGGGTTGCGCCCCGGCCGGGCTCCCAACCGCTTTATGCGCGGTCCGGGTCCCACGGATTTTGGAGAGCGTACGATGGAGCGCTGGATTCCAGATGAGGCGGGCGAGGAGGCCGCGCTTCGAGCCGACCTCGGGATCGCGTCCGACGAGGAGCTGTTCACGGACGTTCCGAAGAGGGCCCGGATGGGCCGGATCGGGATCGGCCCGGGCCGCGAAGAGGCGGAGGTCGTGGCGGCGATTGATAAGATCCTCGACCGGAACCGCCCGACCTACCGGTACGCGACGTTCCTCGGGGGGCGGATCTCGCCCCGGTACCAGCCCGCGGCCGTCGATGCGATCGTCTCCCGCAGCGAGTTCTACACGGCGTACACCCCGTACCAGCCCGAGGCGAGTCAGGGGATGCTTCGGACGCTCTTCGAGTTCCAGAGCCTCTGGATCGAGCTGAGCGGGATGGATGTCGCGAACGCCTCCCTCTACGACGGGGCGACCGCCGCGGGGGAGGCGCTGCTCCTGTGCCGCCGCATCCACGAGGGAAGGCGCTTCCTCGTGCCCGCCAGCCTCCCGTGGGAGGAGAAGAGCGTCCTCGCCAACTACGCGAGCGGCCCCGGTCTTGCGATCGAGGAGGTCCCGTACGACGCGCGGACCGGCGGCCTCGACCTCGACTTCGTCCGTTCGGCAGTGCAGCAGAAAGACGTCTTCGGTCTCCTCGCCGACGTGCCCAACGGCTTCGGTCACATCGACGAGGGGTTGGTCGAGCTCAAAGGGATCCTGGGCGGGGTCCCGCTCGTCGTCTCCGCCGACCCCCTCGCGCTGACCGTGCTCGAGCCGCCGGGGAACTACGGGGCGGACGTGGTCGTCGGTGAGGGCCAGGGTTTCGGCATCGCCCCCTCGTACGGCGGACCGCTCCTCGGGCTCTTCGGGTGCCGGAAGGAGCACGTCCGCGCGGCGCCCGGCCGGATCGTCGGGGCCACGGTCGACGCAGAGGGCCGCCCGGCGTACGCCCTGACCCTCCAGACCCGGGAGCAGCACATCCGCCGCTCGCGCGCGACGTCGAACATCTGCACCAACGAGTCGTTGCTCGCGCTCGCGTTCGTGGTCTACGCCAGCGTCGTCGGGCCGCGGGGGCTCGCCGAGCTCGAGAGGTCGCTCGCGGAGAAGGCGCGATCCCTCGCGGGCGTGCTGGCCGACGTCCCCGGCCTCCGGGCGCCCCGGTTCGACGCGCCGTACCTGGGGGAGTTCACGATCGAGCTCGAACGCGGTTCGGCGCGGGAGTTCCTCGACCATCTCGAGCGGCGCCACATCCTCGGGGGCCACCCGCTCGCGGACCCGCGCCCCGGGGCGAAGTCGGACGGGGAGCGCATCCTCGTCGCCGCGACCGACTCAATCAACGACCGCGCGATCCAGAAGTACGCCAGCGCGGCCCGCGAGGCCCTCGGCGTGTCGGGAGGGGAAACATGAGCTTCCGCCAGGCCCGCTGGGACGAGCCGTCGATCTGGGACCTCGCCCCGCCGGGAACCGCCGAAGCGCCGACCCCGATTTTCGGGATCCCCGAACGGCTTCGTCGGAAGGAGGCCGTTCGATGGCCCGAGCTCTCCGAGCTGGCGGTGATCCGCCACTATACGAGGCTCTCGCAGATGAACTTCGGGATCGACACGTCGATCTATCCCCTCGGATCGTGCACGATGAAGTACAATCCGAAGGTCTCCGAGGCGCTCGCGCGTCGCCGCCACGCCGCCGAGCTCCACCCGTACCAGCCCGAGTCGACCGTCCAAGGTGCCCTCGAGATCCTCTGGAAGCTCGAACGGATCCTGGCGAAGGTCACCGGGCTCTCCGAGGTGTCGCTCCAGGCCGCCGCCGGCGCGCACGGGGAGTTCTCGGCGCTGCTCATGGTCCGGGCCTACTTCCGGGACCGCGGGGAGCTCGGAAAGCGCACCGAGGTCCTCCTTCCCGACACCGCGCACGGGACGAACCCGGCGTCGGCCATGATGGCCGGGTTCACGACGCGGGAGATCCCGTCGAAGGACGGGTGCGTCGACCTCGCGGCGCTCCGCGCGGCGGTCTCCGACAAGACGGCCTGCTTCATGCTGACGAACCCGAACACGGCGGGACTCTTCGAGAGCGAGATCCTGGAGATCACCGCCGCGGTCCACGAGAAGGGCGGGCTCCTGTACTACGACGGCGCGAACTTGAACGCGATCCTCGGGGTCACCAACCCGGGCCGGATGGGGTTCGACGTCGCGCACCTGAACCTCCACAAGACCTTCGCGACACCCCACGGGGGCGGAGGCCCGGGCGCGGGCGTGCTCGGCGCCGGCGAGACGCTCGCGCCGTACCTCCCGATCCCGCGGGTCGTCAAGACCGGACGCAAGTACCGACTGGACTACGACCGGCCGAAATCGATCGGCAAGATCAAGACCGCGTACGGGAACTTCGGCCTCGATCTGCGGGCCTACGCCTTCGCGCTCGCGCACGGAGAGGCGGGACTCAAGCACATCGCCCGCCGCTCGGTCCTCAACTCGAACTACGTCGCGGCGAAGCTCGGAAAGGACCTTCCCCGGCCGTTCCGGTCGCTCGTGAAGCACGAGTTCCTCCTGTCGGGGACGCCGCTCAGGGCGAAGGGCGTGCGGACGCTCGATCTCGCCAAACGGCTGCTCGACGAGGGCGTCCACGCCCCGACCGTCTACTTCCCCTCGCTGGTCGACGAAGCGCTGATGATCGAGCTTCCGGAAACGGAGAGCAAGCGCGAGCTCGACGAGTTCATCGCCGCCTTCGAGCGCGCGGTACGCGACACTCCGGCCGCGCTCCACGCCGCGCCCCGCTCGCTCGCCGTCGGACGCATCGACGAAGTGCGCGCGGCGCGCGACCCGATCCTCTCGTGGAAGGACCTGCGAGCGAGGGCGGCAAAGGTTGAAGCCCCGGCCCCCGTGTCCTCGGCACCATGAAGCAACGCGTCGAGAAGATCTTCGCCCTGCTCGATCCGAAGCCGGACGCGGTCGTCCTCGCGAACGCGGTCGACCCCCATCTCGATCAGAGCTTCTTCTACCTGTTCGAGGTGCCCGCCGGCCTGTTCGAGGGGTCGGTCGCGGTCGCGCATCCGGACGGCGAGCTCGACGTGCTGAGCTCGCCGCTCGAGGCGGAGACGGCGTTCGAGGCCGCCAAGCACGACCCCCACGTGAAGGTGCACGTCGTCAACCGCGACGAGACCGAGGACGCCGTGAAGCAGCTGCTCGCCCCGGGCGGGACGTACGCGCTCAACCATCGGGAGCTCACGCACGGTTGGTTCGTCCAGCTCGAGAAGCTCCTGCCCCAGGTGAAGTGGACCGACGCCTCCGACGCGATCCGCAAGGCGCGGGCGACCAAGGAGCCGCACGAGATCGAACTCCTGAGGAAGGCCGCCGAGATCGGCTCCGAGGTGGGCCGGGAGATCCCGGGGCTCCTGAAGACCGGGATCACGGAGCTCGAGCTCGCCGCCGAGATGGAGTACCGGATGGGGCGGCATGGGGCGAGCGGCCGGTCCTTCTCGACGATCGTCGCGTTCGGGCCCCACGGGGCCGAGCCGCACTACTCCCCGCGCGACACGCCCCTCAAGCCCGGGGACTCGATCGTTTGCGATTTCGGGGCCTACTACCGCCGCTACGCGAGCGACATCACCCGATCGTTCCACTTCGGGCCGCGCGATGCGGAGATGAAGGAGGTCCACGACACCGTCTTCGCCGCCCAGGAGGCGGCGCTCGCGGCGGTCCGGCCCGGCGTCCCGGGGAAGGAGGTCCACAACGCGGCCCTCCAGGTGATCGACGCCTCGAGGTGGAAGGGTCGGCTCAACCATGGGGTCGGGCACTCGATCGGCCTCGTCGTCCACGACGGCTGGGGCTACGGGCCGAAGGTGGAGGATCCGCTCGAGGTGGGGATGGCGATCACGGTCGAGCCGGGGATCTACCTGCCCGGCCACGGCGGGGTTCGCATCGAGGACGACATCGTCGTCACCCCGGACGGCTACGAGTTCCTGACGACCGCCCCCCGCGAGTACCGTGAGGTCCCGGCGTGAGGTTCGGCGTCCTGACGGGCGGCGGAGACTGCCCGGGGCTGAATCCCGCGATCCGCGCCGTGGTGCTCCGGGCGGCGAAGTTCGGGCACGAGACCGTCGGATTTCTCGATGGCTGGAAGGGGGTCCGGGACGACGTGGCGCGACCCCTCGCCCCGTCCGACGTGGATGGGATCTTAAACCGCGGCGGCACGATCCTCGGGAGCTCCCGGACGAATCCCTTTTCGAAGGAGGCCGAGGCGGCGAAGGTGGTCGAGCACCTCGCCCGCCGCCAGATCGACGCGCTCATCGCGATCGGGGGGGACGATACCCTCGGCGCCGCCCGGGAGCTCCACCGGCGCGGCGGCAAGGTCGTCGGGGTGCCGAAGACGATGGACAACGACGTCGGGGGCACCGATTGGACGTTCGGATTCCACTCCTCCGTCGCGGTCGCGGTCGACGCCGCCGAGCGGCTCCGCGACACCGCCTGGAGCCACCACCGGGTGGTCGTCCTCGAGGTCATGGGCCGCCACGCCGGATGGGTGGCCCTGGCCACCGGGCTGGCCGCCGGTGCCGATGCCACGCTCCTCCCGGAGGAGCCGTACGACGAGAAGACCCTCCT
>JASHPK010000036.1 GCA_030038095.1 Thermoplasmata archaeon | reverse complement strand
TGTCGGAGGGGGTATTCGAACCCCCCGGGGGTTCAAATCCCTCCAAGGAACCGTTCGAAGACCCGTGTGATTGCGTGCTTGTCCCCGGTCCATAAAGCGGGAATCTCGAGCCGACCTTTAGTCGAGTACTTTCCGACGCTGTACGAAAAACCGTGACTCCATGGTTCGAAACGGTCTGGATGGGGTGGTCACGGACTCCAAGGGGCAACCTCGAGGCGGCCGGTGCGCTTAAATCGCTCGCGGTCGACTTCGAAGTAGACTTGGCCCTGGGCGATGAGCCGAGCCTCCCGAGCATAGGCACCCGCCCGGCGGAGTCTGCGCTCGATCATGCGAATCTTTCGCTCCGACTCGCGCCACCGCCTTCGAATCTCGGAGAGATCTCTTCCCGCGAGTCGTGCGTACCGTCGGGTCGACCGATGCCATAGAATCTCTGGGGGGGCTCTCGCTCCCTCGCGCCCGAGCGTTACCTCGAGAACCCCCATCCTCCATTGCTTTCGGATCGCCCGGGCGGCGTTCCGTCGAAGCCCAGCCAATGTATTCGACCGAGCGAGGGCAATTCCAAAGTCGCCGTCGACCTCCGCCCAGAGTCGATATCGGACCAATACGGAAGCACGGCGTACGGTGATGTGAACGCGCGGGGGCAAGCTTCGCATTACCTCCTGTCAGCGGCTCCTCCTCAACAAGTCTTCGGCCCGCGCTCCCTTCGTAGACCTTCGTCTATATCAATCCCGGCAGCGATCTCCGAGCCGGACTCCGCGAACAGATCTGACCGAGCGATGGGCACCGTTCAACGAGTCCGAAAAGATTATCGACAATTGTCAGGCTACTGCAGCCAATGGCACTGGCCGACCCCCCAACAACCATTACAATCCGCTCCAGCACGCGACGACTCCTGGAAAACATGAAGCGGCCGGGAGAAACCTACGATGAGCTTCTTCAAGAGCTAGCAGAGGAGTACTATCCGCCCCGAGTGATTGCAGAGCTTAAACGCCGAGTTTCCGCCATTCGGGCCGGACGAGTACGGGGAGTCCCGGCGGAGGAAATGCGTCGGAGGCTCGGCCTTTGAGCCATTACACAATCGAATACGACCCTCGGACCGAATCGGAACTTCGAAGACTCCCTCTCCGCCTGCGAAGACGGATCGACGACCAACTGGAGTACCTGCGTGCCGCTCCCTTCCGGTCTCATCCCAGTCTAAAGGTGAAGGCAACCAGCGAGGTCCACGGGGTGTGGCACTTTCACGTGACGAAAGAAGTACGGGTCTTTTACACGACCCGCGGGTCGGTCCTCTGGGTGATTCTGGTCGAGCGGAGTCGAGGAGTCACTAAGAGCGCCGTTCGTGAAATTCGAAAACGGCTCTAGGTACGTGAGGGACTCTGCCTCGGCTCGGCACTACAACCTCATCCCGACTGTGAGAGAGAGTTCGTTCGGGGATCGGTGGCAGTACCCGTACGTCGGAATGTCGGAGGGGGCGTTTCTGAGACTGTTCAATTCCCCGAGCAGCCGGTTACCGGCAAGCGTGCAATCATGCTTGACTGCAATCCGGACTGCGCGATTCCCGAGACCTTGCGAACCTGGACGAAGACAAGACGTCGGAGGGGTCCCATGCTGAATTTTTCCTATCATTCACATCCAATCGAGACCCTCCTCTGGGCGGCGGTTTAATCTAACAAAGACAGTCTCGGGTCGTGGCCGATTCGCGTCGACTTGCCGCCATTATGTTCACCGACATGGTCGGTTACTCGGCTCTCGCACAGCGTGATGAGACTCTGGCCCTCCGTCTCCTGGAGACGCACCGCGAACTACTTCGCCCGATCTTCCAGGCGCACTCGGGACGCGAGGTCAAGACCATCGGAGACGCATTCCTCGTGGAATTCTCGAGCGCTCTGCAAGCGTCGGAGTGCGCGGTTGCAATTCAGCGGAAGCTCTCCGATCACAACGGACGGCCCGGGGCGGAGCGGATCGAGCTCCGCATTGGGGTTCACCTGGGCGATGTCATCGATCAGTCCGGAGATCTTCTCGGAGACGCCGTCAACATCGCCTCGCGGATCGAGCCGCTCGCTGAGGCTTCGGGAATCTGTATCAGTGGCCCGGTCTTCGACCAGGTGCGGAACAAGATCCCCTATCCCTGCACCCAGCTGGAGCATGCATTCCTGAAGAATATCGACACGCCTATTTCCGTATACAGCGTCGACCTCCCTTGGGTCGTGCCTTCGGCGGCGCGGGTCACCCCGTGGACTGACCGAGAGTCGGAACTTCGGACGCTCGAAGAAATAGTCGTGGCCGCGGCTGCCGGCCAGGGTCAGGTTGTAGCGTTTTCCGGTGAGCCCGGTATTGGTAAGACCCGACTTGCGGACGAAGGAATTCGCAAAGCGGAGGCAAAGGGGTTTCGAACCTTTCGAGGCCGTGGCCATCAGGACGAGCAACCCGTCCCGTACTCGCTTTGGGTCCAGGTTGTGCGAGGTTTCCTTCGAGAAGCCCCGTCCCCTCTCCTCTACAAGGTCTCTACCAGTTGCGCCGCTTCGCTCATTAAGCTCGCCCCTGAGGTAGGTGAGCGTCTAGGCCAAGTTCCGTCGGCCGGCGAAGACCACTCCGAGGCGGCGCGGCTCCGCTTCTTCGAGGGCGTCGCTCAGTTCTTCATCAACCTGAGCCGCGAATCCCCGGTCGTCATCCTGCTGGACGATCTGCAATGGGCCGATCCCGGTTCGCTGCGGCTGCTGAGCTACATTGCGGACTCGGTTCGGAGACAACCGATTCTCCTGTTACTCACGTATCGCGACTCCCCGGAGGACGAGTCCCCTCTCATGCGGACCGTGGTGCAAGACCTCGCCCACGCGCACGCGCTTGTTTCGGTCCCCGTGAAGCGTATGGAGGGTGGTCCCGCACGCCAACTGGTCGGTGCGATCCTCGGGACGAAGGACCCGCCCACCGAGCTCGTCGGACTCGTTGGGCAGAAAACCGGAGGGAACCCTCTCTTCGTGGAGGAACTCCTCCGCTCGATGACGGAGGAAAACCAACTCGTTCGTCGCGGAGACAGATGGACGTCCGCTGGGATTGGAAAGGTCGGAGTCCCATCCACTATGAGGGATGTGATCCTCAAGAGAGTGGCCCGGGCCGGCGAGCAACCCCGGAGCCTGCTCTCGGTGGGAGCGGTGTTGGGACAGGAATTCGACTTCGAGCTCCTTGAGCAAGTTAGCGGGGTCGAACCCGAACCGCTTCTGGCCCAGGTCGAAGCCTTGCTGAGAGCCCGGCTCTTGCGAGAGCGGGAGGTCGCACCGGGACGCTCGGTGTTCTTGTTCGCCGACGATCAGACGCGAGAAGTTCTCTACCAAGAATTGTCGTTGGTCCGTCGCCAGCGCTTCCACTTGAAGGCGGCCCAAGCCATCGAGGCGAAACTTGCGGACAAGGCGGGCGAGGCCGCGGGCGAGCTGGCGTTACACTACCGACGCGGGAACGACGTCGCAAAGGCGCTCGGTTGGACGCTTCGAGCGGTCAAGAATTCCGTGAAGCTCTACGCTCGGGAACAAGCCATCGAATACCTCCAGACCGCGTTGAAAATCTTGAACGACGCTCCGGACGAGCGAGTCCGTGCCGAGGTACTTGAACAGCTCGGGGACCAGTTCGAGCTCCTCGGACGGTACGATGAGGCGACCCGGAACCGGACCGAGGCGGCGGGGCTGTACGAGAAGTTGGGGGACAATCGCCGGGCCGGTGCTGTCCTCCGGCTAGCGGCCACCCACGCCCGTTGGACCCTGTTAGGTGAGTTTGACGTCGACGAAGCCCAGTTGAACCATGCTCGTGCGCTCCTGGAATCTGTCGGTCCCTCCCCCGAACTGGTCCAGCTCTACCTCGATTATTCGGCCTTCCTGGAGGCCGCGGGACGCTACGGCGAGGTCCGACCGATCTTGACCCGCTCTGTCGAGGTAGCTGAGGCTGTGGGCGACGCGACGCTCAGGGCGGCCGTTCGCCTGGAGCTTCTTGTCACGTTGCCCGTAAGCTCGCGTGCTGAGGCCCTGCGGGAGCTCGACCAGGCGGTGCAGCTCGCCCGAAACCTGGGCCCAGAAATCGCACAGCGGGCCGATGTCACGCAAATCATCTTCATCTTGGGGGACCGCGGCGATTTGGGCAAAGGGGAGGAAGCCGTCCAGCGAGCCTACGAGCGTGCCCGCAAGATCAACGCACCGGACTTTGCCGAGGCCATCGTGGGGGGTCTCGGTGCCTTTACTACGATGCTGATGGGGGACCTCGACGAGTCGCTTCGACGCGCGCAGCAGCACACGAAGTATTTCGAGGCGCGCGGACAGCCGCAGACGGCGCACAACTTGCTGCATTATGCCTACCCAGCGATCGTACGAGGAGAATTCGTCGACGCCGAGAGGTACCTCGATGCCGCAAAAGCGATTCTCGCCTCCGAGAAGGCGGTCATGCAGGACGGCTTCTATCTCTTGTTTCGCGGGTTGCTCGAGCTTCGTCGAGGCAACCCTCGCGAGGCAGAGTCCCTCGTCCTCAAGGCGCTCGAACTCGATCACGTCCGCGGCTTAACGGCCTATCTCGTAATCCGCACGATCTGGTATCTCTCGACCCTCATCGATTGTGCCGCGTCACAGCACGCCCTTGACCGGGCAGACGCCTATCTGGACGAACTCGAAGGGATTGTAGATCAAGTGGACAACACTCCCGCGCATGCATTCCTCGCCCGGGGCCGGGGACTCCGGGCCTTGAGCGCGGGCGATTTCTCCCGGGCCGCCGTCTTCCTGAGCGACAGCCGGGAGATGTGGCGGAAGACCCAGTGGAGACTTCAGCTCGGCCAGACGTGCCTCGAACTGTTCGAGGCGGAAAAGGGAATGGGCCACGCCGAGCGCGCCATCCCGGTGTTGGACGAAGCGATTGAAGTGCTTGGGTCAATGCGAGCCCAACCCGAGCTCGATCGGGGGCGGGCATTTCGGGCAGGGCTGGCCCCTGCTTCGCAACACGTCCGCTAACTCCGGTGCGCCCCTAGGCTCGGGGAAACCCCGCAGGGGCCCATTGCAGGCCGCCTTGGTCGCGGAGGTGGCCGCAGGTCGACATTGTCCCGAGCTATGAGGGGCCCAACTCTTCGGTTCGAGACCCTCTTCCATCCTGAGCAACGCAGGTGGTCCCTTTCCGGGAACAACGTCCTTGGCGCTGTGAATCCATCTCTTTCCGAGGGGGGAGCCGGAGGGGGACCCAAGGAATTGTTCCAACCCCCTGCATGGGCGGCCGTGGGCAAGAGTGCTTGCTGGGCCACAGGAGATCGAGACGTCGCGATGGTAAGCCTGCCGGGGACGGCGAGGCTTCTCGGACGGCAGACGTCCTCGATGGGATAACCCCCCCGTCCCTTTTTCGTGAACCGGGGCTTAATCTAACAAAGGCCGTTCTCGGGTCGTGGGCTCCACCCGTCGACTCGCCGCCATCATGTTCACCGACACCGTTGGCTACACCGCCTCCGCGCAAGCAGACGAGGGCCGCACGCTGGATATGCTCCGTCAGCAAGCGGAGTTGGTCCGGCCGCTCGTGGCCGTGCACCAGGGCCGAGAGATCAAGTCGACCGGCGACGGCTTCCTGGTCGAGTTCGAGAGCGCGCTGAAGGCCACGCAGTGTGCGGTGAGCATCCAGCGGCGAATGTATGAGCGGAATACGGAGGGAGGTCTCGCTCCCATACGAATACGGATAGGTATCCACCTTGGGGACGTCGTGCAGAGCGGCAGCGACATCCTTGGCGATGCGGTGAACGTCGCCGCGCGCATTGAGCCAATCGCGGATCCTGGAGGCATCTGTTTGTCCGGCGCGGTCTACGAACAGGTCCGGAACAAGATCCCCGACCGGGTCGAGAAACTGCCCCCGACCGCGCTGAAGGGGCTCGAGGTGCCCATGGACATTTACCGGGTCGTCCTGCCCTGGGCGGAAGGCGGGGGCATGGGACGGTCCGAAATCGATCGCAACCGGATCGCGATTCTTCCCCTCGCCAACTTCAGCCCGTCCCCCGGCGACGAATACTTCGCCGATGGTATGACGGATGAGATCATTTCCACGGTGTCGGGAATCAGCGGCCTCAGCGTGATCTCGCGGACCTCCACGACGAGATACAAGCAAACCTCGAAGAGCATGCCTGAGATTGGCCGCGAGCTGAGGGCGGGGAAGATCCTCGAAGGTAGCGTGCGAAAATCCGGAAACAGGATCCGGATTACCGTCCAGTTGATCGACGCCGAAAACGACGCCCACATGTGGTCTCAGAGTTACGATGGGAGCCTGGACGACGTCTTCGAGACTCAGTCCGACATCTCGCGCAGAATCGCGGAGGCGCTGAAGCTGCCCTCCCCCCGGACCAGGGTCCGTGTTGAGACTCCGGGGGCACACGCGCTCTGTCTTCAAGCGCGCAGCTTGTGGAACAAATTCACCCGGGAAGCGAACGATCAGGCGATACTTCTGTTTCAAGACGCGCTGAAAGTCAACCCGGAGTCGGCCCGTGCGACGGCCGGGCTTGCGGATTGTTACGCCACGGCGGCGAACAGCGAATGGGGGGACGCGAAAGAAAGTTACGATAGCGCTAGACTGCTGGCAAGACGCGCTCTCGAACTGGACGAGTCGCTGCCCGAGGCCCATTTCGCCTTGGGTCACATACTGATGCTGGACGATTACCCCGGAGCCGAGGTCGAGCTCAAGAAAGCACTCGCCTTGAACCCCAGTCACGCGGAGGCCCACGAGTGGTACGGGAGCATTTTGCGGGGCTTTGGCCGCTTGGAGGAAGCGACGGAGGAAGCCAAGAGAGCGTACGAGCTCGACCCGCTCCCGCCCGGCCGAGCGTTCTTCTTGTGTACCCAGTACTTCTTCGCGGGCCGTAATGACGAGGCGCTCGCCGTCGCAACTCGGATCGTACAAACAGAGCCCGGCTACGCTTGGGCTTACGCCGGTCGAGCCGTTCTGACCGCCATCCGCGGTTCAAGAGATGAGGCCTACCAGAATCTTCGGACGTTCCGGAGACTACGGAACGAGATTCAATACAAGAGTCTCCAAGCCCGAATCGAGGCTCACCTTGGGAACAAGGTGGAGGCGTCGCGACTTATTGATGAAACCCTTGGGCTCGTCGCCGCGAGTACTACCCCGATTGCGCCCAGTGACACTTACCAGCTGTCCTATGCCTACGCCCTGATTGGCGATAAAGAGCGATTCTTTCCGTTCGTGGATCATATGATTGACCACAAGATGATAGAACCGGGCGAACTCCGGGACCCCTCGTACCAAAACATGGCGGGAGATCCTCGATTCACGGAACTTCGGAAGAAGTTGCGCAACTCCTACGGCATTTCCGACTGACTTCTCACTCGGTTACCCGGGAACGCCTCGGGCAACCCGGGAGAATGTTGGCCCCTTCAAGATACGCAGGCCTCGGGACTCAATCGCGACGGTTAAGGTGGCGAGAATACATCCTGAGCTGGGGATCCATGCCCGCCTACATGGTAGCCGATGTTGAGTGGCACGACGCCGCTGCGCTTGAGAAGTACGGGGAGGGCCACTCTGAGCTGCTTGCGAAGTACGGTGGCGAGATCTTGGCGGCCTCGAAGGACGTCGATATCATCGAGGGTGACTGGAAATTTCGGCAGTTAGTGATCTTCAAGTTTCCCTCGAAGAAGGATTTCCACGCTTGGTACAGGTCGGAAGAGTACGCCCCGCGGCTCGCCCTTCGGCTAAAGCACGCGGATGGGAAGATTGCGGTGATCGGCGACCCCGAATGACCGGTCGTCGAATCCTTCGAACCCTTCATTTCCGGAAGGGCGATTAGACGGTACGTTTCCCGCGAGCCCCACCCGACCAGCCGAGCGTATCGGAGCGAGATATCGGCGAATGTGTCGGAGGGGGTATTTGCACCCTCCGGGGGTTCAAATCCATCCGTGGAGGCACGGATGTGCGGTCCTTGTAACGCCTCCGATGCTTTGGAGAGAGCGGGACCGCTAACAACCCCAATGTGCGATTGCCCCACAGGCACGTTGGACGAACGGCACCTGCACCCAATCTGGGGGCGGCTCCTACGCGAGATCAAGGACCAGCCGGTGCTTTTGGTCCGGTGCTACAAGGACTTCCTGACCATTTCGGAGCTTCAGATAGCGGGCCAGTGGAGACGGGATACGAACCACGAGAGAGTTGCCCGATTTGGCCACCTTCACCTTCGAAGCCAGACCCCAGAGGCCCACCTCCCGAGCCCGAGCTTCGATTTGGTCCACGCTCTCGGCTGTGAAGAAGACCTCGCCGCAATGGCTGCATACTTCCGCGTCGTGGGACCCGAGATCTACCCCGAACATCTCCTCTCGGACACGCTTGAGCCGCAGACTCCCTCGACGGCAAACCGGACACTTCTCCACCATGCTACCACCTCGGTTTCACTGTGATGACCAGGATATCGCTGCCGCGGACAAGGTAGACGACCTCGAAGTAACGGTAGGCCACGACGATTCGTTCTCCTTGCCTGGTCTTCGAACCGGACCTGATCGCGGTCTCCACCTCGTTCCGGGTGATTCCCCGCAGGACCATTCTTTGCACGGCATGGCGACTATAGAGGACCCGTGGGGTCATCTGTTACATGTATTACAGGGATTATCTTAAGGACTTCTCGTGGTCCGATCCGGATCGACCATGATCCGTTCCGCTTCTGCCTCGGTCGGAGGGGCTCTGGGACAGTTCAGATCTGGAGGGGGGAGTCTCGGGATAGTTCCAGCTCCGCGCCTCGGCGGGAATCCGGCGTGCCGGTCCGCCGGGGCCTCGGCTAACGGGTAGGGATTCGGAGCACCCAGACGGTCATGGCCAACGCCACAGCGACCATAACGACGGCAACCGCGATGACCACGTCGAAGAGTAGCGGCGATCGGTACACGCCGTAGAGCACGGTAACGACCGCCAGGACGACGACCTGAGCTAGGTACGCGAGCACCATCGCCACGGGGTGTCGAGTGAGGTTCGGTGCGGAGGCCATCGGGGGCGGCACGTGCGGATTTCCGGAAGGGCTCGCTACCTCGAGTCCTGCCGCCGGACGGAGGCCGGTATCGCGGCCCACGCTTCACGTCTCCCGTCGCGTTGGGAGCGGGTCGTCTGGGGCGCACACGACCCGCGGAGGTCCGAGCGGGAATGACCGATGGCCCAACGGGTGCGGCGAGGGCTTCGAGTCGGGCTCTCCCACCACAATTCTTACGCTCCGAGGACATCTCGTGAACCGATGGCCTCCGCGCACGCTCGGGCCCGCACGACCGTCGTGGACCGCACGGCGCTCACCGCGATTGTCCTCGCGGCCGGCGCTTCGACCCGAATGGGGCGGCCGAAAGCCCTGGTGCCGGTCGGCGGCCGGCGGATGTTGGAGCGGGTGCTCACCAACCTGAGAGAGGCCGGCATCGATCGTGTCGTGGTGGTCTTAGGGGATCGCGCCGCCGAGGTTCGGAAGTCGCTCGCCCTGGCCGACGCCGTGGTCGTCGAGAACGCGGGGTATGCCAAGGGGCTCGCGAGCTCGCTGCGGGTCGGAGTCCGCGCCGCTCCGCCGGGCAGCCGTCATCTGATGGTCGTGCTCGCCGACCAGCCGTTCGTGTCTCCCGCGACGCTCGAACGTCTCGCGCGCCGTGCGCGGGAGGGAGACGGGAGGATCTTCATCCCGACGTACAAAGGGGTGCGAGGGAACCCGGTCACGTTCGATGCCACGCTCACGCCCGAGGCCGAGCGCATCGAAGGCGACGTGGGATGTCGCGCGATGTTCCCCCATCACCTCCACGACCTGCGCGAAGTGCCGGTGGACGATCCGGGGATCCTGCTCGATATCGATACCGAGGCCGAGCTCGGAGCCGTCGAGTCCGCCCTCGGCTCGGGTTCTCCCCTGCGGAAGGTGCTCGACCAACTCACCGCTCCCCGATGGTCCCTCCATGCCTCACCCGCGGAGCATCCCGTGCCCAAGCGACTGGCCCGTCGACCCGACATCCCGGCGCTCGCGCAGAAGCTTCGCCAGGAACGCGTCCCGTTCGCGCTGGCCACCGTCGTGCGCGTGGTTCGACCGACCTCGGGACGACCCGGCTATCAGGCGGTGATCCGGGAAGACGGCACTCACGTCGGCTGGGTGGGGGGTGCCTGCACTGAGGACCTGCTGGTCTTCGAGGCCCGCGCGGCGATGGCCGCCGGAGCGCCTCGCCTGCTGCGAGTGAGCCCGGGGGCGGCGCTCGCCTCCCCTCAGGAAGGAGTGGTCGAACGCCCGATGACGTGCCAGAGTGGAGGAACCGTGGAGATCTTCATCGAACCCAATCTGCCCAAGCCGACCTTGCTGATCGTCGGGGACTCCCCCGTGGCGACGAGCCTGGCGACGCTGGGGCCGCTCCTGGACTACCGGGTCGTCCTGGTCGCCCCCGGAGCCGACCCCTCGGAACTGCCCGAGGTCGACGAATTCGTACCCCGTCTCGAGGACCTTCCGGCGCACCTCCTTCCGCCGACCTTCGCGATCGTGGCAAGCATGGGAAAGTACGACGAGGCCGCGCTGCTGCCCCTGGCCCGCGCTTCGGTCGCGTTTGTCGGCCTCGTGGCCAGCCGGAAGCGGGCGCAGACGGTCTTCGCGGCGCTGCGCGAGGATGGGGTGACCGACGCGCAGATGGCCGCCGTGCACAACCCCGTGGGAATCGACATCGCCGCTTCCACCCCCGAGGAGATCGCCCTCAGCATCATGTCCGAGGTCGTCCGAGCCCGACGGACGGCCCCGCCCCGCGCCCCCGCGGCCCGGGAGCCCCCACCGTCACGGAGCCCTGCGGTGGCGATCGACCCCGTGTGTCACATGGAGGTCCCGACCACGAGTCCGCTGCACGCAGCCCACGCGGGAACGACGTACTACTTCTGCTCGGACTCCTGCCGACGGAAGTTCTCCCGGTCCCCCACGAAGTTCCTCGGCTAACGGGGGTGCCGGAGTCCCGGGTCCTAGGCGGTCTCCAGCTTGCGGCGGGCGTTCTCGAAGAGCGCCGCCGCCTTCTTGTCGACCGTGCCTCGCACCATCCGCTCCCCCAGCGTCGCCACGGGGCCGGAGAGGCGGACCTCGCCCTGCCAACGCAGCGAAGTCTCGCCCGCCGTGTCGGTGAGGGCGAGCTCGAGGTCCGCGTCGAGACCGCTCCCGAGGCCGGTGCCCTGCAAGCGGACCCTCAGCGCGGTCGTCGGGGTCTTGGCGAGGTAGCTGCCCCGGACGCGAAACGTGCCCCGGATGAACGCGACCCCCGTGGTGACCGTGCCCTCGAAATGGTCGGCGTCGATCGGGTGGAACTCGTGGGGGTCGTCGATGCAGTCGGTGAAGGCGACCGGGTCGAGGAAGAACGCGTAGACCCGGCCCGCGGTCGCCCGGACCCGGAAGTCGCCCTCGACGTGCACGGGGATCTCGCGCGGCTCAGGCGGCGTCCTTCGAGTGGATCACTTTCCAGACCTTGTGGGCGGAGAGCGGGATATCGATGTTCGTGACTCCGTACGGCTCGAGGGCGTCCAGCACGGCGTTCACGATCGCCGCGGGAGCACCCACCGTGGCGGACTCCCCGACTCCCTTCGCGCCGAAGGGGTGGTGAGGGGACGGCGTGGTCGTCTTCCCGGTCTCCCACTTCGGGGTCTCGACGGCGGTGGGCAGGAGGTACTCGAGGAAGGAGCCCGCGCGGTTGTTTCCCTCCGCGTCGTATGGGATCTCCTCCATCATCGCGGGCGCGAACCCCATCGTGAGGCCCCCGTGGATCTGGCCCTCGACGATCATCGGGTTGATGATCACCCCGCAGTCGTCCACCGCGACGAACCGCCGGACCTTCACCTGTCCCGTCTCCTTGTCGATGTCGACCACGCAGATGTAGCTCCCGAACGGGAACGTCAGATTCGGCGGGTTGTAGTAGTCCACGGCCTCGAGCCCCGCCTCCTCGCCCTCCGGGGGGTTCGTGTAGGCGGCGAACGCGACCTCGGCCATCGTCTTCGACTTGTCGGGGACCCCCTTCACCTGGAACTTGTGGTCCTTCCACTCGATGTCGTCGGGGGAGACCTCGAGCAGGTGGGCGGCGATCCTCGCCGCCTTCTGGCGGATCTTCCGAGCGGCCACCGCGGCCGCCGCGCCCGAGGTCGGGGTGCTGCGGCTCGCATACGTTCCGAGCCCGTACGGGGCCGTGTCGGTATCCCCTTCCTCGATGGTGATGTAGTCGGACGAGATCCCGAGCTCCTCGGCGAGGATTTGCGCGTAGGTCGTCTCGTGTCCCTGACCCTGGGACTTCGTCCCGAGACGGGCGAGGACCTTTCCGGTGGGGTGGATTCGGACCTCGGCCGAGTCGAACATCTTGAGGCCGAGGATGTCGAACTGCTTCGCCGGACCGGCGCCGACGATCTCCGTGAAGCTCGAGATGCCAATGCCCATCAGCTCCCCCCGCCGGCGCTTCTCGGCCTGCTCCTTGCGGAGCGCGTCGTAGCCGATCATCTCCATCGCCTTCTTCAGCGCCCCGCCGTAGTTTCCGCTGTCGTAGGTCCAGCCGAGCGCCGACTGGAACGGGAACGCCTCGGGTGGGATGAAGTTCTTGAGACGGAGCTCGGCCGGGTCCATCTTCAGCTGGTGGGCCATGTTGTCGACGAGCCGCTCGATGGTGTACGCCGCCTCGGTGACCCGGAACGAACACCGGTAGGCGATGCCCCCCGGGGGTTTGTTCGTGTACGCCGCGTCCACCTCGACGAACGCCGTGGCGAACGGGTACGAGCCGGTGATGATGTGGAAGAGGCCCGCGGGGAACTTGGACGGGTTCGCGGCGGCGTCGGTGTACCCGTGGTCGGCGAGGGTCTTCACGCGAAGCGCGGTGAGCTTGCCGTCCTTCGTCGCCCCGAGCTCGGCCTCGATGTGGTAGTCCCGCGCGAACGAGTCGGCCGTGAGATTCCCGGTGCGGTCCTCGACCCACTTGACCGGCTGGCCGGTGGTCAGAGCGGCCACGACCGCGATGACGTAGCCCGGGTAGACCGGTACCTTCCCTCCGAACCCGCCGCCGATGTCCGGCGAGATGATGCGGATCTGGTTCTCGGGGAGGCCGCTCACGAGCGCAAAGACCGTCCGGATCGCATGGGGGGCTTGCGTCGTCATCCAGACCGTCAGCTTGCCCATCGCGTCGACCTGGGCGACGCACCCGCACGTCTCGATGGACGAGACGTGGATCCGGGGGATGTAGAGCCGCTCCTTGATGACGACCGCGGACTCCTTGAGCGCCTTCTCAGTCGCGGCCTTGTCGCCGACCTCCCAGTGCCAGATGTGGTTGTCCTTCTTGCCCTTGTCCGCCCGCAGTACGGGGGCTCCGGGCTCGAGGGCCCTGAACGGGTCGACGACGACCGGCAGCGGCTCGTAGTCCACTTCGACGGCCGCGACGCCGTCGGCGGCGGCGTATCGGTCCGTCGCCACGACTCCGGCGACCTCCTGGCCCTGGAACATCACCTCGTCCGTGGGGAGCACCATCTGGGTATCCGACATCAGCGTCGGCATCCACGCGAGCTTCGCCGCGGCGAGGTCGGCGCCGGTGATGACGGCCAGCACACCGGGAACGGCGAGCGCCTTCTCCTTCCGGAGCGCCGTGATCTTGGCGTGCGCGTACGGGCTGCGAACGAGGTCCAGGAACAGCGTCCCGGGCAGATCGACATCGTCCACGTAGTTGCCTTTCCCCCGGATGAACCGGGCGTCCTCCTTCCGGGGGATCGATTGCCCGATCCCCCCGTGCAGCGCCTCCGCCGGAGTCATCGTCACGGCCCTCCCTTCGCGGGGGTCTGCATCTTCTGGGCGGCATGCTGGATCGCCCTCACGATGTTCACATACCCGGTGCAGCGACAGAGGTTCCCCGAGATCCCCCGGCGAATCTCGTCCTCCGTTGGGTTCGGGTTATGGGCCAGCAGCGCGACGCTCGCCAGCATCATCCCGGGGGTGCAGTAGCCGCACTGGAGGCCATGCTCCTCGTGGAACGCCTCCTGGATCGGGTGCAGCGTAGCCCCCGACGCCAGGCCCTCGACCGTCTGCACCTTGCGCCCATCGACCTGGACCGCGAACAGATTGCACGACTTGACGGGGATCCCGTCCACAAGGACCGTGCACGCGCCGCAATGCGCCGTGTCACATCCGATGTGGGTCCCGGTGAGCCGGAGCCGCTCGCGCAGGTAGCTGACCAGCAACATCCGGTTCTGCACCGTGGACGTGTGGGAGACCCCGTTGACCGTCACGTGGATGGTCCGCGTGGTGACCGGGCCGGGGGTGCGGGGCACTTCCGCCGCATCGATCGCCATCTCACGGCCCTCCCTTGGCGCGGCCGAGGGCGTGCGCGATCGTCCGCCGGGTCCAGACCCGCACCATGTCCTTCTTGAACTCGACCGGGCCCCGGTTGTCCGGGAACGGCCGGGAGGCGTCCGCCGCGAGCTCTCCCGCCCGCTTGAGATCCGAGTCCGAGCCCGTCTTCCCCGTCAGGAACTCCGACGCTGCGGCGGCGAAGATCGCGGTCGGACCGACGTTGGTCAGTCCGATGCCGGCCGCGTCGATCGAACCGCCCTTGCCGACCTTCAGCTGGACCGCGACCGCGGCGGTCGCGAAGTCTCCGACCTTTCGCTCCATCTTTGAGTAGGCGCTCCCGGTGCCCGGCCCGGCGCGGGGGATCCGCACCTGGGTGAGGACCTCGTTCGATTGCAGCGCGGTGACGAACGAGTCCTGGTAGAACTGCCTCGCCGGAATCATGCGGGCTCCTTTCGGACCTTCGGCCCGGTACTCGGCGCCGAGCGCCAGCATGCAGGCCGGGAGGTCGTTCCCGGGGTCGCCGTGCGAGAGGTTGCCTCCGACCGTGCCCCAGTTCCGGACCGTGGGGTCGGCGATTTCCGCCGACGCGTCGGACAGGATCGGGTACCGGCCGCGGATCACGTCGGAGCGGCCCAGCTCCGCCGTCCGCGTCAGCGCGCCGATGACGAGGGCCGCCTCCTCCTCGCGGATGTATGCGAGGTCCGGGATCCGGTTGATGTCGATGAGCGCGGCCGGCTGGGCGAGACGGAGCTTCATCATCCCGATGAGGCTCTGACCGCCGGCCAGTACCTTCGCCTCGCCTTGGTGCTGGTCGAGGAGTCCGATCGCCTCTTGGACGGTCTTCGGCGCGTAGTACTCGAAGTTCGGAGGATACATCGTTCCCCACCCGTGCGGTGCTGTAGCACGCGGTACGTGCCCGCGGTTATCAATGTTACGAAAGCGCCGGGGGGACTCGGGCGGCCGCTCGACTCTCGGGACCGACGGGAAGGGCTCCTCCTCTCCGTACGCCTCGGCCGGTCCCCACCGGAAAGAGTAGATACCTCGCGCCGAATCCGGCCCCGGATGCAGTCTTCTCACTACTCGAAGCACCTCGCCGCGCTGGTGGGGCGTCGAGAGCCGTTCGCGGTCGCGACGGTCACGCGCACGGAGGGTTCCACCCTGGCCAAACCGGGATTCAAACTCCTCATCACCGCGACGGGCGAGGTCGCGGCGGGGACCTTCGGCGGCGGTTGTCCCGAGGGCCCCATCGTCGAGGCGGCCAAGCTGGCGATCGCGTCGGGAGAACCCCGGGTCCTCCGCATCCACTTGGTCGACACCGAGAAGGCCGTGGGCGGGACGGTCCGGGAGACCGACCCCAACGAGATCTGGGTCCAGACGAACTGCGGGGGTACCCTCGAGGTCTACGTGGAACCGATGCTCCCCACCCGCCGAGTCGTCCTCATCGGAGAGGGGGGCCGGGATGACGTGGAGGCGGCCCTCGTCCACTTGGGAAGGCTCCTCGGCTTCGAGGTGGTGGTCGTCGACCCGAGCCCGGTGCTGCCGGAGCCCCCCGACGAGGTCGTCCAAACGTCGCACGTGGACGCGGAGAAGCTCCGTCTCTCCTCCCACGATGCGGTGATCGTACTGACGAAGGGGGAACGGGATGCGGCGGTCCTCGAGGCGATCTCCCGCGCCCCCGTCCAGTTCGTCGGCCTGATGGCGAGCCGCCACCGAGCCCGCCAGGATCGGGACGAGCTCGCCAAGCGGGGCGTCTCCCCGGCGTTCCTTGACGCGCTCCGCTCGCCGGTCGGCCTGGACATCGGCGCGAAGACGCCCGAAGAGCTCGCCCTCGCCATCATGGGGGAAGTGGTCGCGGTCAAGTACGGGAAGAGCGCAGGTCGTCCGGCGCTCCCCTGAGATTCGAGGCGGTTCCCTCGCGCGACTCCCCCCCGCAAGTCCCCGAGTCGATGCGGCCGGATGGGAACGGCAGAAACGTTCATTGAGCCCGCCATGCTGAGGGACGCCAGGGGTCGCCTCGGAGGCGTTCGCCGATGATCGGGACCGAACCGTGGTCCTCCACCGAGGACGTCGAACGGCTGCTGGCCGGCCAGCAGTACATCGCCGATCCCTCGCTCGTGATGGCCATCTATCTCAGCGGCCGCCTGGGTAAGCCGCTCCTGGTGGAGGGGGAGCCCGGGTGCGGCAAGACCGAGATCGCGAAGGCCCTCGCGGCGGGCACCGGCGGGGAGCTCATACGGCTCCAATGTTTCGAAGGGCTGGACGCCCGTTCGGCCCTCTACGAGTGGGACTATGCGCGTCAGCTCCTGACCATCCGGTTGCACGAGACGCGGGAGACTCCCGAAGCGCTCGAGCGGGAGGTGTTCAGCGAGCGCTTCCTCCTGAAACGCCCGCTGCTCCGCGCGTTGAGCGACGACTCCCCGCACCGGCCGATCCTCCTGATCGACGAGGTCGACCGGGCGGACGAGGAGTTCGAGGGCCTCCTGCTCGAGGTGCTGTCCGACTACCAGGTGACCGTACCCGAGCTGGGAACGATTCGAGCCAAACAAGTCCCCTTCGTCCTGATCACGTCGAATCGCACCCGCGACCTCAGCGACGCGCTGAAACGACGATGCCTCTACGCGTACGTCGATTATCCCGACCTCGAGAAGGAGGTCGCCATCCTCGACAAGCGGCTCCCGGAGCTGGGGGACCCCTTCGCCCGGAAGATCGCCTCTTTCGTGCAGCGCGTGCGCCAAGACCCCGAACTGTCGAAGCGACCCGGGGTCGCCGAAACCTTGGACTGGGCGGCCGCCCTCCTGGACCTGGACCGCACCGAGCTCAGCGCGGAGACGGTGGCGACGACCCTGGGTTTCCTCGTCAAGGACGCGCAGGACCTCCGCTACTTGCGCGAGCAGCGGCTGGAAGCGCTCCTCGAGAAGTAGACCAATGCTCGAAGGCCCGCAAGCGCTGGCCGCCCGCCTCCGGAGCCGTCTCGGAGGATTCTGCCGATTCCTCCGTCATCGAGGCTTTCCGGTCGGCATCGGGCTCGAGCTCGACCTTGGACAAGCGGCGGACGTGATCCGCCTCTGGGACCGGGAGGAGCTTCGCCGGGCGAGCGGGGCCACGCTCGCGAGATCGCCAGAAGATCTCCGATTCGTGAACGACGCGTTCGACCTCTATTGGACGACGGCCGACCCTTCCCCCGGCCCGCCCTCCCCCACATTCGATCTCACCGCGCTCGCGCCTCCGAAGCGTCCGGGCCCGACCTCCCCCCGGACGCGAAGGTCGGGGTCCGAGGCGGAGCGGTCCCCCGTAGCCATCCCCCTGGGGACGTACAGCGCCGCGGCCCCGAGCTCGGGGCACTCGCTCCGGCCCGTGTCCCCTAAGGACCTCAGGGCGGTTCGGCACGGGGCCCGCCGTTTCCGTCGCCGACTGGCGACCCTCCCCGGTCGTCGGCGGGCTCACTCGCACGGCGGTTCGATCGATCTGCGGGACACGGTCCGCCAGAGCCTCCGGCACGGCGGAGAATGGGTCGAGCTTCGCCGCGAACGACCCCAGGCTTCGCGCGCCGAATTCGTCCTCCTCTGGGACGTCAGCGGCTCGATGCGGGAGCACGAATCCCGCTTCTTCGCGCTGGTGCACTCCCTTCTCTCGGTCTCTCGGAGAAGCCGCGTCTTCGCGTTCAGCACGCGGCTCGAGGAAATCACCGCCATGGTCCGACGTTCCGGCTATCGAAGGGCCACCGAGACGGTCGGCCACCGGATCGACCGTGCGGACGGTGGAACTCGGATCGGACACGCGCTCGCGGAGTTCGCGGAGAAGTACGGCGCGATGCTGGGACCGACCTCGACCCTGGTCCTCTTGAGCGACGGCTGGGATCTCGGAGAATCCGGCCTCGTCCAGGAGGAGCTCGCGCATCTCGCCCATCGGACCGGTTGCATCGTGTGGATCACCCCGTACACCCGCCGTCCCGGGTTCGAGCCGAGCGTGGGGGCCCTGCGCGCCGCGAGGCGGCAGATCGACCTCCTCCTTGGCCCCGAGGACTTCGAGTCCCGCTGGCCGCTTCGACCGTTTCCCCTCTCACCCACCACCCGCGGTGGATGAGAGTCTGATGTTGGGGACCTTCGGCCCGACCAGGGAGTTGTGAAAGCGACAGGAAGCCGGGGGATTCCGGGCCCCCACGCCGGGAATAGTGTCGGAGGGGGAATATCTCCCGGTTTCAAATTCCCGTCTGGCGGACCGAGATTTAACCGGCAACCCGCAATGCTGCCTGATCACAGGAGATAGTAGTAAGGAATCATCTGAATATCAAGGACGTGCGCGAGGAACCTAACGTGGCAAGGACAAGCCAAGCTGCACCTGACCGACGGCCGTGGTCTGAGAAGGATCTGGTAGTTGCCTGGGACGCCTGCCCGAAGGACAGCCAGCGGTACAATCAACGGGACCCCCGAGTTCTCGACTTGGCCCAGTTGTTAGGACGCAGCCCGTCGTCTATCGATCGAATCTTCGCGAACTTCTGGTGGACTTGGTCGGGCGGGACCCAAGGGTTGGAAAACTCAGGGACCCTCGAACAGGAAGTCGTGAATCAATACAGCGATGATTTGGACAGACTCGCGAGAGACGCGACAAAGATTCGACGGGAAAGAGTCGAAAGCTGTCTCTGGCCAAGAGTCATGCTGGTGCTTCCACAGGGGCAGGCCGGAATACCGCTCTCCAAGCTGGCACCATTGCTCAGAGGCTTGCCTCTGGCTCCGCGACAACTCTATGTCAATTTCAGAAAGGGCTCGTTAGTCGAAGACATTACACTTTTCTTCATCGCGAATCCGGAAGCCTTCGCGGTCATCCGTCGCGCCGTCGAGCGCATCACGGATGCTGTAGTAGAAGCTTTGCGGAACTCCCGGGAGGACCACCTCGTCATCCGGAGCGCCGGTCTGAAGTTCCTAATCAAGGGTGACTTGAAAGGGTATGAGACCGTCGCCGTCGAGCAGTTCCGGGAAACCGGAGGCGACCCAACCCAGCTTCAAGGAACTGTTCGGGAACGCCTCTCCATCATCCTGTCCAGGAACGGGGCTCTTCTGCCTGCTATGAAACGTGCTTCGCAGCGACGCGGGACCCGTCGGAAGGCGACAGGGCGTCAGCTCAAACTGCCTTAGGCTGGGATTACTACTAGCGATCCGTTCCGTGCGCAGGCTTTAGAGACGAGTTCGAATCCCACTGGCTGAGAGGCAACCTCCGAGCGAATTGCGCTTCCAGATCGGCGGGCGTCTCAAATGAACCGATTGAGAGTCCTTCGGATCCGAAGGAATTGAGGGCCTTGCGGCGTAAGTAAACCGCGTCAATTGGGTCGGCGCGAACACGATGATGATGTCGGTCCTCAACCAAAAGGTGCGTCGGGAGACGCGAGAGGGGTTTCCAGCAATCGTCTCACGCTCGGAGGGAGATTCCATTGAGGCGCGCAAGGCATCCTAACCAGCGCTCGGGCCAGTTCAACGCTGACGAAAAAAGGGTGAAATCCTCCGGAATACGTGAATCTAACACTTTTCGGAAACACGACACCGGTCGGCCGGACGTCCTGCCACGTGTAGAACCTCTCTCGAGCGGCAAACTTGACTCGTAGACCTCGCTCGTCAGCCTCGATCTCTCGGGCTATGTCGGAGGAGAATCCTATCGACGCAAGCAGGCCGAGACCCGCCGAGACGGCCGTGACCACGCCCCAAAACCACCACACTATGTCAGCTGGATGTGGGCCGAGCCTGGATACCTCGAAGTAACCGACCGCCAGAATCATAGGAAAACTGAAAACGACCAAAAAGAAGTAGATGCGAGGAGTCGTGGGGTGCTGGTCAATAATCCGGATCGCCCGAGTCTTCGTCGCTGCAGATTCTCCGGGACTCACCAAAGAGTTCCTATCCATACCCGATCCCGACTAAATCGACTTTGCGAGTGCCGCTCCCACCGCGACGATGTCCATTCCCAACCCCAGCTTCGCCTCGTTGTAGACAGGTGTAGGCATGTCTGGCGGCGGATACCTCTGAAGAGTAAGGAAG
>JASHPK010000035.1 GCA_030038095.1 Thermoplasmata archaeon | reverse complement strand
ATCAGCCAGCTCGGCTACATGGTGCTCGCCATCGGCGCCGGCTTCGCGATGGTCGGCCTCTTCCACCTCTTCACGCACGCGTTCTTCAAGGCGCTCCTCTTCCTCGCCGCCGGCTCGGTCATCCACGCCGTCGGCACGCAGGACCTGTTCAAGATGGGCGGGCTCCGCAAGCCGATGCGTCTCACGGCGGCCGCCTTCGCGATCGGGGGCCTCGCGCTCGCCGGGATCCCGCCCTTCGCCGGCTTCTGGAGCAAGGACGACATCCTCTCCGCGGTCTACTCCCAGCTCGGGTCGCACCCGGACTACTGGCCGTTCTTCCTGCTCGCGTTCGCCGCGGTGTTCCTCACGGCGTACTACATCTTCCGCGCGTGGTTCCTCGCCTTCTCGGGCGACCGGCCCCGCGATCCGACCCTCCCAGCGGCCCATGAGGGTCCGTGGGTGATGCAGGTCCCGCTGATCGTCCTCTCGGCCTTCGCGGTCGGCGGCGGCCTGTTCATCTTCTGGCCGAGCTTCCAGGGCCTCCTCCTGCACGGCGCCGGGGTCACCGGGATCCCGCCCGCCTACGGGACGACCGATCTCCTGCTCTCCACGGCGAGCGTCGCGCTCGGCGTCGCCGGCATCGGGCTCGCCTACCTCCTCTGGGGCCACGGGCGGGTCTACGTGCTTCCCGAAACGAGCCCGGCGGCGCCCGTGCGGCGGCTCCTCCTGAACCGCTACTACTTCAAGATCGGCTACGACTGGATCGGGGCGAGGGCCGTCTACTCGGTGAGCCGCGCGGCGGACTTCGTCGATCGCTTCGTGATCGACGGGACCGTCCGCGGCATGGAGCGGCTCTTCGGCGGGATGTCCGATCGACTGCGCCGGCTCCAGACCGGCTTCGTCTCCGACTACGCCGCGTACGTCATCGCGGGGCTCCTCGCGGTCTTCCTGCTGCTGCTCGTCATCGCGCCGTACCTGATCGCGAGGTTCGGAGGGTCGTAGATGTTCCCCCTGATCTCGGCGATCCTCGCGACCCTGCTCGTCGGCACCGTCGCGACGTTCTTCGCCGGTCGCTACGCCCGCTGGGCCGCCCTCGCGACCGCGGCGGTCTTCCTCGCGGAGGTCGCCCTCCTCTTCGCGAGCTACACCGGCTGGCCGGGGTACTCGACGAGCCTCGTGCCGGGCTTCGCCGACACGGAGTCGTACGCGTGGATCAGCCTCGACTGGCTCCACATCAACTACACGGTCGGCGTCGACGGGATCTCCCTCGCGCTGATCCTGCTCACCGCGATCCTCCAGATCGCGACGGTCGTGTACTCCTGGGGCGAGACGAAGCGGCCGGCCGCGTACTTCGGCCTCGTGACCCTCACCTGCCTCGGCTGCTTCGGCGTCTTCGTCGCGCTCGATGTCCTGCTGTTCTTCCTGTTCTGGGAGGCGGTCCTCGTCCCGATGTTCTTCATCATCGGGTACTGGGGCGGTCCCCGGCGGCGCTACGCCGCCCTGAAGTTCTTCGTCTACACGCATGTCGCCTCGATCGTGATGCTGGTCGGCCTCCTCGCGATGGTCTTCTATTCGGGCGCATCGTCCCTCGACTTCTCGAGCGTCTACGCCTCCGCCCGGGGACTCTCGCCCGTCGTCCAGGCGTTCCTGTTCCTCGCGCTCTTCTTCGGCTTCGGGGTGAAGTTCCCGATCGTGCCGTTCCACACCTGGCTGCCCGACGCCCACGTCGAGGCGCCGACCGGGGGCTCGGTCCTGCTCGCGGGGCTCCTCCTGAAGCTCGGCGGCTACGGGCTAATCCGCTGGGCGGTCGAGGTCCTGCCCTCGGGGCTCCACATCGACCAGCCGATCCTGTTCTTCATCGCCTTCCTCTCGATCGCTTGGGGCTCGATCGTCTCGCTCGCCCAGCGGGACCTCAAACGCCTCGTGGCGTTCTCCTCGATCAACCACATGGGCATCGTGCTGCTCGCGATCGCCCTCGACTCCTCGCTCGGGCTCCTCGCGGCGGTCCTGCTCATGTTCGCGCACGGAATCGTGAGCGGCCTGTTGTTCATGGTCTCGGGGAGCGTCCACCACGAGTACGGGACGCGCGACATCGCCAGCCTCGGGGGCATCACGCCGACCTCGCCGGCCCTCTCCACGATGGTGATGGTGGGATCGCTCGCCTCGCTCGGGCTCCCCGCGCTGATCGGCTTCCCCGCGGAGTTCACGGCGTTCCTCGCGACGTACGAAGGGCTCGGCTACTGGGTCTTCCTCCCGCTCGGGATCCTCGTCGTCACCGCCGCGTTCTACCTGTGGATGATGCAGCGGGTCCTCTTCGGCCCGCCGAAGGGGGTCCCCGCGGAGGCCCATGACGTCCCGTGGTACGAGGGGACGGGCATGGCGATCCTCGTCGTCTTCACGGTCCTGTTCGGCATCCTGCCGGGGCTGCTCGTGAACGTGATCACGTCCTCGCCGATCCGGGGGTTCCCGTAGGGGGCCGGCCATGGACCTCGCGACGTTCGCCGGCCCGTTCGTCCCCGAGATCCTCCTGCTCGGGGCGACGCTCCTGATCTTCCTCCTCGACGTCCTCAAGCTCCGCCGCCTCGAGCTGATGGGCGGGATCGCGATCGCCTCGCTCCTCCTCGCGCTCCTCTTCGTCGTCGCGGACCTCGGATTCGCGCCGGTGGCCGCGCTCGCGACGATCCCCGCGAGCCGGATCAACGCGGCGCCGACCGGCACCCCCCTCTATGCGTTCTCCTCGCTCGGCCTCGTCTTCCAGGGGATCTTCCTCCTCGCGGCGTTCCTGGTCGCCCTCGCGTCGCTCTCGCGCCCGGCCCACGAGCGCGGCGCCCCGATCTTCTACGGGCTCGTCACGCTCGCGACCCTCGGGATGCTCCTCGTCGCGATCGCCTCGGACCTCATCTTCCTCCTCCTCGCGATCGAGGTCGTCAGCATCCCGACGTACCTCCTCGTCGCCTACACGCGCAAGGACGTGCGGGCGCTCGAAGCGGCGATGAAGTTCTATGTCGTGGGCGCCCTCTCGACGACCCTCTCGTTCTTCGGCGCCTCCCTGCTCTTCGGGGCCTACGGGACGACGAACCTCTACGCGATCGCCGCGGTCGCGGGATCGGTCGGCTACCCGACCCTCGTGCTCCTCGGCTACGGGTTCCTGATCGCCGGCCTCGCGTTCAAGGTGACGCTGGTGCCGTTCCACGCTTGGGCGGTCGATGTCTACGACGGCGCCCCGTCCGACGTGTCGGCGTTCCTCGCGGGCGGGACGAAGAAGATCGGGCTCTTCGCGTTCTTCCTCGTCTTCCTGGGCCCGATCCTGGCGACGCACCTCTCGGGCACCAGCGAGCTCCCGTTCGGCGTCGGCCCGGTCAACCTCGGTCCGATCCTCCAGCTGACCCTCGCGGTCCTCGCCGTCCTCACGATGACGGTCGGGAACCTGCTCGCGCTCCTCCAGAAGGAGATGAAGCGGATGCTCGCCTACTCGTCGATCAGCCAGGCGGGCTACATGATGATCGGGGTCGCGATCGGCTCCTCGCCGGCCCTCGCGGGGGCGACCCTGCAGATCCTCGCGCACGTGCTGATGAAGGGCGGCGCCTTCCTCGTCGTCGCCGGGGTCGGAGCGCTCGGCGTCGGGCCGCTGATCGACGACTGGAAGGGGCTTGGGGTCCGGCGTCCGTTTCTCGGGACGGCGTTCGGTCTCATGCTGCTCTCCCTCGCCGGGGTCCCGCTCACGATCGGCTTCGTGTCGAAGTTCGTCCTCTTCAGCGCCGCGGTCGATGCGCGGGGCTACTTCGTCTGGCTGGCGGTCGCGGGCCTCCTCAACAGCGCGCTCAGCGTGTTCTACTACGCGCGCGTCCTCAAGGTGATGTTCTTCGACGCCCCGGCGCCGGCGGCCCCGCTCCCCGCCGGGGCGGTCGTCGGCGGGTCCGGGCCCCCGATCCTCCCCGCGGGAGGACTCGGCTACGGGCGCGCCGCCGCGATCGCGATCATCGCGGTCGCGATCGTCGTCCTCGGCGTCTACCCCCAGCCCGTCCTGGGGGCGATCCAGACGGCCGCCCAGCACTTCGTGAGCCTCGGAGGGTAGGCCCGTGGAAGGGTTCGACGTTGTGGTGGTCGGAGCCGGCCCGGCCGGCTCGCTGGCCGCCCGGGCGGCCGTGGAAGGCGGGGCCACGACCCTCCTCCTCGACCACCGCGCCGAGCTCGGCCATCCGGTGCAGTGCGGGGAGTTCCTGCCGTCCGCCCGCGAGCTCGCGGACCTCCTGCCGTGTCCGGCGCTGATCGCCGCGGCGTACGAGGTCCCGGCGGCCACCGTGCAGCGCGAGACCCGCTGGATGACCTGCATCTCCCCCTACGGGCACCGGTTCCGCTTTCCCCTCGAGGGGTGCACGGTCTCCCGCCGGGCCTTCGATAAGGCGCTCGCCCACCGGGCGGAGGGCTCGGGCGCCGAGCTCCGGTATCCCGCGGGCGTCACGGGCGTGCACGACGATGAGGTCGTCCTCGCCGACGGCGACCGGGTCCGCGCCCGCGTCGTGGTCGGGGCCGATGGCCCCCTCTCCACCGTCGCCCGGTCGGTCGGCTTCGCGCCGCCCCGCGTGCTGTTCCGCATGATCACGGCGACGATCGACGCGCCGCTCGGCGACGGGATCGACCTCTACTTCGGCCGCGACGCCCCCGGCGGGTACGCCTGGGTCTTCCCCCGCGCCTTCGACGCGAACGTCGGCCTCGGCGTGGCGACGCTCCCGCGGAGCCGGCCCCTCGACCGCCTCCTGGACGACCTCGTCCGGGACCACGGCCTCGGCCCGGTCCGCGACCGGACCCGGTGGTGGGTCCCCGTCGGACCCCCGCCCGAGAGCCTCGTCCGGGGCCGTTCGCTCCTCGCCGGCGATGCCGCGAACCTCGTCATGGCGACCAACGGCGGCGGGATCCCGACCGCGATGCTCAGCGGCTGGCTCGCGGGGCGGGCGGCGGCCGGGCACTGCCGCTCGGGCGCTCCGCTCGCCGACTACGACCGCGCCTGGCGCGCCGCGCTCTTCCGTCCCCTCGAGCGCGCCGCCCGGATCCAGCGGTTCAGCGAGCGGATCGCCTCGTTCGACCCGCTCCTGGCGCTGGGGATGCGCTATATCGGGGCTTCGGGTCTCGACGAGATGATGCGGCTGCGCTGGCCCCCGCGCCTCGGGAGGAACTCGTGACCAGCCCGACCTCCGCCTCCGAGCCGGTCGAACCGTCGCTCGAGGCGCTGGTCTCGCAGACGCTCGGCACCGCGACGGCCAGCGAGCTCGCGGAGCTCCTGCCGGTGCTCGTCCGCGACCTCTCGGACATCGACTGGCGGCTCCAGCAGGTCCTCGGCTCGACCTACACCCAGCTCACCGAGGCGGCCCGCTACGCCTGCTCGACCGGCGGCAAGCGCGTCCGGCCGCTGCTCATGGCGGTCGCGCTGCGGGCCCTCGGCGCGGAGTCGACGCGGCCGATCCACTCGCTCGCGGCGGCGTTCCAGCTGATCCACACGGCAACCCTCGTCCACGACGACGTGATCGACCACGCCGAGACCCGGCGCGGCCGGCCGTCGATGCCCCGCGCCTTCGGGGTGCCGCTCGCCATCGTCTCGGGGGACTACCTGTTCGTCCGCGCCTTCGAGCTCGCCGCCGAGTACCCGAAGTCGATCATCCTGCGCTGCGGGGAGTCGTGCGCCGACCTGGTCGAGGGCGAGGTCCTCCAGGAGTCGTGCCGGTTCGACCTCTCCACCGGGCGCGAGCACTACTTCCGCGTCGTCGAGCGGAAGACGGCGGCGATCATCGCCGCGGCGCTCGGATCGGTCGCCGAGATCGCCGAGGCGACGCCGCCGAGGATCGACGCCCTGCAGGCGTACGGCCGAGCGCTCGGCATCGCCTTCCAGATCCGGGACGACCTGCTCGACGTCTACGGGGACCCGGACCTCCTCGGCAAGCCGCTCTTCACCGACTTCCGCGAAGGGAATCCCACGGTCGTCTCGCTCGAGGCGTACCTCCGGCTCGACCCGAGGCGGATGGCGGAGTTCGAGACCCTCTTCCAGCTCCGCCGCAAGCGCACGAAGCACCTGCTGCGCCTGAAGGAGCTCACCGATTCGACCGGGGCGGCGGAGGTCGTCGCGGCGGAGGCGGCGCAGTGGGCCGATCGCGCGGTGCAGGCGCTCGAGCCGGTCCCGCCGTCGCCGTACCGGCACCTGCTCGAGCGGCTCGCGCGAGGCGCCGCCGAGCGGCGCTTCTAGGCGCCCCGCGCCCCTCGAACGAAAGCTACATCTTCCCTTCGCGGGGTCGATGGGCCGCGGGAGCGAACCGGCATGAGCGCCACGTCCTACCTCCAGGCGAGCGCCACGTCCGATGCGGGGGGCGCGGGGCCGGTCGAGTTCGACCAGCTCCCGCCGCACTGGGAGCCGACGTCGGCCCGTCCCCGGCTCCCGCTCGGCATCGCCGTGGTGTCGGTGCTGATCGCGCTGCTCGGGGTCGTCATGCTGCTCGCGGGGCTGCTGTTCCTGCTCAACGCCGTCGTGGGCAACGTCGTCCCGTCGGTCTTCGAGATCTTCCCGTCCATCGACATCTACGGCGCGGCGATCCTCGCCGTGCTCGGCGCGACCCTCCTCGCGATCGCGACCTCCCTCTGGCGCCAGGAGACGTGGGCCCTCTGGACGACGATCATCCTCGTCTTCGCGTCGACGGCGTACCTGTTCTTCACCGGGTCGATCACGGTCCTCTTCGTCCTCTTCGTGCTCCTGTTCGTCTACCTCCTCGCCGTCCGGCGGTACTTCTACTGATGCGTCTGCGGCTCGCCGAGCTCGCGCCGGCCCCGGGGGACCTCGGCCGGAACCTGGATCGGCTCGAGAAGGTCGTGCGGGCCGGACCGGCCGACCTCGCCGTCTTCCCGGAACTCTTCCTCTCGGGGTACCGGGTCGGGGACCGGTTCCACACGCTCGCGGTCCGGGAGGGGGATACGACGCTTCCCCGGCTCCGGGCGCTCGCCGGGGAGACCGGGTGCGGGATCGCGGTCGGGGCGCCCCGGGCCTCCCCGACGCGTCGCGGAGAGGTGGAGAACGTCGTGCTCGTCGCCGCGCCCGACGGCCACCTCGGAGTCCAGATCAAGCGCTACCTCCCGACGTTCGGACCGTTCGAGGAGGGCATCGTCTTCACGCCCACCGACCGGAGCCTCCCGATCGCGCTCGGGGAGCGGCGGATCGGCTTCGAGATCTGCTACGACACCTTCTTTCCCGAGGTCTCGCGCGATCTCGCCCTCGGCGGCGCCGAGATCGTCGTCGTGGTCAGCGCCTCCCCGGTGACGAGCCGACGGCTCTTTGAACGACTGCTCCCGGCGCGGGCGATCGAGAACGGGCTGCCGGTCGTCTACGTGAACCGGGTCGGCGTGGAGGACGGCCTCGTCTTCGGCGGGGGTTCGGCGGCGTGGGACGCTCGCGGCGAACCGATGGTCCTCGAACGCCGCACGGTCGAGGGCTTGGCCGCCGAGGAGTCGGTCCTCGAGGTCGAGGTCGATCCGCACGAATCGGGTCGGTGGCGCCCGTTCCGCCCCGTCCTGAGGGACGTGTCGAGCCGGCCCGGCCCGCTCGGACCCGCGTGATCCCACCGTTCGGTTCGAGCGCGCCGTTTATAGCGCGCGGCGTCCCGGTCCCGTCCGGTGACCCCACCCCAGACCATCGCCCAGCAGCTCGCGGCGAAGCAGCGCGAGATCTCGGTCGCGGAGTTCTTCGAGCGGAATCGCCAGATCCTCGGGTTCGATAATCTCCAGCGTGCCCTCCTGACCACGGTCAAGGAGGGGGTGGACAACAGCGTCGACGCCTGCGAGGAGGCGTCGATCCTCCCCGACGTCCTGGTCGAGATCTCGAAGGAGAGCGAGGACCGGATCGGGGTCGCCGTGACCGACAACGGTCCGGGGATCCTGCGCAAGGAGATCCCGAACGTCTTCGCCCGGCTGCTCTACGGCTCCCGCTTCCACTCGAACCGCCAGGCCCGGGGACAGCAGGGGATCGGGATCTCGGCGGCGGTGCTCTACGCCAACCTCACGACGGCCCGGCCCGCTCGCATCACGTCGAAGGTCGAGGAGGAGGAGGCCGCGCACGTCCTCGAGCTCGTCATCGATACGCAGAAGAACCTCCCGAAGGTCGTCTCGGAGGGCCTCGACCTGTGGGACCGCCCGCACGGCACGCGCGTCGAGCTGGTCCTCAAGGCCCGGTACACGCGGGGCCGTCAGTCGCCGCTCGACTACCTTCGGGGCACGGCGATCGTCAATCCCCACGCCCGCATCGTCCTCGTGGAGCCGGACGGGACCCGGGTCACCTTCGAGCGGGCCTCCACCGACCTGCCTCCGGCGTCGAAGGAGACGCTCCCCCATCCGTACGGTCTCGAACTCGGGGAGCTCGGATACCTCCTCAAGGGGACGAAGCGAGCGACCCTCGCCGAGTTCCTCGCGAAGGACCTCCAGGGCGTCAGCCAGCGCGCCGTCAAGGACGTGTTGACCCGAGGTTCGTTCCGCGCGAACGAACCTCCCGCCTCGATCCAGGGGGAGCGCCAGGAGCGACTGCTCACCGCCCTGCACGAGGTTCCGCTCGTCGCGCCTTCCCCCGACTGCCTCTCTCCGATCGGGTCGATGCTCATCAAGCGCGGGCTGCGCAATGTCCTCGGGGAGCTCAAACCCGAGTTCTTCGCACCCCCGGTGAGCCGGCCGCCGAAGGTGCGCGGTGGCTTCCCGTTCATGGTCGAGGTCGGCCTGGTCTACGGCGGCGGCCTTCCACCGGATCAGCCGGTGCAGATCCTCCGCTTCGCCAACCGCGTGCCGCTCCTGTTCCAGCAGGGGGCCTGCGCGATCACGAACGCGATCTCCAACCTCGACTGGCGCCGCTACGGGCTCGACCAGAAGGGCGGCTCGGGAGTACCGAGCGGACCGGCCCTCATCCTCGTACACGTCGCGTCGACGAAGATCCCGTTCACGAGCGAGGCGAAGGAGGCGATCGCGGAGGACCCCGAGATCGACAAGGAGCTGACGCTGGCGCTCCAGGCGGCGGCCCGGCACCTGCGCACCCACCTCTCGCGCCGGAGCCGGCGGGACTTCGCGAACGAGAAGTTCACGATCATCCGCCGGATCCTCCCGAAGCTCGCCGAGAAGACGAGCCACCTGGTCGGCAAGCCGTCCCCCGACCTCACCGCCGTGATCACGCGCATCATGGACGTCGTGAACGTCGAGACGCAGGTGATCGCGGAGCCGAAGGCGGTCCGCGTTCCCGTCGAGGTCACGAACTTCACGCCCCGGGCCCGGGTCCTCGAGCTGTTCGTGGAGATCCCGCCGGACGTGATGGCCCTCGCCGCCTTCGAGCCCGCCCCCGAGGGGACCGAGCCCGAGCTCGGACGCGCCTGGTGGACCCTCCCGAAGCTCGCGCCGAACGGCCGCACGAAGCTCGAGGTCGCCTTCCCGGCGAAGAGCGACGTCGACGCGAGCGACTTCGACTGGTACATCGCCGGGATCGATGAGGCGCACGTGCTGGGGGCGGACCCGTTGCCCGGCGACTGGGACGTCCGGCTCCCGAGGACGATCGTCGAGGCTGCCGAGATGGCGGCCCAGGAGGCGGCTCAGGAAGGGGCCGGCGAGGAGGAGGTGGACTACGATGCCGCCGAAGCGAGCGCGCACGTCAGCGACGAAGAGTGACGCCGATCTCCCGAAGGTCCGAGCGGACGCGCTCGCCCCGACCCTCGAGCTCGCCGAGCAGATCTACGACCAGCTCGACCGCGGCGAGATCCCGCGGATGCGCCTGCCGCTGCGGACCAAGCAGAACCTCTCCTTCCAGATGCGCGAGGGGGTCTGGCGGCTCGGGAAGGCGATGGGCACCCGCAGCGCCCGCAAGCTCGACGGCGCGCTCATGCTGCTCCGCACGTTCTACCTCGTCGATTTCATCAACGAGATGGCCCGGGACCGCAAGACGTCGACCCTCCGGGAGCTCTACTACATCAGCGAGGCGTGGGAGGACGCGAAGTTCCACAGCGAGGACGAGTCGAACCTCCTGATCGAGGACCTCGAGGTCATGTGCACGCGCCTGCGCGAGGACTTCCGCCTCCACCCCGAGGAGAACGGCGCGTCGGTGATCGGGGACCTCACGATCAAGGAGCGGAACCGGCAGGGGATCGTCAAGAAGATCAACTGCAAGGACGACGTCGGCGACGGGGGCTACTCCCTGCCGTTCAACGTCGAGAAGGAGAAGATCGAGTTCGTCGGCTCGAACGCGAAGTTCGTGATCGCGATCGAGTGCGGCGGGATGGTCGACCGTCTCGCCGAGAACCGTTTCGACGAGGAGCACGATGCGATCCTCGTGCATCTGAAGGGCCAGCCCGCCCGCTCGACGCGCCGCTTCTTGAAGCGGCTCACGGAGGAGCTCCAGCTGCCCGTCGTCGTCTTCACCGACGGGGACCCCTGGTCGTTCCGGATCTACGCGAGCGTCGCCTACGGGGCGATCAAGACCGCGCACCTCTCGAACTATCTCGCGACTCCCTCCGCCGAGTTCCTCGGCGTCACGGCCTCCGATATCGAGAACTACGAGCTCCCCTCCGACCAGCTCTCCGAGCAGGACGTCCGGGCGCTCCAGGCCGAGCTGACCGACCCGAGGTTCGGGACCGCGGAGTGGCGGAGCGAGATCGAGCTGATGCTGAAGAACGGCAAGAAGGCCGAGCAGCAGTCGCTCGCGAAGTACGGCCTCAACTACGTCACGGAGCACTACCTGCCCGAGAAGCTCACCGAGATGGAGATCCTCTAGCCGTCGGCCGGACCCTTGGGGGGCGCGAGCGGGATCGCCTCGCGGAAGGTGATCTCCTGGTTGCCGACGAACCCCACCACGCTGCCGGCGATGATCCCGACCCCCTGCGCGGCGATCGGCGCGAAGTGTGGATCGAGCACGTAGAGCACGACCTCGTTCACGGCGAGCGACCCGAGGGAGACGAGGTAGTAGAACTGCATCCGCCGCCCGACCGGGTGGCGGTGCCCGATCCTCGAGCGGAACGTCCACCGGTTGTTCAGGGTGAAGTTCCAGAGCGTCGCGACCACGAACGCTCCGCAGCTCGCGGCGATCAGATCGAGGGCGGCGAACTGGGCTCCGCCCTTGAGACGGGTGCTGAGCGCGATGAGCGCGGCGAGGTCCCCGGGGTGGATCGCGTCGAGGACCAGGACGAAGACGATCAGGTTCACGACGACGCCGGTCAGTCCGACGATGAGAAACTTCCCGTACCGGACCATGAGGCCGGAGGCCGGCGGGCTCTCCGGCGGGGGACCCGTACGGTTCGGGGATCCGTTCATCGCTCTCGAGTCCTGAGCCCGGAGTGCGCTTGAACTCTGCTGCCCATCGACCGGAGACGGATGGACCGTGGCGGTGGGGTCCCAGGAGACTCCGCGCCCCTCGACCGGAAGCATTAACACCCCGAGGGCTGGTCGCCGGCCGATGACGTGGACATCGGGCCAGCGATATCTCGCGGAGTTTCTCGGCACATTCGGCCTCCTGCTCTCGGTGACGGGCGCGGCGCTATTCAGCCTGAACCTGGCGAACCCGTTCGGTCCGGGGGTGTTCGACCCGGACGCGCGCGTGCTCCTGATCGCCACCGCGCTCGGCGCGGGCGTGATCGGGATGGTCTACGCGTTTGGGGACGTCTCGGGAGCCCACCTCAATCCCGCGGTGACGGTCGCGATGTGGCTCGCCGGCCGCACCAAGGCGCGGGACGTCGTTCCGTACATCGTCGCCCAGGTCCTGGGGGGGATCGTGGCCGTCGGTCTCCTCGCCGCGATCGCCCACGGATCCACCTCGCTCTGGACCTCGGTGGCGGGCGCCCACGGCGCCGCGCTCGCGTCGCAGGGCTACTCCGGCAACGGGTCTCCGTACACGATGGCGGCGAGCTCGGTGTTCCTGCTCGAGGTCACGTTCACGTTCTTCCTCGTGCTCGTGATCCTGTTCGCGACCCGCTCGGAGGGTTTTGCGAAGAACCTCGCTCCGATCGGGATCGGACTGACCCTGCTCATGACGAACCTGGTCGCCATCCCGCTCGACGGGGCCTCCATCAACCCCGCGCGCAGCTTCGCCCCGGCGATCCTGAGCGCCGCCGTCAACTACTCCAACAACGGTTGGGCGATCCAACAGGACTGGATCTTCTGGGTCGCCCCGATCCTCGGCGGGGTCGTCGCCGCCGCGGTCGAGCGGGTGATGCGCCCGTCGCCGGGATAGGCGGGGCCGATCCGGCCGCTCCTAGGCGATCCCGAGCGCCGCCCACCCCTTCGCACTGAGCAGCGTCGCGACGCGCTCTTCGGGAGCGTAGACCAGGGTTCCCGAGGGTCCGGGGGTCCGTCGCCAGGCGATTCCCTGCTCGTGGAACTCCGTGGGCTCGGCGCCCACCTCCACCACGGGTTCGGTCAGGCGGACCGGCACGGTCGCGCCGTCCTTCGCGAGCAGGAGGATGTCGTTCGCCTCGTCGTAGACGATCCACGGGAGCGGTGCGACGAGCCGCAGATGGACCAGTCGGGGCCGGAACTGGCTCTCGCTCTCGGTTTCGGTGCGCGCGAAGATGGCGTACTCCGCCCCCTCCACTGACGCGACGTGGTCGAAGCTGAACGAGCGCTGGCGGAACTCGAGGACGTTGATCTCGAGGTCGGAGACCGTCAGCACGCCGGCTCGAACCCGGCCCGAGGGATAAGCCCGGGGGGTCCGCGAACGCCGAGCCCGGCGGCTTCGGCGGCAACCCTTTTAAACGGTCGCCCCTCCCAGCGCGTCCGAGTCGCTCCGGGATGAAACGTTCCTCACGGGTCTGGAAGAAGCGCGGCCACATGCGCTGGAAGTGGCGCAAGAAGCGGATGCGCCGCCGCATGAGGGCCCAGAAGATGCGCAAGCAGTGATCGGGGAGCCCACTCGGCCCCCGATTCGAACCCGTTCCCTCGCTTCGGGGACTCCCGCGCCGCGTGGGCTGCGCCCGCGGCGTTCGTCAAGGGGCCGTCACGGGCGTAAGCGTGACCTCGGCGACCGCGAACTCGACCGACGCGATCTCGAGGAAGCCCGAGATCGTGAAGTCCAGGATCGGCACCGCGGTGGACACCTCGAACGAGACGTTCGTCCAGGTCCCGTTTCCGAAGTCGGACGGCGGGAACGTCGCGTTCTCGCTCTGGAAGCTCGGGCCGCTCGACTCGATTCGCAGGAGCGTGGAGCGATGCGTAGCGTTCGGCTCGACGAACGTCGCGCTCACCATCGCGGTCACATCGTAGCTCCCCGCCGGGAGCGTGGTATCGGGGCCGTGCCAGAGCTCCCCGATCGCTGGGGCTTGCGGTCGGGTCGTGATCACTTCGCCGGAGGGCGATGAGGCGTTCGCCCGCACTTCACCGATCCCCCCGGCGGTCAGTCCGTGCTCCGGCAGGAGCGTGGCGGAGTACGGGGGAAAGGGGGACCCGATCAGCGTCGGCGGGCCGGTGTAGCCGCGCTCGTAGAGGAAGAGGGGTCCCACGGTCGTCGAGGTGACGTAGGCCCGGACGTCGTACATCGAAGGGTCCGAAACGTTCCCCTTGAACGGCCCCCGCCATAGGGGATAGAAGCTCGGGTAGAGGACCACGTACGAGGGATTGTTCGAGATGTTCTCGGGGAGGGTGCTGAAGTCCTCCTTGTCGGCCCCCGAGATCAAGACGACGGCGTAGGGTAAGTTCGCGATCAGCGGAAAGACCTGGTAGGGCGCGGTCACGGACGCGTTGTGGGGGATCTCGGAGAGCAGCTCCTCCACGTCCGAGAACCCGGGACGGAGGAGGAGCGTGTGCATCTGGTACCCCGGTTCGAATGGTGCCCCCAGATTTACGCCGAGCGACGAGAGGGCCGGGTCGATGGGAAGGAAGAGCACGTTCGCTCCGACGAGGGCGATCACGAACCCCGCCGCGATCACCGAATTCCGGCGGGCTCGGCGCGGACGGGCCGGACGGGAGACGAAGGTCGGAGCGGTGGAGTCCGCGGGCGCCGGCCCCCCGCGCCCGATCGGGATCCGGCGCAGGCCGTACGCCACTCCAAAAAAGATCGGCCCTGCGGCCACCAGCGTGTACTGGTGACCGATCGTCGTGAAGCGGTTCGAGTTCGTGAGGAAGGTCCACCCGACCCAAGGGATCGAGACCACGAGGCTGCGGGGCGCCAGGAGGGGAATGAACCCTGCGAGCGCGAAGAGGATCAGCCAGAATTCGAGCGTCAGCACCAGCTGGGGGCTCGCGAGCGTCGTGGTCAGGGGCGAGATTCCGGGCGTGCTGTTGTTGAAGAAGACCCCGCCGAGCCCCGGGGGGATCGGAGGCGGCGACACCCCGAGGAGCCTCGCCCCGAAGACGTTCATGAAAAGGTAGAGGATCGCGTACGCGACGACGGAGATTCCGAGCAAGAGCAGCGTGTAGCGCACTTCGACGCGTCCGAGGGTCGAGCGAAGCCTACCTCCCCAGTAGCGGACCGAGGATCTGAAACCGCTCGGGCCCGGATCCTTGCGTCGCGCGCGCCACAGACGGAAGGCGGACACCGCGTACGGGATCAGGAAGAACACGCCGATGAGGAACGTGAAGATCGGCGCGACCTCGATCGTCAGGAAGGCGGCGAGCGCCGCGAGGAGACCGAGCCGATATCGGCGGACCTGCCAGAAGTACGCGACCGAGAGTAGCGTGACCGGCAGGAACGACTCCATGTGGAAGGAGAACGCCTCCCCACCGAGAGTGGGGGCCCAGGCCAGGTAGAGGCCCGCCGCCACGAGGCCCTTCGTGCCCGACCCCGTCGCGCGGCGCGTCAGCCCGTACAGCGGGAGGGCGGCGAGGGCGACCCCTACGGACTGGATCGCGAACAGCGTGTAGGCACTGGGGAGGATCGCGTAGATCGGGACCACGCCGTACAGCAACGGCGACGGGTGGACGAGGAGGAAGGAGCATCGAAACTTCGAAAGGCAGTCGTAGGTCTCGAAGAACGGCGCCGGATGTCCCCCTCGGACCGTCGACGAGACCGCCTGCATGAAGATGCCGAGGTCGGTGGCGTTGTCCGATTGGAGATTCATGTACGACACGACCCCCGCATAGAACGAAAGGGCCGCGAAGGCGACGACCATCCCGGCGAGGATCGTCCGTTCCCGGGTCCACCACCGGCCCGTCCGACGGGAACCTTCCGGCGAGGCGTGGTCGCTCTCGGCCGCCATCGGCCGGCGACCTCCCCGCCCCTAGATAAGGTCGGGTCCCGCGGTACCCTCGTACCTCGGAGAGGACGAACGAACCGATCGGTCCGCCAGGTTTACCAGCCGAGCCGGTTGAGCTTCCGGGCTTCTTTCGTGGATTTCTTCCACTCCCGGTAATGGTCCCGGCAGAGGGGAGCGCGCCGCCCCTTGTCGGGAAGTCGGTCGAACGCCTTCCGGGCCTCGGCGAGCGACAGATGCCGCACGGAAGGCGCGCCGCATCCCGGGACGATGCACGGCTCCTCCTCCGCGTCGTCGGCCCGAGGGCGGGGAGAGTCCGGGGTCATCGGCCGGCGCCTTCCGAGAGCGCCTGCGCGACGAGGTCCGGGATCTCATACGGGAACCGCGCGACCTTCGCGCCCGCTCGCTCGAGGGCGGCGACCTTCGATGCGGCGGTCCCCTTGCCCCGGCTGATGATCGCTCCGGCGTGACCCATGCGTTTGCCCTCGGGCGCGCTCCGCCCCGCGATGTAGGCGACGACCGGCTTGGACAGGTGGCTCTGGATGTACTCCGCCCCGTCTTCCTCGGCGGTCCCCCCGATCTCCCCGACCATGACGAGGACGTCCGTATCGGGGTCCGCCTCGAACAGGGGCAGCGCATCGACGAACGAGGTGCCGACGACGGGGTCGCCTCCGAGCCCGATGCAGGTCGACTGACCGAGCCCGTGGTCCTTGATCCCGCTCACGATCTCGTAGGTGAGCGTGCCGCTGCGGGAGATCACGCCGACCCGGCCCGGACGGAAGACGACGTTCGGGATGATCCCAACCTTCGCGCGGCCCGGGGAGGCGATCCCGGGACAGTTCGGCCCGATGATCCGCGCGCCCTTCGCCCGGCCGTAGTGGTACATGACCAGCATGTCGTGGAACGGGATGTGCTCGGTGACCACGACGAGGAGCCGGATCCCCGCATCGATCGCCTCGAGCGCCGCGTCCTTCGCGAACGGCGCCGGCACGAAGATGCACGAGGCGTTCGCCGCCGTCCGATCGACCGACTCCTGGACGGAGTCGAAGACCGGAACGCCGTCGAGCGACGACCCTCCTTTCCCCGGGGTGACCCCGGCGACGACCGAGGTCCCGAATTCCCGCATCAGGCGGGCATGGGTCGTGCCCTGGTGACCGGTGATTCCCTGGACGACGACCCGGGTGTCGCGGTCGACGAGGACGCTCATGCCCCGCTCCCGGCGGCCGCGACGGCCGCCTGCGCCGACTCGCGTAGGGTGGGGATCGAGATGATCCCGGCCTGTCGGAGGATCTCGACCCCTTCCTTCTCGTTGTTGCCCCGGATCCGGGCGACCAGGGGGAACCGGTCGGTCGGCGGCACCTTCGCCATCGCCTCGACCAGCCCCCGCGCGACGGTGTCACACTTCGTGACGCCCCCGAAGATGTTCAGAAAGACGGCCTTCGGACGCGCCTGAGCCATCAACAGGAACGCCTCGGTGACCTTCTTCGGGTCATCGGTCCCTCCGAGATCGAGGAACACGCCGGGGCGTCCGCCGAACTCCTGGAGGACGTCCAGCGTGGCCATGGTGAGACCGGCGCCGTTCGCGATCACCCCGATGTTGCCGTCGAGCTGGACGAAGGCGATCTCCTTCTCGCGGGCGATCTCCTCGAGGGGGGTACGATCGTCGCGGATCTCGGCGTACTCCGGGTGTCGGAACCCCGCGTCGTCCTCGATGATCACCTTCGCATCGAGGGCCACCAGCCCGTCGCCCACGATCGCGAGCGGATTGATCTCGACCAGCTCCGCGTCCTCCTCGACGAACAGCTTCCACAGGCCCTCCAAGAGGCGGTCGAGCGACCCGCGGGCCGGGCCCGAGAGCCCGAGCGCCCCGGCCGCCCGGCGCCGTTCGTAGGCCGTGAGACCCGGAAACGGGTCGACCGATTGCCGGTCGATGGCGGAATCGTCCACCGACTCGATCTCCACTCCGCCCTGGGCGCTCGACATCAGGATCGGGAGCCGCCGAGCCCGGTCGAGCGTGATCGAGACGTAGAGTTCCTTCGAGATCGGAAGCTTCTCTTCGAGCAGAAGTTCCCGCACCCTCTCCCCCTTGAACTCGAGGCCGAGGATGGCCTCCGCCGCCGCCTTCGCCTCCGCCGCCGAATTCGCGAAGCGAACCGCCCCCCCCTTTCCCCGGCCCCCGGCAAGCACCTGAGCCTTCACGACGCAGGGCAGGGGCACCGCACCCGACCGGACGGCCGACTCCGCTTCGTCCGCGGACCGGGCCACCTCACCGCGCGGAAGAGGGATCCCGTACTTTCGGAAGAGTTGCTTCCCGCGCCATTCGGCGAGCTTGACCATCGCGCGACCTCGGCCGCGCAGACGGAGGGCCTATTAAGAGCGCCGGGCGCGAGCGATGTCCGGGGCTCCCGCCGGCCGGCCGGGATGGGCGAGGTGTCGGTGCGGAGAGTCCCGCGGCGCCGGGGACCGGGGAGACGAGCAACGTCTCGATGTGAACGGAGAGCCTTAAGTACTCTATCTCGCCGAGATTCCGAGGACGCATGTCGACCTTCGCCGAGCTCGTGGTGCTCTCCTTCGCCATGGGGTTCTCGATCTTTCTCGCCTTGCCGGTCATCCTGCTCAAGGCGTCGCGGTCGCGCACGATGACCCTGCTCAACGCCGCGGCGATCGGGATCCTGGTCTTCCTGCTCGCCGACATCTTCTCCGACGTCTCCCCGATCATCTACACGAGCGGCGGCTACGTCGCCAACGGCGGATTTGCGATCGCGTTCTTCCTCGCGGTGGCCCTGTGCTTCGGCCTCCTGTTCCTGCTCGAACACCGGCCGACCAGCCGCACCTCGTTCACGCCGCTCACCACCTCGCTCATCGTCGCGATCGCGATCGGGTTCCAGAATCTGACCGAAGGGCTCGTCTTCGGCGCGGCCTGGGCCGCCGGGGCGGTTGCCCTTTCGACCGTCGTCTTCGTCGGGTTCTTCCTGCAGAACATCACGGAAGGGTTCCCGATCACCTCTCCGCTTCTCGGGAAGAGCGAGCGCCGCCTTGGCCTCATCTCGGGGTTCTTCCTCGTCGGCGGAATCCCGACGATCGTCGGCGGGGTCGCGGGATACTTCTACAACAGCGCGTTCCTCGTCGTCATCTTCGACGCGCTCGCGATCGGGGCGATTCTGTACTGTCTGCTCCCGATGCTGCGCGTCGCGCTCCGGCCCGCGGATCCGCCGGAAGCGACCTACACGAAGCAGCGGCTCGTCTATCTCGGGGTCGCGATCGGCTTCCTCCTCGGGTTCGCGGTCAACGCGGTCTAGGCGACACGGACCGACGCCGGCGCCGGTCCTCCTTGGGTCAGTCAGTGGGGACGGCGGCGTCGCAGCGGAGGCGAGCGACGGCGGGGGCGCGAGGGTGGCATCGCCGCAGCGACGAGATTCCCCAGCTCCCTGCCGAGGTCGTCGAGCAGCTTTCCCGCAAATTCCCGCTTCGGGCCCCGGATCCAGCGTCGGCTGCCGTCCCCGGGGAGCACCAGGGCGTTGGTCTCGGGGCTGCCCATGGTCGCGACGTCGTTCGCGACCACCCAGTCCGCCCCCGTCTCCGCGGCGAGCCTTCGCCCCTCCGCTTCGAGGGCCGCCTCGTCGGCGCCCGCCTCGAGCTTGAACGCCACGAGCCGGGTGGGGGCCGGGGCATACCGCCGCAGCGTCGGAAGCACCTTCGGGGCGCGTTGGAGAGTGAGGGTGAGCGTCGGCTCGTCCCGGGAGGAGATCTTCCCGCCGCGCTTGGGGAGGACGTAGTCCGAAAGCGCCGCCGGGACGATCACGGCCGCACTCGCCGCGAGGTCCACGCGCCGCCGGCGCGCGAGATCGAGGAGGGACTCCACCCCGCGCCAGCGGCTCGCGGGGAACCACCCCGGCACCGGCACCTCCATCGATCCCGCCCACAGTTCGACCTCGGCCCCGCGGTAGTACGCCTGGACGGCGATCGCCACGGCCGAGGCTCCCGAGCTATCGTTCGTGACGGAACGAACCGCGTCGATCTGCTCCCGAGCCGCCCCGCCGATCACGATCACGCGCCGGCCGACCCAGGGACCCTGGGCGAGCCGATGGAGCACGGCGGCGGCCACGTCGTCGGGCGCCGCGATCTTCTCCTCCCCCTCCACGCTCTGCGTCGGGATCACTCCCACGCCCCACGACCGGAGCTTCTCCAGGTTCTCCACCACGGCCGGATTGAGGCCCATGTGCGAGTGCATCGCGGGCGCGATCAGCATCGGCACCCGCCCGCCGAGCGCGACCGAGGCGCACGACGTCACCGGGGTGTCGTCGATCCCGTAGGCGATTTTCGAGATCGTGTTGGCCGTCGCCGGGGCGATGAGATAGAGGTCGGCGCGCCCCTCTCCAGGGCCGAGGAGGGTCACGTGCTCGACGTTACCGGTGAGCCGGGTCACGGGGGGGTGCCCGGTCGCGAACTCGACCGTTTCGGGCGTGAGGATCTTCGTCGACTCCGGACTCATTACCGCGCGGACGTCCGCCCCGTGGCGGATCAGCTCGCGGACGATCTTCGGGACCTCGATCGCCGCGATCGAGCCCGAGATCCCGATCACGATCCGTCGTCCCGAGAGCAGCTGCGTCGTGCGACCGCGGATCGCATGGCTCGGGTGCATCGGAGCGCCTCCCTGGGGGCGGAGCCGTGAGCTCCCGGCCGCTATTAGGCCCACCCCGGCCTCGCCGACCTAATGAGCCAGGGGGGCTCGCCCCGCTCATGACCGACCCGTCGGGCCCCCGGCGGTCTCCGGACGAGACGCGTCCCGAGGAGCCCGGGCCGCGCTCGCTGGAGGGAATCGAGCTCCCGCTGGTCGTCGCGACCAGCCAGTACGCTGAGGTGGCCCGGCCGGCCGGCCGCTCGGCCCCGCCCCCGGCGCCCCGGCTCGTGGAGCGGGGGGTGGTCGTGTTCGACCTCGACGGCACGATCCTCGACGACCTCTCGGCGATCAGCCAGGTCGCGGCCGAGGTGATGGCGAAGGCGTTCGGTACCCCCGTCGAGGAGGCGAGGATCCACTACCTCGCGACCACGGGGATGCCCTTCGAGGCCCAGCTCGCCCAGCTCTATCCCGAAGCGCCCGCGCCCCTGCGAGCCTCGACCGCTCGGACCTTCCATCAACGTAAGGTCGCCGAAGCGTACGCCCGGGCGCGGCCGTTTCCTGAGATGCCCCGTACCCTGAACCGGCTCGCCCGAGAGCGGTGGACCCTCGCGATCTCCACGGGCGCGGAGACCGAGATGGCCGATCTTCTCCTCGAGCGCGAGGGTCTTCGCTACTGGTTCGAGGACGTGCTGGGCTCGGGCGAAGGGACGAAGCGCGAGCACCTCCGGGAGTACCGGCGTCGATTCCCGGACCGACCGATGTTCCTGGTCGGGGATTCCCGGTTCGACCTGGAGGCGGCCAGCTCCGTCCCTGGCGTGATCGCTCTCGCCCGAGCCTCCCGCACGAGCCACTGGTCGCTGACGCCCCGCGACCTGCGAAAGTGGGGGGCCGCCTGGGCGGGCTACAGCCTCGAGGAGCTTCCGGAACTCCTCGCCCGGCTCGAACGACCCGCCGGACGTCGGCCCCATCGTCGGCCACGAGCGGGAGCGAAGAGGTCGTAGGGCCGGGACCGAGAGTCTCAGGGTCGGGGTGCGGCCCCTTCCCCTTTGAACCCGGGTCGAGGGATCCACAGTCCCCCAGGATAGGCCAAGCTACCCCATCCCGGCCACGAGGCATGGACCGCGCCCCCGCCAGAAAAGGTTTGCTTCGGAACTCAACGGCCGGGAGGTCCGGGCGGTGGAACCGCAGCGCTTCCGGGCAGCTCGGCCGCGAGGTAGGCGAGCCGGGCCCGATGCTCGTCCCGGGAGACGTACAGGAAGAACGCGCCGAACCCGACCGCTCCCCCGGCCGCGAACCAAGCGCCGAAGTAGTCGAGGCCGAGGCCCGCCCCGTAGAGCGCCACGGCGAGCACGACCCCGAGCGCGATCGTGAGCAGTCCCCCGACAAAGAACTGGGTCTCACGCAGGACCATCGACCCTCGCGTTCCAGTGGTCCGCGCACCGGCTGGCGAAAGCGTCGGGTGGGGTCATTTGTAGGCCCACACGACCGCTTGGCCAAAGAAGCGCCACGGCACGCCCACGTGAGCGAATCCCGCTCGCTCGAGCGCGGCGACCTCGGCCTGGAGCGTGCAGGGGTGGTCGAACTTCTCGTGTTCGTGCCATATCTGCTGTGGGCTCGTCCACCCTCCCGCCGCCCGGACCGCGGGCCGCAGCGCGAGCGCAATCTGGGCGTACCGGGTGTCGAAGACGGAGTCCTCGGGAAGGTGATCGTCGGCGTCCCCGAAGTAACCGCCGACCGGGAGGGTCCGACGGATCCGGCGGAAGAGCCGCCATTTCTCCGCGTCGGCGAGATGGTGGATGGCCAGGGCCGAGAGCACGACCTGGTACTCCCCCTCCTCGTACGCGCCCAAATCGCCGGCAACGAGTTCCACCCGGTCCCGGAATGGGCGAAGCTTCTCCCGGGCGCGGGCGATCATGCGGGGCGAGATGTCGACCCCCGTCACCTGGGCGTGAGGGTACTCCCGAAGTAGGAGATCAGTCAGCGTTCCGGTGCCCACCCCAAGCTCGAGCACCCGGAACGACCGCGTGGGGAGGTACGGAATCCCTCCGACCAGAGTGCGATGGAGGTCGAGATACGCCGGCATCGAGGCCCGTGCCGTACGGTCGTACTCCGACGCCTCGCGGTCGAACTCGCGCCGGGCCGCGGGGCTCGTCCCTCGGGAGGTCACAGGTCCCGGGAGACGCGCCGGGACTTAGGTGTTCGTGCGGGCCGCATCCGCGGCCACCGTCCGGCACTCGGACCAGAAGGGTGATGCGGAGGCGCACCTCGTTCCGGACCATGGCCGACGACGAGCGTCGACTCGCGATGGTCTTCGGGATCCTCGGGGCGCTACTGCTGGTCTTGGAGGGCCTGATCGAGCTTGTCGCGGGTGTGGTGCTGATCGCGCTCGGCCATGGGCTCGCGGCGCTCGGAACTTGGCAGCACGCGGTGATCGTCCTCGTCGTCGGCGTGATCGTGGGGCTGTTCACGGCCTACGGTAAGTCGAGCGCCCGCGACCGCGCGCTGACGGCGGGGGTGATCCTCGTGGTGATCGCGCTGATCGGCTGGATCGCGTTCGGTCTCGCGGCGGGCATCCTCGGAATTCTCGGCACCCTACTCGTGCTGATCGCCGGGATCCTCTTCCTGCTCGCGAGTCGGTAGGCCTTCGAGCCGCCCATCGTCGGCGGGTCCCTCGGACGCTCCTCACCGCCCATCGGCGAGCCGATCCGTCACGTGGCTCGAAGAGTGGAGGAAGGGGTTCGCGCCCGGACCGGGCGCGGGTCGCGCCGGTGGCGCTAGCTCACGGGCAGGTCGTCGCGGACGAGCAGGAGTTGAACGTCACGACGATGTCGGAGACGATGTCGCCCGAGAGCGGGGTCGTGATGGGGTTCACCCCAAGATCCACGTAGAGGAAGACCCACACGAAGGTGGTGCCGGTGGCCGTGTCGAAGTAGCCGCTTCCGAAGTTGTAGAAGCCGCTCGCCATCAGAATCTCGACCTGGATGTCGAAGCCGCTCGCCGTCGACGTCTGGTTGACCTGCAGGGCCACCTGGAGCGCGGTGTCGCCCGCGGTCAGGGCGTGGGACGGGTCGACCGCCGAGTAGTTCGCGAGACAGGCGTTCCCCGAGCAGCTCGGCAGGATGGCGTTCGTCTGGTAACTCGAGTTGAGACCGTGGCTGCTCACGGGCTGGGTCCCCGCAGGGGAGGTAGAGTTGAGGAGGCCGCTCGAGACCTGGATCAGCTGGGTCGACTGGACATAGGCGTCCGTGAACCCGTTCGGAGCGGTGACCGTGATCTTCGAGTTCTGGGCCGGCCCGCTCGAGTGAATCGTGCCGGCCGCGAACGCCCAGCCCCCCGCGAGGGCGAGGAGGGTCACGATCGTCGCGGCGTAGACCGTTCGGCGCTGCATGCGACCTGCCATGGAGCATCCCAGGGTTGGAGACAACAAGCGTGAGTTGCGTATTTATGCGTATTCCTCCGAAGTATAACCCTGCGGGGGAGCTTCTGGGACCCGAATTCCGCCGACAGCCATTTGAGCGGGTTCCGAGGTGGTACTCTCGTGGGGCCGATCTACAATACGGAGCCGCCCCAGGTCGGACGGCCGTCGCGCTGGACGGGCTTCGCCCCTTCCAGCCCCCTCTTCCTCGCCGCGATCGCGCTGTTCATCGGCGGTTATGCGGTCTGGAGGTTCGATCCGTCGGCCGGACCGGGCTCGTTCCCTCTCTGGGACCTGCTCGTGGTCCTCGGGTTCGTCGCATCGATCGGTGGAGTGCTCTCGTGGTTCTACGCGACCGACGGCTCAGAGCCCGTGGAGTCCGCCGAGGAGGCCGCGCTCCTGCCGGAGCGGCCGGAGCCAGTCCGGCCGCGCGCCCGGGCCCCCGCGACGTCCGTCTCGAACCGCGCCGACCTCGGCCGACCTCCACCGGCGATCGCGCCCGCTTCCCGGCGAGCGGCCGGTCACGCCAGCGGCTTTTCGGCCGCCCTGGCCACCACCCCGCGCAATTCCCCGCCCTGGGAGGAACCGGAGGAGGAGCTCGACGCCCGGCCGGTTCCGCTTCCCACGCCCCCCGTGGAACCGATCCCCCGGACGGAAGTCGAGCAGATGCTGCGCGAACTCGACGGGATTGCACGGGATGCGGGCCGACGGCATCCTCCGTCCGCGTCTGCGCCCTACTGACCCCGCCGCGCCGCCGTTAAGAAGTCGCGAAGCGGTGGTGCGACGTGGCTGCGTACGCATCGCTTCCCTCGACCGACCGGTCGGCGCTTCGCTGGCTCCGCGCCGACGAGCCCCTCCGCTTTCGACTGATGGCGGGAGACTCCCTGGTCGCTGACCTCGCTTGGGAGAAGGACGCCGGGTCTCTTGCGCTGGCCGAGAGTGCCGAGGGAAGTTGGGCGCTCCAGCGGGGGGGTTTCCTGAACCCCCACGTGGTCGTCCGACCGAAGGAGGAGGGCCGAGAGATCGCCCGGCTCTCGGTGCACCTCGGCTACCACCTCATCCATCTCGCGGACGGGCGCTCGTACCGCTTCCATCGGGCGGGGCTCCTCGTGCCGGCCTGGCAGGTGACCACCGAGGATCGGCGGGAGATCCTGCATCTTGAGCCGGTCCGCGCCGGCCGCGCGCTGGAAGGGGGGGCCGTGGTGGTCGACCCGACGGCGAAGGACCTGAAGGACCTCCTCCTGCTCGTGGTGCTCACCTGGCATTTCATCGTGATCGCCTGGTTCGAGGACGAGGCACTGGTCCCGCTCGAAGGGAGGGACCTCCCCTCGTAGCTCGCCCCTCGGTCCGCAGGGTCACGCCCGCGGGATCGACTCCTTCCAGACCTCGAGGAAGCACGCGGAGCACAGATTATGCATCGAGGGCCAGCCCTCGGCCGGTACGTCGGTCACCCGAGTGATCGTCTTCTGGCACCGGTCGCAGAGGATCTGTCCATCGCGGATCATGGCCCGAGGTGCGGAGGAGCCCGCCTGGGCGCCGCCAAGTGCGACGCCTACTAAATTCCTCGTGCGGCGCCGTGCGCCGCCTCGGATGGGAGGGCCTCGAGCCGTCGCGGGGACATCCCGTCCTAGCGAGAGCCTTCGTCCCTATGGACCCCGTCGAACCGTTGAGGTACGGACCGCCCTCCGACCGCCATCGTGCGGTCGGACGCGACCGTCACCGTCTCGGGTGCCGCGCGCGTCCCGAGGCGCCAGCCGAGCCGGCTCGCGAGGGGCCCGGTGTGGGTTTTCGAATGGCGCCAGCCGACCCGTCCGCGCGGGGTCGGGGGGAGCACTCGTCGGTCCGAGCCTCCAGCGGTGCGTGCCACGACCTAGGAGTGCCTCGACCCTCCGAGGAAGAGCACGCACACGCGCCCGGCGTCCGTGCGCCCTGGGACTGCCCATCGTGCGGGGCAGCTTCAGCTCGGCATGGCCACGGACCTCGTCTCGTGAGACGGCGCGACGAGCTGATACGAGAGCCCACCTTTCGAAGGGCCGCACGACGCGCAGCCCTCGCCCCCTTCTCGCGAGCGGGAGATGCGCGCGGTTCGTGGGGGATGGCGAACGCCGCGATGGAACGGCTGGGACCGAAGGACTTCGAGGGGCGTCGGTTGCGCCGGAAGGGTCTCTGGGCGGTCGCGGTCCTCGCCGACTGGTGTCCCTTCTGCCGCGCGTTCCGACCCCTGTTCGAGCGCTTCGACGGCGGGGGGATTTTCGAATCGGCCCTCGCCGATGTGACCGACACCGCGAGCCCGCTCTGGGACCGATTCCAGATCGAGGTCGTTCCCACGCTCCTCGCGTTCCGGGACGGCGAGCTCGTGCACCGGATCGATGGCATCCCCATGGAGGGCCTCGGACCGGGCGACCTCGAGAACCTGCGCGGGATCCTTCGGAGCCTCGGATCCGGACCCGAGGGGTCTCCCCGGGGCCACCGATAGCCTCGCGGCCGGAGCCCCCTGCCGCCAGCAGTCGCTATACCCCCCGTGCCCTCCCGGCCTTGTGGTGCCACCGGCCGAGTCTCCAGCGGGGTCCGCCCGCCCCGTCGCTCTCGTGACCGGAGGCGGAACCGGTCTCGGCCGGGCGATCGGGATCGTCCTCGCGGACGACGGGTTCGACCTCGCGATCGCGAGCCGGTCACCCGAGCACCTCCGCGACGGCGCGTCCGCGATCCGCCCCCACGGGGCGCGGGTCCTCGAGGTTCCGGTGGACGTTCGACTTCCGGATCAGGTCGACCGGATGATCGAGGCCGTGCGACAGGAGTACGGCCGCCTCGACCTCCTCGTGAACAACGCGGCGGGCAACTTCGCGCAGCCCGCCGAGAGCCTGACTCCGAACGGCTGGAGGGCGGTGGTCGGCATCGTCCTCGATGGTACGTTCTTCTGTTCCCGCGCCGCGTTCCCGCTGCTCCGTACGGCCCCCGCGCCGGCGATCGTGAACATCGTCGCGTCGTACGCGTGGATGGCGGGACCCGGCACGGCCCACTCGGCGGCCGCGAAGGCCGGGGTCCTCGCGCTCACCCGGACCCTGGCGGTGGAGTGGGCCCGGTACGGGATCCGGGTCAATGCCGTCTCCCCCGGGCCGGTCCACACCGAGGCGACCGACCGTCAGCTCTGGGTCTCGGAGGAGATCGTACAAGCCATCACCGACGACGTGCCGCTCGGACGATTCGGAACCCCGGAGGAGGTCGCCGAGGCGGTGCGATTCCTCGCGAGCGCCAAGGCGAGCTACATCACCGGCCAGGTCCTCGCGGTGGACGGCGGCCAGTGGCTGGGACGGGGCGCCCTCCACCTGCTCGAGGCCGCGTCGGAGTCCTCTCGCCGTCCCGCGCCGTGAGGCCGGGACGGGGCCCCGTCCTCCGGCGGGAGTTGCGGTCAGCCCCGAGCGGGTCGGCGGCGGGAGCGGACCACCCGGGCCGTGAGCTCGGTCATCTGCGAAGTCGTGGGGATCGGGATGTCCGGAGGGAGGAACGTGGTGACGTCGACCAAGACCATCGGCTCGTGCCCCTCGGCGACGGAGAGGCCGTGGAGGCAGTTCGGAGGCAGGAAGTAGGATTCGCCGACGCCGATCTCCCGATCGGTCCCCTCCACGGAGATCCGCCCCTTTCCCTGGAGCACCACACCCAGCTCGCCGAATTCGTGCCGGTGGTCCTCGAATCGGGTCCCGGGGTCGATCCGGTACAGGATCAGCTTCGTGCCGACGCCCTCGACCAGCGGCCGCATCCGGACCCCGGGAGCCGCCTCGACCCAGTTCGGCGCCGGCTCGAACCGAAACCTCGGCTCGCCGGCGCGGATGGCTGGCACACGGCGTGAACGTCTCCCAGGGTATATCAGCGGCAAGTTCCAGCGGTACGTCTCGGGGCCGTGGCGGCGGCGCACGCCCTGAAGCGATATCTTGGAGGGACGTTTGACGCCTGCATGAAGCGCGCGACCGCGGTGGGACCGCGCCCGTCCCGACTCACCGTGGTTCTCGCCGAATGGTGCCCGCACTGCGTCCCCCTTTCCGAGCGGAACGGGCGTCAGCTCGCGAAACGACTCCACGTCCCGTACCGGAGGCTCGATATCGACCGGGCGCGCGAGGAGCGTCTCGCCGACCGCATCGTCCGTCGCTCCGGGGACCGGGCCCCGGACTACCTCATCCCTCAGGTGTTCCTCGAATGGTCCGACGGTCGAGTCGACCATCTCCTGACGGGATTCTCGGAGGCGGTCTCCCGGACCGAACGGGCCTGGAAGGACCTCTTCGCGAGCGCGTGGTTGCGTCGGCTCGAGACCGAGACGCGACGGGTACCGTGAGAGCCCGGCGTCTGCCCCCGGTCGTGCGGAAGGCCCTCGCTCCGGACGCACCGAAGTGCTACCGGCACTGCGACCGGGCGATTCACCCCCGCCGGTTTCGTTCGGCCCTCCCTGGCCTATGGCAGGTGTACGCGTGTCCCGGGGGCGCGGTCTCGGTCGTCTCCTATTTCGAGATCTCGAAGCGGGACCCGACCCCCGACGTCGGGCGGACGCTGCGAGGGCTATCGGCCCCCGAGACCCTGGTTCGCCCGCACGATCTCAGGTCCGCCCGCCGCCACGGTCCCGAGCTCGGACGGGCGGCAGAACGGTGGCTCGCACTCGCCCCTCCGGGGACCGAGGTCCGAGGCACCTACTGGAGACTCTATCCGTTCGAGGATCGCCGCGGCATCGCCCGACGTCTGTTCGCGTGCTTCCGGCATCTGCGGCGCGGAGTCGTGTTCTTCACCGACGTGGCGACCGCCGAGCGGCCGCGTTGCCCGAAGTGCCGCTCCTCCCGGAGCGCGGCTCCGGCCGCCTGGCGCAAGCTCAGGTCACCGGAACGTCCCGCTCTACGAGGAACGTGAGAAGCACCCCGACGTACCGGTCCGGGCCCGTGAGGTGGGGCACGTGGCCCGATTCCGGGATCTCCTGGAGCCGAGCGTTCGGGATCGCGGAAGCGAGCCGTTCGGTCACCCGTCGCAGGAAGCCCGGGCTCTGACCCCCATACGTGAGGAGCGCCGGAACGAGGAGCTCTCGGAACGGACCCGGATCCGGAAGCAGCATCGCCGGATCGTCCAGCTCTTCGACCCATCGTTCGGCGTGGCGCACGAACCCCGAGCGCACCGCCGACGGGAGCCGGCCCCACGCCCCGGGCTCGAGGGTGAACACTTCGAGCGCCTCGTGGACCGCGCGTTCGGAGTTCCCCGAGCGCACGAGGGCTTGGGCGCGACGCGCCTCGGCGATCAGGAACTCCGCTTCGGACCTCGTGGCGGGGTCGTCCAGCAGCAGCCCCACGAAGGGCGGCTCGTGGAGCGCGAGACTGCGGACGAGCTCGGGGCGCTCCTGCGCCAGGCGGAGCGCCACGGCCGCGCCGTAGGAGTGCGCGACGAGGTGGGCCGGAAAGTGGTTCCGCGCCTCGAGAAGCGACGCGAGATCGGAGGCATCGTCCTCGACCGGGCGGATGCGGGCCGCTCCGGTGCTCTCCCCGTGGCCGCGGCGATCGTAGCTGAGCACGTCCAACGAGTGCGCGAGCCCCGGGACCACGAGATCCCAGGAGCGCCGGTCGACCCACGATCCGTGGATCAGCACGGTCGGATCCCCACCCCGTCCCCGGAGTTCGTACGCGATCCGGGCCTTCGGCAGCTCCTCGATCGCCATCCTGCGGAGTCCCCGAACGGTCCGGACCGCGTCGGGATCCGAGGGTCCACCCGAGGGGAGGCTTTAGCGGTCGCGGACGCGCCGGGCGGGCCAGGTCGAACCGCTTTTGTACCGGGAGCCGACTTCCCCCGCGAGGGTCGCATGGCGTACTACGTCTATCTCATCAGCTGGACCGCCGAGGGAATCCGAAACGTGAAGCAGGCTCCGCAGCGGTCCGACGCATTCCACAAGGCGGTGGAGGCGGCGGGCGGCCGGGTGCTCCTCGACCTCCACACGATGGGGGCGTACGATGCCGTGGCGGCGGTCGAGCTGCCGAACGACGAGATCGCCAACCAGATCGCGATCCGGGTCGGCATGCAGGGCTTCGTCCGAACGACGACGCTGAAGGGCTGGTCGGCGACCGAGTTCAGCCAGCTCGTCGCGAAGATCTGACCGCGCGTCGGTCGCGGTCCGTCGGCATGAGCCATCTGTTCCAGCGGCCCCTGTGCGAGATGGGCGCCGCATTCGACTTCGCCTACCGTCCGGTCCTGGGCGACCCCGAGGACGGCAGCGGCGGGCCGTGCGACGACCGCCCCCATCGAGTCGAGCTGTTCGGCGCCTCGGCCGACGTCCGCTCGTCGAGCGCGGAATGGCGTTCGTTCCTGCTCTGCCCGGACCACGAGGGCCAACTGCGGACGTACGACGCCCGGTGGGTCGGAGAGGGTCACGCGAGCCGCTTCCGTTCCCCGACGACCCCCGCGGGGCGCGCCTAGGCCCCTCGCGCGCCCTCCAAGCTATGGCGGACCGTGCCGTGGGCGTCGCATGTCGGCGCCTACCTCGCTGAACGCGCGGGTCGCCCTCAATCAGGGACCCGAGATCCCTTGGCTCGGGCTCGGAGTGTTCCAGAGCCCCCCCGGCCGGGCCACCCGAGACGCGGTCGGCTGGGCCCTCGAGACCGGCTACCGGCTCATCGACACGGCGGCGATGTACGGCAACGAGAGCGACGTCGGGGCCGCGGTCCGTTCGAGCGGCCTTCCGCGGGACGAAGTCTTCGTCACGACGAAGCTCTGGCACACCGACCACGGCTTCGAGCCCGCCCTCGCCGCGGGTCGGACGAGCCTCGATCGGCTGGGTCTCGGGCCCATCGACCTCTACCTCATCCACTGGCCGCGAGCGAAATCCCCCGAGGAGCGGCTCGGGACCTGGCGCGCGCTCGAGAAGCTCCAGCGCGAGGGGCTCTGTCGCTCGATCGGGGTGAGCAACTACACGATCCGGCATCTCGAGGAGCTGCGGACCCACTCCGAGGTCCTGCCGGCCGTGAACCAGGTCGAGTTCCACCCGTACGTCTACGACCCGGCGCTGCTCGAGTACTGCGCGAAGCACGGCATTCGCCTCGAGGCGTACTCGCCCCTCACCCGGGGGCGAAACCTCGACGACGCGACGATCCAAGCGATCGCCCGGGCCCACCACCATAGCCCCGCGCAGATCCTCCTCCGCTGGGGGCTCCAGCATGGCGTGGTCGAGATCCCAAAGTCGGTCCACCGCGAACGGATCGAGGAGAACGCCCGGGTCTTCGACTTCGCGCTCGCGCCGGACGAGGTCGCCCGGCTCGACGGGCTCGCGACCGGGCGCCACATCTCGTGGGATCCGACGGACATCCCGTAGGCGCCGAACCTTGCCGACGCATGGGTCGGCGACGCCCCCGGATCGGCGCGTCCACGCGCGTTCGCGCGCGACCTAATATATCCGGCATCGGTGAGCGCGCCGGGTATTCACATGGTCAGCGTCGAGGTGGCCCATGAGAAGTGTACGGGCTGCAGTCACTGCCGGGATGTCTGCCCCGTGACGGTCTTCGAGATGCAGCCGCGCGAGAACTGGCCGAACGTCGTCGATGACCCCGCCGTAGCCGCGAAGTTCCAGTTCCGCGCCGAGAAGTCCGCCGTGATCCACGGCCCCGACTGCATCATGTGCGAGGCCTGTCTCTTCGAGTGCGAGGGTGAATGCATCACCATCGTCGACGACGAGGGGACGACGCACCAGTCGACGTACAAGTGATCCCGACCCGCTCCGGAACGGGGCGCACGGAAATCGGGGGGCTCTCCCGCCGCGGTCAGTACGCCGGGTGCAGGGGCCGGTAGAACGCCGACTTCACCTCGGGGGTCCCCCCGTCCGCCGGGAACTGGACGCGGACGGCGGAGGCCCGACCGAACATCGTGAACTCGAGGGAGTACCATACCGCCGTCCAGGCCCCCGCCGCGGTCTCGTAGGCCTCGCCGAAGTGGTAGGTCATCTCGAGGATCCGGCTCCGGGCGCGGGCGAGCGGGTACGACCACTCGAGCGCCTCGGCGGCGCTCGTCGGGCGGCCGGAGTGCGGCGTCGCCTCGATCGGCGCCTCCACCGCGTGGGGGCCGTCCACGAGCCCGCGGCCGAGGACGTAGCGGGCCCACGTGGTCCGGACCCGACCGTTCGCGTGCCGCTCGGCGAGCAGGAGCCAGGTGAACGGGTTCCCCGTGGGGACCGGCACCGCCGCCGGGTCGAGGGCGGCCCGGTGCCGGCCGATCACGAGCCGTCCGGTGAGGCGGATCGCGAAGTACGCCACGAAGAACGCCATCAGCCCGTAGACGGTGTAGAGGTAGACCGCCGGGCCGACGTGGTTGCGCTCGACGCCGAGGAGGAGGTAGAAGGCCACCGAGCTCACCACGAGCGTGACGAAGTTGATGGCGCGGTCCGCGTCGACCTCGAGCCGGCGTTCCGAGAACGGAAGGAGCGGGGGTACCGAGAAGTTCGTGAACCCGTCCTGGAGGATGTGGCACGCCCCGCCGACCTCCATGACGAGGAAGTAGACCCACGCCGACCCGGGGAGGATCAGCGGCGCGAGGAACGCGCCCACGACCGCGACCACCGTGACGCCGAAGAGAGAATGGGTGATCCCGTGGTGGCGGAAGATCGGGAACCGGCGCGCGATCGGGAAGAGCAGCGCGTCCGCGTCGGGCAACCCGCCGGCGAGGGCGCCGGCCGCGAGGTACTGGGGCTGGGGACCGACGATCCCGAACGTGACGAGGTAGGCGACGAGAACGTGGGTGAGCAGGTCCACGGTCGAGCGGCGCGGGCTAGATCAGCCCCTCCTCCATCACCTCGACCGACTCGACGTGGGGGACCTTGGCGAGGGCGTGCTCGGTCGACTCCAGTACGCCGCCCGCGTCCGCCATCACGACGGAGACGAGGAGGCTCTTCAACCCGAAGGCGATGTCCTTCACCTGCATCCCGCGGATCGTCACGCCGTCGGGGACCGCCGCGCGCACGCCCTGAGCGAGCGCGCGCATGTCGGTCTCCACGCCGCGGGGCATCAGGCGGAAGAGCACCGCGACCTGGCCCATCGGTCGGCTCGCCCCCCTACGGCCCTTCGAAGCCGCACTTGCCGCAGGCGTAGTTCACGCTCTGGTCGCGACACCGGGCGCACCGCCCGATGGTCGCCTCCCCGCACTGCGGACAGGGGAACTGGGTCCCGCCGGGCCCGGGCAGCGCCCGGCCACAGGAGCTGCACCGTAGGTCGACCCGTCCGGACATCGTCATGAGAGCACCCCGAGGACCGCGGGGCTACTTGCGCGCCGCGCCCCGCCGGCGCGCGGCCACCCGAGTGAGCAATATAAAGATGGTCCCGACGAACGCGACGATCCCGACGATGTACCAGAGGGTGTAGTTCGGGGCCGGTCCGGGAACGTAGAACGACTGGGAGAACGACGTGGCGCCGCCCGCGAAGACGACGAGCCCGTGCTCGCTCGCGAGCGAGATCGAGAACGTGTGCCACCCCGGCGAGAGGCCGAGGGTCAGGTAATCGAACGAGAAGTGGTACGGCGTGCTCGGGCTCAGGGTCGAGACCGTGACGTTCCCGACGAAATTCCCGTCGAGGTAGATGTCGACGGGGAAGCTGATCACGTCGGACGAGGAGACGTCGACGATCGTCGCCGACAGGACGTACGGCGCGACGATGTTGACGGTGTAGGTGAGGTTCACCGATTCGTTCGCCCCCCGGTAGACCGAGCTGAACATCACGTTGATCGTCAGCGTTTGCGGCACCGAGTTCACGGTGAGGGTCGAGACGGAGGACGAACCGTTGAAGATCGCCTCCTGGTCGGGGTTGAGGGTCACTCCCGTGGTGTTCGTCCCCGAGACGCTCGCGTAGTAGGTCAGGTTCCCCACCCGCGAGCCGTTCGCGGCATACGCGGGGCCGCCGGTCGCGTTGAAGAAGTAGCCGGCATGGCCCCCGACCCCGATGAGGTGCGTGCCGCCGACCGAGGCGGTGACCGGGTTCGCCGCGGTGGCGAGCGGCGAGGTCGCCGGGCTTCGGCCGCTGGTCGGAAGAGCGAGGGCGGAGGCGAGCACCGCGGCGGTGAGCAGCAGGGCGAGGACGATGGCGACGCGAGGAGCCGATCGGCGAAGGCTCATCGGCGCGACCACCTCCGAGTGCGGTTCCAGCGGTACAGGAGGACCAGCGCGATCAGCGCGATCGTCGGGACGAAGGCGAGCAGCGCGATGAGCCAGTCCGGCAGGACGTTCGGCGGGGTGCCGATCGAGGGACCGGTGATCGTGATCGGAGCGGAGCCGTTCGTGCTCGTCGTGTTCACGGAGATCATCGCGAGGGAGATCGTCACCGACCCGGAGGCCGCCCCCGACGCGTTCAGCACGCTCGCCGCGACCGTCACGTACTGGGGCGGCACGAAGATCGAGCTGGACGCGTTGACGTAGACCGTGAGCGTCGAGTTCCCGCTCGGTTGCAGGTAGAGCGGTTTCGAGAGATTCTTGCCGTTCTCCGCGATCTGGGTCTTCCAGCCGTAGCTCGAGAGCAGGCCCGCATTGACGACGCTGAAGACAACGCTCTCGGGCTGGTTGCCGGTGTCCGTGGCGTAGAAGAGCGCCCGGGCCCGATCGTTGCCGATCTCCGCCGGAAGGCTCGGACTCGTGCCGACCGAGATGCCGTAGTACCCGAGCACCCTCACGACGGGGGCCGGCGTCACCGATCCCACCACCGCGTTCGTCGAGTTCTCGAACGAGATCGCCACCGGGGAGTGCGTGACGGCCGTGCCGGCCGGCACGTGGATGGTGACGGTCTCCCCGACCGGTCCGGTGCCGACTCCGAGCGAGAGGTTGCCCGCGCTGAAGTTGAAGCCCCAGAACGCCGGGGAGCCGACGGCGTGCACGACCACCGGCTCGTTGCCGGTGTTCCGCACCGAATAGCTGAAGGTGGCGACGCCCCCGGCGCTCACCGTGACGGTCGAGCTCCCGAGCACCGTCCCCGTCACCGACGGGTGGAACCGGTAGACGAGCTGGAGGTTCGTGGCGAGGTTCCCGCTCACGAGCGTCGCGTTCTCCCGAGCGGTCGCCTCGGTCGCGACGCCGTACGGCCGCCCGATCGCCGAGGCGGAGATCGTGTACCGGCCGACCGGGAGGGCCAGGTCAACGACCGGGCCCTCGCTCACGTTCGTGAACGTGACCGTGGTGCCGACGGCGTTGCGGACCGTGAGGTTCGCCGGACTGAGCCCCGTCGACGTGCCGATCGGAGTCAGGATCCGCACCGCGTCGATCCACGCCGGGACGAGGGAGATCGCGAACGGACCCGATCTCGATGGGAGGGCGACGAACGAGCCGAACCCGGCGAGCGGACTGCTCGCGCCGCCGCCGGTCGCGTACACCGAGTAGGCCCCCGGCAGGACCTCGGAGACGACCGTCCCGTTCGTGGTCGAGAGCACCGTGACGTTGGCGAACGGGTAGGGTCCGACGATCCGCACCGAACCGGGCTGGAGGCCGGGAATCCCGGTCGCGTTCAGGGTGAGCGTGACCGGCACCGAGATCGTCGTGGGATAGAGCGTCAGGTTGCAGTCCGTCGGCCCCGGGCCGACGAGACAGCTCGCGCTCGCGTTCGTCGTCCAGTAGGCCTGGTACGTGCCGTTCGGCCCCGAGATCGTCGAGTACGAGGAGGCGCGGACCGAGTAGTTGGTGTTCGGCGGGAGGTCGACGACCCAGGCGCCCTGCGTGGTCTCGACCGTCGTCGAGGCGCCGCTCGGAGCGGTGAGGGTGAGGTTCAGGTTCGTTTCGAGGAGCGTATGCGACGGCGAGTTCAGCGATCCCTGGACCTTGACCGCGAGGGTGTTGAGGACGAGCGTCGGGAAGATCGTCCCGTTCGAACCGACCGTCACCCGGGAGAGGTCCGTGTAGAGCGTGCCGTTCAAGTTCAGGCTCGCGTACGCGGAGTACGTCCCCGGGGCCACGCGGAAGCCGTGCGTGTAGTTCGTGCCGTTGACGCTCACGTTCAGGAACGGGGAGGAGAGGGAGATGTTCACGCGCGAGACGTTCACGCCGCTCGGCACGGAGAGGGTCCCCGTCGCGTTGATCTGGGCGATGAGCCCGAGAGTGAGCGCCGTCGTGGTCGCGCCGATTGGGATCGTCGTCTGCAGGATCGAGGACGGGAGGTAGACGACCTTGCCGCTCGAGAGCGTGGCGCGCGCGCCGACCCCGTAGACCCCGGGCGCCTGACTGAACGAGAAGACCGGCCCGCCGTTGAGGGTCCGGTTCTGCGCGGTCTCGCTCTCCGCCGTCAGGTTCACCGTGACCGGGACTCCGAGCGGAAGCCCGACGACCCGCAGCGTCACCGAGACGGGGAGCAGCTGGAGCGGCAGCTGGCTCAGGGCGACGAGGGAGGACGGAGTCAGACCGCAATCGCTCGCCGTCGAGAAGCCGATCGACTGGGCCGACACGCAGTACGTCGGCGACGAGAGCGGCAGGCTCGACGGCAGGTAGAGCGCCACCTGACCCGACGAGCTCGCCACGACCGGGACGCTCGCCCCGCCCGTCCCCTGCGAGATCGAGACCTGGGCGGCCGCCGCCGGGAAGAACGCTCCGCTCGGCAGCGCGGCGCCGACCGTGAATCGGGCCACGACCGCGCTCGACAGGGTCAGCGGCACCTGGGACGGGGCCGTCAGCACGACCCCGCCGAGCGCCGCGTAGACCGCCCCCGTGCCCGAGGAGGCACTGCGCAGCGCGAGCAGGCTATAGTTGCCCCGGGGGAGGAGGAACGAGTACGTCCCGTTCGCCATCGCCCAGGCCGTGACCTCGGTGGCCGAATTCGAGTACGCGATGACCGCGGTCCGGGTCGTGTTGCCGAGGCTCGCTCCGCCCGAAACCGTGCCCGTGAGACGGATGGCGGGGGAGAGGGTCAGGACGGCGCTGCTGGGTCCGACGGCCGGAAGCGCCGTGAGCTCGGTGGTACCGGCGTACAGGGTGCTCCCCACGTAGCCGAGGGCGTACACGGAGTAGTTGCCGGCCGGAAGGTAGACGGTGGCCACGCCGCTCGGATCGGTCGTCACCACGGTCGTGTTCGCGCTCGCCGCCGAGAGCACCCCGATCGGGGAGATCGAGCTGTTGAGGTAGCTCGACAGCACCGAGAACCGAACGGGCACGCCGCCCGCCGGCGCCCCGTTCGCGACCGCGGTCACGGTGACGGCGACGCTCGGCGCGAGCGTGAGGTTGAAGGAGAGCTTCGTGCCCGGCTTCGAGATGTTGAACTGGAGCCCGGGGGACCTCAGGTCCGTCCCCGGGATCGACGCCGAGAGCGTCCAGTTGCCCGGACCGAGTCCGGTGAGGTGGTAGTAGCCCGACGAGTTCGATACGTTGGAGATCGCGAGGCCGTAGGAGTTCACGACCGCGACGGCCGCGGTCGAGGTCGCGCCGCCGGGCTCGCTCAACAGCCCCGTGATCGACGCCGGGGTGAGCCCGGCGGTCGCGTTCGAGAAGTTGCCCGGCTCCGCGTAGACGGAGGCCTCGGTGAAGTTCGCCCCCTGGTACAGGACGCTCATGTTGTAGACGCCCGGGGGAACGTTCGAGAGGGCGAAGGTCCCGCTCACGTCGGTCGTCGCGGTGAGCTTGGAGAGGCCCCCGGTCCCCCAGAGGACGACCTGGGCCCCCGGCACGTTGATGTCGCCGAGCGAGTAGGTCGTGTTGTTCGCGATGTTCCAGTAGACCGAACCCCCGACGGTCGCGCCGGGGAGGACGACGTTCATCATGCGGCTGGGAGCATTGAAGCTCATCCCGACCGCTTCGGGCACGTCGATCGGGACGCTCTTCAGGATGATGTTGCCCTGCTGCTTCAGCTGGTCGAACGTGCCCATCGTGACGTTGACCGTGTCGTTCCCGGGCGGCAGCACGACCGAGAACGAGCCGTCCGCGCCCGTCACGACGCTATCGTGCGGGATCCCCCAGGAGTCGTCGACGGTGACGTGGGCCCCCGGCACGGGGGTACCGTCCGAGGTGACGACCGAGCCGACCAGCGGCTGACCCGGGAAGTACTCGAGCATCGTCTCGCCCCCGGAGAAGTAGCTCGCCGCGCTCGTGTCGGCCGTTCCGTTGTCGGCCTTCGCGAGGGCCAGCGCCGTCGGCTTGTTCGTCGCCGAGAAGCAGGAGGACCCGCTCGGGGCGTTGTGGGCCGGGCAGTAGTACGACGTCATGTAGACGATCTGGAAGTGCTGGAGCATCCAGCCGGGTTCGAGCGGGGCGGACGAGCAGTTGAGCGTGAGGCACGGAATCCCGGACCCGAGCCCGATGTCCGTCCCGTTGTACCCGATGTACGTTCGGTAGATCATCGAGTTGTAGAACGGCGCGAAATAGTTGATGTTGTAGTTCACCGCCGAGACGTCCGCGGGGAGCTGACCGATCGGGTACGTGTTCCCGTCCGAGCCGAGGACCGTGACGTTGAAGAAGGTGGTCGGCTCGCCCGCGGCGTTGATGACCCGGCCCGTGAGGTCCGCGGGAGCGTAGTAGATCCCCGTGTCGGTGCCGCTGAACGGGAAGAGTCGGCTGTCCGCGAGGACGTAGCGGATCGACCAGCCCGTGTACTGCTGGACGTTGTCGTAGACCTGCGCGACCCCCGCGAGGGGGAGCGCGCTCGCGATGTACACCTCGGTCGCGAGGTACATCGCGTTGTCCGCCGTGATCGTGCTGGGGTTGACGGGGAGGTACTTCTGGGGGTTGTTGATCACGAGCGGGAGGTCGGCGCTCGTGTTCACCATCAGGTTGTGGAGCGTCGCCAGGTTCAGCCCATCGTACGCCAGGATCCGGTTGAGGGCCGGCGGGAGGTACGGCTCGCCGCTCGCCCGCTGCTCCCCCTGGAGCAGCGTGATCGTCAGGACCGCGATCGCCTGCGACTCGTTCTGGGAGAGGAGGAACTGGCCGGACGGATCGATGCCGTTCTGGAAGTTGTCGGCGACGCTCGGATGCTGGCCCTGGTCGATGGTCTGGAACCCGTAGTCCCACCAGCTGATCAGCGCCGGACGATCGGCCGGCGGGATGTTGGTGTCCTGCGTGGCGAGCCAATTGTACCCGGCACTATCGTACTGGTTCGGAGTATCGAGGCTCGTGCCGGCGGCGCCGAAGTAGTACTGTCCCGGGTTCGAGGTGTTCAGCTGCAGCCAGGTGGGAAGAGTGGCCCCGACCTGCTCCCCGAACTGGGTCTTCGTGTTGCCCGGGATCCCGGCGTCGATCGAGACCCAGACGTTCGGGAGGATGATCAGGACGACCAGGGCCATCACGAGGACGTGCCGCGGCTTGAACGCCTTGCGGAATGCGGCGAACTGACTCCGACGATCCGAGAGCGAGGCCACCGTGCGTCGGAGCTCCGGGTACCGCCCGATCCGCAGCGCGCGGTAGATCGCCTCGGCCGGAAGGAGCGCGAACGCGGGGGAGGCGACGAGGAAGAACTTCGTGGCCGTGATCGGGAGGTAGATCGACAGGATCGCGAAGACGAGGAACGCCACGTGCTGGCGCTTGAAGCGGCCGCGGATCAGGACGTAGACGAACAGCGCGACGCCGACGAACGCGAGGAAGAAGGTGACGACGCCGTAGCCGATGATCAGCTGGTCGATCGAGGGCGCCTGCGCCTCCGCGACCGTCGAGTAGATCAGGCTCTTGATGAAGTAGCCCTGCCCGGTGACGATCGTGGTGAAGTCGTTCGGGTCGAAGACCGCGAGCGCCGCCACCCCGGCGAGGACGATCCCGGCGAGGAACGGCAGCGAGAAGACCCAAGGCACGTCGCGCATCAGGAGGAAGGGGAGCAGCAGGAGCAGGATCCCGAACAGGACGACCGCGGGGATCACGAAGAACGCGACGAACCCGGGCGTGACCCCGCCGTACTGGACGAAGTAGTACGGGAACTCCATCCCGAATCCGATGCCGCCGGTGATCCAGGCCGCGACGTAGAGGCCGAAGGAGTCGACGTGGCGGATCCGCTCGGCGACCATTGAGATCAGGACGCCGAGACCGATCACGACGACCGCGTACGTGTACCCCTGCCAGGACAGCGCGAGCGCCCCGAGCGACACCCCGGTGAAGACCGCCCATTTCACGGCGGACCGTTCCGTCCGCAAAAAGGCGCGGAGCGCGGGCCAGTACTGACTCGGGTGGCGGTAGCTCTCGACCCACCGCCGGGACCCGACGGCCTTGACGGTCCGGATCCAAGCGTACACCGTGACGAGGATGATGCACGTGTAGAACGAGAGGTAGTTCGCGTAGCCGAAGATCGACGAATCGATGCTCGCGGAGAGGAACGGATAGATCATCGCCGCGATGAGGCCCATGCGGCGGTCGCTGATCTCGCGACCGATGAGGTAGATCGGGAAGATGCTGAGCGCGGCCCACAGCGGACCGTCCAGGTCGAGGAACCAGGCCCCGGCCCCGACCGCGCTGCCGCCGAAGAACGGGGCGAAGATGATCCCGAGGATCGCGTTCATCCAGTCGAAAAGCGGCTCCCGCGGGTTGATCGCCCCGGTCGGGTACTTGAGCAGCGGATCGTGGATGAGGTTCGAGTGCGTGAGGATGATGTCGGCCATCACGCGCGAGTGGTAGTACGAGTCCGAGCCCCCCGCGTACGTGTAGAGCGCCCCGTACTGCGCGACGATCGGGTACGTCCAGATCGTCCGGATGGCGAACGCTGAACCGAAGGCGGCGAGGAGGATCGCCACCGTCCATCCGTGGCGTTTCCACCACCCTGTGTGCGTCGATTCCATGAGCAACCGGCTACCCTGTGTGGTTCAGCGGCGCGCGAGACCTAGGGGGTGTATAAATAGCCTACTCTCGTGGGCGCCGCCTCGAAGTCCCGAGAGGGAATCCCGACCCTAGTCGGCCGCCCGGAAGCGGTAGAACCAGCGTCCGTCCGGGAGCGCGTACGGTTCGAGGCGGACGGATTCGCCGACGTGGAGCGCATTCCAGGCGCGGCCCTCGATCCGGCCGAAGAGCCGGAGCGGCGCCCCCTCGAGGTCCACGAGCCCGACCGCGTACGGCACCTCCGCTTCCATTCCGAGGGGCGCGCCCGCGAGCACCGCGCTGAAACTGTAGATCCGGCCCTTCTCGGGCAGGTCGGTCCACTCGAGCTCCTCGCTGTGGCATTTCGGGCACGCGGTGCGGGGGGGCCAGTGGAGCTCGAGGTCCCTCGGGCAGCGGGTCGTGGAAACCCGTCCCTCGCGCAACCGCTCGTAGAAGCGGGAGAGCCGGGTCTCCTTCGCGCCTTCGAGGGGGAAGAAATCGAGCAGGAACGGCAACGCCTCCACCGGCTTGGCTTTGGGCTCGACGGGCGGATTCTTGGGCGTCTCCTCGGGGCGCGGTTCCGAAGAGAGCGCGCCGCCCGGCCGACGGGGTCGGGGGGGCTCGCCGCTCACGCCGCGCCTCCCCGCTGGTAGACCATCAGCGAGTGGACGTTGGCGCTCCCCGAGAGATTGTGGACGAGGGCCCACTCGGGATCGGGTACCTGGCGGGCCGGGGGCACCGTCCGCGCGAACTGATGGAACACCTCCACCGCCTGGCCGATCCCGGTGGCGCCGAGCGGGTGGCCGCATCCGAGGAGGCCGCCTCGGGGGTTCACGACGATCTCCCCGCCGATCGAGCTGCGGCCGTCCGCGACGAACCGGCCCCCTTCGCCCGGGCCGCAGAGCCCGAGCGCCTCGTACTCGATGATCTCGGAGATCGAGAAGCAGTCGTGCACCTCCGCGAAATCGAGGTCGTGGACACCGATACCGGCCCGCCGCAGCGCCTCCCGGGAGGCGGTCTTGAGCCCGACCCAGTCCGTGAGCGAACCCGAGTGGGCGAGATTGTGGAAGTCCGAGTACTGGCCGGTCCCGCGGATCCACGCCGGAGTGTCGGTGAACCGCCGGGCCGATTCCTCTCCGACCAGGAGGACGGCGGCGGCGCCGTCCGTCATCGACGAGCAGTCGCCGAGCCGCAGCGGGGGAGCGATCAGGGGCAGTCGCAGCAGTTTGTCCCGGGGGAACGACTTCTCGTGGAACTGGGCCGAAGGATTCGAGTTCGCGAAGCGATGGTTCTTCTCGGAGACCGCTGCGAGCTGCTCCTCCGTGGTCCCGTACTCGAGCATGTGGCGCTGGGCCACCATCGCGAAGAAGGGGGGAGCGGTCGCGCCGTGGGGACCGTCCCACATCCGGTCCATGACGCACCCCATCGAGGAGTTCGCCTCCGCCATCGACGGGATGTTCATCTTCTCGATGCCCACGGCGACCGCGATGTCCGAGAGGCCGGAGGCGATCGCGGCATAGGCGGAGCGGATCGCGGACTGGCCCGAGGCGCACGCGAGCTCCGTCCGCTGCAGGATCCGATGGGGTCTCACGCCCATCTGCTCGGCGGCGAGCGGGGCGACGTGCGACTGGAACGCGAACCGCTCGGGCTCGGCCGCGCCGACGAATAGGGAGTCGACCTCCTCGGCGCGCAGCTCCGGTACGGCCCGGAACAGCGCGGCTCCCACCTCCTGCGCGAGCTCGGGCCAGGTCGCCGACCGGACCCCCCACTTCGTCGTGACGCCGCCGACGACGGCGACCGCGCGGCCGCTCATGAACGCTCCGCACGGACGGCGGCGGCGAGGCGATCGCCGGCCTCGCTCGTCGTGACGGACCCGCCCTGATCGTAGGTCCCGCTACCCCCGGCCGCGAGCGTGCTCGCGATCGCCCGCTCGAGGCGGTCGGCCTGGAGGGTGAGCCGGGCGTCCTTCGCCCGGTCCCCGAGCCAGCGGAGCATCTGCTCGACGGCGAAGAAGGTCGCGTACGGGTTCACCTGGTTCTTGCCCGCGTACTTCGGGGCGCTCCCGTGGACCGGCTCGAACATCGCGTGCTCGGACCCGATGTTGCCCCCCGAGGCGAAGCCCATCCCGCCCTGGAGGATCGAGGCGAGGTCCGTGATGATGTCCCCCATCATGTTCGTCGCGACGGCCACATTGTAGTGCTCCGGGTTGCGGATCAGCCACTGCGTGAAGGCGTCGACGTAGGCGTAATCCCGCTCGATCTCGGGGTAGCCGCCCGCCACGCGGTCGAACGTCTCGCGAAAGAAGCGGCACCCTTCCATCACGTTCGACTTGTCGACGCACGTGACCCGCTTCACCCCGTCCTCCGGCGCTCCGCGGTCCCGCGCGCGGGCGAGCTCGAACGCGTACCGGATCACCCGCTCGGAACCCTTGCGCGTGATGATGCGAGTGTCGACGGTCACCTCCGTCTCCCCCCCGCGGGCGAGACGGCCCCGGGCTGGGGTGTACAGATCCTCGGTGTTCTCGCGGACGATCACCATGTCGACGTTCCTCGGGGCCCAGACGGACCGGTACTCCCCGCTGATCCGGTGCTTCACGCCGGGGTACAGTCGGCAGGGTCGCACGTTCGCGAAAAGGTCGAGGCCTTCCCGCAGGCCCAGCACGAGCGCTCGCCCCGCGATGTCCCCGTTCGGGAGGGTTGCTCCCGGCCAGCCGACCGCCCCGAGGAGGATCGCGTCGGCGCTCCTCGCGGCGGCGGCCGCCTCGGGCTCCCACTCGCGGCCGGTCTTGAGGTAGTATTGGCCCCCACCCGGAAACTCCGAGAGGTGCCAGGGGGCCGCGGCGTTCTCGGCGAGCGCGGAGAGGACCTTCTCGCCTTCCCGGATGACCTCCGGGCCGGTCCCGTCGCCGGGGTAGACCGCGATCTCGTACCCGGCGTCCTTCATGGGGAGGCCCCGGCGGCCTTGCGCGCGGCGAGCTCCGCGCGCACCTTCTCGACGAGCCCGCCCGCCTCGAGGAGTTCCAGCAGATGATGCGGGATCGGCGGGAACTCCACGGAGGCCCCGGTACGCACGTTCCGGACCACGCCCGCGCGCAGCTCGATCCGGGCCGTGTCTCCGGTCTCGAAGATCGCCCGCACCCCCCGTGCCTCGATGGTCGGGATGCCGAGGTTGATCGCGTTGCGATAGAAGATCCGGGCAAAGGAGTCGGCGACCACCGCGCCGACCCCGATCGCCCGCATCGCCTGGGGGGCGTGCTCCCGGCTCGAACCCGAGCCGAAATTCTCGTCCGCGACGAGGATATCCCCCGCGCGGGCCTCCTTCGCGAACGCGGGCAACGCGATCTCGAAGACGTGTTTCTTGAGCTCGTTCGGGTCGATGATCGTGAGGTACTTTCCCGAGATGATCTGGTCGGTGTCGACGTCGCGACCGAGGGTCCAGACCCGACCTTCGATGATCTCCTGCATGGTGGACCCTCCTACTGCATCTCGCGCGGGTCGCTGATCTCCCCGCGGATCGCGGTCGCCACCACGGCGGCGGGCGACATGAGGTAGATCCGGGCCTCCTTCGCGCCCATGCGGCCGGGGAAGTTCCGATTCGAGGAGGAGGCGCACACCTCATCGGGGGCGAGGATTCCCATGTTCCCGCCGAAGCAGGCGGAGCAGCTCGAGTTCGTGAAGACGGCCCCGGCCTCCGTGAAGGTCTCGATGATCCCTTCGGCGAGGCACTGCTGGTAGATCTTGGTCGACGCGGGCGACACGATGAACCGCACCCCGGGCGCGACCTTCTCGCCCTTCATCAGTGCGGCCCCCTCGCGCAGGTCTTCGATCCGGGCGTTCGTGCAAGAGCCGAGGAACACCTGGTCGACCCTGACATGCTCCTTCACGACGTCGGGCAGCGGCCGGACGTTATCGGGGGAGTACGGACACGCCACCATCGGCGGCATCCCCTCCACGTCGATCTCGACCGTCCGCTCGTAGCGCGCGTCGGGGTCCGATCGCATCGGATGCATGGCGTGCTTGGCGATCGGGGCGAGGTAATCGAACGTCGTTTGATCCGGCGCGACCATCCCGGTCTTGGCGCCCATCTCGGTCGTCATGTTGCAGATCGTGAACCGCTCGGGCATCGACATCCGCCCGATCGTCGGCCCCGAGAACTCGACGGCCTTGTAGGTGGCCCCCGTCGTCCTCACCTCGCCGAGGACCCGCAGTACGAGGTCCTTCGCGGTGACCCCTCGGCCGAACTGCCCGCGGACCTCCACCGAGATCGACGGGGGGACCTTGAGCCAGAGCCGGCCGAGGGCGAGGACCGCCGCCATCTCCGTCGGACCGATCCCGGCGGCGACCGCGCCCATCGCCCCGAGCATGTTCGTGTGCGAGTCGGTGCCGACGGCGAGGTCGCCCGGCACCACCCAGCCGTTCTCCGCGAGGATCTGGTGGCAGATCCCGTGGTTCCCCACATCGTAGAAGTGCGGGAGGTGCGTCTCGGCCGCGAACTTCCGCAGGATCCGGTGCAGCACGGCGGCGCCTTCAGTCGAGGCGGGTACCCAGTGATCGATCGCGATGACGACGCGGTCCGGGTCCCAGACGCGCTCCGCGCCCATCTGGTGGAACGGGGCGACCGTCTGGGCGCCCTGCTCGTGCATCATGGCGAGGTCGACGCGACCCTCGACGATCTCTCCCGGCACGACCCGCTCCTGCCCCGACGCCCGCGCGAGGATCTTCTCGGCCAGCGTCTGCCCGTGCCCGTTGCCCTCGCTCACGATCCGGCCCTCCGGATGCCGACCGCATCCACCAAGGACCAAAACTCCTCGTCGGAGAGCCCGGGTTTGCCGAAGAGCGACCGGTACTGCTCGAGGAACCGCCGCAAATCGTTCTTCGAGCGCATCTCCATCCCGGTCTTCACCCGCCGCAACAGCTCGAGGAGCACCGGGTCCGGGGCGGAGAGTCCGCGCTCCTTGAGCTTCTCGACGATCGCGGCCTTGCCCGTGTGCTTCCCGAGGATCATCTGACGGTTGCGACCGACCACCTCGGGCTGGAGCGGCTCATACGTGAGGGTGTGGGCGAGGATCCCGTGCGTGTGGATCCCGGCCTCGTGCGAGAAGGCGTTGTACCCCACGAGGGCTTTGTTGGCGGCGATCGGGACCCCGGAGAGCTCCTCGACCACCTGGGAGAGTTCGTGGATCTTCTCCGTCCGGATCCCTGTGTCGACCCCGTAGAGGGCCTCGAGGTCGAGCACGACCTCCTCGAGCGACGCGTTGCCCGCGCGCTCGCCGAGCCCGTTCACGCAGACCTGGGGGGCCCGGGCCCCGCACTCGACGGCGGTGAGGGTGTTCGCGGTCGCGAGGCCGAAGTCGTTGTGGCAGTGGACCGAAAGATCCTTCGGTCGCACCCGGCGCTTGAACTCGGTCAGGAACCATCGAAAGGTCAGCGGCGTCATGATCCCGACCGTGTCCGCGACGACGAGCCGGTCGGCGCCCTCCGCCTGCACGTCCCGGTAGAGGCGTTCGACGAAGTCGAACGGCGCGCGGACCGTGTCCTCGGTGACGAACGCGACGTGGAGCCCCGCGTCCTTCGCCTGGCGAACGGTCGCGAGAGCGGCGGCGCGCACTTCCTCCTGCGACATCTTGAGCTTGTACTTCAGGTGGACATTGCTCGCCGCGACGAAGATGGCGATGTGGCTCGCTCCGCTGCGGATCACGGCGTCGACGTCGGCCGGCACCGTTCGAGCGGCGGCCAGGATCTTCGCCTTGAGCCCGGCGTCCGCGACCAGACGCACGGCCCGGGCCTCTTCCTCGGAGACGACCGGGATCCCCGCGTTCAGCACCGCCACCCCGACGTCCGAGAGGAGTTCGGCGATGCGGAGCTTCTCCTCCGGGGAGAAATGCACGCCGGGCGTCTGCTCGCCGTCGCGCAGCGTCTCGTCCCACACCTCGATCGAGCGCGGGATCTTGCGCTGCCGCGCGGTTTCGACGTGGTAGTTCTCGACGAGGCGTTCCTCCGCCACGGAGCTTCCAGCCGCACCCCCCCGTTTACCTTTTTCGAACGCGAGCGGGGCGCGCGGGGGCGCCAAGTTATCGTTTCGCACGTTCCCGGCGGAGGGATTCTTAAATATGTACCGGGGTTGAAATGCGGTACAAATCGACCGCGATTTGTTCCCGGAGCACACCATGAGCACCCCCGCCGCGCATCCGCCCTCCCTGCCCGAGGAGACGGGCCCTAGCGCCGCCCGTCCCCCGATGGAACTCTCCGACCTCAGCGTGATGATCGGGGGCCAAGGCGGCGACGGGACGCTCACCGTTTCGGATCTGCTCGGCCGCTACTTCCGCAAGCGCGGCCTCTACGTCTACACCTCGCGCAATGTCCTCTCGCGGATCCGCGGGGGGCACGCTGACGCGAGCGTGCGCGCGAGCCGGGACCCGACCTCCGCGGTCAAGCCCCAGGTCGACGTCCTCGTGGCCTTCGATAACGAGGCGATCCAGCTCGGCCGAGCCGAGCTCGCTCCCCACGGATTCATCCTCTACGATTCGACGACGTTCCACACCGACCTGCCGAACGCGGTCGGGTTCCCGTTCGCCACGCTGGTCGGCGGACCGCTCGGCCAGCCGATCTTCAAGAACACCGCGGCCTACGGCGCGCTCAGCGTCCTCCTCGGCTTTGACGAGCCGATGACCCGGTCGGTCATCGAGGAGCGGTTCAAGCGGCGCGGAGGCGAGGCGCTCGAGAAGAACCTCAAGGCCCTCGACATCGGGCGGAAGGCGGCGAGCGAGAATCCCGACGTGCCGAACCGCTTCTCGCTGGTCGATGGCGACGCCCACTCGTTGATCCTGACGACCGGAAACCAAGCGGTCGCGCTCGGCTTCGTCGTCGGCGGTGGCCGGTTCTTCGCCGGGTACCCGATCACGCCCGCCACCGAGATCATGGAGTACCTCCAGCGGTACCTCCCGCCGTTCGAGGGCGTCGTCCGCCAGGCGGAGGACGAGCTCGCCGCGGTCAACATGATCATCGGCGCCGCGTACGCGGGGGCGCGCGTGATGACGAGCACGAGCGGCCCGGGTCTCTCGCTGATGACCGAGGGGATCGGGCACGCGGGCACCGCTGAGATCCCGATCGTCGTCGCCGATTGCCAACGCGTGGGACCGTCCACCGGCCAACCGACCCGTCACGAGCAATCGGACCTTTCCCACCTCGCGAACCTCGGGCATGGGGAGTACCCGAGGTTCATCCTCGCGCCCTCGGATCCGTCGGACTGTTTCCTACTGACCACGGAAGCGCTGAACCTCGCGGATCGCTGGCGGCTCCCCGTGATCCTGCTGCTCGACCAGGCGCTCTGCCAAAACACCGCGACCTCCCGCCGATTCGACCTCTCGGCCGTCCATGTCGACCGGGGCAAGCGGCTCACGGCGGAGGCGGTCCAGAAGCTCGAGCAGTACAAGGTCTACCAGTACGGCGACGGCGCGAGCCCGTACGCGGTCCCCGGAACCCCCGGGGTCTGGTCGGAGGTCACCGGGAACGAACACGACGAGTGGGGGCACGTCTCGGTGAACCCCGAGAACCGAGTCCGCATGATGAAGAAGCGGATGGACAAGATGGTCCTCGCGCGGGGCGAGCTTCCGAACGCCCGGCTCTTCGGGCCCCCGGAGGCGAAGATCGGACTGATCGGGTTCGGAAGCACCTCGGGGCCAATCCTCGAGGCGCAATCGCTCCTCGGGGCGAAGGGGGTCCCGACCCGGTACCTCCAAGTGCGCACCCTCTATCCGGTGCCTGTCCACGAGATCGAGCCGTTCCTCCGCTCGGTCGACGTGGCGTTCGTGGTCGAGCACAACTACACCGGTCAGTTCGCCCGGCTCCTCCGGGAGACGATCCCGGCCCAGTACACGAAGCTTCGATCGATCCTGAGGTACGACGGCTACACGTTCCGGGCCCCCCAGATCGTCCAGGCGGTCCAGGGAGGGAAGTGAGATGGTCCAGTCCGCGAAGCCCCACTCGCCCATCTGGTGCCCCGGGTGCGGCGACTTCGGCGTGCTCGCGGCGGTGAAGCGGGCGGCCGCCGACCTCAAGATCCCGACCCACGAGCTCGTGCTCGTCGGGGGGATCGGCTGCTCCGGCTCGATCCACAACTTCCTCGAGATCAACGGGATCCACGCCCTGCACGGGCGACTGCTGGCGCAGGCGGTGGGCGTAAAGCTCGCGAACCCGTCGCTGACGGTGCTCGCGGCGGGCGGCGACGGCGACGGCTACGCGATCGGGATGGGTCACTTCATCCACGCGTTCAAGAAGAACGCCTCGATCCTCTACATCGTGATGAACAACGAGACCTACGGTCTCACGAAGGGCCAGGCCTCCCCGACCAGCCAGATCGGCTTCGAGGGGAATGTCGAGCCTCCGTTCCACTCGATCCTCACGGCGCTGTCGATCCCCGCGCCCAACTTCATCGCCCGCACCTTCTCGGGCGATCCGAAGGGGATGACCGCGATCCTCGAGGAGGCGCTACGCTTCAACCGGGAGGGCCGCGGGTTTGCGTTCGTCGAGGACCTCTCCCCGTGCGTCACGTACAACGACACCTACAAGCTCTGGCGCGAGAAGGTCGTCGACGTCTCGAAGCTCGACGGGTACGACCCGACCGACCGCAAGCGGATGTTCGGGGTGTGCCTTGACATCATCGACTCCGGGCGCATCCCGATCGGCGTCATGCACCGGCCGAAGGACTCCGACTCGGCCGAGGGCCTCGAGGTGAAGCTCGTCGGCTCGAAGCGCGGGCCGGTGCGCGCGGACTCGACCCTCGAGACGAACCTGCCGGCCTACCAGAAGCTCCTCGGCGGGCTCGCCTAGGCCCGGGCTCGATTCGCTCAAACGGAGTCGGCCCGTTCCCCCCGGAGGGGGGAGGACCATCTGGATCGGCATCGACGACACCGATAGTCCGCGGGGCGGCTGCACCACCTTTGCGCTGACGGAGCTCGTCGCGCTCGGACGGGAGCTCGGGCTCGATCTCATCGGGGAGCCCCGGCTCGTCCGCCTGAACCCCAACATCCCATGGAAGACCCGCGGGAACGCCGCGCTCTCGGTCCACCTCGGCCGGGGGGAGGGGCCGCGGCGCCGCCTCGCCGAGATCGGGGGACGGCCGGTCTGGTCGTTCGCGTCGGGGCGACCGGTCGCGGCTCGGGATCGAGTGGAGTTCTTCGACCTCGCGTGGGGCCGATTGGTGAGCGCCTCGCGCTCGGGCGACGTCGGGACCGACCCGGCCCTCGTAGTGGCGTCCCGGCGGCCCCCGGCCTCCCTCTACTGGCGAGCCGTCCGGGAGATCGTCCCGGTCCCGGACGTCAAGGCCCTGCTCACGGCGTCCGGCGCGCGGTGGCGTACCGAGGGAAGCGAGCGGGGCCTGGTCGGCGCCGCGGCGAGCCTCGCCTGGCCGGGGGGACACCCGACCTGGGAGCTCCTCGCCTACCGGTCCCCGGGACGCGAGGGCGAGCTTCGCCGTGTCGATGCCGGGAGCGTCGCGGCCGCGCAGACGCGGTATCCTTCGCTGTTCCTGTGCCGGGACCCACGCACCCGACGTCTCCTCGTCACCCCTCACACCCCGTGTCCGATCCTTTACGGACTCCGGTCCACGGATCCCGAGTCGGCCGTACGAGCCTTCCGCTCGGTCCGGTCCGAGCCGGTCGATCGGTGGATGCTTTTTCGCACCAACCAGGGCTCGGGGGACCACCTCGTCCGCCGACCGGCGTCCGACGTTCCCCCCTACGCGGGGGGCATCGTCGAGGGGGTCGTGACCGGACCTCCCGTCCGCCTCCGGGGCGGCCACGTCCGGTTCTCGGTCTCGGACGGATCGGGCCTCCCGATCGACTGCCTCGCGTTCGAGCCCACGAAGACCCTTCCGAGGGTCGCGGGTTCGCTGCGCCCGGGGGACCGGGTGCGCGTGTGGGGCAGCCGCGCCGACGACCCCGCCCTCCGGCTGGAGGGTCTCACGATCCTTCGGCTCCTGCCCCGGTACGGAGCCGCTACCCCGCCGCGATGCCGCGCCTGCCGCCGGCGAGCCCGATCCCTCGGACGACTGAGGGGGTATCGATGCCCCGGGTGTCATCGGCGGTGGCCTCCGGAGTCGGGCCGGCGGGTCCCGGTGGCGCCCGAGTTTCCGCCCGGACGGTACCACCCTACCCCCTCCGCCCGGCGTCATCTCGCCCCGAGAGGGCCCGAACCCTAGCGAACCCGGGCCTCCCCACCCCCCTCAGAGCTTTTGAGCGGGGGGCCGGTGGGAAGAGCAGGACCCTCGACCCATGGTCGGACCGCGCCTCAAGACGGCCACGCTGTTCGTCGTCATCATCGCCCTCTTCGTCGTCGTCGGCGGCCTCGTCGGAGAGTTCATCTTCGGGACCTGGATCGCCGGGCTGATCGTCGCCCTGTCCCTCTCGCTCGTCCTGAACCTCGTGACCTACTTCTTCTGCGACCGGATCGTCCTCTGGTCGACCAAGGCGAAGATCGTGCCTCCCGAGGAGGCACCGCGCCTCGCGAAGATCGTGCACGAGCTCGCCCCGGAGTTCGGTCTCGTGGACCCGCGGATCGCAATCGTCCCGACCCAGACCCCGAACGCCTTCGCCACGGGGCGGGACGAGCGGCACGCGATCGTGGCCGCGACCGAGGGGATCCTGAGGATGCTCAATGACCGCGAGCTCAAGGGGGTCCTCGCGCACGAGCTCGCCCACGTCAAGGACCGGGACGTCCTGTTGATGACGTTCGCCGCGACCCTCGCCGGGGCGATCTCGTACGCGGCCCAGATCGTCTTCTTCTCCATGCTGTTCGGCGTCGGGGGCCGACGCGGGAGCGTGAACCCGATCGTCCTGATCCTCGCGCTCATCACGGCGCCGATCGCGGCGATGCTGATCCAGCTCGCCATCTCCCGCACGCGGGAATACCGCGCCGACCAGGTCGGCGCGTTCACCTGCGGAGACCCCGAGGCGCTCGCGGACGCCCTGCAGAAGCTCGAGTCGGCCAACAAGGCGAAGCCGATCAACGTCGGCTCCCCGGCCCAGTCGAGCCTGTACATCGTGAACCCGTTCCGGGGCGGATCCTTCGCCTCCCTCTTCTCGACGCACCCCCCGACCAAGGAGCGCATCCGCCGACTGCGGGCGATGCGCACGGACTACCAGTACCGGCCGAACGTCCGGGGCCCCGCGCTCCGATCGGGGAGCCCCGGCCGCCCCAGCCGGAGCTGAGGACGAAGCGGCATGGGGGTCTGTCCGGCCTGCGCGACCGAGGTCGGAGCGTCGGCCACCGAGTGCCCGAACTGTCACCTCGCCGCGGCCCTCTTCGCCTCCGTCCGCGAGGCGGCCGGACCGGACGAGGAGAAGTCCCCCGTCTACCTTCGCACCGTCGCCGAGCTCCTCGCGGCCGTGGACCTCGCGGTCCCGCCCGACCTCGAACCGGTGGAGGGCCTGTTGAGCCGGCCCCCGCGCTTTCCCGCGCTCCCCGCCGCCGAGCTCGAACCCGCGGTGCCCCAGCGCGCGGCCGAACCGATCGGCGCTCTGAAGGACCTCCCCGCGCTGCCGCCGGTGGGCTCGCTCGAAGCGACCCGCCATCGGCTCACCGAGTTCTTCCAGCTGGGGCGACGCCTCGGCCTCGACTTCACCGACTTCGATGGGCGGGCCCGCACGGCCGAGAAGACGGGCGACGCGGGGTCGCTCGAGGTCCTCGTGCACGAGATGTTTGTCCACCTCTCGAGCGCCCTCGCCGAGGAGTACGACCTCGCCCTGGCCCGCCGCAACGAGCTCGCGGAGCTCGTCCCGACCCGGGCCGCGGACCTCCAGTTCGAAGCGATCCGGACCGCGCTCCGGACCGGCGATCTCGTCGGCGCGCAGCGCCGCCTCGCTCAGGTACGGGACGAGCTCGGGCAGGCGGAGGAGGAGGGGCAGGTCGGCCGGGTCCTCGTCACCGAGTGCGATCTGCTCGCGCACACGTTGCGCGACCTCGGAGGCGACCCGTCGCCCGCGATCGGTCCGCTCAAGGAGGGCCGACGCCTGTTGGGCGAGGGCCGTCGCGCGGAGGGCGAGCGGGCGCTCGCGGGGGCCGCGATCGCGGTCTGGGCGCTCCTCGAACCCCGGCTCGTCGAGGACCTCCGGCGGCTCCGGGACCAGCTCGTCGGGGCCCGGTCCTCGGGTCTGGACGTCGCGCCGGCCGTCACCGAGCTCCGGACGCTGGCGAACGAGCTACGTCAGCGCAACTTCATGGGAACGATCGTCGCCTACCGCCACGTCCGCGAGTTCGTCGACGGCTCGCTCGGCCGGCCGGCGGAGACCGGGACGGGAGCGCCGTCCTCTCCCGCGGCGACGGGCGGCGGCCCTCCGTAGCCGGCCCCGAGGGCGGGCCGCCTTCGGCGAAAGGGGTATAATCGAACGGCGGGGCTCCTTTCCTCGTGCCGACCGGAGCGTTGCGCGGATTCCGCGACTACCTGCCTCCCGAAGCGGGAGCGCGGTCCGAGATCCTGCGACGGATGCGTGCCGCGGCCCGGCGCGCGGGGTACGTGGAGCTCGAGACGCCGAGCGTCGAGAGCTTCGAGCTCTACCAGGTCAAGAGCGGCGAAGGGATCGCCGCGCAGACCTGGCTCTTCCGGGACAAGGGCGATCGCGCGGTCGCGCTCGTTTCGGAGACGACCCCCTCGCTCGCCCGGGTGTTCGTCGAGCGGGGGAAGTCCGAGCCGCTCCCCGTGAAGTGGTTCACGGTCTCGAAGATCTGGCGGTACGAGGAGCCGCAGGCCGGCCGCACGCGGGAGTTCACCCAGTTCAACCTCGACATCCTCGGCGTCCCGGGAGTCGCGGCGGAGGCGGACCTCCTCACGACCGCGGCCCTCGTCCTCGACGAGGTCGGCGCGGAGGGGCTCTACGCCTTCCGGATCAGCGACCGGGCCGTCGCCGAAGGGATCGGCCGGCTGTTCGGCGCGAACGACATGGGCCGGTTCTTCCGGGCGGTCGACGGCTACCGCAAGAACCCGCCCGCGCAGTTCGAAGGGGAGCTCGCGGCGGCGGGCCTCTCCGCAGAACGAGCCGCGGAGCTGGGCGACCTCTTCGCGAGCGCCGGGGAGGGCGTCGCGCCGGGCGAGCTCGACGCGTTCTTCGCGGACCTGGGCCGGCGGGGCCTGGACCCCGCCGCCCAGGAGGGGCTCGGGCGGCTCCAGTCGCTGTTCGGCCTCCTCGGGAAGGCGGGCCTCGGCGACCGGATCGTCTTCGACCCCACCATCGTGCGGGGGATCGCCTACTATACCTCCACGGTCTTCGAGGCGTACTCCCGCTCGGGCGACGGCCGATCGGTCTTCGGCGGGGGGCGGTACGACCACCTGATCGAGCTGTTCGAGGGCCCGTCGACGCCGGCCGCGGGGCTCGCGATCGGCGACCAGACCCTCGAGCTCCTCCTGAGGAGCGGCGGGCGCTGGCCGGACGGCGAGCCCCCGCTCGACACGTACGTGGTGGTCGTGAACGCGTCCCTCGCGTCCGAGGCGCTCGCGCTCGTGCAGGAGCTGCGTCGGTCCGGCGTCTCCGCCGACTGCGACCTGCTCGCGCGCTCGATGTCGCGCCAGCTCAAGGAGGCGGCCCGGCGCCGCTGCCGCCGTGCGCTGATCCTGGGGCTGAAGGAGGCGAAGCCGGGTGCGGTCGTCGAGCGTGATCTCGCGAGTGGAGCTCAGCGGGAGCTCCCGCGCGCCGAGGCGGGACGACGGGCGTGATCGACTCGAACGTCTCGCCGTCGTAGAGCAGGATCCCCGGCGGGGACTCCGCGCCCTCGACGTAACCGTACCAGTAGACGACGACCCCTTCGCCGAAGAGCTCGGTGTACGGCCCGAGCTGGCGCTTCAGGTTCTTGCGCATCTCAACGTCGTCCCCGAAGTTCGCCTTCGACTCGATCCAGCGGATCTTCTGTCCGAAGAAGATGATCGGCTCGTCGAGCAGCGCGTCCGGCGTCTTCGAGAACTTGCCGCGCAGGTCTTTCTCGGTCCGGTACCCGACCCCGTGCTTCTCGAGCCAGCGCTGCAGCCGCTCCTCGCCCTGGCGGCCCCGCTCGCGCTGCCGCTCCATGCCTTGGGGGGAGTAGATCGGGTCCGCGGCGAGCAACGCCTCGACCTCGCGGCGGATCCGCGCGTCGGGCGCGGACTCCGGGTGGAGGAACGCTCCCCAGACCTTCTTGCGAGGGATGCCGAGCTCGCCGAGCATCTGCTGGCCGAGGAGCACGGGGGGGAATCGCCACTCGCGGGCGATGTCGAGCATCGAGCGGCCGTGACGCCACTGCGCGGCGAGGCGGCCGATCTGGCGCTTCACGACGTAGAACCGGCGCGTGGCGTCCCGCGTGATCCGGTGGGTGTGGATCACGAAGAGGAGCTCCTCGTCCCAATGCCCCTCGTGCGCGATGCGATGCACGTCCTCGTACGTGCCGAGCGCGTCGTAGAGACGCTGGTAGGTGGCGCGGTCCATCCGATCGATCTCAGGCTCGAGGGTTGAGGTCCCGAGCCTCGGGCGCGGATAAGCGTGTGGGCCCCGGGGGCGGGGCGGTCGATGGGCGCCCCGGCGAGCCGGCGGGTCAGTCCCGCCAGTCGATCCCGATGGTCCGGAGCCCGACCTTCGGGATCGGCGGCAGACGACGCTTGTGCCGGTTCCGCTCGACGCGCTCGATCACCTCGCGCACTCGGTCGATCGGGACCCCGGTACGGCGGGCGATCTCCGCGTCGGTCCGCAGCCCCTCGAGGCCGAAGAGGATCCGGTCGATCACCTCGTAGGGAAAGCCGAGCTCCGCCTCGTCCGTCTGGCCCTCCCAGAGGCCGGCGCTCGGGGCCCGGGAGCGGATCTGATCGGGCAGGGAGAGCTCGGCCGCGAGCTCGCGCACCTCGGTCTTGTACAGGTCCCCGATCGGCAGGAGGTCGACCCCGCCGTCGCCGTACTTCGTGAAGTATCCGAGCAGGATCTCCGACTTGTTGCCGGTGCCGGCGACGAGCTTCGACGCGCCGCGCGCGATCGCGTATAAGACGGCCATGCGGATCCGGGCCTTCACGTTCCCGAGCGCGACCGGGTCCGCGAGCTCCGAGAGGGCCTCCCGGTACCGGGCCTCGATCGGCTCGATCTCGACACGACGATGCGCGATTCCGAGGAGCCGCGCGTACGCCTCGGTCTCCTCCCGGAGCTCCGGGGGGAACCGGGCGTCCGGCAGCTGGACGCCGATCACGTGGTCCGCGCCGAGCGCGTCGCGCGCGAGCCGGGCCGTGAGCGCGCTGTCGATGCCGCCCGAGAGGCCAACGACGACTCCCGTCCGCTCCGGCCCGAGCGCGTGGGCGCGCAGGAAGGTCGCGATCGTCTCGACCGCGTGGCGCGGCAGCCGGGGAACGAGGTCCGTCACGCCTCGACCCCCATCGGTTCGAGCGAGCGCGCCGCATCCCACCCCGCCCGGCAGGCACACTCGAGGCCTGAGAGCTCCTCGAACCGCTGGGCCAGCGACGCCGCTTCGATCGCCCGCAGGACGCGGGCGTCGCACGCGCCGCAGTTGTGCGGCCCCCGCGCGAGCCCTCCCGCGGTCGGGAAGGAGACGAGGCGCGCCTTCCCGCGGCGCCCGGCCCCCTCGGAGAGCGCCGCGACGACCGACCAGAGCCAGGGCGGCCGGTAACGGCCGCGGTGATAGAGCCACTCGACCACCGTGCCGTTCTGGATGTGGACCGGGTTGACCGAGAGGGCGTCGAAATGGGCCGCCGCCTCGCCGATCGACCGCACCACGTCGGCGATGGCTTCCGATTCCGTGAGATAGGGCGGCTTCAGCAGCAGGTAGGCCTTTGCGCGGAGGCCGAGGGCGCGCACGCGGTCCCCGGCGTCGAGGTAGTCCCGCGGCGGCGCATTCTTGTGGACGAAGCGGGCGAGCACCGTCGGGTCGGTCGTCTCGAGCCCGAGGGCCACCTCGAGCTCGCCGGGGAAGGCCCCGTGGAGCGGCCCGAGCCGCTCGGCGGTCGCGAACTCGGGAAGGGTCTCGAAGAGCAGCCGGCGCGCGCGCCCCGCGAACGCGCGCACGATCGCCGCGCGACTCTCCGCATCGACCTCCCGGTCGTCGAGGAAGCTCCCCGACGTGTAGATCTTCACGTACGGCTCGTCGCGGTACCGCGCGAGCGCGCGCCGGAGCTGTTCGGCGAGCTCCTCGGGGGTCGCCGAGCGACCCAGGGTGTCCATCGAGTAGCCGCACATCGAGCAGCCCTTCTCGTCCGCCCAATAGCAGCCGCGGGTCTTCAGGATCAGAACGAACGCGCTCACGCGTTCCTCCCCGATCGCCTCCGCCTCGACCCACTGGTTGACGTACCGACGCGCCGCGTCGGGCCCGGCGGGCTCGGGCCGCCGGTCGTGCGCTACCGAGCGGGCGAGCGATCCGCGCATCACGACTCCTCGATGTCGACCTCGACCGCCGACCCGTCCTGGAGCGAGAGCGCTTCTCGGAGACAGTCCGAAGCGACGAATTCCACGACGTCCTTGTAGTGGGAGCGGTCGGGCCGGATGAGGTGGCACGGATGGCCGTTCATCCGGGCCCGGAAGCACGTGGCACCGCCGAACGTCCGTCCGCTCGCGTGAAAGCCGTCGATCCGGATGCCGGTCCACTCCCCGACGAGGCCGACCTTGCGGAGCGCCCGGTCGGTGAGGCGGACGTTGAGGGTCCCGGGAAACGGGGAGTAGCCGAGTCGCTCGGAGAACTGGACGACGTACCCGGGCTGGCTGAGGTAGTACCGGCCCTCTCCGAGACCGCTCGTGACGACCCCCGAGAAGGACAGCTTCGCCGGCCCCTCGAAGATCCGCCGATAGGAGTGGTACTCCGCGCGGAGCAGCTCGAGTCCCGCCGGGGACAGCGCGAGGCGCTGGCGTCGCTGGGCGAGCGAGCGCGTGAGGAGCCCGCGCTTCTCGAGCCCGAGGAGATACCGGTCCGCCGCCTGCTGGCTGACGCCGATCCGCTCCCCGACCTCACGGGAAGTGAGGACGACCTCGGCGTGGTCCGCTCCGAGGTGGGCGAGGAGCTTCAGCACCGCGAGCGCTTCTCCCTTCGGACGCGGCCGGAGGCGCTCGGGCGGGCTCGGGGCGGAGGCGGGCACGGTCACGCGGTCTTCCCGCTCGCCCCGTGCGGCGCGTGGAGCGTAACGACGTTCGAGCCGCGCAGGACGACCCGGCCGAGATGCCGGGACAGCTCCGCCGTCGTCTCGTCCGTGTCGTCGAGAACGAGGTTCAGGTGCTCGTCGATCCCGACGAGCTTCCCCGAAAGCTGGCGGGAGTCCTTCAGCAGGAGCGTCACCCGCTGCTGGACCACCCGCTCGAGCAGCTGGCCCGGACCGTCCACCATCGGCGGCGCGACGGGCCTCTCCTCCTTAAGATTTCCGGCGGTGGAAGCGCTCACGCTATGAGTCGAGCCCGCGCTCGCTCGCGCGTGCCCGGCTCGCGTCACGCGTCGAAGGGTCTCGATGACGTCGTAGTGGGCACGTCGGAGATCTCGTGGGTCGGCGGGGAGACCGGCGACCTGGTCTACCGCGGGTTCGACGTGCGCACCCTCGTGCCGGGAGTCCCGTACGAGTCGATCGCCCACCTCGTGCTCCACGGCGATCCGCCCGAGAGCGATCCGTCCCCCGAAGTGGTCCGCGCCCTCCGGGAGAACGAGCGGGTCCCGGCGGCGATCGAACGGGTCGTCGACGCCCTCTCCCCCGAGCTGCCTCCGCTCGACGCGCTGCGCACGATCCTCTCCTCGCTCGGCGACGGGAGCTACGGCTACCCTCCCCGCCTCGCAGAGGGGTATCGCCTCATCGCTCGGACCCCGGTGCTCCTCGCCCGGTTCGTCCGGCGGACCCGGGGCGAGCCTCCCGTCGCCCCCCGCCCCGACCTCTCCCACGCGGCGAACTACCTCTGGATGCTCTCGGGCGCGGTCCCCGAGCCGGCCCGCGCGGCGGCGCTCGACGGGTACCTCTCCCTCCTCGCGGACCACGGCATGAACGCCTCGACGTTCGCGCTCCGGACCGCGATCTCCACGCAGTCGGATCTCGTGAGCGCCGCCACGGCCGCCCTCGCCACGTTGAAGGGACCGGTGCACGGCGGCGCTCCGAGCCTCGTCTCGGACATGCTCGACGCGATCGGGACGAGCGACCGAGCCGAGCGGTGGATCCGGGAGCGCCTGGCCGGGAAACAGGTCTTCTTCGGGTTCGGCCACCGGGCGTACAAGACCGACGACCCGAGGGCTCTCGTCCTCCATCGCATCGCCCGGGAGGTCGCCGAGCCGTCCCGGCTCGCGCTCGCGGAGTCCGTGGAACGGGACGTGCTGGCGGCCCTGCGCGCCGCGAAGCCGGGGGCGCGGCTCTACACGAACGTCGAGTTCTGGAGCGCGGTGGTCCTCGAGGCGGTCGGGCTGCCGCGCGAGCTGTTCACCCCGACGTTCGCGGTCGCGCGCACGACCGGTTGGACCGCGCACGCGCTCGAGCAAGCTCGGGACAACCGGCTGATCCGACCTGACATCGAGTACGTCGGCCCCCCGAAGGGCCGCGAGTGGCCCCGACCCCGCTCGGCCCGTTAGGACCCAACGGGCCCGTCGCTACGACTGGCCCTTGTCCTCGCCGCTCTCCTTGTCGACGACCTTGAAGTCGGCGTCGACCGGTCCCGCCCCGGGGCCGGGGGGCGGCGCCTCCCCCTCGGGGGCGGTCGGTTCGCCCCCGGCGGGGGGCGGGGCGGTCGCGGACTGGTAGAGCTTCTGCGCGATCGCGTGGAGCGCCTTCGTCAGCTCCTCGGTCTTCGCGCGCACCTCGCCGATCGTCGCGTCCTTCTTCTCGAGGACGTCGCGGAGCGCCTTGACGGCCGCGTGGACGCGGTCCGCCTCGGCCGGATCGATCTTGTCCTTGGAGTCGGAGAGCACCCGCTCGGCCTCGTAGGCGAGCGACTCGCCCTGGTTCTTCGCCGTGACGAGGTCGGCGCGCTCCCGGTCCTTGTCGGCGAACTCCTCGGCCTGCTTGACCATCCGGGACACCTCGTCCTTCGAGAGCTTGTTCGAGGCGGTGATCGTGATCCCCTGCTTGCGCCCGGTCGCGAGATCCTTCGCCGAGACGTTCAGGATCCCGTTCGCGTCGATGTCGAAGCCGACCTCGACCTGCGGGACCCCCCGCGGCGCGGGCGGGATCCCGGTCAACAGAAAGCTCCCGAGGGCGACGTTGTCCGAGGCCATCGGTCGCTCGCCCTGGGAGACCTTGATCTCGACCGTCGACTGGTTGTCGGCCGCCGTGGTGAAGATCTGGCTCTTGCGGGTCGGGATCGTCGTGTTGCGCTCGATGAGCCGGGTGAAGACCCCGCCCATCGTCTCGACGCCGAGCGAGAGCGGCGTGACATCGAGGAGGAGCACGTCCTTCACTTCGCCCGCGAGGACGCCGCCCTGGACCGCCGCGCCCATCGCAACGCACTCCATCGGGTCGACCCCCCGCTCGATCGGCCGGCCGATGGACGACTCGAGGAACTTCTGCACGATCGGCATCCGGGTCGGTCCGCCGACGAGGACGATCCGTCCGATCTGCTCCTTCGAGAGCTTCGCGTCGGCGATCGCCTGATCGACCGGCGACCTGCACCGGTCGACGATCGGTCGGACGAGCTCCTCGAGCTTCGCCCGGGTCAGCGGGAGCGCGAGGTGCTTCGGCCCCTCGTTCGTGGCCGTGAGGAACGGGAGGTTGACCTGGGTCTCGACCGTCGATGAGAGCTCGATCTTCGCCTTCTCGGCGGCATCCCGCACCCGCTGCATCGCCATCTTGTCCTTGCGGATGTCGATGCCGGACTCCTTCTGGAACTCCGCCGCGATGTACTCGGTCACGGCGTTGTCCATGTCCGTCCCCCCGAGCTGGGTGTCGCCGCTCGTGGAGAGCACCTCGAAGACGCCCTCGCCGAACTCCATGATGGTCACGTCGAGCGTGCCGCCGCCCAGGTCGAAGACGAGGATCTTCTGGCTCTTGCCGGCCTTGTCGAGCCCGTAGGCGAGCGACGCGGCGGTCGGCTCGTTGATGATCCGAACGACCTCGAGCCCCGCGATCGCGCCGGCGTCCTTCGTGGCCTGGCGCTGGTTGTCGTTGAAGTAGGCGGGGACCGTGATCACCGCCTTCTCGACCTTCTCGCCGAGGAACGCCTCGGCGTCCCGCTTGATCTTCTGCAGCAGGAACGCGGAGAGCTGCTGCGGGGTGTACTGCTTGCCGTGGAGGGTGTAATGGTAGTCGGTCCCCATCTTGCGCTTGAACGCCGTGACCGTCCCCTCCGGATTGGAGATCGCCTGGCGCCGTGCCGGCTCGCCCACGATCAGCTGCCCGTCCTTGCTGAACGCCACGTACGAGGGGAAGGCCTTCCCTCCGCCGACCGTGGTCCCTTCGGCGCTCGGGATGATGACCGGGCGGCCCCCCTCCAGGATGGCGGCCGCCGAGTTGCTGGTCCCTAGATCGATGCCGATGATCTTTGCCATGGTTGTTGCTCCACCGGCCGTCGTCCCTCGAGGCAGCGGCTCGGCTTATCCTTCGCGTTTGGTAAGTCAGCCCTCATATAAAAAGACTCCATATTCGAGAGTCGTGTCCTCTCGGAGCCGAAGGCCTTCGTCGGGACGCCAACCCCGGCTCCCGTGACCTGTGGGGATGACGGAGGCTGGATTGAGAGGGTTGCGAATCCTCCTCGCGGATACCGCGGACTCGGGCATCGATTAAAGGGAGCGAGCGGGCAATTCGGCTCGGAAACGGACTATGCGCCACTAAATCGCATTTACCGCGAAGCCCAGTGCGAAACCGATCATGGCGCCCAGGTAGACCAATTGGTTCCGCCGCGTCGAGGCTTCCCTCGACTCCAAGGGTCGAAATGCGACCCGGAGCATCGGAAGGATCACGTAGGCGATGGCTCCAATGGCCAGGGCGTCGAAAACCACCAGAAAGAGGTCGTTACTCCAGAAGTAGCCGATCGCGCCACCCGCGATGGTGGGAAGCCCGCCGATGAGGAACAGACCGAGCATCGTCGGTAGTCGACGACGAGCGTCCGTCGCGAGGAACGGAGAGGCAATGGGGAATCCTTCGGTGACGTTCTGCAGGAAAAACCCCACGAAGACCACCGCCAGGATGCCAAGTGCGCCGGCGGTCCAGTTGACCCCGAAGACCAGGCCCTCGGTGAGATTCTGGAGCCCGATGCCCAAGGCGATGATGAGGGCGGTCGTCGACGGCCCGTTATCGGTGGGCGGCGTGGCCGACGGAAGGACCTTCCGCCGCGAAATCAGGCCGAGCCCCTTGAGATTGTCCACGAGATACAGAGCGAGGAAGGCCCCGACGAACGCGACACCGAACGCAATGGAATACCCAAGATTGGCTACGTACCCGCTCGGGTAGAGGATGGTGGAGACGTCGGAGAAGACGTCAGCCAGCAGGAAGATGAGAATTCCGATTGCCACAGCGTTGAGTCCGACCGCCCACCGCCCTTGCGCCCGCTTGCTGTAGACGACCGGAAGAGACAGGAAAATCGAAAGCCCCATGGCCGCCGTTAGGACCATGAATACCAGGAAACCCCCCATCTCAATCGTCCCTGCCGAGTTTCCACACCTTTGGGTGAGTATATAGCGGGTGTGTCGGTGGTCGGACGACAAGCTGCCGAGGGGAAAGACGGACGGTCCGGACCGAGGGCAGAACACTTGAGCGGCCATGCGGGAACCGGATCCGGACAGAACTTGGACCCACAGTTCTCCACTGATGCTTCGGAGGATTTGGAACGATGGCCGATGGGGTGAAATGCCCCGCTCCAGGACGCGGCGAGGACTTCGGCGAAAGGGCGACAGAGTTCAGGTGGCCCCGCCCTGCGCCGACCATCGCTCGCTCCGACCCCCGACTCCGTCGGGCCCCCCTAGTCCTTTGTGCAGTCCGGGTTAGGAAGTCCAGTGACCGAGCGAGTACGAGCGGTCGTCCGTGAACCCGGGGGCCGGTCTCCCCTCGTGCTTTTCGATATGGACGACACGATCTTCGATCATGCGCTCACCTCCCGGGCCGCGCTCGCCAGGCTCCAGCGGTCCGAGGGGGCGCTGCGATCTCGAAGCCTCTCCGACCTCTGGCACGAGTACTCCCGCCTTCTCGAAGAGGCGCACCCGGCGGTGGTCGCCGGGCGCATCACGGTCGCTGAGTCGCGCGTCCAGCGGTTCTCGACGCTCCTCGAGTTCTGCGGGTCGAGGCCGATCCGTGAGGAAGGGGCCCGTCTTTCGAGCCTCTACCGCTCGTTCTACCGGGAGCTGCGACGACCGGTGCCGGGCGTCCGGGGCCTCCTCGAGCGGGTCCACCGGCGAGCCCGGGTCGGGGTGGTCTCGAACAATCAGGCCGCCGAGCAGGACGAAAAGCTCGCCTTCCTCCGACTGACCGCACTGGTCGACTTCATGATCATCTCCGAGGCCGTGGGGGTCTCGAAGCCGGATCCGAGGATCTTCGGGCTCGCCCTCGAGCGAGGCGGAACCGGTCCGGAGAATGCGGTGATGATCGGCGACTCGTGGGAGAACGACGTCCTCGGGGCCCGTGCGGCGGGGATCCGCGCGGTCTGGTTCAACCGGTTCGGAGCCGAGAGGCCTGCGCCAATCGACGTCGCGGAGGTCGACTCGTTCCGCCGTCCCGCAGCCGTCGAGCGCGTGCTGCTGGGTCCGTAGGCCCGGGCCTCCCCCGAGGATGGGGCGGGCGGCTCGGCCATCGCGCGCATTATATCGAGCGGCCGGCTCCTCGGGCCGCACTCATGACCTCCGAGCCGTGGACGCCGGCCGCCCGTCGCATCCTTCCGGCCATGCGGGCTTGGCGGACCGCGTTCCACCAGGAGCCCGAGCTCTCCCTGCAGGAGCAGAAGACCCGCGACAAGGTCCTCGGGGCGTTGCGGGAGCTGGGGATCCCTGCCGCGACGTTCGAGGACTTCCCGGGGGTCGTCGCCACCATCGGTAGGGATCGCCCGGGTCCCGTGGTCGGGCTGCGGGCCGACATGGATGCGCTCCCGGTGACCGAGGAGACGGGGCTCCCGTTCCGATCCCGCTTCGCCGGTCGAATGCATGCGTGCGGCCACGACGTCCATCTCGCCTGCCTGCTCGGAGCGGCCGCGATGCTCTCCCGAAGTTCCCGGCCCCCGCTCGGTCCGATCCGCCTGATCTTCCAGCCGGCCGAGGAGGAGGGCCACCTCGGCGGGGCCCTCCCGCTCATCGAGCGCGGCTGTCTCGAGGACCCGAAGGTCGCCTTCGTGGTCGGCCAGCACGTCGATCCGAGCCTCCCGCTGGGGGTGATCGGCTGGCGGGTCGGGCCGTTCATGGCGGCCGCCGACTTCTTCCGGATCGTCGTCCGCGGCCGGGGCGGCCACGCCGCGTCGCCCCACCAGGGGCCGGATGCGATCGTGGTCGCGAGCGAGATCGTCACCGGGCTTCAGGCGCTCGTCTCCCGCGTGCGCGATCCGGTCGACCCGGTCGTGGTCAGCGTGGGATCGATCCACGGCGGCACGAAGGACAACATCCTCCCGAGCGAGGTCACCCTCGAGGGGACCGTGCGCACCCTGCGCCCCGAGACGCGGGACCTGATCGAGCGGGCGCTGAAGCGCCGGGTGCGCGCGCTCGCGTCGAGCCTCGGGGCCTCGGTCCAGATCGCCTACCGGCGGGGGTACCCTTCCCTGATCAACTCCGCCGACGCGACCCGGACGGTCGTGGCGGGCCTCGAGCTCGAGCTCGGCCGGGAGCACGTGGTCGAGGTCGACCATCCGCTGATGGGCGCCGAGGACTTCTCCCGGTATCTCGAGAAGGTCCCGGGGACCTTCCTCCGGCTGGGGGTCGGGCAGCCCGAGCGTCCCGCGACACTCCACAGCCCGACGTTCGCCCCGGACGAGCGCGCGCTCGTGATCGGGGCCGCGGCCCTTGCCGCCGCGGCGGAGAGCCTTCAGCGGGGGCCGTCGTGAACGTCTCGGCGGTGCGCCGGGACTTCCCCGCCCTCGAGGATCGGCCCGATCGACCGGCGCCGGTCTACCTCGACTCCGCGTGCATGTCGCTCGTGCCGCGGGCGGTCCTCGAAGCGATGGAGGGGTACTACCGGGACTATCCGGGGTGCGGCGGCCGGAGCCTCCACCGCTTCGCCGAGGAGGTCGGCCGCCGGTTCGAGGGGGCGCGGGAGGCGTTCGCGCGGTTTCTCGGCCGGGCCGACCCGAACGGCGTCGTCTTCACGCGAGGCGCGACGGAGGCGATCAATCTGGTCGGGCAGGGGCTCCCCTGGAAGAAGGGCGACCGGGTCCTGATCTCCGACCGCGAGCACAACTCGAACCTGATCGTCTGGCAGCGGCTGGCGGCCGAGCGCGGGATCCGGATCGAGATCCTCCCCGTCGCCGATGAGGGAGGCTTCGACGCCGAGGCCCTCGAGCCGGCCCTCGCCCGGGGGGTCCGGCTCGTCAGCCTGTTCCACACCTCGAACCTCGACGGGCATTCGCTCCCGATCCGGGAGATCACCGAGCGGGCCCACGCGCACCGGGCGCTGGTCCTGTTCGATGGCTGTCAGGCGGCCCCCCACGAACGGGTCGACCTCGACCGGCTCGGCGTCGACTTCTACGCGATCAGTGTGCACAAGATGCTGGGGCCGACGGGCACCGGTCTTCTCGCCTCCACGCCCGAGCGGCTCCGCGAGCTGCGGCCCCTCCTGGTCGGAGGGGAGACGGTCGAGCGCTCGACCCTTTCCGGCCACGTCCTCCGCGCCCCGCCCCACCGCTTCGAGGCGGGGCTCCAGAACTACGCGGGGGTCATCGGGGCCCACGCGGCGATCGAGTACCTCGGCGAACTCGGGTTCGACGAGATCCGGGCCCAGCAGCTCGCCCTCAACCGGGAAATCTCGAGCGCCTTCGCGGGCGAGCCCCGGCTCCGGGTCCTCGGCCCCCCGGACCCCGAGGAGCGCCCGAGCATCTTCGCGTTCTCCCTCGAAGGGATCGACGCGAACGACGCCGCGGTCTTCCTCGACGAGGGGTACCGGGTCATGGTCCGGTCGGGAATGCACTGCGTCCACTCCTGGTACCTGGCGCGGGGGCTCGAGGGGAACGTCCGCGCGTCGTTCTACTTCTACAACGACCGCCGCGACGTCGCGACGCTCACCGCCGGTCTTCGCGAGATGCTCGAGCGGATCCCCGGCTCGGGCGTCAGCGGTACATCGGCTGGGACGTCGGGACCGCCTGGTCGCCCCGCCCGCGCTCGGCCGCCCGCCGCTGGATCGAGAGCAGCTGCTGCTCGATCCGCTCCGCCTCGTGGTAGAGCGGGACGGGGTCGAGCGGCGTCCGCAACAGGATCCGGTTGATCGTCTCGATCACCTTCGCCGCGGCCCGCGCGTCGGGGTAATCCGACTGCGCCTCGGCCAGGAAGGTGAGCACGTCGAACCCCCGGCGCCGTCCCTCGTTCAGCAGGACCCCGGCGATACCGGTGATCACGCCCTCGACGAACGGGATCATATTCGGTTCGATGTAGAGCTCGCGCGCCTTGCGCGTGCTCGCGACCCCGTAGACCTTCACGTCGTTGAGCCGCGGCCCGCGGCCGCCCGACTTGCCGTGCTCGGCCGCCTCCACGACCAGGCCCTCGGGGGAGACCAGGAGCGAAGCCCGCTGCTCCTGCACCCAGTCGAGGATCGCGGTCGCGAGCGGATGGATGATCGTGGGCGCCGGGTGGAACTCGGAGACGAACGCGACGATCTTGTCGGCCCCGCGCCCGGCCCGGTCCGCGGGAGGCCGCCCGGCGTAGATGCGCACCGGGTGCTGCGGGTCCCCGTTCCGGACGAGCGAGACGGTCGGGAAGGCAGGGGACTCGACGATCCCGATCTGCTCCATCTCGAGCGTGTCGATGAGGTAGTTCGCGACGATCGAGCTCACGAGGCCGACCGAGGGAAACCCGTCGATGACGATCGCGCCTTCGACGTCGATGCGCTTGATCTCGTAGATCCGCACCTGGTCCGGAGGCATCGGCATAGCTAGAGCGACTTCTCCACGATCTGCCCGAGCTCGTCCGAGACGAGGTCGACGATCTGCTTCGTCAGGGTCCGGCGGACGTCGGCCGGCAGCGCCGAGAGGCCGAGCCGCGCCGTCGACGCTCCGACCTTCAGGAGCGCGGCATACTCCTTCGCCCGGGCCTCGAGGAGCTCGCGCACCGCGTCGCGGAGCTCCTGGTCGAGCTTCGGGTTCTCCTTGAGGGTCCGCTCGAGATGGCGCCGGATCTCCTCCTTGACAATGTCCCGGGTCGCCTCGCGCACGAGCTCCTCGGGCCGCAGCAGATCTCGGCTCGATTGCAGGATGATGTCGATCGGCTCGCCGGACGACTGCCCTTCCGCCATCGGCCAACCGAGCCGGACGGACCCAATAAGGGTTTGGCTCGCGCGGCGGAGCGCCGCCGCCGGTCCCCCACGGCTCCGAGGCGCAGATCGCCCGGGGGCGGTCAATCGACCCTCCGGGGAGGCGGCGCACGCGAAACGGTTATCCCACGCTCCGACTCGGCCGCCGGCGTGGGCCGGTAGATCAGCGGAAGATCGCTACCTTGGCAAGGTAGAGGTCGCGAGTTCAAAGGGGACGGGGGCGATCGCCCGCGGCCCGGAGAGTCTCGCCCGGTCCACTCCCCGAGGTCATGGGCTCGGCGGTGTCTTCGGCAGCTGTCGAGCCCTAGGACCGACAGGACGAACACCGCTTTATACCGGGCACCTCCTCGTGCGGCCCCGTGGACGCGGAGCTCCGCGAGAAGATCGCCGGGGAGGTCGTGCTCTCGCCCCACCCCGGACGCACGCTCCGCAAGTGGCGCGAGGATTTCGGGATCTCCCAGCGGGACCTGGCCAAACATCTCACGACGGTCCCTTCGGTGATCAGCGACTACGAGTCCGAGCGACGGGTCAGTCCGGGAGCGGGGTTCATCCGCCGGTACGTCGACGGCCTGCTCTCGTTGGACGCGCAGAACGGAGGTCGCATCGGCCAGCGGCTCGGATTGCGCCCCCACTCCGAGGGAATTCTCGGCATGCGGGAGTTTGCGGTGGCGATCCCCTTGAAGACGCTCGCCGACCAGCTCGAAGCGCGTGCGGTGAGCCCGGTGGACCTCCACCGCGATATCCACGGATTCACCGTGCTGGACGCGCCTCGCGCCATCCTGTCGATCGATGCCTCGCACTTCGTCGAAGTGTACGGCTGGACGACCCAGCGGGCCCTGATCTTCTCGAACGTGAAGTACGGCCGCTCGCCGATGGTCGCGATCCGCGCCCATCCGCTGAAGCCCGCGGCCGTGATCTTCGCGGCCCCGGGACGGATCGACCCACTCGCGGTCCGACTTTCGGAGGTAGAGAACAT
>JASHPK010000034.1 GCA_030038095.1 Thermoplasmata archaeon | reverse complement strand
GCGAACGAGAACGCCGCCTCGCGGGAGTTCGGATCCGGAGGACCGAAGATTTCGATCCGGTCTCCCAGCCGGCTCTCGGCGGTCCGGAACAAGTGCGCCTGCATCGCCCGCTCGTGGTCCTGGACGTCGTCCCAACCGAGCCCCTCGAGGTAGTCGAGGCCTACCGATAGGGCGACCGCGCCCCCCACGTTGGGAGTCCCGGCCTCGAACTTCGCGGGAGGTTCTCGGTACGAGATCTCGCGCTGGTGGACTTCGCGGATCATCTCTCCTCCGCCCATGTACGGGGGGAGCTCCTCCAGCAGTTCCGAGCGGCCCCAGAGGGCGCCGATGCCCATGGGGCCGAGCGTCTTGTGCCCGGAGAACGCCACGAAGTCGGCGCCCAGCGCCTCCACGTCGATCGGCCGGTGGGCCGCCGACTGGGCCGCATCGACGACCACGATGGCCCCGGCGGCATGCGCGCGGTCGGCGATCTCGCGCACCGGGTTCACGGTGCCCAGCACGTTCGAGACGTGAGCCAGGGTGACCACCTTGGTCCGGCCGTCGAGCCAGTGGTCGAGCGCGGAGAGATCGAGCTCGCCCCCCTCGTTGATGTCGAGGAACTCGAGATCGATCCCCGGCCGCTCGCGCAAGAGATGCCAGGGCACGATGTTGGAATGATGTTCCATCACGGTGGTCAACACTCGGTCGCCGCGCTCGAGCCGGCGGCGGCCGAGACAGTTCGCGACCAGGTTGATCGCCTCCGTGGTCCCGCGGAGGAAGACGACCTCGTTCGGGTCCCGGGCGTGCAGGAACCGGGCGACCCGCGCGCGTGCGGCCTCGTAGGCGTCCGTCGCCTCCACGCTCAACGCGTAGACGCCGCGGTGGACGTTCGCGTTCGTGCCGAAGTAGTATCGCGACTCGGCCTCGATGACGGAGCTCGGCTTCTGGGAGGTCGCGGCGGAGTCGAGGTAGACGAGCGGACGGCCGTGGAAGGTGCGGGAGAGCAGCGGGAAGTCCCGCCGTATCCGCTCGACGTCCATCGAACCTCGGGCGCAGCGACGCCGGCCTCCGCGCGTGACTCCCTAGGTCGCGCCGGGGACCCCGACGCGGACGAAGTCGTATCCCTTCGCCTCGAGCTCCTCGGCGAGCTCACGACCGCCCGAGAGGGCGATGACCCCGTCCACCATCACGTGGACTCGGTCCGGCTGGAGGTACTTCAGAATCCGCTGGTAGTGCGTGATCACGAGGATCCCGACGTCGGGCCGGTGCAGCTTCGCGACCGTCTCCCCCACCGCGCGCACGGCGTCGATGTCGAGGCCCGAGTCCGGCTCGTCCAGGATCGAGAAGAGCGGGTGGAGCGTGGCCATCTGAAGCACCTCGACGCGCTTCTTCTCCCCGCCCGAGAAGCCTTCGTTGAGCGAGCGTTTCAGGAGCGCCTCGTCCATCTCGAGGTAGCCCAAGTGGGTCTTGAGGTCCTGGTCGAACTTCGCGGTGTCGGCGTTCTGGGCCGTGTGCCGCTGCATGTAGGCCGTCCAGAGGAACTTCGAGAGCGAGAGGCCCGAGACTTCCTGGGGATACTGGAACCCGAGGAAGAGCCCCGCACGGGAGCGCTGGTCGACGCTGAGCTTCAGGAGGTCCTGCCCGTCGAGCCGGGCGGTCCCCTTCGTCACCTTGTACTTCGGGTGGCCCATGAGCGCATAGGCGAGGGTGCTCTTCCCGGAACCGTTCGGCCCCATCAAGGCGGTCAGCTCGCCGGAGCGGAGCTTTAGGGTGACCCCCCTCAGGATCTCCTTACCGGCGACCTCGGCGTGGAGATCCTCGATCTCGAGCGTGTGCGGAGCTGCCTCTGGGGTCATGATTCTCGAGCGAGAACGAGCCGATACCGTTATTTAAGCATGGCGCGGTGTGTAAATCCCGGAAGGGAGTACAGGGAGTGGACATGGCTCGGTCGGGCGTCGCGGACGGGGCGGCCCTCGAGGGCACTCGAGGCAAGATCCTGGAGGAGCTCGCGGTCGCGCCGCGGACCGCCCGGGACCTCGCGAGGTCGATCGGGATCCAGGAGAGCGCGGCGCGCGGTCACCTCGACCGCATGGAGGAGCGGGGGCTCGTCGTCCCGTCGTTCCGGCGGGAAGGGGTGGGGCGTCCCCGGAAGCGCTACGTCCTCACCGACCAGGGTCAGGAGCTCTTCCCGAAGCGCTACGAGCTGATCCTCGACACCGTGGTGAGCGAACTGCTCGCTCGAGAGGGCGAGGGGTTCGTCAGCGCGCTCTTCTCGGAGGCCGCCGAGCGGATGGCCCGCGAGATCGTCAAGGACGTCCCGAAGGGAGGGACTCCCGAGGAGCGCGCCCACCAGCTCGTGACCGCCCTGAACCGGCTGGGCTTCCGCTGCACGCTCGACCGTTCGCCGGATGGGCACCTGCGCATCGTCCGGACCAACTGCGTCTTCCGTCACAGCGCGCTCACCCACCCCTATCTCCTCTGCGAGGTGTTCGACAAGCGACTCACCGAGACGCTCCTGGGGCAGGCGGGCGTGAACCTCGAGGACTCGATCGGACGCGGAGGGATGCGATGTTCGCATCTGATCGAGCTGCGCTGAGCGGCTCCACCGCGGCGGTTCCTCAGTTCGAGAACGAACGGCCGCGGGAGACGGACGACGCGCTGCTCGCCGCCGTCGGGCACACCCCCCTGCTCCCACTCTGCCGGATCTCGCGCGGGGGCGGCTTCGAACTGTACGCGAAGGCGGAGTTCCTGAACCCCTCGGGCTCGGTGAAGGACCGGGCCGCGCTCGCCATCGTCCGCCGCGCCCTCGCGGAGGGCCGGCTCTCCGGCGGCCGGGTGCTCCTCGACGCCTCGAGCGGCAACACGGCGGTCGCCTACGCGATGCTCGGCGCTCGTCTCGGCTTCCCCGTCGAGCTCTGCGTCCCCCGCAACGCGAACCCCGATCGGGTCGCTCGGATGCGTGCGTTCGGGGCCCGCATCGTCTTCACCGACCCGGCCGAGGGCTCGGACGGCGCGCAGCGCGAAGCGCGTCGGCTCGCGGACGCCGATCCCGAGCACCGATTCTATCCGGATCAGTACAATCACCCCGGCAATCCCGGAGCCCACTACGCCACGACCGGTCCCGAGATCTGGGAGGGCTTGCACGGACGTCTGACCCACTTCGTGGCGGGCGTGGGGACCGGCGGGACTATCAGCGGCAGCGGGCGGTTCCTGAAGGAGAAGGACCCTCGAATCCGGGTCATCGGCGTCGAACCCACCGGCCCGATCCACGGCATCGAGGGCCTGAAGCACCTGCCGACGGCGCTCCGCCCCTCGACCTACGACGCGCGGGTGGTGGACGAAACGATCCGGATCGAGACCGAGGAGGCGAGCGAGGTCCGCGCGTCGCTCGCCGAGCTCGAGGGCCTCGCGGTCGGCCTGTCGAGCGGAGCCGCCGTCGCGGCGGCGTTGCGGGTCGGCCGGGCCCATCCGGGGGCCGTCATCGCCACCATCTTGCCGGACAGCGGGCACCTGGCTCCGGAGGCTCGGCCGTGAGGCCCGTCCTCCTCTCGGGAGAACTCGCCGAGGCGATGCGCCGGCACGCCCGATCTACGTATCCCGCGGAGTGCTGCGGCTATCTCCTCGCTCCGGCCGAGATCGACCGACAGCCGGGACCCCGGAAGGTCATGGGGATCGAGGCCGCCGCCAACGAGTTCCCGGGGGAGCGCGACCGCCGGTTCGAGATCCGACCCGAGGAACTTCGAGCGGTCGAGCGGCGTCTCGAGGAGTCGAACCAGCTCGTCGCCGGCTTCTATCACTCTCACCCGGACCATCCCGCCCGCCCGTCCGCGTTCGACGAGGAGCACGCCTGGCCCTGGTACACGTACCTCGTGATCTCCGTCACGGCGACCGCGACCCCCGCGATCGCCGCGTTCGAGCTCGACGCCGAGACCGGCCGGTTCCGCGAGGTGCCCCTCGAGATCGTCCCGTCCCCCGACGGCTCGCAGGTGAACCGTTCGCCAGCGAGAACGTAAGAAGGGTCGCGACGAGGTCCGGGTCGATGTCGAAGGTCACGGTCCGGCTTCCCACGCCGCTTCGCGGGTTCGCGGGCGGGGCCACCGACGTGCCCCTCGAGGGGTCGACCGTCGGCGCTCTCGTCGAGAGCCTCGCCGACGCCCATCCGGGCCTACGGAGGCACCTGTTCAACCCCGAGGGCCACCTGCGGAGCTTCGTGACCGTTTACCTCAACGACGAGGACGTCCGCTACCTCGCGAAGGAGGCCACGCCCGTCAAGGACGGGGACGTGCTCTCGATCGTCCCGGCGATCGCCGGCGGTTCTCCCGCGTCCCGACCTTCCGCGGCGACCCCGGTGGAGAAGACCCCCTCATTCACGTCGGAGGAGCTCCGACGGTACAGCCGACACCTCCTCCTCCCCGAGGTCGGCGTCGCCGGGCAACGTCGGTTGCGGGAGTCGAAGGTCCTCCTCGTCGGGGCCGGGGGGCTCGGGGCTCCGACCGCGCTGTACCTCGCGGCGGCCGGGGTGGGCGAGATCGGGCTCGTCGATTTCGACGCGATCGAGGTCTCGAACCTTCAGCGGCAGGTCCTCTACACGAGCCAGGACGTAGGTCGACCGAAGCTCGAGGCGGCGAAGGCCCGGCTCGAGGCGCTGAACCCGGGCACCCGCGTCGTCCCCCACTCCGAACGCCTCACCTCGGCCCACGCGATGGAGCTGATCGGGGCCTACGACCTCGTCATCGACGGGACGGACAACTTCCCGACGCGCTACCTCGTCAACGATGCCGCGGTGCTGCTCGGAAAGCCGAACGTCTACGGCTCGATCTACCGCTTTGAGGGCCAAGTGAGCGTCTTCGACGCCCGCCGCGGTCCCTGCTATCGCTGCCTGTATCCGGAGCCGCCGCCCCCCGACCTCGTCCCCTCGTGTGCCGAGGGTGGGGTCCTCGGGGTGCTCCCGGGCGTCGTCGGAGTGCTCCAGGCGACCGAGGCGATCAAGCTCCTGCTCGGGATCGGTGAGCCGCTCATCGGACGCCTCGTGCTGTACGACGCGCTCAGCCTCAAGTTCCGCGAGCTCAAGCTCCAGAAGAACCCCGACTGCGTCCTCTGCTCCCCGCAGGCGACGCAGAAGGGCCTCATCGACTACGCCGAGTTCTGCGGCGTCCCCGGCGCCGGCGCAGCCCTGGCCGCCGCCTCTGTGCCCGAGATCACCCCCGAGGGGCTCCAGGCGGAGCTCCGGTCCCCCGACCCTCCGCTCCTCGTCGACGTCCGGGATCCGCCCGAGTGGGCGATCTCGCGGATCGAGGGGGCGGTGCTGATCCCGAAGGGGGAGCTCGGCGAGCGGGTCGACGAGATCACCCGAGCCCGATCCGTCGTCCTCTACTGCCGCAGCGGGCGTCGGTCGGCGGACGCGACGAAACTCCTCCTCGACCTCGGGTTCGCGAACGTGCGGAGCCTGAAGGGCGGCATCAACGCCTGGTCCGAGAAGGTCGACCCGAGCGTCGTCCGATACTAGCCGGTCGCCGGGCCTCCGGCGTTCAGCCGACCGGCCGCCCCGCGATCCCATCGGGGTCGCCGACGTCGACCGAGAGGCGGCCGCTGTAGGAGCGCACCCTCCGCGAGAGCTCGCGCGCGAACGCGACCGGATCGCGGGGCGAGATGAACAACGGCTCGTCGGGCCCCGAGACCAGGATCCCCCGGGCCTCCGTGTGGATCGAATCGAAATGGCCGATCTGGGGGCTCCACATGCGCCCGCGCCAGCCCCAGGCGCCGAAGAATCCGGTCGGGCTGAGGTCCCGCAGCGCGCTGTACTCGATCTTGCGGATGTCGGAAAGGGCCACCCGCTGGCCGCCGAGGAGGCGCCAGGCTCGGAGATGCGTGTCGTCGATCGTGTAGGTGGTGGAGAAGTATCGGGCCAGGAACAAGAGGACCACGAACGCGAGGAAGTACGGGACCCACGCCGCGGTCGTGAGGGGGGCCTCTTTCAGGAGGAGGACGATCACGATCAGGAAGAACACATAGATCCCCACGACGCCGACGGAGTACATCCCGCGGGCCCGATACCGGCCTCGCGCGTCGAGCCGGGGGGCCGGGGCAGGCGACGTGGGGACGGACATCGTTCCTCGAGTTCCCGGGGCAGGGAAAGCCGCCCCCGGACCGGCGTCGCGAGACCCGCCACTCCCGATAAGGAATAGGGCCGGCCGGATGGGCTCACCGGAGGGCGCGACCGCGCGAGCCCTCTGGAACCCTTGTGACGAAGTTCGGCCGATCCCGGAATACGTTGCGCTCACGCCGACGGTCCCTGTCGGAGCGACCCCCATGGGACGAGCGCGAAGGTCCCTTCGAGGGGTTCGCGCAAACGGTCCACGACTGGGGGATGGTCGGGTCGCGGCTTCGTCAATGGTTCACTCGACCTAAGTTGCCGTCTCGCTCGTAGGGCGAGCTCGACCGCGAAACCG
>JASHPK010000033.1 GCA_030038095.1 Thermoplasmata archaeon | reverse complement strand
TCTCGGGGGAGGAAGCAATCGGCCCGGTTGGAGAAGGTTGCTCTGGCGGCAGGATCAGCTCTTCGGCCACGGCCGGTGCCGCGGCTTCTGGGCCGGTCCCTGCTTCCCCGCTAACCTCGGCTTGCTCGGCCGGTCGGCCCTCGACCGGAACCTCTTTCGCCGGAACTTCCGCTGCCGCGCCTTCTCCGGAGGGCTCTCCTCCCTCCCGGGGCGCAGCGAGCTCGCTCGCTAGCTCGGCACGGAGGGGCTCCGGGCCGATCTCAGCCGAGGGAACGTGAGCGGGCTCGGGGGGTCTCATCTCGGCCGGCGCGGGTGGCAGCTCCTGAGGCACTTCTTCCGCCGGCGGGAGCTGTCGCGTGGCGCTCTCTTCGCCTCGCTCAGGAAGGAACTCGGCCGGGAGCGCCTCGGGCGGAGGGGTGGGCGACTCGCCGGGGGGTTGAGGAGCCATCGGTTCCGCCGCCGGCGCGACCGCCGAATCGAGAACCGGCTCGAGTGTGGGTTCCATCGGGGCTTCGGACGGAGGTTCGGAAGGAGCCTCTGCCCCGCCGGCGCTCGTGCTCACGGTCGCAGGAGGTGCCAGAGGTGCGGGGGAAGCCGGAGCCGTGGAGCGAGGCGCGACTTCTTCCAGAGGCACCGGGGGCTGAGGAACGGTCACGGGCACCGCCGCTCCCGAAGCCTCCGGTTCCCACCGGGGCCCGGCCAGCGGTCGTGGCGGCCGCGCGGCCCGGTGCGACCGCGCTGGGGTGGCCGGAACCGACCCGCCCAAGCGACGGACCAAGGTCGCGGCCAGCGCGTGGCCGAACCCCGGGAGTTCGGCGACGGTCTCGAACGGCGCGTCGCGGAAGTCGTCGAGGGAACGGAGTCCCTGGCCCCACGCAACGCGCACTTTCGTGGGGCCGATCACAGGAGCCCCGAGGAGCTCGTCCAGCTCCCCGTTCAGGGCTCGAACGGACTCCTCGCGCTCGACCACGGAGGGGTCGGCGTAATCGACCTCCGGGGCGGGGGCTGCGGAGGGAGCTCGTTCCGGCGACACCCGCTTTCGCCGCGGCCGGGGCGACCGGTGCTTGACGCGGCGTCGAGCGGGCGGAGCTCCGGAGAGATAGACCCACCAACGGGCCCCTGTGCGGGTGCGTCCGCTGATCCCGTGGGACGGCGGTGTCGCCGGAGCCTCGACCACGACCCGGAGCTCCTTCAGGCCGAGGTAATGGGCGAGCGGCTCGGAGACGCTTCGGAGCTCGGAAGCGAGCGGGTCCGAGGCCGTCACCACCGCCGCCGGGCGAGGCAGACCTTCGGACGATCCTTCCCGGCGGAGGCGCCGCTCGAGCCGCCGGGCAAGCCAGAACGCGTCAGGAGTGAGAGGGGGCGGCCCTTCGAAGCGCGACGAACCCCCCGGAGGGAGCTCGAGGTACATTTCGCCGAGCCCCCAGGGGACCGGCACGGTCCTCTCCGGGAGCTCATCCCGGAACTCGACGATCGACGCGGGAATCTGGAGGGAGACGCCCCGGATCACGACGGAGACCTCTCCCGGCGTTCCCTCGTCGGGACGCCGGATGGGGAGGCGGCGCAGGAGGTGGAGGATCTGCGAAGCGTCGGCGCCATAGACCCGCTGGACCTCGGGTTCGATGGGGACGAGCCGCCGTTGTCGGCCGGCCCAGCTCTGTCTCGGGGAGCCGACGTCGAGTCGGCCGAGACCGGCGAGGCGAGTGAGCGCGCTCTGGTCCTGGCGGAGCTTGTCTCCCAGGTCGTCGGTCGAGACCACCAGAGCCGCCGCCGGGATCAACGTGCCGGGGGCGATCCGACGCTCTCGGCGGAACCGCTCCACGGCCGTCACGACCGACCGCCACCGGTCCCACGCCACGGTCAGCTCGTCGTTGACAAGGTCGCGGTCGGTGGCCGCCCAGGTCGATTCGAACAGGCTCAGGCGCGAACCGAATCGGCGGTGGACCGCCTCCGAAAAGTACGGAGTGATCGGCGCGAGCAGGGCCGCGGCGCCGCGCAGGATGTGCGAGAGGGTTCGCAGCACGGCGCGGCGCGACGCCTCTTGGTCGCCCATAACGCGAGAACGGGTCCACTCGCGATACTCGTCGAGGTCGGTTTCTAAGAACCGGAAGAGGCGGCGGTACGCCGCTGCCGGGTCGAACCGGTCGTACACGCCGCGCACCAACGTTCGCGTGCGCTCCCATCGGACGAGGATCGCCCGGTCCTCGAGTTCCAGTTCCGAGAGGAATCCCGCGATCGGCTGGGTGAACGAAGAGACCATCGCCGCGTCGCAGAGGAGTCGCACTTCCTCGGTGAACGCCCAGAGCCGGGCGAGACGTCCCCGGTCCTGAACGCAGCGCTCCGAGAAGTTCGCGGCTGCCGCAGGGGCTCGCTCGGTTCGCACGAACGCCGAGCGCACCGCGTCCGCTCCGTTCGCCTGGATCAGGGCGGCCAGGTCGACTTCGGGGATCGTTGCGAGTTGCGTGACCTGGGAGTTCGGCACCGTCCCGCGAGCCGCCGTCATTCCCGTGAGATGGTGGACGAGCCGGGGCACCCGGCGTCGCTCGGCCAGGTAGACCCGGGTCGTGTCGTCCGGTGGGAACGGGTCCGTCCGGGCCCACGCGGAGAGCGTGCCGCGAACGGCGGGAAGCAAGAGGCGGCGCGCAGGGTACCGCTTCCCTCCGCACGGACACGTCGGGGAACCGTCCAGCGCGTCCAGTCGCTCGCACCGAGCGCACTCGAGGAGCGCGATTCCCGCCGGCTCCTCGGTGAGGTCGGCCTCACTCACCGGCCATGGCGCGACTTCCACCTGCGGGAGCGCGGGAGCGGTCGGCAGCGTGCGACGATACAGCTCGATCCGCTCGGCCGGCAGGCGACCCGGCTCGAGGCACCAAGCCCGACCGGGCATCCAGAGGATCGGCGTACCGCACAGCACGCAGTGCGGAACTCCTCGGCGGACGCGCAGATGGGCGAAGACGGCGCCGCCGTCCGTCAGGTCCCGAACGATGAATTCGCTCGCGGTAGCAAGGTCGAGGCCGGCGTACTTGTGAACGAGCGTGACGTCGAGCCGGCCCTTGCGTGTGACGAGCGGCCACCCCATGATCCCGTGGCTTTCCGCCACCGACGCATCGGCCGCGCCGTGGCCCGGGACCAGGGGAACGACTCCCGTACCCGTGTCCGAGACGTCGGTGACCGCGATCACCGTGCCGGCGGGAGGGGATAGCCCTCCGCCCGTCGGGAACTCGTTGCGGAGCGGGAAGAGGTAGCTGCGCCCCGCGTACTCCTGTCCCCGCCGCTCCTCCACGACCTCGAACGTCGCGTCGGGGAGCCAGGTCCGAAACCGTCCGAGGGACGAACGCGAGGTGAAGACGAGCTCCTCGGTGTCGCGTCGGCGGTACTTCGCGAGCACGTAGGGAAGCTCGGGGTGGACGAGAAGCGCCGTGGTGCCGAGCAGCCGCCACGGTGCGTCCACCCAGACGAGCGCATGGGCCACCGACCCGTCGGTGGGTAGGTCGAACCGGATGAGGAACGTGTCGGCCTCCTCCTCTTGGTAGACGATCGTCTCCGGGCTTCGGGGCGCCTCGCACACGGGACAGAAGCGCAAGGGGACATCGCGGGCGACGAGGATGCCGGCCCGCGCGAGGCGGCCAACCATCCCCTCGACCTGGTCGCGACGGGACTCGGCGTCCCAAGGGTCGAGGCCGCTCCCTCCCACCCAGATGCCGAGCGCGCGAAGGACCGGCCCGACCGTCGCGGCGACCTCGTCGGACGGTCCGCCCTCCCATCGGAGGGTAGCGGACGCCCGGCGACCGACGAGCGAGAGAAAGCGGGCGTCCGCGTCGGCGGCGACCGCGCGCTCGGCGACGAGCTCGGGGGACTCGCCCGGAGTGAACGTCCCCTCGAACTGACGGACGACCGCGCCGTCCGGGGGTCCAAGAATTCCGCTCACCGGAGGCAGCCGTCGGGCCTTCCAGAAACTTTCGACCTCTCGTTCGAGAAGGTGCGGGTCGTACGAGGTGGGAGAAACCATGCTCGCGGCGGGCACCGGCCGCGCTCTAAAAAGTCCCCCCGCGCGAATAAACCCTCCTGCCAGACCGCGGAGTCTTGGTCCGAGGCCCGGCGGCAACTCTTATCCGACCGGTCCTCTCCCCGAGAACCCGGGACGGGTTTGCATGGCGTGGACCACGCAGGAGGTTCGCGAGCTCAAGGAGGGCCGCTACCTCTTGATCGACGAGGAGCCGTGTCGGATCCTCAGCATTCAGACCTCGAAACCGGGAAAGCACGGGGAGGCGAAGGCGCGGATCGACGCGGTGGGGATCTTCGACGGAGGGAAGCGGAGTGTCGTCTTTCCCGTGAAGCACAAGGTCCAGGTACCGATGATCGGGAAGCGTCAGGCCCAGGTCCTGTCGCTGACCGACGCCGAGGTCCAGCTGATGGACCTCGAGACGTACGAGACGTTCACCCTCCCGCTGGACCCGGAGACGAAGGGGCAGCTCTCGCCCGGGTCCGAGGTACAGTACCTGGACGCGATGGGCAAACGGCGTATCACGCGGACCTGATCGACACCGGTTTCGCTCCCGGCGAGAGGGGTCTCCCTCGCTTGGTTAATAAGGACGGTCCGGCATGAAACCGATGTCGGCGAGGGCCGACCCTAGGTGCCGGGCCCTCGGACCTTAGGAGGAGACGTACGACCGGTCCGAGCAGTGTGGGCGGTCTTCCGTCGTCCCGTCTGACCCGGATCCTCCAGGAAAAGGCGGAGGCGCTGAAGAAGCAGCGCCAATCGGCCGAGGCGGTCCTGCGGGAGGCCGAGGACCAGATCCAGAAACTCGAGCAGCTCGGCATCGTCCCCGAGGGCGTGACCGAGCGGCTCCAGACGGCGAAGGAGCTCCAGCGCCGGTCCGACTGGGAGGCCTTGGAGACCCAGGCGAAGGGACTCCTCGAGTACCTTTCCAAGACCGTTCCGGCAAACCTCGAGGCTCGGCGGGGCCGGATGGTGGAGGCGCTCGGCCGCCTCTCCGGTCTCGGGATCGCGGTCCCCACGGAGGTCTCGGCCGAGATCGACGCGCTCGCCCATCCCCCGGCCGGCGAGTCCCCGGGCGCCACCGTCGGACGAATGGCCCGGGTCGAGGAAGCGCTCAAGAAAGCCGAATCGGACCACATCGTGGGCCGACGGGAGCAGGCCCTTCGGGTCGCCCGCTGGGCCGAACTCTCCCCCGCCCGGTTCTCCGAGTTCGAGCGTCGGTTGGACGACGCGGTGCTCCCGGCGAAGGAGGGCAGGGTCGCGGAGTCGCGCGAAACCATCGACCGGCTGATCCGGGAAGGCCTCCCGGAAGCGGTCGAACGCCGCCGGCGGATCCGCGAGGCGTCGACAACGCTGGTCTCGCAGGCCAAGGAGTACGGCGCCACCAGCGCGCGCCTCGAGGCCACGCTGGACGCGGACCTCGGGGCTCAGCCCAGCGCCTGGCCCGAGACGGTCCCCGCGGTCGAACAGGCGTTCGCCGCCGTGGGGGAGGCGCTTCGGGAAAAGTGCTTACAGGCTTTGCAGGGACTCAAGTCCTCGGTCGAAGCGACCGTCGACTACGGGGTCGACCCCGAGGAGACGCGACAACGGCTCGATGAGGCGGTCGCGAAGCTCGCCCAAGCCCTGCCTCTCGACATCGTCCCGACGTTCGCGGACGCCCGCCGGTCGGCCGAGGAGCCGGTGGTGACGGTCATCGCCGGTATTCTCGACGAGGTCCGGCCGCGGATCGTCGAGGCGCGCCGCCTGGGGCGCGACCCGAGCGAGATCTTCGCTTCGATGAACCGGGCCCGGGAGGCCCTCCGCCTGAAGATCTACTCGGAGGCGTTCGCCGCCGCCCAGGAAGCGCTCGACCGAGTCCGCCGCCTCACCGAGGACCTGGACGGAGCCCGCGACGAGCTGCAGGCGCTCGAGGAGATGCTCGAGCGATTTCGCAGGGCCGGGTTCTCGACCGATCCGTTTGCGGGTCCGCTCGGCCGGGTCCGAACCCACCTCGACCGGGCCGAGGTCGCTCCCGCCCGCGAGCTGTTGCGCGAGACGGTCGTCCGACTCGGTCGGGAGGCGCTCCAGTTCTTCCTCGCGCGGTGGAATCAGCTAGAGAAGACCCGCGAGTACGCTCGCGAGCACGGATTCCTCTCCCCCGAGGTCGACCGCGAGATCGTCCAGGAGCGCGAGCTGCTCGACCGGGGCGAGCTCGCCGAAGCGGCCGAGCGGATCGCCCGCAGCGAGGTGGCGTTGCGCACGGCGGCCGCACCGATCGTCGCCCGCCGAGTGGAGGAGATGGAGCAGGGACTTTCGGAGATCACGGACGAAGCGCTCACCGCGCCGGTCCGCCGCCTGCTCGCGGACGCCGACGTGACGTTGCGCGTGAAGGAAGACCTCTACGCCGCCCTCGAAAGCCTGCAGCGGGCCGAGCGAGACTTCGCGGCGGTGTTCGCGGCCCATGCGTCGTCCCTGGTCGAGGTCCTGGAGGCCGAGGGAAAGGTCCTCGAGTCGATGGGCGGGACGAGCGACGAGATCCAGCGCCAGATCGACGAGGTCCAGCAGATCTTCAACATGGAAGACTTCGTCAAGGCGTCGCGGGCCTCCCAGGAGATCCGCACGCGGGCGCAACAGCAGCAGCTGTTGCGAGGCGAGGAGGCCGTTTCGCACGCCAAGCTCTCCCTGGTCGAGCTCGAGACGATGGGGCTCGACCTCGCGAACTTCCGCACCCAGCTAGACGAGGCCCAGGCCGCCACGCGGGCCGGCCGCTCGCTCGACGCGTACAAGATCGCCACGAAGCTCGAGGAGACGGCGGGCCGGGCCCGGGCGACCGCACACGAGCTCCTCGACGGGATCGTGCGAGCGCAGGACGTGCTCGGACGGATCCGGGAGTCCGGAGCCGACCCCGCGCCGTTCTACGAGCCGCTGCGGAACGCCCGTCTCGCGGTGCAGTCGCTCGACTTCGATAACGCTCGGGCGCTCCTCGAGGGGGTTCAGCAGCAGCTCGCCGACGAGGGAGCCCGCCTCGAGACCACGCACTTCCTGGCGGAGATCGCCCTCCTGATCGAGGACGGCCGCCGGCTCTCCGCTCCGATGGAGCCGTTCGCGGCACGCCTCGAGCAGTTGAAGACCGAACGGGCTACCGCCCCGCCCGAGGCGACGCGGGTCGGGGTGCGAAACCTCCACGAGGAGCTCATCGCGATCCTCCGCCCGATCCTGGAGGAGAACCTAAGGGCCCTCGAGCGGGACCTAGACGTCGCCCGGGCGGCGGGGGTCGACCTAGCGAAGATCGTGGGTCCCTTGAGCGAGGCGCGTCGCCGGATCGCGCTGGCCGTGCCGGTCGGGGCCGCGGCCCTCCTGGACGCGGCCCAGGCCGAGCTGATCTCCACACGGGGCTTCGTCGACCAGGCGGAGCTCGTCACGAAGCGCGCCCGGGACTCGCTCGCCCAGGCCGACCTCCTCCACGTCGATGCGGTCGCCCAGCGGCAGGCGATGGAGCGTCTCGAGCAGCTGTTGGAGGTGAAGCAGTACGCTCGCGTGATCGAGCTCGGCGGCTCGCTCGAGCGGGACTTCCTCCAGGTGACGTACCAGCACGTCTCGAAGACCCTCGCAGGCTTTCAGGCGACCGTCACTCGGATCCGCCACTCGGGCGTCGATACCTCCCTGGCGGAGAACCTTCTCCATCAGGCGCGGATGGCCCTCGACGAAGGGCGCCCGGTCGAGGCGCTTAGGATCGCGTCCCGGAGCGAGTCCGAGCTCGAACGGGCGGAGCTCCAGCGGCGGATCGCCGAGGGGTCGATCGAGGCGACCGGCCGCTCGATCGACCGTTCGCACGCCGAGGGGATCGTCGCCCCGGTGGCGGAGGAGGAGTTCCGCCTGGCCAAATCCGCCTTCGAGGGCCACGTCTACCCCGACGTGCTGGAGCGAGCCTTGGTCGCGTTGGACGCGCTCAGCCTGGCGCGGGATGGCCACCGCCGGGCCGTCGAGGCGGTCTCGGGCGCCGACCGCCAGATCGCGGAAGCGGTCCAGAACGGGGCGGACGTCGCCGAGGCGACTCGCCGCCTCTCGGAAGGACGGCAGTTCCTCGACCTCGGCCAGTACTCCGAAGCGATCCGGGCGGGACGGGAGTCGACCGAGAAGGGACGGTGGGCGATAGAGCGTCTGTTCGCGGCCCCGCTCGCCGAGCTGCGTCGCCAGGTCGAGTCGGCCCGGCAGAACGGCCTCACCTCCGAGGTCGACCCCCTGGACGCGCTCGTGACCGAGGGAGAGGGGGCCCTTCGGGGTCAGGAGTGGTCGAGAGTCCGCGACACGATCCAGCGGGGCGACCAGTTGAGCCAGCACACCTTTGAGGCCGTGGTGGACGGGCGATGGCGCCAGACCGAGGCCGAGTACGGCCGGACGGCGCCCCCTTCGACCGCCGAGGCGACCCGCCGGGAGGCGCTGCGCCGTCAGCTCGAGGAGGCCCGGGCCCGCCGGGATTTCGCCGGAGCGCTCTCCCTCGTCCGGGGCGAGCTCGGGACCGCCCAGAGGCGCCACCGCGAAGAGATCGAAGGTCGGATGGCGCTGTTCAAGGACCGCCTCTGGGTCGGCGAGCGTCTCGGCATCGACACGACCCCCGTGATGCAGACGTTCAGCGAAGCGCGGGTCGCGATCGACGCGGGGCGCCTCGACGAAGCGGAGTCGATCCTCGCCCGGGCCACGACCGCGCTCGAGCCGACGGTGCGGGAGCCGTACCGCCAGCGCATGAAGGACGTCCAGACCGAGCTAAGGTTCGCCGAAGAAGGGCTCCATGTCTCGGTCGGCCTCGTCCGCCAGCGCCTTCAGGAGGTCGAGGAGGTCGAGCGGAGCGGCGGAGTGCTGGACGCCTGCCGGCTCCTGCTGAAGGCCGAGGAGGAACTCAACCTTCGTAAGTCGCTCCATCGGGAGCTGATGAACATCCACTACCTCATCGACGCGGCCCTCGCGAGGGCGCAGGAGAGGCGGCTCGACACCTCGGCGGCCCGGGCGCTCCTCTCCGAGTCGATCCGTCTGCGCGAAACGGACTACCCCGCCGCGCTCGAGAAGGCCCGGCAGGCGCTGAGGAAGCTCCAGGAGGAGGGGGCCGTTACCCCCGAGATGGTTCCCGCGCCTGCGGCCGGCTCGACCCCGTTCTGGCCGTTCCGCCGGCCCCCGGCGGAGCCGTGAACGAGCCGAAGAAGTCCCCCTACGGAGTCGAGAGGAAGCCCGAACCGATCCCCGTGATCGGGGTCGGAGGAAGGCCCCGCGGCGGCCCGAGCGGAAGCCGGTCGTACTCCACGGTATGCTTGATCCCGCGCCGACGCAAGAGCGCGGAAACCTGCTCGGTGACCTGAACGACCTCCTGGCAGCGGGCGGGCTTCGTGAAGTAGAACTCGGCCCGACGCTCGTCCGCGATCGGGAAGATCAGGCGGAGGCCGAACGCGTCCTGACGGTTGTAGCCGACCGGCTTGCGGTTCCCCTTGAGGTCGCGCAGGTTCTCGTCGAGCAGCACCTCGGGGAGCAGGGGGTCGGACTCCTTGACGAACGGGCGGTTCATCTCGACCACGCGCTTGTGGATCTCGGGGTAGACGCGAACGAGGTCGCGGTACGAGCGCCTCGGGTCGAGCAGGATGTGGCCACTGCGTGCCTTCACCGGAGGGGTCACGACCCGAGGAGGGATTTCGGGCTCATAGGCGCATCGGACGCGCCCGCGGCCCCGCTCGGACCCGGCGGTCCGACGAAAGGCTCAAGCGGCATACCCATTACCCCCGCTCGGCGCTCCCGTAGTCTAGTGGTCAAGGATAGAGGCCTCTCGAGCCTCTGACGCGGGTTCAAATCCGGACGGCTCGGGCCGACCGGGGAAACTCCCGCCGGGAGCACCTCCCATAGGGAGGAATACCCCAGAAGGGCCCGCCGCATTAACGGGCCTGGCACTCGCTTCGAAGTACGGCGAGGCCTATGGGTACGAAGCCGCGAACTCGAGGGGGGAACATTCACCATCACGGTCTACCACGAGTCAAATGCGACGTTCTCGATCTGGCTCGAGCACTACTTCCGTGGTGCAATCCAGACCATCGTTGGCGTGACCCCTAAGGTCAGCGTCGGCGGGAACTCAGTTGTGGTGACTTTTCCGGACCCATCCGGGGAGTACTCGGCCGCGCCGCCCTATTCTTCGACTCCCCCGAGAGGCGCGAGGCAGGTCAGTGGCCCGAAATGACTGCGGCCATGATTCGGGCCTCTGCCTTGCGACGGTGCGCGACCAGGGTCCCCGCTCGGATCCTGAGCTTCGTCGCGAGTTGCCTCGATCCGGTCCGTCGTGGTATCTCGTAGTATCCGGAGTCGAAGGCAGCCAGGACGACCTGTCGTTGTTTCGAGGTTAGCCTCGTCAGAGGCGAGTCCAGCCCAAATCTTGCCTCAGTCACCGACAGAATCCTCGCCTCGACCCCTTCTCGACGAAGGTACGCGACCACCCTCCGCAGCTGGACCCCTGTGCCGAGGTAGGTCAGGCGTACGGTCTCTTCGTTGATTTCGTAAGGCAGGACCACGTGGGCACCCGCCTTCGCGAAGAGATTCTGGATTCCGGCGGGCCGCCCACCCTGTCGCTGTCGAACAAACAGGATGTACTCCCCGTCCGACGTGCTTTCGAGGACTCTGACCCGGGTCCGGTTCCGAGGAAATAGGGCTTCCAGTTTCGAGGGCCCGCCAGGGAAGTTCACGTGCCAGATCGTCGCAACCTCCTTGGGGTCGGTTCGAACGTAACTGACTAACTTCACGGAACGGAGGGCATCGAGCGAGGCGGGCCACCCGAGCATTCGGCCGAGGGCCGGTCTCGGCACGTCGACCACCATCAGCCGCACGCCACGTCCCTCCTCACGGGCAAAGACCGTGGACCCGTGCCTCTAGCAGGCTAGCTCTCGCGAATAAACTTGTCCGCGCCCCTGGGGAAGCGAGGCGATCGAGCCATGCCCGACCGGAGCCACCAATGAGCGCCCCCCCGAAGCAGCCGAGCCCCACCCGAGTGCCTCCGTCTGAAGGCGCCGGGCTGCAAGCGGCTCGCCCGGGGTTGCGGCTAGCGGAACCTGCGGGTTTCCTGGTTGCCACGGGAATCTTCCTGGTGGTCCTGATGGGCGGTCTAGATTCGTTCGTGGTCTCCACGGCTCTGCCGACCATTGCCACCGACTTGCACCAGGTGAACGGGGTCGCTTTCGTCGTGAGCGCTTACCTGGTGAGCGCCACGATCGCGGTTCCGGTCTTCGGGCGGCTTTCCGACATCGCTAGTCGCCGGAACGTCTTCCTAGCAGGAACGGCGATCTTCATCGTCGGATCCGTGCTGGCCGGGTTTAGCCAATCCCTCACGCAACTGATCATCTTCCGGGGCCTGCAAGGCTTCGGAGGCGGCGCTACTTTCCCGGTGGCGATCGCCATGATCGCGGCGCTTTTTGGGCCGGAGGACCGAACGAGGGCGATTGGTATCCTCGGGGCGACAGCGGGGATATCGATCGTTGCTGGACCCCTCCTGGGGAGCTACATCGTGTCGGTGACGACCTGGCGCTGGGTGTTCTATATCAACCTACCTTTCGGTCTATTCGCAGTCCTGATCCTGGTCCTCTGGGTCGACCCACTCCGCTCCGCGATCCGTGGACGTTTCGACCTCCCCGGCGCGGCCCTCATCTCAGGATGGGTCTCCGCCTTGATGGTCGCGCTCGTCGGTGTCTCTGACTTCGGGTGGGCTTGGACCGGTTACCGAGTCATCGGGCTCCTCTCCACGACCGTGGGCCTGCTTGCGGCCTTCTTGTGGTGGGAGCTTCGCTGTCCCGAACCTCTCCTCCCGTTGCGACTCTTGGGGGAGCGGCGATACGGTCGGCGAACGGCATCCTGCTGTTCACAGGGCTCCTGCTCAGCGCGGTGATCACATTCCTTTCGCTCTTCGTCGGGGTCGCGCTCGGAGGCTCGGCGAGCGACATTCGCGACATGATCTACTTCTTCGCGGTCCCGGTGATCGTTGGCGCGAACGTCGCGGGCGCCCTCTTGAATCGGTGCTCTTACCGGACTCTACTCGTGCCGGCCCTACTCGTCTCGGGAGTGGCCGGCCTCTCCATGTCGCTCATGACGACGGCGACCCCGTTCTGGGTCCTGTCGTTCGGCGCCCTCCCCACCGGCGGCGTCGCCCTTCCCCTCATCCCTCTGGGGTTTGGGCTTGGGATCGCGCTCGCTGGAGCCACGATTGCGGTCCAGAACGAAGCGCCCCCCAATCAGGTGGGAGCCGCGGTCGGACTGACGAAGTTCTTCCAGACGCTCGGCGGCGCTCTCGGAATCTCGATCCTCACGATATTCCAGTCCTGGCGGTTCCACTCGTTGAGCGTAGGCTCAGAGTCGTCCGGTGCACTCCGCGCGGCGCTGGTGGCCTCGTACGACGAGGTGTTCCTCGTTCTGGGCGTGTCGGTTCTCTTGGCTCTCGTCTGCTCGTTCTGGCTCTGCGGACGAGTACTGGACAGTCGGACCGCGAACCCGGCGGAAGCCCCGACGGCCGTAGAGTCTTCCACGTAGGATGGCACCCCTACACGGAGCAAATCACCGCCGGGAGCACCTCCCCAAGTTCTAGGAGTCCTCGCGCTCCATCGAACAGGTCCGCGCCGAACTCTCGCGTGACGCGGGAGCCCGGCGAGCGGCCTCCGCGTCCCGGACGATGACATAGATGAGATACACGAGGACCGCCGCCGCGACGATCCCGGTGATCTCGTACGGCCACCAGATCCCTCGGCCGAGGGCGAGGTACCAGTAGGCGAACGCCTCGTCGAAGTACGCGAGCGTGCCGTAGACGAGCAGTCCCCAGTTGACCCGAGCGCCCAGCAAGAGGACCGGCACGATCCAGACCACAAAGTGAAAGGTGAGGTATTGCGAGAAGAGCATCACGCCGAGGAGCGGGAGTGCGGTCGCCGGCAAGGCGGGGTACCGTCGGAGGTTCACCCAGAGCACCAGAAGGAGGATCCCGCCCCCCGACACGGCGGCGACGGCGAGGGACGGATGGACCCATCCTTCCCGGATCAGCAGGGAGAATTGATTGAAGGTCTCCTGGGAATTCCGCGTGAACTGGCCGAGATAGACCACGTCGATCGCATCGCGACCCCAGAGCGCGAGCGAGAGGCCCACCGCGCCGAGGAACCCCCCGAGAACGACGAGCAAGTGCTCGACGCGCCCCCTCCGTTGGGACGACGAGGCGCCCAGGAGAGGAAACAGCGCGGGGAAGCGAGCCGTGCTGAGGAAGGCCGCGACGGCCGTGAGGGCGAACCGCCGGCGGGCGCGGGCCGCCTGCAGGGCGAGAAGCAGGACCAGGACCGACACCGCGACGATCTCGTTCTCTACCCCGATGTTGGTCGCGATGTTGGGCAGGTACAGGACCGAGACGGAGGTGAGGACGGCCAGGTAGCGGCGGTCGGTTCCCCCGATGAGCCACACGAGGGGGACGATGGTGAGGGCCAGGAGCTGCCAGGCGATCCAGATGCCCACGACGTTTCCGCTCAGCGCTCCGGCGACATTGACCGACACCTCCGCGAGGCCGTACGGCATCGCGTAGTTCGACATTCCGCAGGTCGTGACGGAAAAGGGATCGTGCCCGTGCAACGCGGCCCGTCCGGAGGCGAGAGCCGCCAACGAGTCGTCCGCGCAGTGCAGCGTCGCGACGTTGTAGGCGACGTTCATCGCCATGATGATCGAGAGGACGACGACGAGGTGCCAGAGCTGGAGCCAGTTCCAGTCCGGACGACCGGTGAGGCGTCGTTGCAGGCGATCGAACCCCCGTCGCACGGAAGGGAACCTCGCGCTCCGGTAGGCCAGGACCAACAGGTTGAGCAGGAAGCTCGCGCAGAACAGGATCGTGGCCGGAAGGAATCCCAGCGAGATCATCCCCGACTTCTGGCCCCAGGTTCGGTCCCTCGGCCGGCGGGGGGAGGCGCCATCCGATATCAGGGTTCGCGGGGCGACCGGTCAAGGCGCAGGTGATGGAACCTCGAAGCCGCGCTCCGATCGTCCGCGACCCCGGAAGATCCCTCGGCCCCGCCTCCGCGGCGGGCCGCTCGGGAGACTACATCGACATCGATATAGTCAAATACTCATGGACGGTAGCATCGCCACGAAGCCCTCATTCCCGGGTCCCGAGGTGTTCCGCCGACGACTGGTGGGGCTGTACGCGCTCTCGGTGATCGATCGCGAGGGTCCCGTGCACGGGTACGGACTCTCCGAGCGGATCGCCCAGAGGACCGACGGGGCGTGGAGGCCGGGACCGGGCTCGGTCTATCCGTCCTTGCAGCAGCTCGTCACCGCCGGGCTCGCTCGTTCTCAGCGGAGCCAGCGGCGTCGGGTGTATACGATCACGCCGCGGGGCCGGGCGTTCTTGAAGCAATTGCGCCGCGGGGGGAACCAGCTGCGACGGCCGGGATTGGATCTGAGCCCGCTCTGGGCGGAGGTCCTCGGCACGGCCGATGTCGAGCGGTACCTCCTGCTGCGGCTGCGTCGCACCCTCGATTCGCTCGAAGCGATCGTCGCCCGGTCTCGAGAAACTGGGGAAGAGACGGAGTGGTTGCGATCCGCCATCCAGACGGAGCTCGCGGAGGCGGTGGCGCGGTTGGGTCCCGCCCCGGGCATGAACTTGGGGGAGCCGGCGACAGGGCGGAGGGCGATTCATGCCCACTGAGGCGATCGTCGCGCACGGGCTCACGAAGCGCTACGGCAAGATCCTAGCCGTAGATCACGTGGAGATGAAGGTCCCCGCCGGCTCGGTCTTCGGTCTCCTCGGCCCGAACGGAGCGGGCAAGACCACGATCATCAAAGTCCTCACGGGTCTCAGCGAGATCACCGAGGGCGACGCCTGGGTCGCGGGGTTCGACGTGCGTCACGACCCGATGCACGTGAAGCAGAACGTGGGTTGGGTCGCCGCCGAGGTGATCCTGGACGACGACCTTTCCGGTTGGGAAAATCTCTGGCTCCAGGCGCGGCTCCAGCGGCTCGAGACCTGGAAGGACCGCGCCGAGGCGCTCCTCAAGTACTTCAGCCTCGGCGACCGACGCAAGGACAAGGTGAGCACCTACTCGACCGGGATGCGGAAGAAGCTCGAGATCGCGCTCGCCCTGCTCCACCAGCCCCAGGTGATCTTCATGGACGAACCGACGATCGGTCTCGATCCGAACACCCGTCACATGCTCTGGGAGCTGATCCGGGGGGTCCATACCGAGTTCGGCATCTCCGTCCTCCTGACGAGCCACTACATCGAGGAGGCCGACGCCCTCTGCGATCTCGTGTCCATCATCGACCGCGGACGCTTCGTCGCGACCGGCTCCCCTGACGAGCTCAAGTCGAAGGTGAAGGCCGACCTTCTGGAGATCGAGACGACCGAGCCGGTCAGCGAGGCGCGGTTTCGCGCGATCCCCGGGGTGGCCGACGCGAAGCCCCAGGGTAAGGAGTGGGTCCTCCGGGTCTCCTCCGCCGAGGAGGTCCTTCCCCGACTGCTCTCGACGCTCAAGCCGGAAGGGATCCGGCGGATCAACGTCGAGAAGCCGAGCCTGGAGACGGTGTTCCTCGACGTGACCGGTCACCGGATCGGCCAAGAGGAGGGCGAAGTTATGGACTACCGGAAATTCTACGCCCAGATGCGGAGGGCCCGCCAGTGAGCACCGAGACCCGGTACACCAGCGTCCCGGCGACCCGCAATGGCCTGGGCTCGCACTCGGTGCCCCAGGGCCTCCAGTTCTCGGGGCTCTACGCCCGCGAGGTGCTGAAGACGTTCCGCAACCCGTTCGTCCTGATCATCACCTTCGTTCAGCCGTTCATGTGGCTCGCCTTCTTCGGCAGCAGTTTTTCGAACGTGCCGCTCTCCGAGCTCGACGCACTGTTGCACGTGCAGATCCAGAGCTACCTCCAGTTCCTCCTGCCCGGCACCCTCGCGACGTCGATGCTGTCGATCGGGATGTTCGGATCGATGAGCACGATCCAGGACAAGCGGTTCGGTTTCATGAAGCGCATCCTGATCACCCCGACCTCGAAGGTGACGGTCTACCTCACGAAGGCGCTCGGGTCCGCGACCCGCGGTCTCGTGCAGATCCCGGTGATGGTCGCCGCCGCGCTGATCTTCGGAGTCCGCTTGAACGGCGACCCCCTCATGTGGACGGGCTGGGTCGTCAGCCTCGCCCTCCTCGGCTTCGGCTTCTCGTGCCTGTTCCTTGCGATCACCGCGTCGAGCACCGACTGGCAGACTCCGGGCGTCATCTCGAACTTCATCACGATGCCCCTCATGTTCGCGAGCGGGGCCCTGTTTCCCACCGCCAACTTCCCGAAGTGGATGCAGACCATCGCGAACTACAACCCGGTCACCTACGCCGCGCTCTTCGGCCGGGACATCGTGCTGAGCGGCACGGCACACTGGGCGTACCTCGGGTACGTCGCGATCTTCGCTGGCGCGATGGTCGCGATCGGCTCGCTGGTCGCCTCGAAGTACCTGCGGGTCGAGTGAACGGATTCCCGGCTCCGCGAAGGGGGGTCGAGCCGATCACTTCGGGGAGGACCCGGCGGACGCCGCCGACCCGGCCGCGGCCGTCGGCGGGATCTTCGCTTCGGGCAGGGGCTCGCGGGGATTCGCGCTGGGCACCGGCTTCGCCGGAGCGGTCGGGGTCACGGGCCGCAGGTCGAGGGACGCGTGCACCTCGCCGCCGTCCTGGATCTGGAGGCGGAATCCCATCTTGCGCATCAGCCCCTGGGCGCGGAAGTTGTCCGAGAGCATCACCGAGTAGACGCGCTCGACCCCCATGTCGTCCGCGACCTCGAGGGACCAGTCGACCATCTTCGTCCCGAGTCCCAGGCGCTGGACGTCGTCGGCGAGGATGATCGCGAGCTCGCCCGCCTTCCCGTCGGGCTCGAGGCTGATGCGGCAGACCCCGAGGAGGCGTCGCCGCCCCTCCTTCGTCTGTTCCGCGACGATCGCGATCTCCCGGTCGTAGTCGATGTTGCAGTAGCGCACCCGCATCTCGTGCGGCGTGTTCTTGATCACTTGGAAGAAGCGGTAGCGGATCGACTCCTCCGAGAACGCCTGGAACATCTCGAGCCACAGCGGCTCGTCCTCGGGCTTGATCGGGCGGAGCAGGACCTCGTCCCCGGAACGGAGGGTCCAGCGGGTCTCGTACTTGGTGGGGTAGGGGCTGATCACGAGGTGGGCGTGGGGCTCGTGCTCGGTCGCCGCGAGGACCTTGTCGATGACCACGCGCGCGTCGAGGACGTGGACGCTGTCCTCGTTGATGAGGAGGGGATTGATGTCGACCTCCTTGATCTGCGGGAAATCGACCAGGAGCTGGGAGAAGAGCAGGAGGGTGCGCTCGAGGAGTTCGAGGTTCGCCCCCGGTTGCCCCCGGTACCCCTTGAGGAGCTGGTAGACTTTCGTCTCCTCGAGCATCCGGCGGATGAGAGTCGTGTTCAGCGGCGGCATCCCGATGGCGGCGTCCCGGAACAGCTCGACGCCCACCCCGCCCATCCCGAACAGGATGATCGGGCCGAAGAGCGGGTCGGTCTTCGCGCCGATGATGATCTCCTGACCCCGCTGGCTGATCATCGGCTGGACCGTGACGCCGGTGATCCGCGCGTTGGGCCGGTACGCCTTCGCGCGGGTGAGCAGTTCGTCGAAGTCCCGCCGGACCTCCGTCTCGGAGCCCACGTCGAGGATGACCCCTCCTGCCTCGGATTTGTGGACGATGTCGGGGGAGAGGATCTTGAGCACCACCGGGTAGCCGAGGTTGCGGGCGGTCGCCGCCGCCTCGTCGGCGCTCGTGGCGACCACGGTCGGGACGACGGGGAAGTCGTAGTACCGGAGGAGCCGTTTCGCCTCATCCTCGGTGAGGATCTCGCGGCCCTCGCGGGCCACCTTCTGGATGAGCGCGGAGATCGGGCGCTTCGGGGGAAGCGAGTGGACCGGGAGCTCCTCGGGGGTCTCGTAGAGGAGCTCGATGTTGCGGCGGTACTGGTGCATCGTCATGTACGTCCGCACCGCCTCCTCGGGGGTCGAATAGGTCGGGATGTTGTTCGCGTGCAGGAGGTTGCGAGCCTCCTCCATGTCGCTGCGGCCGATGAACGAGGAGAGGACGGTCTTGTTCGGGAACGACTTGCCGTGCAGGACCTCGACGATCGTCTGCGCGACCGCGATGGGCTTGACGATCGCCTGCTGGGTCATCAGGATGATCACGCCGTCGACGTTCTCGTCGGCGAGGCACGCTTCGAGCGCCACGCGGTAGCGCTCGGGTCCGGCGTCGCCGATGACGTCGACCGGGTTCCCCCGGCTCCAGTGCGGGGGCATCGCCGCGTTCAGGATCTCCATCGTCTTCGGGCTGAGGGAGGCGATCTTCCCTCCTTGGGCGATCAGCGCGTCCGCGGTCATGATCCCCGGGCCGCCCGCGTTCGTCACGACGGCGAGATTGGGACCTTTCGGGAGGGGCTGGGTGCTCAGCACCTCGGCGGCGTTGAACAGCTCCGCGATCTCCTCGACCCGGACGATCCCGGCGCGCTTGAACGCGGCGTCGTAGACCTGGTCCTCGCCCGACAACGACCCCGTGTGCGAGGCCACCGCCTTCGCGCTTTCGCTGAACCGTCCCGCCTTCACCACGACGATCGGCTTGGTCCGGGCGAAGTGCCGGGCCGCGCTCATGAACTTGCGCGCGTTCGTGACCCCCTCGACGTACATCAGAATGCTCCGGGTGGCCGGATCGCTCCCGAAGTAGTCGATGAGGTCCCCGAAGTCGACGTCGATCATCGAGCCGACCGAGACGAAGCTCGAGAACCCGACGTTCTCGTGGATCGCGACGTCGAGGATCGCGGACCCGAGCGCGCCGCTCTGCGAGAGGAACGCGACGCTGCCGGGCTTCGGGATCCGGCCCAGAAAGGTCGCGTTGAGGTGCAGGGACGGTCGGGCGATCCCGAGGCAGTTCGGCCCCACGACCCGGATCCCGTACCGGATCGCGATCTCGAGGACCTGGTCCTCGAGGGCCTTACCCGCCGGACCGACCTCCTTGAAGCCCGCGGAGAGGATCACTACGGTCTTCACGCCGGCGCGGCCGCACTCCTCGACCACCGCGGGGACCGTCTTCGCGGGAGTGGCCACCAGCGCGAGGTCGACCGGCTCCGGCACGAGCCCGATCGAGGGATACGCCTTGAGGCCCATGACCTCCGCGCGGTGGTTGTTGATCAGATAGACGCGGCCGCCGTACTCGCCCTTCGCGAGGTTCTTCGTGAGGGCGGCCCCGACGGTCCCCTCCTGGTCACTCGCGCCGATGACGGCGATGCTCTTCGGATCGAAGAGCTTGTCCAGATTGAGCGTCACCATGGTCTCGGATTCTCGGCCCCCCTCCGCTCGGACGGACCCCGAACGGAGGGCCCACCTAAGAACTTCGCCGGGGTCAATTAAGTTCTGGGAAGCCCGTGCGCCGCAGTGTCTCGGTCCCGCCGCGGACTCTCTTCGCGGGAGAGCCTTTGGGCGGGGGGCCCCTTGGGCTTCCGCCACGGAAGAACCCTCCGGGCGGCTTCGCGACCCCCATCAAGACTTATGACCGGTCCGACGCTCAATTCTACCGCATCGCATGAATCCTGATCGCGGGCGCTTCCAGCCGAGAGCGGGAGGGCGAACGGCTCCGTGCCGCGTAGCTCTCGTGACCGCCCTGCTCCTCTTCTCGATGGGGAGCGTCGCCGGTACGGAGTTCTCGGGCACCCACTCGGGGGGCGCGACCCCGTTGGCCTCCGTCGGCCTCAGGGCCTTCACCCCCGGGGACTCGACGCGATCCACCCTCCCGGCCCTCGAGCCGGACGAAACGGGACCCCGGACCTTCTCCGTCACCAACGAGTCGCTGGGGCTTCCCGGCGACTCTCCATCGCCGGCGGTCTTCGATCCCGCCACGGGGGAGACGTTCGTGGCGGAGTATCCGGACCTGCTCGTGGTCGTCGGCGCTCCGCCCCTCGGCGTCATCGCCAGCGTCGCGGTGGGGACGATGCCCGACGCGATTGTCGTGCTCCCGAGCCTCGGGGAACTGTTCGTCGCGAACTCCGGGTCGAACGACGTGAGTGTCGTCAGCGTCTCCTCCCTTCAGGTGGTAGCCACGATCGAAGTCGGGGCCTTTCCGTCCGCGATTGGCTTCGATAACGCGACGGGCGAGGTCGCCGTCGCGAATGAGCTCTCGCTCAACGTGACCTTCCTCGATCCGAGCTCGCTTTCCGTCGTCTCCTCGATGACCACGGGGCTCGAGACGACGGCGGTGGCGTACGATCCCGGGAACCAGGAGCTGTACCTTACCGGGGACAACGCTTCCGACAATTGGCCCGAGGTGGAGTGGATCGATCCGGGCGCCCCGAGCGTCTCGGGCTCGATCCTGGGGATCGGGGGAGGAAGCTCCATCGCCTACGATCCGCAGGACGAAGTGACCGTGGTCGACGGGGGACCCGTCCACTGCGCCTGCTTCGACGCCGGGGCGGTCACGCTTGTGAACGCATCGAACGGCTGGACCGGTCCGGTCCTGGTCCCGGCGACGCCGGAAGGTCTCGTCTACGACCCCTCGAGTGGAGCGGTCGTCGCCGTGGTCTGGAAGGGTTCGAACTGGACCGGCGAGGATCCGATCGATGCGGTGTATCCCCAGAACTACTCGTTACGGCAGCTCTACTCGTTCGTGGGGTCGTGCCCCCAGTCCCTGGCGATCGACGCCGCGACCGACCTTCTCGAGATCGCGAACTCGTGCGGCACCTCGCTCGACCGTCTCTCACTCTCGAACGGGACCCTCGTCTCCGTTCCCGTCTCGGGCGCGGGTCCCGATGCCCTGCTCCTCGATCCCGCGAATGGGGACCTCCTGATCGCGGACGAGTACACGTCCGACCTCACCGTCTGGTCCGTGTCCAGCGGCGAGGCCGTGGGAATCGTGCCCGTCGGCTCGGGACCCGACGCGATGGCCTTCGACGCCCTTTCCCAGGACGTCTATGTGGCGAACGCGGCATCCGACAACGTCAGCGTGTTCAACGGAGCCACCCTCGCTCCCGTGGCCTCGGTCCCGGTCGGCGAGTACCCCGACGGGCTCGCGTTCGATCCGACGGACCAGGAGGTGTGGGTCGCGAACTACCTTTCGAACGACGTGAGCGCGATCTCCACGACGAGCGAGCAAGTCGTCGCCACGGTCCCGAACGAGCTCGGGCCGATCGCGCTCGCGTACGACGGCGGAACCGCCGAGGTCTACGTGGCCGACTCGCTGAACTCGAGCGTCGGGGTGATCCGCCCGGACGATCTCACCGCCCTTTCCTGGGACTACTTCCCGGGGACCCCGCTCTCTCTCACCTACGATCCGGGATCCGGGGAGATCGACGTCGGAGAGCTCGGGGCATACGAGTCGGGTCCGGACCTGATGCCCGGCCTGGCGCGACCGGCCGCCGCGGAACCGGACGCCGTAAGCCTGGTCGGGGGGGTCGTGGCGATCTCGGACCTCTCGGGTGCGATCGTCGCCAATCCTCCGACCGGGGATTTCCCGTACGCGATCACCCTGGATCCCGAGACCGAGGAGGTGCTGACCGCGAACCTGATCGCCGGGGACGTGGGCGTATTCTCGGCCGGCACCCTGCAGCCGGTCACGTCCCTGCCTGCGGAGAGCGCTCCGGAGGCTCTGGTCGCCAATGCGACGACCGGGGCGATGGAGGTCGCGGACTTCGGGAGCGATGCGCTCACGGTCCTCGAACCCGCCCAGTCCCTCGCCGCCTATCCCCTCAACTTCTCGGAAACGGGGCTCACGACGGGCTCTTGGTCGGTGAGCCTCGACGGTTACCTGCACACCGCGACGGCCGGGACGCCGATCTCGCTGCCAGCGACAAACGGGACGTACAGTTACACGATCTCGGGACCGGACGAGTACGTGGCGTCTCCCGACGCCGGTTCCGTTCCGGTCGACGGCGGGGCCGTGGAGATCTCGGTCCGGTTCACGCCCATCACCCCCACGCCCGAGGTGTACGCGGTCACGTTCACGGAGGTGGGCGCGTGCAGCGTCTCGTGGGACGTCTACCTCAACGGCAGCCTGGGGGCGGGGATCGTCGGGGCTCCGATCGCCTTTCAAGAACCCAACGGCTCGTACGATTTCGCGGTGGGCCCGCTCCCCGGGTGTCGGGCGAGCCCGTCGAACGGGACGCTGGTCGTCGACGGGAGCCCGGTGAGCGAGGCGATCACCTACTCGCCCTGCCCGACGCCGACCGCCTCCTCCGGACGCTGGAATCCCACGATCTCGGCCGTCCTGCTCGGCGCCGCCGGGGCCATCGGCATCGCTGCCGGATTGCTCGCCCTCCGCCCGGATCGGGATCGTCCCCGTCGTCCCTCGTCGTGAACGACCGGTCGGCCGGGACCGCTCGGGTCACGGTCCGAGCGGCGGCCGGGGGCGGGGAGTCATGAGTTCGGCCGGCGTGCAGCTCCGCGACGTGCTGCGGTATCTCCTCGTCGTCAGCGAGCCCGACCCGGTCGCCCGGCGAGTCGCCGAACGATGGGGAACCCCCCGCCCCACGGGGGAACATGTGGACGGCGCCGCCGTGCGAGAGCTCTCCGCCCACGCCCTGATGCTCCGACGTCCGGGCCCCCACGTCCACGATGAGCGGCTCGATCGGCGACTTCCCCCGCAGCTCATCGCCGAGGGGATCTCCCTCGTGTTCCCCTCGATCCACCGGAGCGAGCAGAACCTCCCGTGCCTCACCGTGCACCCGCTCGGGAACCCCGGGCCGACGGCCGAGATCGGCGGCAGCCCCCGCGCCCTTTCGCCGACCGATCCGGGGCTCATGGTGGCGCTGCTCCGTCGCATGTCCGAGCGCGCCCCGGCGATCGGCCTGCGGGCGTGCTACGAGTCGACCCATCACGGCCCGTGGCTCGGGCTCCCGTCGCTGTTCGTGGAGATCGGGTACGGGCACCTGCCGGATCCTCCCGACGAGGCCGTGAAGTTGCTCTCCGAGCTCTTGCCGTCCATCGAGACCACCGCCGGGGACCGGATCGCGGTCGCCGTCGGCGGCGGCCACTACGCCCCGCACTTCACGGACCTCGCCATCCGACGGAGTTGGGCGTTCGGTCACATCCTCTCGCGCCACGCGCTAGTCGGCCTCGACGGGCCGACCGCGCAGTCCGCCTACCGTCTCTCGCCGGGGGCGGAGGGGATCGTGTACGCCCGCGCGGCCGACGCCGGGATACCCGCCTTCGCGGGGCTCGGGCCGCGGCTCCGGGAGTCGCTCGCTCCCGAGCGGAGCCGAGGGGGAACCGGGGGGTCTACGGACGCCGGTCGCCCGGCTTCTGGAACATGATCGCGCCGGACCGGTACACGGCCTTGCCGAGACGCACCTGCTGCGTCGAGGCGACGCTGGGGGATCGCTCCGCGAGCATCAGGCTCTCGACGATCTGCCGGAACAACGCGCTCTGATTGATCTCGGGATGGCGGTCGAGGAACTCGCTCTCCTCGGGAGTGATCGTGATGTTCTTCCGGAGCATTCCCTGAGCCGGGAGTTCGGTCCGTCCACGTCCTCGCATGGGTTCCCGACACAATCACCCGTATTAATGCGTATGCCCAGAATCGTGTCGTCCCGGTGAGTCGCGGAACGGTTCCGGACGCGTGACCCCGGGGATCACCGCCCGTTCAGGGGCCCGACGAGGATGAGGGAAGCGCGAGCGCCGTCGAGGGCGACGGCGGCCGCCTCTCGCACCTCCCCCGGTGGAACCTCCCGCAAGCGGGCCGGCCAGCGGATCAGGTAGTCCTCGGGCAGCCGATGGTAGGCGAGCTCGATGGCGAGCTCGTGCGCTTCCGCCGTCGACTCGAGCGAGAGGGGGATCTCGCCGATCGCGCTCTCGCGGATCGCGTCGAGCTCGCGCCCCGGCACCTCGGCGGAGTCGAGGCGTCGGAGCTCCGAACGGAGCATGGGAACGACCTTCGACCAACGGTCCGGGCCGGTGCCCGCCTGGGCCGCCCAGTACCCCCCGAAGCGCATCGCCTCGAGCTCGCTCGTGGCGTGGTAGGCGAGTCCCCCCCGCTCGCGCACCCGCTGGAAGAGTCGAGAGAGCAGCGGGCGGCCCCCGAGGACCTCGTTCGCGAGGAACGCCGCCGGGTACTCCGGAGCCGACCGGGGGATCGACGACCCGCCGAGCCGGATCTCGACCTGCGAGTGTCCGCGGAGCTCCACCCGGTGCTCCGCGGCCCGAGGGAGGCTCGCGTGAGGGAAGTCTAGGACCGGAGGCGACGCGTCCGAGATCTCCGAAAACTCGCGCCGGACGATCCGCTCGATCTCCCGGTGTCCCGCCGGGGCCGTGACCACGAGGAGCCCCTCAGAACCGACGTAATGACCCCGGTGGAACGCGGTCAGGTCCTCCGGTCGGATCCGCGCCAGGCTGCGGCGGTCGCCGGTCCCCGTGGACCGGTAGGGGTGTCCGACGGGAAAGAGGCTCTCCATGAGCTCCCGGTCCGCCCGGGCCGCCGGCTGGGTGAGCTCGCGCAGCTGCCGTTCGAGCGCCTGCCGACGGACCCGCGCCACGTCCTCCGCATCGAACCGGGGGCGCAGGACGACGTCGGCGAGGAGCCGGAGCAGGAGCTCCCCCTCGTCCGCCGGCCCCCAGATCGTCACTTCGGCCGATTCGGGAGCACATTGGCGGGTCAGCGTGGCCCCCGCCCGGTCGAGGAGGCGCGCGAGGGCGATCCGATCGTGTCGCCCCGCGGCGCTCGTCACGAGCTGGTTCACGAGTCGCGCGAGACCCCCGCGACTCGGGGGATCGAAGCCCCAGCCGGCGGGCCCGACGTAGGTCGCGGAGATGCTGGCGGCGCCCGGGGGCGAGGTCTGGCGGGCGATCCGCAGTCCGTTCGTCGCCTCGGAGTACTTCACCTGAAGGGGGTCCCGGGCGCCGGTCATTCCGGCCTCCCGTCGAGCGGCTCGAATCGCACGACCGCCCGGGCCTCGTCCACGAAGAGCGAGCGGGCACGCTCCCGGACCTCGTTCGCCTTCACTCGGAGCAGGGCGCGGAACAGCCGGCCCTCGTACTCGGGCGATCGGACCACCGAGAAGTAGCCCAGACGGAACGCGGTCCGCGAGGCCCCTTCGTACGCGAGGAGTGCGCCACGACGGATCTTGGCCCGCACGTCGTTCAGCTCGGAGACGGTCGGTCCGCTGCGGCCGAGTCGCTCCAGCACGGCGTCGATCGCCCGCTCGAGCCGATCCAAGCGGACCCCCGCGGCCGCTTGCGCGTGGATCGTGAAGAGTCCGGGGTACACCCTCGGACGCCAGTCGCTCGTCGCGCGAACGGCAAGCCCGGAGTCGACCAGCGCCCGGTACAGCCGGGCGCTCGGATGTTCGGCCGCCCGTCCCCAACCGGAGCCGGCCGCGAAGGGCCGGGTCTCTCCGCCCAGGATCGCGTCGACGATCATCGTCGCGGGGGTCGCGGGGTCGTCGAGGGCGGGGGCGCGCCAGCCCATCTCAAGATGGGGGGTCGTGCCGGGTCCCGTGAGCTCCGACCGCCGCTCCCCCCGGGCTGGGGGCTCCACCTCCCCCACCTTCACATCGTCCCCGCCGGCCGGGAGCGCGGAGAAGCGCTCGCGGATCCTCACCGCGGTGCGGGACGGCTCGAATCCCCCGGCGACCACGAGGATCGCATTCCGGGTCCCGTAGAACCGCCGGTAGTACTCGCGAAGCTCGGCTGCCGACATCCGTTCGATGTCCTCCCGACGGCCGAGCGCATCCCAACGGTACGGATGGACGCGGAACGCGAGCTGATAGAGCTCCTCCTCGACGCGGAACTCGGGCCAGTTCTCCGCGCCCTCGCGCTCGGAATGGATGACCGTCCGCTCGCGCGCCACCTCCTCGTCGGAGATCAGCGCCCGGGTCATCCGATCGGACTCGATGTCGAGTGGCACGTCGAGGTGCTCCCGGGGGACCGTCGTGAGGTAGGCCGTGAAGTCCGTGTCGGTGAAGGCGTTCAGCTCCCCGCCGACGCTCACCACGGCCCGGTCCATCTCGCCCTTCGCGTAGCGGGGACTGCCCTCGAAGAGCATGTGCTCGACCCAGTGGGACGCCCCGGTGATCCCGGGCCGTTCGTTCTTCGAACCGACCCGATACCAGACCCAGACGCTCGCGGTCGGGCTCGCCGGAATCGGGGCGAGCACGACGCCGAGACCGTTCGGCAGGGTGAATCGCGTGACCGGCGGACGGGGGACCCCGGCGACGGACATGCGCGGGGCCCGAGACGTCCCGGCTTATAACCCGAGACGTTCCGCGAGGCCACAACCGTTAAGGAAGCCCCGCCGACATCCGCCGGCGTGCTCTCGGCGTTGCGCCTGCTGCGCCCCGGGAATCTCGCGGTCTCGTTCCTCGGGACGATCGTGGGAGGGCTCGCGGCCCGGGGCACGGGCGTCAGCGCGCCCGGCGCGTTCTGGCTCTGGGTCGTGCTCGCCGCCGCGTCCACCGCCCTCGTCACCGCCGGCGGAAACGCCCTCAACGACCTGCTCGATCTCGAAGGGGATCGGCTGAACCACCCCGACCGGCCCCTCGTGACCGGCGAGGTCTCGGTCCGCGCCGCGAAGGCGATCACGGTGGCGCTGTTCGTGCTCGGGGTCGTCGTCGTGGTGCCGGTGATCGTGTTCGTTCCCCTCGTCGGCGTCATCCTCGTGATCGCGATCGGCTCCCTGCTCCTCTACGAGTCCCGGTTCAAGGCCGAGGGGTTCGCGGGGAACCTCACGGTGGCGCTCCTGACCGGCCTCGTCTTCCTCTACGGGGGGGCGGTCGCGGGCCGCGTCGAGCTCGTCGCGGTGTTCGCCGGGATGGCGTTCCTCGCGACCCTGAGCCGCGAGGTGATCAAGGACGCCGAGGACATGGCCGGCGACGTCGGACGCCGGACCCTGCCGCAGTCGCACGGCGTCGTCGCCGCGTCGCGCGTGGCCCAATCGAGCGTGGCGATCGCGATCGCCGCGAGCGTGCTGCCGGTCCTCTGGTTCGTCCCCTGGGCGAGTGTCGCCGGGATTATGTACGTCGTCCTCGTCGTGGCCGCCGACGCGATCTTCGTCGTGTCGGTCCGGTATCTTCCCGAGCGGCTCCACTTCGAGCAGACGATGAGCAAGGTGGCGATGTCCGTGGCCCTGTTCGCGTTCCTGGCGGTGGCGTTCCGGTGACCGGGTCCCGTCCGACCGGCCGGGTCGAGCGCTACCTGGAGGAACGGCTCGCGCGCGGCCCGGTCCACTTCACGCTGATTGATCCGGACAAGTCCCCCGGTCCGGGGGCGGCCCGGGTCGCCCAGGGGGCCGTGGCCCTCGGCAGCGACGTGATCCTCCTCGGGGGATCGACCGGCATCTCCCGCGAGGTGATGGGGTCGACCGCGACCGCCGTCAAGCAGGCGGTCGACGTGCCGACGGTCATCTTCCCGCAGGGACCGGAGTCGCTCGCGAGGGAGGCGGATGCGGTGCTGTTCATGAGCCTCCTGAACTCGAGGAGCCTCGACCTCGTGATCCGGGCCCACGCACGCTCGGCCCGGGCGGTCCGGGCGATGGGACTCGAGCCGATCCCCCTCGGCTACCTCGTGATCGCCCCGGGCATGCGCGTGGGAGAGGTCGGGCAGGTCGATCCCGTAGAGCGGGACGACCCCGAGGGGGCCGCGGGCTACGCGCTCGCGGCCGAGTTCCTCGGCATGCGCTACGTCTATCTCGAGGCCGGCTCGGGGGCTCCGGCACCGGTTCCCGCGACGATGGTACGCGCGGTCCGCGCGACGGTCTCGATCCCGGTGGTCGTTGGCGGTGGGATCCGCTCCGGAGCGGACGCGAGGACGCTGCTCGAAGCCGGCGCGAACGTCCTCGTCACGGGGACGATCATGGAAGAGGAGGGGCTCGGCGCCGGCTTCCGAGGGATCCTCGAGGAGGTGCGTCGCGCCCGTGGCGGCTAGTGCCGCGGAGGTGACCGCCGGGGGTCACCGCCAGATCCGCCGGGGTCACGTGCTGTTCCGCGCGCCCCGCCCTCCGCTGGCCGGCGGTCTCGTCCTCCTCGTCGGGTTCGTCCTCGCTTACTTGATCTGGTACCCGAACTGGCGGCTCGTTGCCGAGGGATTCGGGCTCGTCTTCGCGGGCCCGGCGCTCCTCGCGGTCGTCCTCACGACGCCGCTCGCCGCCCTCTTCGGGGGCCGGTTCGAGCTCAACCGCGCGCTCTTCCTCTCGCTCATTGTCCTCGTGCTCGAGCTGCCGATCGCGGCCGTGTGGCAGGGGTTCCACCTCCTGTGGCCCTCGCTCGTTCCCGGGGCGGTGATGCTGGGAGCCTTCCTCGCGGGCCCGGCGTTCTGGTTCCGCCAGATGAGCCTCTACGGAGTGTCGCGCGCGAACCACGCCCGGATGCTGCTCCCGGCGCTCGTCCAGCCGATCGGCTCCCTCGCCGGCCTCTACGGGCTGGTCCCTCCGACCGCGACCGACCTCCTCGCGGCGTTCCTGTTCCTTGTCTTCGGCTTCCTCGCGAGCGCGATGCTGATCCGGGCCTCGGATCGGCCGATCCGGAGGGAGTTCCAGAGCTCAGGCGTCGCCCTCATCCGCCCGCTGCTCGATCATGTCGGCGATCGGGACCCGGGCGCGACCCACTCCCTCGAGTCGTTCTTCGTCAAGTCCGCGGTTCCGGCCGACCTGAGGGTCGGCCTCTTCGCCTTCGCCCGCGACGGCGCGCCCTACGCGACGGTCGCGCTGCCGACGGTCCACCCGGGACCGTTCGCCGCCCTCGGCTCGAGCGATCTCCCCCGCAAGCTTTCGGAACAGCTCGGGAGCGGGGCCGGCACCGTCCTCGTCCCGCACACCCCGTGCGACCACGACCTCAACCTTCCCTCCAGCGCCGAGCTCGATCGCGTCGGGGCGACCTGCCGGGAACTGCTCGCGGGCGGCGCGGCCGCGATCCCGCGGCGGGCGAGCCCGCTGCTCGCGCCGTACGCCGGGAGCTTCGCCCGGGCCCAGCTCCTCGGCAACGTGGTCGTCGTGGTGGTCTCCCAGGCTCCCGCGCCGACCGACGATATCGCGTACAGCGTGGGGGACCGGATCGTCCGCGAGATCCAGCACGACGGCGGTCCCCCGATCGAGGTGATCGACGCGCACAACTCCTACGTGGAGGGCCAGGGGGACGTCCTCTACGGGACCCCGACCGCCGAGAAGATCGTCGCGGACGCAAAGGCCGCCGTCCGGGCCGCCCTCGACGCCGCGGCAGACGGACCGATCGAGGTGGGAGTTTCCGCCCGGGGCGGCTACGACACGAAGGAGCACGGAATCGGGCCCCAGGGAATGCGGGCCCTCGTGATCCGGGCGGGGGGAAAGACCTCGGGGTACCTCCTGATCGATGCGAACAACCTCGTGGTCGGGATGCGCGCGTCGATCGTCGCCGAGCTCGAGCGCCTGGTCGACTCGGCGGAGGTGCTCACCACCGACAACCACGTCGTTCACGAGGTCGACGGGACGATCAACGCGCTCGGGGAACGGTACCCGGCGGCGGCCATCGCGCGCGACGGGGTCGAAGTGATGCGGGCGGCGCTCGCGGAGCTCCGCCTCACGGAGGTCCGCTACGGTTCGAAGGAGATCCCGGCCGTGAACGTGCTCGGGCCGGGCTACACCGCACGCCTTTTGACGTCCCTCGGCGACACGATGTCGATGTTCACGCACATGTTCATCGCGACGTTCCTCCTCTTGCTCACGAGCTCGCTCGTCGTGGTGTTCGCGCTCAAGTAGGGGGGACCGTGGCCGGCCGGGACTCGGAAGGGTCGTCCATCGAGGCGGCCCGGGCGCTCGGGGACGAGGAGTCGTTCCGGCAGCTCGCCCAGCTCGTCGCCCTCGCTCCCACCAACCTCGAGGACCCGGGCCACGGACGCTGGGAGAAGCCGAACTATCTCCGCACCGCCGACGCGATCGTCCGAGCGGCGCGGGCGGCCGGTCTCTCGACCCGCGTCTACGACCCCCTCGTCGAGGGGGACCTCCCGGCGGACTGGCACGGACTCTCCCGCCCGAACGTGATCGGCGACCTGGACCGCGGGGCCAAGGAGACCGTGCTCCTCATGACCCACTTCGACGTCGTGCCGGTTCCGAAGGAGCAGCTCGGCCGGTGGAAGTCGCCCCCCCACACGTTGACCCTGCGGTCCGACGGTCGGCTCTACGGGCGGGGATCGAACGATGACCTCGGCAGCGGCGTGGTCGCCTCCCTCGCCGCGATCCGGCGCCTCGTCGCGTCCGACGATGCGCCGCGGAACGTGCGGTTCCTCGCGTGCTGCGACGAGGAGACCGGTGGCGAGGGGGGCATCGAGGCGCTGCGGGCGCGCGATGCGCGCCTGCCCGAGGGGGACCCGGGCCGGATCCTCCTCGCGGATGTCGCGCTGATCCCCGACGGGAGCCCCGAGACCACGGCCGGGTCGAGCGGCGCCGCCTTCCTGGACGCCTCGTTCGCGCGACCGGTCCCCCTCTCCGCGGGGCTCGCCTACGGGGACGCGCTGGTCGGGCTTCACGAGGTCGCCCGCCAGTGGCGCTCGGTCTACGCCTCGCCCGACTGGCCCGACCGACACGCGCCCGAGCCGGTCGTCACCGGTCGCGCGACCGTCACTCAGTTCGACCTCCAGGCGGTCGAGGCCCCGGACGGGGAGGTCCGGCTGGTCGCCGCGCACGCGGAGTCCGACGCGGCGAACCAGGTTGCCCGCGCGGTGACGCTGGTGTTCGCCGGACCCGGCCCGGCGCTCGACGCACTCCCCGCTCAGCTCGGTCCCTTCCTCGCGACCCCCTTCCGGCTGGAGCCGGCGGGGTCCAGCGCGCTCGCCACGCCCCCGGGCGCCCGAGCACTCCAGGTGGTCGGCGAGGCGACGCACGGGGGGTACCCCCATCGCGGGCACAATCCGGTGCCGCCGACCCTCCGCCTGCTCCGCGCGGCGGCCGACCGGGGCCTCCTCGACCCTGGACGCAGTGGGACGATCTCCTTCGTGGTCGACCTGCGCCTCCCCCCCGAGATGGAGCTCGCCGAGGGCCTCGCGTCCGCGCTCGGGTGCGTCCGGGCCTGGGCCGCCGTCCACGCGCCGACGGCGCGGATCGAGGCGCCGCCGGCGCGGTGCCGCTCGGGCTACGCGCTCCCCGTTGAGCACCCGGCGACCCAGAAGCTCTCGCGGATCCTCGAGGCCACATGCGGCGCCCGCGGGATCTTCGGCGAGTACGGGGGCACGGACGCGAGCGCGCTGCGGGGGCTCCGGACGCCCCGCGGGGAGCCGCTGCCGGCCCTCGTCTTCGGCAGCATGGACCCTGAATCGCACATCCACGATGCCGAGGAGAGCGTCGACCCTCGGAAGCTCGCGGCGATCGCCCTCGCCATCGAGCGGTTCGTGCGAGAGCCGTAGCGGGAGCCGGGCGTGCTCGACCCGTTCTTCGCGAGCGCGCTCGCGGTGCTCTGGGTGATCCTCCCGAGCTACATCGCGAACGCGTTCGCGACCCTGCCCCGCGGTCGAGGGCCTCCCATGGACTTCGGCCGGAACTGGCGCGACGGACGACGGGTCCTCGGCCCCTCGAAGACCTGGTCCGGGTTCCTCTTCGCTGGTTTCGCGGCGATGCCGTTCGGCCTCCTCGAAGCGTGGTTGATCCTCCTCGCCCCTCCGAATCTTCAGCTCGTGCCGGTCCTCGCGCCCAGCGTCGCGGCGGCGGTCCCCCTCGCCGCGATCCTCACCTTCGGCGCGATGGGGGGGGACGCGCTCGGTTCGTTCGTCAAGCGCCGCCTGGGCCGGGAGAGCGGAACGCGCACGATCCTGCTGGACCAGCTCCCGTTCGTCCTCGTCCCGATCGCGATCGGCCTCGTCGTCTACCCCGCGCTGTTCGTCTCGGTGTTCGTCCGCTGGGAAGCGGTCATATGGCTCCTCGTGTACACGCTCGGGCTGCACGCCGCGTTCAACTGGGTCGGGTTCAAGGCGGGTCTGAAGAAGGTGCCCTGGTGACGACCGGATCGGCCGAGGCGGTGCCGACGCGCGAGGAGGTGCTCTCGACCCTCCTCGACGCGGGCGCCGTCCGCTTCGGGGAGTTCACGCTCACGTCCGGGGAGAAGAGCGACGTCTACATCGACGTGAAGCGGGCCTGGACGTCTCCCGCCCGGCTCGAGCTCCTCGCCCGAGCTCTCGCCGCCCGGGTCGGGGCGGCCGACCGCCTCGCCGGGATGGAGCTCGGAGCCGTGCCCCTCGTGGTCGCGGTCGCGCTGCGCACGGGGCACGACTACGCGGTGCTTCGGAAGGGAGCACGGGAGCACGGCACGCGCCAGCCGTTCGAGGGCGACATCCCGAAGGGCGCCCGGGTCCTCCTCATCGAGGACGTCTCGACCACCGGCGGAAGCACCCTCCGCTCGGTCGAGATCGTCCGGGCGGCCGGCGGCGTGGTGGACCGGGCCCTCGTGGTCGTCGATCGCGAGAGCGGGGCGGCCGAGCATCTCGCGGCCGCGGGGGTCCGCCTCGAGCCGATCCTCACCCTCTCGGAGCTGCGCGGGGCGAGGAAGTGACCGGCGTCGTCCGCGACGAAGCGGGCGTGCGGTTCGTCGACCCCGCGGAGGCGAGCCAGGTCTACGCGAAGGGGTTCTTCGGTACCCCGGGGTCGGAGGGGTCGCTCGAGCTCGACCGGTACGAGTCGGTCTATCTGCTCGAGATGGAGCGGATCGCGGTCGCGACCGAGGGCGGTCGGCCCGTCGAGTGGCCGGCGCTCTACCGCCGGGCGGTGCGAAGGGACCCCGGCTTCGCGGTCCGGTACCTCGTCTACCGGGACCTCCGCCAGCGCGGCTACGTCGTGCGCGCGAGTCCTCCGCCGATCGCCTTCTCCGTCCTCCCGCGCGGTGGAGTCCTCCACAAGACCCCCTCCCGGTTCTGGGTCGAGGCGCTGAGCGAGCGCGTGCCGTTCGACCTCGGGCGCCTCTTCGACCTCGCCGATCGGGCCCAGAGCGCGAAGAAGCAGCTCCTCCTCGGCCTCGTCGACGAGGAGTCGGACCTCACGTACTATCGTGTGCGACGTCCCGCCCCCTCGGGAGCGCTCCCCGGCACTCCGCTCCCGGCGCCCGCGGAGGGCTGGCTCTCCGACGATCGGGTGATGGTCCACGACCCGGTCGCGGTGGAGGCGCTCGGGCGCACCCTCGCCTACGGCAGCCGGGTCGGTCGCCGTCTCGAGCTGAGCCTGATCGAGGCCGCCTACCTCGTGGACACCGGCCAGCTCGCGCTGCGCGACGCGAAGTCGGGCCGCTCGGTCCCGCGCGACCGCCTCGAGCGGCGCGCCCGCCGCCTGGACCGCCGATTCGTCGAGCGGCTCGCCGCCTACCGGGAGCTGAGGGGGCGGCGGCTCGTCGTCAAGACCGGATTCAAGTACGGCGCCCACTTCCGCGCCTACCCGAGGAACCCGGAGCATTCGCATGCCCGCTACCTCGTCCAGGCCGTGCCGGCGACGCACGTCTCCTCCTGGCCCGAGGTCGCCGGAGGGGTCCGGGTCGCCCAGGGAGTGCGCAAGGAGTTCGTGGTGGCCGGCGTGAGCGACCCGGCGACCGTGCGGTTCCTCTCGCTCGAGCGGATCCGGCCCTGAGCCGTCCGCGCCCTCGGTGCCGGCCTACCGTCGCCTCGAGGTCACGGAGAGGGAACGCACCCAGTCGGTGAGCGCTTCGGGCGAATCCCCCCGGGCGATCCGCTCCTCGAGCGCGCTCCCGACGATGATGCCGTCCGCGCCGGTCGCCATCGCGGCGGCGGCGCTCGCGCGGTCCCGCACGCCGAAGCCGAGGAGGACGGGCAGCTCCGGGGCCGCCCGATGGGCGGCCGAGACGAGCGGGCGGAGATCGACCGACGCGGCCCCTCCCTGCGACCCCGTGGTCCCGTACCGCGAGACGAGGTAGAGGAAGCCCTGGGAGCTCTGGGCGATGCGCTCGAGCCGGGCCCGAGTGACCCCGGGAGCGGCCAGCAGCACGAGGCTGAGCCCCGCGGCCCGGCTCGCCGCGCGGAACGCCGGCGACTCCTCGAGCGGCAGATCCGGGACGATGAGGCCCGTGGCTCCCGCGTGCGCGAGCTCCCGAAGGGCGGTCGAAAGACCGCGGTGCCACAGGGGATTGCCGTAGGTCATGACGGCGGTCGGAAGGATCGGGCTCACGGTGCGGCACGCCGAGAGTAGGTCCGCCCAGGAGGTGCCCGCGCGCAGCGCCCGGTCATGGGCGGCCTCGAGCACTGGGCCGTCCGCGATCGGGTCGGAGAAGGGGAAACCGAGCTCGACCGCGCGGGCCCCTCCGTCCCGCAACGCCGTGGCGGTGCGCTTCAGAGAACGGGACCGGCGGCGGTCGACGAGGAGATACGGCACGACGATCGGCCCGCGACCGTCCCGGGAACCTTGGAGCGCGTCAGCGAGCGGCGTGGGTGACCACCTCGAGGTCCTTGTCCCCCCGTCCGGAGAGGGTGACGACGATCCGCTGCGAGCGGGGTCGGCGACGCGCCGCTCCGACCGCCGCGAAGATCGCGTGGGCCGGCTCGAGGGCGGGGAGGATCCCCTCGTCCTCCGCGAGCCAGTGGAACGCACGCAGGGCTTCGTCGTCGTGCACCGCGAGGTACCGGACCCGCCCGGAATCCCGGAGCCAGGCGTGCTCCGGTCCGACGCCGGCGTAGTCGAGCCCGGCCGAGATGCTCTCGGTCGCTGCGACCTGCCCGTCGCGGTCCTGCAACACGTAGGAAAGGCTGCCGTGGAGGATCCCCGGCGCGCCCCGCGTGAGCGAGGCCGCTCCGCGCGACCGTCCGCGCGGCCCACCCGCCTCGACCCCCCAGAGCTCGACCGGGGTGCGGAGCAGCGGATGGAAGGTCCCGATCGCGTTGGACCCGCCCCCGACGCACGCGACGGCGAGGTCCGGCAGACGGCCGAAGGCCCGGCGCGACTGCGTTCGGATCTCCCGGCCGATCACGCTCTGGAAGTCCGCGACGATGGACGGGAACGGGTGCGGCCCCACGGCGGATCCGAGCAGGTAGTGCGTGGTCCGCACGTTCGTGATCCAGTCCCGGAGCGCGGCGTTGATCGCGTCCTTCAGCGTGCGGCTGCCCGTGGAGACCGGGATCACGCGGGCCCCGAGCAGGCGCATCCGCTCGACGTTCGGACGCTGGCGCTCCATGTCGACCTCCCCCATGTAGACCTCGGTCTCGAGGCGGAGCGCGGCGCCGATCATCGCGGTCGCCACCCCGTGCTGGCCCGCCCCGGTCTCCGCGATCAGCCGGGGCTTGCCCATCCGGCGGGCGAGAAGCCCCTGGCCGAGCGCGTTGTTGAACTTGTGCGCGCCTCCGTGGAGCAGGTCCTCTCGCTTCAGCCAGATCTCGGCCCCTCGCGCCCGTCGGGTCAGGTTCTCGGCGAAGTAGAGGGGCGTCGGTCGACCTCCGAGGGTGGTCGAGAGGCGACGGAGCTCGGAGCGGAACGCCGGGTCGCGTCGCGCGGACCTCCACGTCGCTTCGAGCTCCGTGAGGGCCGGGACCAGGGTCTCGGGGACGTAGGCGCCACCGTACGGGCCGAACCGCCTAGGCATTCTTCGACTCGTACTCCTCGACCGCGGCGACGAACGCGTGCATCCGGCCGAGGTCCTTGACTCCCGGAGCGATTTCGATGCCCGAGGAGACGTCGACGCCCCACGGACGGACCGTGGCGAGCGCGTCGGCGACGTTCTCGGCGGAGAGGCCGCCCGCGAGCACGAACTTGCGCCCGGGGTGCCGGTCGACGATCGCCGCGCAGGTCTCCCAGTCGGGGCGGACCCCGCTGCCGCCCGGGAGGGGCTGGCCGGCCGCATCGAGATGGATCCTCGGATAGTCCTCGGCCGGGGGCACGGTCGGTTCGGGCCCGCCGGGAGCGGGGGAGATCGGGACGGAAGGGACGAGGTGATGGATCTCGAGGAACTCGAGGTCCCCGGGCACCGGGCCGTACACCTGCACCCGGTCGACCCCGAGTTCGTCGAACAGGCGATGCACCAGCTCCGCCGTCGGTTCGACCACGACCGCCCAGGCCTCCGCCTCGGGCGGTACGGCCTCCATGAGTCCTCCCGCCTCCGCGACGGAGAGCGAGCGGGACGAGCCGGGCACGTCGATCACGAACCCGGCGGCGCCACCGGCGGGGACGGCGCGCACCGCTTCGACCGTCCGGAGGCCGCAGAACTTGACGAATGTCCTCATGGCGGTGCCTCCCGGCCCCGCCGGCCGAGCGACCGCAGGAACGTCACGGGATCGGAGCTCCGCGCGACCGCGGAGCCGACCAGGATTCCGTCCGCTCCGAGCTCCCAGAAGCGTTGGGCCTCCGCCGGTCCCTCGACCCCGCTCAGGCCGAGGAGAGGCCGAAGATGGTGGGCCGCCCCGAGCGTCGCCTCCGCGGTGGGTCGTTCGATGCGGAGGCTGTCGAGGTCGCGGACGTTCACGCCGTACATGTCGGCCTCCACGTCGCCGGTCAGTTTGAGCTCTCCGCGCGCGTGGAGCTCAAGGAGCACCTCGAGGCCCCGTTCGTGCGCCGCCCGGGCGAGCTCGGGGATCGGCACCGGCGCCGGGAGCTCGGGGAGGCCGAGGCGGGCGATCAGGAGCACCGCGCTCGCCCCCGCGCGCCGCGCGACGTCGAGCTGGAGGGGGTCGACCACGAACTCCTTGAAGAGAATCGGAAGGTCGGTCTTCCGACGGAGCTCCGCGATGTCGCCCGGCCGGCCGCCGAACCGGGGGGTCGCGGCGACGCAGGAGTACGCGGTGGGCGGCGTCGGCCCAATCGCCCGCGCGAATTCGGCGACCGAACGCTCGGGAAGGACCGGCCGGTCCGACCCGGGGGAGACCCGCTTGTACTCGACCACGAGCGCCCCTCGCGCCCGGTCCCGCTCGACCGCCCGGCGCAGGCTGGGGCCGGGTCGCCCCGGCGCGGGCCCGAGTCCCTCGACGTACCCGGATTGGCGGATCGACCGCCGGGTCTCGGCGAGGATCTCCTCGAGGAAGCCCACGATCACTCCCCCCGGGCGCCCGCGAACCTCGGAGCGAGCGCCTCGAGCTGGTGGAGGAGCTCCTCCGCACGACCGGAGTCGAGGGCGTCGCGCGCCCGTTCGAGACCCGAGGCGAGCGACCGCGCGCGGCCCGAGACCCAGAGCGCCGCCCCGCTCGTGAGCAGTACCGATCCCCGTCGGGCGCCCCCGCCTCCCGCGAGGAGCCGACGGGTCTCCTCGGCCGCCGCCGGCGGAGTCAGCGCCCCCCAGGGTCCGCGCCGGTCCTCCCCCGGGAGCAGGAGCTCGGGACGGACGGTCGCGCGCACGACGCCCTGGCCGGTCCATCGGAAGAGGTGCGTCGGCTCCCGGGGGGAGAACTCATCGCACCCCTCCTCGGAGGACATGGAGATCGCTCCGCGGGTGCCGAGGCCCGCGAGCGCGAGGGCCATCGTGCGGGCCAGCTCCGCGTTCGGGACGCCAACCACCTGGTACGGCACCCCCGCCGGGTTCGACAGCGGGCCGAGACGGTTGAAGAGGGTCGGGATGCCGAGGAGCCGCCGGGCCGGCCCCACCGCGCGGGTCGTCGGATGGAACAAGGGCGCGTGCAGGAAGGCGAGCCCGTAACGACGATAGCTCTCCCGCGCGAACTTCGGAGCGCGATCGATCGGGAGACCGAGCGCCAGGAGCAGGTCGCTCGACCCGCACGGGCCGCGGGCGCTCGCGTTCCCGTGCTTCACGACCGGCGTCCCCGCCGCCGCGACCACGAAGGCGCTCACGGTCGAGACGTTGAAGGACGGGCGAGACGCGCCGCCGGTGCCGCACAGATCGATGGCGCCGTCCCGACGCGGGACGGGGAACGGGCTCGCCCGCCTCCGCAGCTCGCCGGCGAAGGCGGTGAGCTCCGCGGGGGAGTCCGGCCGGCTCGCGAGCGCGACGAGGATCGACGCCCGCTCCGCGTCGGTCGAGGCCGGGGCCAGCAGGAGGTCGAACGTGCGTCGCGCATCGTGGGCGTCGAGCGGGGCCGGGGCGAGCAGGGCGGCGAGGACGGGGCCGATCAACGACGCACCTCAGCGAGGAAGTTCCGGAGGATCTGGGGCCCGGCCTCGGTCAGATACGACTCGGGGTGGAACTGGACCGACTCGACCGGTCGCTCGGCGTGGCGGAGCCCCATCACGATCCGGTCGGCTCCCCGGGCGCTCACGGTAAGGCACTCCGGAACCGAGCGTCGGTCCACGACGAGGGAATGGTATCGCGCCCCGAGGAACGGGCTCGGCACGCCGTCGAAGATCCCCCGGCCGTCGTGGTGGACCTCGCCGACCTCCCCGTGCACGGGAGCCGGCGCGAGCGCCACGCGCGCGCCGAAGTACTCCCCGATCAACTGGTGGCCAAGGCAGACCCCGAGGAACGGTCGCTCGGTGCTCCAGCGGTCGAGGAGCGCCCGCGCGAGCCCCGTGATCCGTCGGTCGCTCGGATGACCGGGCCCCGGCGAAAGGACGACGCCGTCCGGATCGAGACGGAGGGCCTGCGAGATCGGGAGGGTGCATCGGACGCAGCGCACGCTCGCCCCCGCCGATCGCATCGCCTGCTCCAGGTTGTGGACGAACGAGTCCTCATGGTCGACGAGGAGGATCCTCACCGGGCGCCTCCCGCGAGGGTGGCCTCGACGTGCGCGAGCTTCGCCAGGGTCTCGTGGAACTCCCGGACGGGTTCCGAGCGGTGCACGATGCCGGCTCCCGCCGCCGAGTAGAGGCGAGCGCCCGCGGCGAAACCGGACCGAATCAGGAGGGCCCAATCCGCGTAGGCGCCCGGGCGCACGAGTCCGACCACCCCGGCGTAGGGTCCCCTCCAGGTCTTCTCCTCCCGGCGGAGGATCTCGGTGGCGCGGATCTTGGGGGCCCCGCTCACCGTCCCGGCGGGGAACGTGGCGGCCAGAGTGACCCAGGGGTCGACGTCCTTCGCGAGCCGGGCGGTCACCCGGCTGACGAGGTGCTCGAGACGCGCATACCGCTCGCGCCGCTCCTGCCAGAGCAGGCGGACCGTTCCTGGCCGCCCGACGCGGCCGAGGTCGTTCCGCGCGAGATCGACGAGCATCCGGTGCTCGGCGAGCTCCTTCGGGTCCGCGGCGAGCGGGAGCCGGAGCTGCGAGGTCCTGCCGCTCGGGAGAGTCCCCGCGATGGGGTTGACGTACGCCCGGTCCCGGGCGACCTCGACGACCGACTCCGGCGTCGCGCCGATGAGCTCGCGGTCCCCGAACTTGAGGTAGTAGAAGAACGCGAAGCGCTCGCTCGTTCTCAAGCGGCCCGCGCGTTCGAGGAGATCGGGGGGGCGGCGCCACTCGCGGCGGTGCGCGAGCACGACCTGGAAGGCTTCCCCGTCGCGGATGTCGTGCACGACCCGCCGCACGGCCGCCGCGTAGCGGGCGGCGGGCAGGGTATCGGAGAGCGGGCGGCCGGGGGACGGCTTCGGCTCCCGGGACGGCGCTTCCGGGGATCGACGGCGCGGTGCGGGGCGGACGGTGACCCTCCGGGCGAGCGCGAATTCGCCGAGCGGGAACGGCGAACCCGGCGGGAACGTTCGGAGGGCCGGTTCGACCAGGCCGACCGCATCGAACCCGAGGTAGCCGATCGCGGCCCGGTCCCGGCTTCCCTCGAGGAATCGGTCGCACCTCCGACGCAGCGCGTCGAAGTTCGACCGTCGATCGACCGTCACGACCTCCTCGGCGCGGTCAAAGAACGTGGCCGAGGCCGGGCGCAGCCCCCGTTCCGCGCCCGTCTCGAAGTAGCCAGCGACCTCGGCCCCGGCGGCGTGGCTCGCGAACTCCTCCCACGCGTCCATCACGTCGGGGCTCCCGTGACCAGCGCGCGGTGGAGCGCGCGGAGGACCTCGGTGCCGCGGGACTCGGGCACCGCGACGGAGAGCGCCCGAGGGGTCGCGCTGAACCCTTCGGCTTCCGAGACCGTACCGGGGGGAAGGAGGTGCAGGTCTCCGAGGATCCCGTCGCCGATCGCGGTGACGAGGGCGACCCGATACGGTCCATCGACCATCGCGGCGGCCTCCCGCGTGACGGGCGCGAGCGCTCGAAGACCGGGGAGGACCTGTTCCGGCTCGAGGACCAGGCAGAGCAGCGCGGAGGAGGTGTAGAGCTGCACGAGGTTGACGTGGGCCGCCGCGAGCCGCTGGGAGACCTCGGCGACGATCCCCGGCCGCTGGCGACCGCCGGGCACCCTCAAGCGGAGCAGACGGAGCGGCCGGAGGACCGTGAGCGCCCGGTTGCGGCGGCCGGCCCGCGGCGGGGCGATCGTCGTCACGACGCTCGGGTCGTCGAGCGATCGGACCCGCAGCACGATGCCCTGGGCCCGGGCCGGCTCGATCGTGAGCGGATGGAGAACTCGGGCCCCGAACTGGGCCAGCTCCTCCGCCTCCTCGTACGAGAGCTCGGGAATCGGGCGGGCGTCGGGGACCTCTCGCGGATCCGCCGAGAGCACCGCGACGTGCCGCTTGACGAGCTCCACGCGCGACGCGCCGAGGAGCGCTCCGATCCCCGCGGCCGCATAGTCGGAGCCCCCGCGGCCGAGCGTCGCGACGCGCCCCTCGAGGCTCCGTCCGAAGTAGCCGGTGACCACCGGGAGATCGTGCCGTGCGAGGATCCGGCCGAGGCCCCGCCGCACCGCGGCCCGGGAGCGGTCGAGGAGGATGCAGGAGGCGCCGTAGGCGTTGTCGGTGATGAGCCCGAGGTGGTCCGCTTCCACCGGCACGGCCGGGATCCCGTCCTCCCGGAGCCGGGCCGAGAGCCAGTGGACCGCGAGGCGCTCGCCCTCGCTCAGCAGTCGGTCGGTCAAAGCCGGGTCGGGCGCGGTCGATCGCTCGAGGGCCTCCACGAGCCGGCGGACGCGATCGAGGTGCCGGCGGCCCACGGGAGGGAGGCCCGGATGCCTCGCCCGGATCTCGTCGAGGAGACGGCCATGCTGGACCTGGGAGTGCGGGTGGCGGGCGGACGCGCTGAGGAGGTCGGTGACCCCTTCGCGCGCGGAAGCCACCACCACGACCTCGGTCGAATTCCGCTGGGCCTGGCGGATGTCGCCGGCGACCTGCTCGGGGTCCTCGAGCGAAGCCCCGCCGAACTTGAGGACGACCGGGGCGGTGCGGCGGGTCACGGCGCCCTCCGGCCATCGGGGCGAAGGACCCCGAGGGCGAGGGCGAGCTCGGCGTTGAGGACGGACCCTCCGGCGCCGCCGCGGACCGCGTTGTGCGAGAGGGTGTAGAACCGCAGGAACGGCGGATCCCAGCGGACGCGCCCGACGACCGCGGCCATCCCCCGCGCGCGGGTCGGATGGCCCGCCCACCGGTCCCGGAGCGGTTGGGGCCGGTCGACCTCTCGCCGCAGCTCGACCGGGGGATGCGGGGCGGTCGGCAGGGCGAACGCGCTCAACGGATCGAACGTGCTCCATCGGCGGAGCAGCTCCGCGCGATCCGGCCGTCGGGTCGCCTCGACGGTCACGGCTTCGAGGTGACCCTCCCGCGTCGCGACGCGCGCGCAGTGCACGAGGAACGGCGTCTCGTCCGGCCGCACGCGCGAGCCTCGGACCGTGCCGAGGATCTTGGCCGACTCGCGGGCGACCTTCTCCTCTTCCTCCCGGATGAACGGTACCACGTTGTCGGTGATCGTCAGCGAGGGTACCCCGGGGTAGCCGGCGCCGGAGAGAGCCTGGTACGTGCTCGCATGGACGGCGCGGGGAGCCAGCCGGGACCAGACGGGTCGGAGCGCGAGGACGAGGCCGGTGGTGGAGCAGTTCGCGTTCGCGACGACGATCCCGCCCCGCCTCGGCTGGCGTCGCGCGAGGAGGAGCTGTTCCCGATTGACCTCGGGGACGAGCAGCGGCACGCGGGGATCCATTCGGTGGTCCGCCGCGTTCGTGAAGACCGAGATCCCCCGGCGGGCCAGCTCAGACTCGATGGGTCCCGCGGTGCCGCTCGGAAGAGCGGAGAAGGCGACGCGGATGCCGGACGCGGCGAGGCTGCGGGGCGAGGCGGGGCTCAAACGGACCCGGGCGAGGTCCGGCGGGATCGCTTCCGTGAGCTGCCAGAGGTCCTCGAGCGCCCTTCCTCCGGAACGCTCCCCGGCGCCGAGGACGAGGGGCTCGAATGTCGGGTGGTCCGCGAGGAGTCGGGCGAAATGCTGCCCGATGTATCCTCCCGCGCCGAGGATCGCGGCCGGGATCCGGCCCTCGGTCATCGCACGAAACCTCCGCGGAGCGCGAGGTCCGCGATCGCGATCGCGGCCACGGACTCGAGGACCACGACGGCCCGGGGCACGATGCACGGATCGTGCCGTCCGGTCACGACGAGCGTGGCCGGCTCGTGGGTCGTCAGGTGCACCGTGCGCTGGGGACGCGCGATCGACGAGGTCGGTTTCACCGCGACGCGGTACACGATCGGCATACCGGTCGCGAGGCCGCCCAGGATCCCCCCGGCGTGGTTCGTCTCCGTGCGCACCCGATCGCCGGCCCAGATGAACGGGTCGTTGTGCTGGCTGCCGCGCATCCGGGCGGCCCGGAACCCGGCCCCGAACTCGATCGCCTTCACCGCCGGAACCGAGAAGGCGAGGTGGGCGATCGCGCTCTCGACCGAGTCGAAGAACGGCTCCCCGACCCCGATGGGGACCCCCTCGATGCGGACCTCCACCACCCCGCCGAGACTGTCGCCCTCCCGGCGGGCCGCCGCGATCGCCGCCTCCATGCGCGACGCGGCGTCGGGATCGGGGCATCCGACCTCGTTCTGGGCGGCGCGGGCCCGCAGCGTCGCGAGGTCGCCCTCCGGCACCGCGGCATCGATCGGGCCGATCTCCCGGGTGTAGCCGAGGAGGTCGACGCCGAGTGGATCGAGGAGCGACCGGGCGACCGTGCCCGCGATGACGAGCCCCACGGTCATGCGCCCGGAGAAGATCCCACCGCCCGAGAGGTCCGTGTCGGGACCGTAGCGCATCCGCGCCGGGAAGTCGGCGTGACCCGGTCGAGGCGTATCCTGCATCCGGTCGTAGGGCTCGCGACGAACGTCCTCGTTCGCCACGTGGGCTCGGAAGCTCCCGCCGTCCGAGACCCCGTGGTCGACGCCCCGATCCACGACAAGCCGATCCTCCTCCGCCCGCCGCGTCGCGAGCCGTCGGCCGACCGGGCGACGCCGGTCGAGAGCGGCCTGGATGCGAGCGAGATCGATGGGCGTTCCGGCGGGGATCCCTTGGATCTCGACCCCGACCTCGGGACCGTGGCTCGAACCGAAGAGCGCGATGCGGAAGCGCTCGCCATAGCCCATCATCGCCTCGGCCCCTCCGCCCCGAGCGCGACGAGCGCGCGCCAGAACCCCGGGAACGACTTGCGCACCGCGTCGGCGTCTCCCAGTCGAGAGGGCGAGCTCGCCGCGAGCGCGGCCACGGCCGCGCTCATCACGAGGCGATGGTCGTCCTCGTGCTCCAGCACGAATCCGGGGAGCTCCGCCCGTCCTTCGATCTCGAGACCCGAGCGGGTCCGTCGGCAGCGGCCGCCGAGCGCGGCCACGAGCCGCTCGGTGCCGGCGCGTCGGTCCGACTCCTTGAGGACGATGTGGGGGGCTCCGCGCAACCGGCAGCGGCCCGGGGTCGCGGCGGCGAGCACCCCCGCGAGCGGATAGAGGTCCGGCGCGCGCGTGAGGTCGATCGAGAACGGGCGGTGGCGGGCTCCGGCGGAGACCGAGATGCCTCGTCGGCCCTCCCGCACGACCGCGCCCGAGGCCCGGAACAGGTCGAGGACGGCGAGGTCCGCCTGGGGTCGGTCCCTCGGGATTCCCCGCACGCGGACCGGACCCCCTGCGAGGGCTCCGGCGGTCCAGAGGTACGCGGCGGAGGAGGCGTCCCCCGGTACCGCGAATCGGCGACCTTGGTAGCGCTGGCGCCCCTCCACCTCGAACCGCCGCCCGGACCGACGGACGTGGATTCGCGAGCTCGTCAGCACGGAGAGGGTGGCGTCGAGGTACGGCTCCGAGACGACCCGACCCTCGAGGCGGAGGACCGTCGAGCGCTCGAGGACCGGTGCGATCAGGAGCAGCGCGGAGGCGAACTGGGAGGACTCGGACGCCTCGACCGCGACGTCCGCCCCGTCGATGGGCCCCTCGATCGTCACCGGCAGGGTCTTCCCCCGGGCGCCGAGGGAACGCGTCCGAGCGCCCATGGCCCCGAGGGCCCTCCACAACGGCGCCATCGGGCGGCCGGGCAGGCGCCCTCGACCGCTCAAGCGAACGCGCCGCCCGGAGGCGGCGGCGAGGGCGGAGGCGAAGCGGAGGGTCGTGCCCGACTCTCCGCAGTCGATCGAGCACGGCGCGGTGCCTTCGCGGTCCGGCCCGGGGCTCACCACCCACTCGTCGGCCGAGCGTCGAACCCGGCTCCCGAGCGCCTCGATCGCCTTGGCCGTGGCCCGGGTGTCTTCCGAGTCGAGGGGGTGAAGCACCCGGTATTGCCGTCGGGACAGGTGCCCGACCACGAGCGCCCGGTGGGTGTAACTCTTCGAGGGCGGAGCGCCGACCTCCCCGCGCACGGACCGAGGGCGGATTCCCACGACCGTCACGGCTCCTCGCGTGGGGCGAGGGGGTCCCCGGAGGCCACGGGCACGAGCCGACGCTCGCCGAGCCCGGCCGGAAGTTCGGCGAGCACGTCCTCAGCGTGGTCCGCCGCGACCAGAGCGGAGAGCGTCGGCCCGAGACCGCTCACGCCGCAGGCGATGGCGCCCCGGTCGCGCAGGCGCTTGCGAAGATCCCGGTAGTCGTACCCCATGACCTCCTCGACGAGGACGGAGTTCCGCTCACAGGCCGCCCCCCAGCGGCCCTCGGCGGCGTGGCCGATCGCCTCGTGGGATTCCGCCGCTCTTCGCTCGAAGGCCGCCTTCCAGTCCGGAGACGGCGAGTGGACGGAGGGCGGAATGAGGAGCGCGACCCGGAGGGACGGATCGACCGGAGCGGCCCGCAGGAGCGCGTCCTCCCGGTTGTCCGTGATCAGGAACCCCGACGTGAGCCCGGCCAGCGCGTCGTCGAAGGCGCCGGTCGCGCTGACCCCGACGCGCCGGCCCACCCGGGCTGACAGTCGGGCGAGCTCGAGCGCGGGCACCGTGCGGCCGAGCGCCCGGTACGTGGCGCCGGCGACCGCGGAGGCGACCGCGCTCGAACTCTTGAGGCCCCGAGACGGCGGAATCTCGGAGCTGAGTCCGACCGCCGCCCGGTACCCCGCGCCGGGCGAGGCCGAAGCGAGCGCCTCGCGGAGCGATTCGCGCACGAGGGGGGAATCGGCCGGACCGTCGACCTCGAAGAGGCTCGGGGCGCCCGGGCCGAGGGCCTCGAGAGAGACCCGCGCGGTGGCCTCGAGCGAGATGCCGAGGGCGCATCCGACGCCCGTGGGGAGAGCGTTCACGATCGTGATCGCCGCGTGCGCGGTCGAAGTTCCGTTCATGACCCGGCTCCGATCGCCTGCTCGACCTCGTCCGCCGAGGGCTCCGCTCCCCACCAGACCGCGAAGCTCGCGGCCGCCTGGTAGACGAGCAGCCTCCAGCCGTCCTCGTAGGTCGCTCCCAACCGCTCGGCCTCGGTACGCACGGACGGATCGTCCGGCCGATAGACCCAGTCGAGGACGTGAGCGCCCCGTCCGACGAGCTGGGAGAGCGGAATGGCGAGGGGGCCGGCGCCCGCGCGTCCCGCCTCGGTCGCCTGCACGACGAGATCCGGGGTCTCGCGCACCGGGGGAGGGCCGAACTCGGCCCCGAACGACTTCGCGAGGTCCCGTCCGGATTCCGCCTGCCGCGCCCAGAGGCGCGCGGTCACGCCGAGCTCGCGCGCCGCCGCGAGGCTGGCCCGGGCCGCGCCTCCCGCGCCGAGCACCGTCATCGTCCGTCCGTTCCATCGCGATTGCTCGCGGAGCTCGTCGAGGCGCCGCAGGATGGCCACGAGATCGGTGTTCTCGGCCTCGACCTCTTCCCCTCGGAAGGTGAGGCAGTTCGCGACCCCGCACGCTTCCGCCCCCCGGCCGACGCGGCTCGCGGCCGCGAACGCCGTCTCCTTGTACGGGTGCGTGACGTTGAGCCCTCGGAAGCCCCGCTCGGCGAGCGGCCGGAGCGAGTCGACGAACTCCTCGTCGGAGGCAAAATCGAGCGGCACGTAGAGGCCCCGGCGTCGGGCCGCGTGCATCCACCGTCCATGGAGGTAAGGGCTCGCCGAGTGAGCGACCGGATGGCCCGCGATGCCGAGGAGGGGAGCCTCTCCCTCCGCATCGAGGAACCATCGCAACCGGTCCACCGGGATCTGACCGGGTTCGACGGGCCCGGCGCCCCGAGCTCCCGGAGGACCCTGCGGAAGGCTCGCGAAGACGATCGGCCATCCGAGCCGCCGTGACCAGGCCCGCAGGAGCGGCGCCGAGGCGCCCGTGGTGAGCACCACCAGCGGCAACTCGCCGGCCGGAGGGAGCGACGGGAGCACCCGCGCGAAGAGGCCGCCCACCGAGGCGGGAAGCACGATTTTCCTCACGCCGCCGGCCGGGGGCGGTTCTCGTACTCGACGCGCGAGCTCCTCCGGGTCCGCGCCGCCGGGCAGATGGGTCGACGCGATGAGCCCCCGGGGCGGCGAGAGATGCCCTTCGATCTCGCGGTCTCGGTCGACCTCGACATCGATCCAGTCGAACGGCAGCGTCGCGGCCGCCATCAAACGGGCCGCGCGGGGCCCCGCGTCGTCCGGCCCCTCGCCCCCTTCGGCCGTCGATCGCAGGGTGGCGAGCAGGGGCAGCGGGCTCGGGAACAGCTCGGCCAGTCGATCGCTCTCCCCCTCGGCCAGTCGATCGAGGCGAACCTCCGCCGCGTCGGCGCCGGCTCCGCGCGCGAGCTCGATCTCCCCCCGGAGGTCCCCGACCGAGCGGCCGGGGAGGGTGACCACGAGTCGCGGGCTTCGTTCGCTCATCGTTCCTCGAGGGACTCCTCGACGGCGCGGCCCAGGTGCCGCGCGGGGGGAAGGCGCGCCCCGAACACCCGGGTTCCCGACTTCACGTCGGTGGTGGCGATCGGATTCGACTCCCCCGAGAGGCGGACGGTCTCGGCCTCCTGGAGGAAGATCGTCCGCCGCGCCGGTCCGTCCGGTGCGGCGAGGAGCATCATCGGTCGGCGCTCGATCTTCACCCGTCCGACCCGGACCGAGCGCCCGGCGCCGTTCGGGGTCGTCGCGAGGACCGCGTCCCCGGCGGCGAGCTCCGACAAGTACCGGGTCGAGCCGTCCGCCATCAGCACATAGCTGTGGGGCGAGCCCGCGTTGATCCGGAACGGCCGGGGACGGCTGAACTTCGACCCGACGGCCTCGCTGCGGACGTGATAGAGGAAGGCCGCCGCGCTCCCGATGAGCAGACCTTCCTCCGGGAGGAGCAGCGACGTCGTATCGACCAGGATGCGGTCGCCGATCCCGACCGGGGTGACGGCGTCGAGCTCGAGGAGCTCCCACGAGAGCGCCGTCGGGAGCGGGCCCTCGAGGCGGAGCTCGACCGCGTCGACCTCGTCCGGGCTCCGGACCTCGACGATGACGCGGTCCGCCCCGTGCTCGAGCGCCCCCAGGGCCCCCGGCACTTCGTCCGGCCGGTGGGCCAGCGCCCAGAGCCGGAACCGCCGCCCTCGCGCCGCCACGGCGTTCTCGAGGGGGATGAGCCGGTCGCCGGTCCACTCGACCAGAAGGATCCCGCCGACCGGCACCGTGCGGAGCGCGGTGTCGAGCTCGGCCTCGGTCGCGATGCGCGAGATAGGGACCGACGGATGATGGGCGTCGAGGCCGACCAGCCGGTCGGCCTCCCGCGTGAGCCACTCCTCGCCCTCCTTTCGTTCGATCCCGAGCCCCGGGGGCGCGATGAACCGGTAGAAGCCGCGACGTCGCGCGCGCTCCACGATCTCCGAGCACTCGGCGGAGGGCTCGGCGACCGGGGCGATCGCGACCCGCTCCCGCGTCACGGCCGTCGATCTCCTACGCGGGTCCGTGCAGCAGGGTCGCGATCCGCCGCGCGAACGGACCGACGGGCTGTCGCTGGAAGAGGTTGCGGCCGATGCAGATACCCGCCCCCCCGGCCGCAAGGCTCTCCGTCACGATCCGCAGGAAGCTCGCCTCATCGTCGAGGCGGGCCCCCCCACCGATGAGCACCGGGACGGGGGTGGTCCGGCAGAGGGCCGCGAACTCCCCGGACGAGCCGGGGTAGCTCGTCTTCACGATGTCGGCCCCGGTGTCCGCCGCGGCGCGGGCGGCGTGGCGGAGCTCGTCCGGGGTCCCGCCGTTCGCCTTCTTCACATAGGCCATGCAGAGCAGCGGTAACCCGAGCCGCCGGCACTGGTCGGCGGCGACGCCGAGATCCCGGAGCATGTCGGGCTCCTCGGGAACCCCGAAGTTGACCTGCACCGACAGCAGATCGGCGCCGAGGCTGACGGCCTCTTCGGCGGTCCCGACCAGGACCTTGAGGTTCGCGGTCGAGCCCAGGCTGGTCGAGGCGGAGACGTGGATCCCCACGAGCGTGCGAGGAGCGAGGACGGGCGCGAGCTCGCGCACGGCCCCCTTGGTGACGATGAGCAGGTCGGCGCCTCCGTTCTGGAGCTCCCGGGCGAGAGGCCCGAGGGCCTCGAGCCCGTCGATCGGCCCCATCGACACCGGATGGTCGAGCGGGACCGAGAACAGATGTCGGGCCGGGTCGGGAAAGATGCGACGCAGTCGGATCTCCTTGCCGTACATCGTTGCGGTTCTCCTCCGGGTTCTTTTTCGGAGGGAAACACCGAGAAGAGGTCGACCCAGGATCGTGCAGGGCACGACGGGGCGGCGCCCTCCCGGCGCCTCCCGTTCACCAGGGCCAGGCGACGGCCGTCCGGCAGCTCGCGCAGGCGGGGCACGCGCGGTCGGTCCCGTCGGCCATCGCCGCGGAAATCCCTCCCACTCCTATTTATTCTTGCTCGTGGGCGCGGTCCCGCCGTTCGTGGCGAGAACGCCGTCGACGAGCAGGGCGTGGATCGCAAACCCGCGCATCATCTGGTCCCACATCTGCTTGCGGACCTCGGGGGTGCTCGCAAAGCCCGCGACGATCTGGCCGATCCACTCGCTGTGCTCGACGTCCGCGGTGACGTGCAGGGTGTAGTACTCGAGATGGTCCTCGTCGACGTGGTAGTGCTGCCGGAACGCGGGCAGCAAGCGGGCGCACAGCTCGACGTTGGGGGGCTCGCTCGAACCGGCGGCCGAGACGTAGAACGTGTTGACGCGGTTCGTGTAGAGGAAGTCATCGATGGCGACCATCGTGCTCGGGAGGAGCGGCGCCGACTGGACCTCGCCGCGGGGGATCCCAAGCCCCTCGCAGAAGCGGAGCCAGAGCTCCGGATGGCCCGGGGCCTTGCCCTTCGGGTCTCCGGCCTCCTCGACCAGCTGGTCGAGGATCATCCGGCGGTACCGGTCGTTCCCCGGGTCCCACGAGCAGTTCGAAAAGCGCTCGGCCATCGCGATCGGGACGCTCGCGAGCCAAGGGTAGAACTGCTTCGCCCACGCCTGGACGAGCGGCCGGGCGATCTCGCCCTTCTCCAGCCGGTCGAAGAACGGATGGGTCTTGAACGGGTGGTTCGCCATCTTGTACTTCGTCAGCTCGTCCCGGAAGCGGGCGCCCTCGAATCGGACCCACGGCGGTTCAGCCATCGGCGCGCCGAGGGGGCCGGCATATTTGGACGGGGAGGTTTCGGGCTGAACCTCGAAGATTATCGAGCGCGAACGGGGTCGCCGTCCGTGCCTTCTCCCCAGGAGCCGTTGGTACCGCCGTACGGACCTCTCGTGGGACTCCGGGTCCTGGACTCGGCGCGATTCGTGGCCGGACCCTGGGCGGCGACCTACCTCGGAGAGTTCGGCGCGCGGGTCATTCACGTCGAGGGACCTCCCTTCGAACCGCCGTTCGCCGACGCGACCCGGAGCCTGCGGCCCCTGCTCCCCGGGAGCGATCCGGCGGATGTCGTGTCGGAATCGTGGGTCCAGTACTCGCGCAACAAGCTCTCTCTCGGCGTGGACGTTCGGCGCCCGGAGGGTCGCGCGATCTTCCTGGGCCTCGTCCGCGAATCGGACATCTGGATCGAATCGAGCCGGCCGGGCACCTACGACAAGTTCGGGCTGTCCGACCGGGAGGTCTGGGAGACCAACCCCCGGCTCACGATCGTCCACGTCTCGGGCTACGGGAGCACGGGCTCCCCGAGCCGCGTCGCGGCCCCGTCGTACGATCTCACCGCCCAAGCCTTCAGCGGCTACCTCTCGCTCCAGGGCGAGCCGGATCCGTCGCCTCCGATGCGCTCGGGCACGGCACTCAACGACACCGTCACCGGCCTGGCCGCGGCGACGGCCGGGCTCATGGGGTTCATCCACGCGGAGCGCACGGGAAAAGGTCAGGCGGTCGATGTCGCGCAGTACGAGGTGTTCTTCACCCTGCTCGAGAACCTCGCCCTCGACTACTTCATGCGCGGGGTCGTGCGGGGGCGGTACGGGACAGCGCATGCCCGGCTCCACCCCTACGATGTCCATCGCGCCTCGGACGGCTGGGTCGTGGTGGCCGCGCCGACGCCCGACGCGTGGGCTCGGCTCCGCGAGCTCATCGGATTCGCCGATCGAACGTACGACGACCGGGACTACCGGCTCGCGCACCGCGAACCGGTCGACCGAGCGATCGCCGAGTTCTGTCGGGGCCGCACGCGGGAGGAGCTGGAACGGCTCGGCCGCGAGCACGACGTGGCGATCTCCCGCGTCCTCGACATCGCCGACATCGCGCGCGACCCCCACTACCGGGCGCGCGAGATGCTGTTGGAGTGGGACGATCCGATCGCGGGTCGGGTGAAGGGGGCCGGCGTGGCCCCGAAGTTCTCGGAGACCCCGGGTGGGGTGTGGCGGGGGGCTCCGTGGCTCGGGCAGGACAACGACCGGATCCTGGGGGAGCTGCTCGGGTACGATCGCGAGCGCATTGAGACCCTGCGTCGCGCGGGGGTCATCGGCGAGCACCCGCCGAAGGGGCCCCCGCGGACCGGGGAGCCGCACTTCCGGCGGGAGGGGCTCTGATGGAGACGGCCCCCCCGATCCCCGCGGACCCGATCGCCGAGGAAGTCCGGGTGGCCGCGGAACGCCTCGACCTCGCCCGGCGTTACCGGGAGCTCGACCGCCGGCCCGAGTTCCCCTGGCGCGAGTTCCGACAGCTCGGCGAAGCGGGGCTGCTCGGCCTTCACACCGCGTCCCGCCTCGGGGGCCGGGGACTCCCGCTGCCGAGAGTGGGCATCGGGCTCTTCACCCTCGCGTACCGGTCCGGCACGGCCTTCGCGAAACTGTCCCTGCAGCCCGAGTTCTCGCGGGTCCTCGCCGAGCACGGGAGTGCGGAGCTCGTCGAGGAGTGGTTCCGGCCCATCGTCCGGGGGGAGAAGCTCGTCGGAAACCAGATCACCGAGCCCGGAGCCGGCTCGGATGCGAGCGCGCTCTCGCTCGAGGCCCGACCCGACGGGAACGCCTACGTTCTCACCGGCACAAAGAGCGAGGCGGCCTTCGCCTCCGATGCGCAGGCGGCGATCGTCTACGGCCGGGTCACGGACGCAGATCCGCACGCCGCGATCACCGCCTTCCTCGTCCCGCAGGACCTCGAGGGGATCTCCCGGGGCGTGGATGCGCCGGATCTGGGCGAGCGCTGGCAGCGGCGCGGACAGGTCCGCTACGACCACGTGCGGCTCCCGGCGCGCTACCGAATCGGCGACGTCGGCCGTGCCTTCGGGTACCTTCGGGGGGAATTCACTCGGGAGCGGGCGCTCCTCGCCGCGATCTACCTCGGAGCCGCGTGGGCATCGTGGGAGGAGACCGTCCGGTACGTGGGCGGCCGCGTGGCCTTCCGCAAGCCGCTCTCCGCTCAGGAGGGGGTCTCGTTCCCGCTGGTCGAGGATGGCGTGCGCCTCGAGGCGGCCTGGCTGTACGTCGAGAAGGTCCTCGGGCGGCTCGAGCGGGGCGAGGAGGCCGAGGGGGCCGCGGCGCTGGCGAAGTGGCTCGCGACCGAGACCGCGCTCTCGGCGATCGACCACGCGATCCAGTTCCACGGCGGCCGGGGGTACTCGGGGGCGCTCCCGCACGAGCAGCGCTGGCGCGACGTCCGCAGCGGTCCGATCGCGCACGGTCCTTCGGAGATCATGCGGCTCGTCGCCGCCCGCGAGCTGTGGCCCCGGCCGTCGGCGCCGTAGGGCGGGGCCGCCCGGCCCGCTAGGTAGCCTTCGAGGAGGAGGTCCGCTTGCGTCCCTCGACCCGGGTGCCGGAGGAGTCCCGGCCGCCCTTCTCGGCGAACTGCTCCTGCTCGGTCGACCCTTCCATCGCGAGGGTGGTCGTGAGTCCCCCCGAGAGCACCTGCGCGACGTCGTCGAAGTATCCCGTCCCGACGAACGACTGGTGCTTCACGGCCGCGTACCCCTCGCGTTCGGCGCGGAACTCCTCCTCCTGGAGCTCGGAATAGGCGCTCATGCCGCGCTCGGAGTAGCCTCGAGCGAGCCGGAACATCGAGAGGTTCACGGCGTGGAATCCGGCGAGGGTGACGAACTGGAACTTGTAGCCCATCTCGGCGATCGTCGACTGGAACTCGGCGATCGCCTCCTCCGAGAGCTTCTGTCGCCAGTTGAACGACGGGGAGCAGTTGTAGGCGAGGAGCTTTCCGGGGAACTCGCGGTGGATCTCGCTCGCGAACCGCTTCGCCTCCCCGAGGTCGGGGCTGCTCGTCTCGAACCAGAGGAGGTCGGCGTACGGTGCGTAGGCGAGGCCCCGGCTGATCGCCTGGTCGAGCCCGCCCGTGATCTCGAAGAAACCCTCCGGCGTCCGGCGGTCCGTCAGGAACGGCGCGTCGCGCGGGTCGATGTCGCTCGTGAGCAGCTTCGCGCTGAGGGCATCGGTGCGGGCGACGATCAGCGTCGGCACGCCCGCGATGTCGGCGGCGAGCCGCGCCGCCCAGAGCTTCTGGTTGAACTCGCGGGCCGGGACGAGGACCTTGCCGCCCATGTGGCCGCACTTCTTGACCGAGGCGAGCTGGTCCTCGAGGTGGAGGCCGGCGGCCCCCGCCTCGATGAGCGCCTTCGTGAGCTCGAAGACGTTGAGGGTGCCCCCGAACCCCGCCTCGGCGTCGGCCACGATCGGCGCGTACCAGTAGGTCGAGCCCTCCCCCGTCGCGTGTTGCTTTTCGTCCTCGCGCCGGAAGGCGTTGTTGATCCGGCGGACGAGGTGCGGCATGCTGTCGGCCGGGTAGAGGCTCTGGTCGGGGTACGTCTCGGACGCGTCGTTCGCGTCGGCGGCGACCTGCCATCCGCTCGCATAGATCGCGGGAAGGCCCGCGGCGACCATCTGGACCGCTTGGGTGCCGGTCATGGCGCCGAGGGTCGGGACGTACGGTTCCGTGTGGAGGAGGTTCCACAGACGGCCCGCCCCGAGACGGGCCAGGGTGTGCTCGATGCCGATCGACCCGCGGAGGCGCTCGACGTCCTCGGTCCGGTACGGTCGGACGATCCCCTTCCAGCGTTCGGACGTCTTCCACTCGGTGCTGAGGGTCTCGCTCATCCGCCGATCTCCTCCGGGGCTTCGGGAAGTTCCGAGTACGCGTACTGTGTCATAAACTCCTCGAGACGGTCCGACGTCACCAAGCGGTCCAGGATGGAGAACGCCCGGGCGGAGCTCGACGACTCCGTCGGTTCCCCCCGTTCCTTCCGGAGTTCGGCGGCCTCCCTCCGGAGGAACTCCCGCACGATCGCCCCGTCGACCTTACGCCGCCCGCCGATCCTGGCCCCGTGGTGGACCCACTGCCAGAGCTGGGAGCGGGCGATCTCGGCCGTGGCGGCGTCCTCCATGAGGTGGTCGATCGGGACGCAGCCGATGCCGCGCAACCAGGACGCTAGGTAACGGAACGCCGCCCGGCAGTTGCGGCGTACCCCCTCCTCGCTCACGGGGCCGGTCGGGAGATCGAGCAGTTCCGCGGGGTTCGTGCGAAGGGCCGGCAGCGGTCGATCGATCTGATTCGGGCCCGGCATCTCCGCATCGAAGACCGACAGGGCCAGCGGGACGAGGCCCGGATGCGCGACCCACGTCCCGTCGTGCCCCGCACGCACTTCCCGGAACTTGTCCTCCGCGACGTTCGCGAGCGCCGCCGCATTCGCGGCCTCGTCGTTCTTGATCGGGATCTGCGCGGCCATCCCGCCCATCGCATGCGCTCCCCGGCGATGGCAGGTCTCGATGAGCAGGCGGGAGTACGCCGTGAGGAAAGGGCTCCCCATGGTGAGCCGGGCGCGGTCCGGGAAGACGATCGACGGGACGTCCCGGTATTGCTTGATGAAGCTGAAGAGGTAGTCCCACCGTCCGCAGTTGAGCCCGACCGAGTGGTCCCGCAGCTCCCAGAGGATTTCGTCCATCTGGAACGCCGCGGGCAGGGTCTCGATGAGGGCGGTCGCCCGGATGGTGCCGGTCGGCAGGTCGAACCGCTCCTCGGCTCGGAGGAATACCTCGTTCCAGAGCTCGGCCTCCCGATGGTCCTCCAATTTCGGGAGGTAGAAGTAGGGGCCGGTCCCGTGCTCGACGAGCTCTTCCACGTTGTGGAAGAAGTATAGACCGAAGTCGAAGAGGCTGGCCGAGATCGGGTGCCCCCGGATCCACAGGTGGGACTCGTCGAGGTGCCAGCCCCGCGGTCGCACCATCAAGGTCGCGGTCTCCGGGTTGAGGCGGTATTCGCGCCCGTCCGGGCTCTGGTACCCGATGGTGCGACGCACCGCGTCGTAGAGGTTCACTTGACCTTGGACCGTGCCGACCCAGGTCGGGGCGTGGGCGTCCTCGAAGTCCGCCATGTAGACTCTCGCCCCCGAGTTGAGGGCGTTGATGATCATCTTGCGGTCGACCGGCCCCGTGATCTCCACCCGCCGGTCGAGAAGATCGCGCGGGGGTGGCGGCACGCGCCAGTCCCTCCGGCGGAGGTTCTCCGTCGCCTTGAGCGGGCCCGGCACCCGGCCCGCCTTGAGCTCCGCCCGGAGTCCTCCCCGGCGTCGCAGAACCTCCTGACGCTCCTCCTCGAAGCGGTCATCGAGGGCGACGAGGAACTCGGTCGCCTCCGGGGTCAGGATCTCCTCGAACCGGTCGCGGAGCTCTCCCCGGTACTCGACCTCGGGGCCGACCCGGTGCCGTGGGGGAAGCGTGCCGCGTCGAGCCCGTCCCTCTCGCATCCGAGGCGCCATCGAAACTCCGGCCGAGGCGATCGGTGAGCTCTCCCCCGCGCCGACCGGGGGAAGCCGGCTCCCGGGACATAGAGCCATCGAAGGGTACGGTTGGGCGGCGAGCCTGAGAACATCGGTACCGGTCTCGAGCCGTGCGGCCCACTCGGGGGGCCCCCCCGGCTCGCCTCCATCGGGTGGCGGGGCTCCCTTCCGACCCGAGAGGGTCCCGACCTCTCGATTATAAACCCAGACGATAGGGAGTACCGACGGCCGTGGACGAGTCCTCCGCCTCCGCACTAACGCTCCCTACCGTCCGCCGATTCATCCGCAGTTCGAGCGCGGTGATGATGACCGCGTTCTTCGCGATCGTCTACGCGCTCGCATCGATGCTTTTCGGCGGGATGATCGTGCTCGGCACGATCCGGGGAGGATACACCGTAGAGATCCTGACGCGGGCCGCGTCCTTCGAACCGGTCTGGGACTTCCCGGGCCTCTTGATCGTCGCTCCCTGGGGGGTCGTATCCCTCCCCTGGTTTCCGACGCTCGCGATGATCGTCGTCTCGATCGGCGTCGGCATCGGCATGTCGGTCGCCGTGCTCCTGCTGTTCCGGATCCTTCGGGCGCGTCGCAGCGCGGCGGGGGGACCCGCCGTGGCCGGTTCCGTGGCCGGGCTGACGCCGGCGATGATCTCGCTCGTCACGCTGGGCGCGTGCTGCTCGACCACCGCCGCGGCCTCGGCCGGGGTGGCGGTCGTGGCGGCGGTGACCGGGACGACCACCGCGACGTTGATCCTCAACAACTGGTTCCTCGGCGTCTTCCAAATCGCGGTCGTATGGATGGCGCTCGTCGCCCAGGAGCTGCTGCTCCGGGTCTACGGCGGGATCTTCGGGCTCGCTGATCCCCGAACTCCGAGCGGAGTCCTGAGCCCCGCTCCGAAGGTGGATCGCCGGTTCGTCGCGGGGTGCGCTCTCCGGGTCGGCCTCCTCGCCGGCGGGGTCACCTGGTCTCTCGCTACCGTCGCGGACTGGACGGTCGTGAACGCGTTCCAGGCCCCCGCCGCGACCTGGTTCTATTGGATCATCGAGCAGCAGCTGGTCGCCTTCCTCGCGATCTTCGCCGCCTTCGCGCCGGCGGGTACCTACGTGACGCTGCTCCGGATCTTCCAACGGAGGTGGGGGCTCCTCGTCCGGGCGGTTCTGGCCGTCGGCGGTCTCTGCCTCCTCGTGTGGGTGCCCCCTCCGTTCGCCGGGTGGGGGATCGAAGGATTCGGGAACGAGCTCGCCTCGGTGTTCGGAGCCCCGGCCTCCTGGGGAGCGGTGGCCCCCGTGTTCACCCCGGGCCTCTCCCTGTACCTCCGCTGGAGCCTGCAGTATCTGTTGCTCTCGCTCTTTGCCCTCGGAGTCGTGATCGCGCCGACCTCGGTGTTCCGTCCGTTGCTCGCCACGGTAGGCCACCCGATCCCCTCGGTCCCCTCCCGCGCCGACCCGGTCGGTCCCGCTCCTTCCGCCACCGCGTCGGTCGAGACCGCTCGCAACCCCTCCGAGCCGACCCCATCCCTGACGCCCACGGCGGCCACCCCGAGAGAATCCCCATGACGAAGGCGCGTCTCCCTCTCGCTGGGGTCCCATGATCGCGGTCGAGCTGACCCTCGCCCTCTTCGCGGCGGGGATGGCCGCCGTGACGTCGTACCTGATCAAGTGGGCCTCCGACGCCAAAACGCCGGTGCACGCGGGGGTCGTGGTGTTCCTCTTGCTCATGATGGTCGCGATGATCGGGGGCGCCGCCATCTACTACGTTCACCCGGGGCGCAGCTCCGCGATCGCCGGGCTCTGGGTCGCGAGCGCGGTCATGTCGCTGAGCGCCTTCGCGGTCTTCCTCCCGTTCCTTGCCGAGGTCCGTCGCCACCCATCGGACCCGGCGGCTCCTCCCGCGGCGCTTCGGCGCACCCGGGGTTTCGTTGGGGCGGTCATCGCCCTGGTCCTCGCGAACGAGCTCCTGATGGGGTGGACCTTTCAGGCCGCCTCGGGCGCCCCGATCGTCCTGGCAGGGTCCGGCGTCGCGGCGGTCCTCGGAGCGCTCGCGAATGTGGTGAGCTCCCCCTGGTTCCTCTTCACGATGGCCTCGGAGATGGCGCTCACCGCCTTCTTCGTTCGGCGCCGGCTCTCCCGTCCCGTCTACACCATCCTCCTGTTCCAAGCCGCCATCATGGCCCTCTCCCCGCCCGCGCTTGCCTCCCCCGCCTGGTCCTGGTTCTCGATCGGGCTCGGAAGCTCGGCGATGATCGCGCTGTTCGTCTACTTCATGGAGTTTCTCTATCGGAGCCGCCAGCTAGCGCGCCCCCTCGCCTCCTACCTCGTTCGGCTTCTCGCCGTGTACGCCGGGATGATGGCCGGGCTCTACGCCTGGATCGCGTACGGCTCCGTCCTCCTTTTCGCCCTCGCGATCGCCCTCGAGATGATACTCTTCCTCGAGGTCGTCGTCCGACCCGATCGGATCGAGTCCGGTGACCGCACTCCCTGGCAGCTCCGACCCCACTGGACCTTCGGGGTCCTCGCGCTCGTCTTCGTGGCCGAGCTGTTCATGGGGGGGCTCCTCGACGGGGCCGTCCTCGGGTCGTCGTACCTGTCGGCGCTCCCGGCCCTGCCGCTCGCCGGAGGCGTCTCGACCGTGCTCTACAACGCCGTCTACAACGGATTCTGGTTCTTCGCCCTCACGACGGGCTCGACCTGGTTCCTGTTGATGATGGGGGTCGAGATGGGGGCGCTCGTCGCCTTCAAGTTCCGCGAGACGCACAGCCGCGAGAATCGCGCCCGGCTCCTCCTCATGATCGGCAGCTACGGCGCGTTCGCCGTGTTCTTCCCGAGCATCTATTACCCGATCGTCTTTCCCAGCCTCGCGAGCGGGACCGCGGTGCCGGTGCTCGGCTGGAGCATGGGGATCGGCTCCGCCCCGCTCGCGGTGTCGGTCTTCGGGGTCCTGATCGCCACGTACATGATCCTCGGGGTCCTCACGTTCCTGTTCGGTCGGCGCGTCGTCTGCTCGGTCTTCTGCACGGCGCCGCTGATGTACCAGGGAACGACCGTCGACGCCATGAAATCGTTCAATCGGAGCTCTCCGCTCGCCCGCCGGTACATCGGCAGCCGGTTCTCGACCCTCTATTCGGCGACGACGGGGCTCGTCCTCGTCTCGCTCGGAGCGGCGTCGCTCGCGTCCTACCTCGATCAGATCGGGCGGCTCAACCTCTCGATCCTCGGCGCGGACCCGACGGTCTTCCTCTTCGCGTTCTACTTCAGCGTGCTCTGGTACGTGACGTTCGTCACGATCCCGTACGCGGGGAACTACAACTGCGTCACCATGGGCTGGTGCTACACCGGGACGATCTCCCAGGCGTTCAGCCGCCTCGGCTTCTTCCGCCTCAAGGTGCGCGACAAGCAGGTCTGCCGTGCATGCACGACGCAGGACTGCGCCAAGGCGTGCCCGGTCGGCCTCGCCGACATGCCGCGCTTCTTCCGGGAGAAGGGCGAGTTCCGCAGCTCGAAGTGCTGCGGGGTCGGCGACTGCATCGAGGCGTGCCCCTACGGGAACATGTACATCTTCGACGTGCGCCACTGGGTACGCCGCCGGCTCGGTCGCCCGGAGGTGCCTTCGATGAGGACGCGGCTCCCGATGGTCCGTCCCAACCGCTCGTCGTCCGGCGGTCCGACCCTCGCCCCGACTTCGGTGGCCCCGGCGCAGGTACCGCGGTCCCCCGATGCGAACCCGGAGGCTCGGTCTCGCCGATCGCCTTCGACGTGATCCTCGGCGGGTCGTTGGGTCCGAGCGCTCTCGGTCCGGAGTTCACTTCGCCCGGGGGGACGCCTTGGCACGGACTTCGAGCGGGACCTGGTGCACCGAGTTGTTTCCGAGGCCCCGGAAGTTCCACTTGGCCTCGAGCGGCTGGGTGTTCCCCTTCTCGTCGGTCGCCCGCGCCCGGATCACGTAGAAACCAGGACGGGTCAGCTCCCGAGCGAACTCCCAGTGGGTCCAGGCGTGTCGGGATTCGGGCTCGGAAAGGACGGCCGGGAGCCAGGTCTCCTCCTCGAGAGACTCCCGGAGTCCACCGATGCTGACCTCGACGCGCGCGATCCTCCCTACGCCGGACCACGCGACGCCCCGGATGCGATGCGCTCCCGGCGCTAGGACCGAGCCTTCCTTGGGCCAGGTGACGAGGGACTTCACTCGGACCGAGGTGACCGGACGATGCCGCGCCTCCGCCGATTCGCCCTCCGAGATGAAGGCGTAGGCCCGGGTACGGAAGTACCCCTCGAACGGCTGCTGGAGGACCACGATACGCGAGAGCCACTTCACGGAGGCCATCCCGTACCACCCTGGTACGATCGCGCGCAGCGGGAATCCGTGGCGTGCGCTCAACGGTTGACCGTTCATCTCGTCGACCAGCAGCGTGTCGGGGTCCAGCGCCTTGTCGGCGGTGATGCTCATGCCGTACGAGATCTCGGCGTCGAGGCCGGGCTCCTTTCCGTGATCGAGCCCTTCGAAGAGGACTTCGACGGCCCCGGGCCGGATCTTCGCTCGCTCGAGGAGGTCGCGCAACGGGGTTCCGACCCATTCGGCGGTCCCCACGGCGCCGTTCCGCCAGAGCACGCCCTCCGGATGGGGACGAACGGAGGACCGGCTGTTCCCGGCGCACTCGATCAGGGCTCGCAGCGGGCGGTGCGGGAGATTCCGGATCTCCTCGTAGGTGAGGAGGAGGGGGCGGTCGACCTCGCCTTCGATCGCGAGTCGCCAGTCCCTTAGATCGATATGCGGGACGGCGAAATGGTTCCGCACGAAGAAGTGGGAGGTTGGCGTGACCGCCGTCTCCAGCGAAGCGAGCGGGGACTCGATGCACAGCGCGTCGGGGGTGGGTGGACGGACCTCGAGCGGCGAGTTCCGGACCTCGTTCTCGCCCGTCGGCTCGGCGGTCGGACGGGTGAAGCGTGCGGGGGTCGTGCTCATCGGGACCTGGGGTCCGATGCCGTGCTGAGCGGACCGGACCTGGGGGTCTGCTACTTCTCTCTTCTTAATCCTGACGGTGAGTCGCGGCCGGTGGCTGAGTTTCGCGTGAAGCGCGCGTGGTCGGCCTCCTGCGTCGCCCCGCCTCACCTCTACCTCTCCGGATCTAGAAATGAGCCGTAGGCAATGAGTTCGCTATAACCTAAAAATTAGGGCGACCCATAAATACCGTCGCGGATTGGTGCCGGCGATGGAAGCGTTGCAACGGCTGACGCGTCGCCAAGTCGACGCGCTCTACGCAATCCAGCGCCGCCAGAGCCCGGATCGAGGCGCTCCGCTGAACGCCATCGCGCGACTGATGGGGATCTCGCCGCCGTCCGCGCTCGACCACGTGTCGATGCTGGAGGGGATGGGGCTCGTCGTGCGGTATCGGGGGAAGAGTCGGCTGACCCCGAAAGGCGGTAGCACCCTCGCGGAGTACCAGCGGCACCACCGCGTCGCCGAGACGCTGTTCGGTAGTTTGGGGCTGAGTCCGGAAGCGACTTGCACGGCGGCGCGCGAAATCGACCTCGCGATCTCGCACCGGACCGTCGAGGAAGTCTGCCGGGCCCAGCAACATCCGGCCGCCTGCCCGCACGGCGAGCCGATCGCTCCCTGTTCTACCCGAAGGAGCGCTAGAGCCTCATGAGTCTCGCCGGAACTCCGACCTCGCCCGAGGAAGGCGTGCCGCCGCCGAGCGCGAGCCATGGCGGATCCCTGGCCACGGGAAGTGCCCAGCCCTCGACGCCGCCTCGGAAGAGTCCGGCCCGCAAGATCTCGGCGTGGACCATCGTCGCGATTGTCGTGATCGTGGGTCTGGTGGGCAGTGCCGTGGCGTACGAGGTGGTGACCAGCAAGGCGCCGGGGAATCCCTGTGCGGCCTTCACGCCCCAGCAGCTCGGCGCCGATCCGACGCCGGGCGCGGTCAGCGGCAATACGACTCCGAACTTCGCCGCGGCCACCACGACCAATGGCCCGATCGGCACGGTGCCCGTGGGACAGACCATCAAGGTCGTCGCCGCCGAGAACTTCTGGGGCAGTCTGGTCAGTCAGATGGGCGGGAACCTGACTTCGGTGCTCAGCATCGTCAGTGACCCGAACGCGGACCCCCACGAATACGAGGCCAATACCTCGGACGCCGCCGCCATCGCGCAGGCGAACCTCGTGATCGTGAATGGGGTGGGGTACGACGATTGGGCGATTCAGCTGGTCGACTCGTCGAACACCCCGGGCCAGGAGATCCTCAACGTCGGGACCCTGAACGGCGTTTCCGTCACGGGCGGGATCGTGACCGGCAACCCCCACCAGTGGTACAACCCGCTGTACGTCAACCACACCCTGCTCGCGATGTACTCCGACCTCGTGGCCCTGCAGCCGGCCTCGACCTCGATCTTCCAGCAGAACTTCGCGAACCTCAACTCGTCGAGCAGTGGAGGCGCTCTGGGAGTCTCGATCGACCAGCTCTACAACCGCGCTGACCAGATCCGCAACGAGTTCAAGGGGACGGTCGTCGCGTCGACCGAGAGCATCTTCGTCTACCTCGCGAACTACACCGGGCTCGACCTCATCTCCCCGCCCGCCTTCATGGAAGCGATCGCGGAGGGGAACGACCCGCCGGCGTCGAGCGTGGCGCTGTTCGAGTGTCAGATCCAGGGCGGTTACGTCAAAGTGCTGGTCTACAACGTGCAGACCGTCACGCCGATCACGACCACGATCAAGGGAATGGCGGCGTCGGACAACGTGACGACCACCTTCGTCAGCGAGACCATCCAGCCGCCGGACACGAGCTTCCAGGACTGGATGTACGGGGAGTACAACAATCTCGAGAACGCGCTCAACGCCTACGAACTGGGGCAATGATTGCGCGTGGCCGCTATCGAAGCTGAGCCGCGGATCCCGCACTTCCCGGGGGGGGACCCCGCGCGGATCGGATCCCCGGCGATCCACGCCGAGCGACTCGAGGTCCGGTACGGCAGCAAGGTCGTCTGGAAGGACGCCAGCTTCGAGGTGAAGGCCGGCGAGTTCGTGGCCCTGATCGGCCCGAACGGCGCCGGCAAGACGACGCTCTTCCGCATGCTCCTCGGCTTGCATTATCCGTCGGCGGGGCAGCTCACCGTCTTCGGGTCCCCTCCGCATCGGGGAAGCTACCGCATCGGATACGTTCCCCAGCGGCACACCATCGACCAGGAGACCCATCTCGAGTGCGACAAGCTGGTACGACTCGCCTACCCGGGCGACCGCTGGGGCCCCGGGGGACGATTCCCCCCGCTCCGTTGGGGACCGCGATTCCGGCTCCGTCCGGAGCGAGAGGCGGCCGCCCGAGCGCTCGAGGACGTGGGCGCCTACGAGCTGAGCTCGAAGCCGCTCGGATCGCTCTCGGGAGGCGAGCTCCAGCGGGTCTTCCTGGCCGAAGCGCTCGTCGGGAACCCCGAGATGCTCCTGCTCGACGAGCCGCTCTCCAACCTCGACCTTCGGAGGAGCCGGGAGCTGGTCGAGACGATCCACGGCCTGGTCCGGTCGCGCGGCGTGACCACCCTCCTCGTGGCCCACGACATCAATCCGATGATCAAGTGTCTCGACAAGGTCATCTACATCGCCAACGGCCGGGTGGCCACCGGCCCCCCCAGTGAGGTGCTCACCTCCGAGAGCCTCACCGCGCTCTACGGGGTCCGGGTCGAGGTCCTGCACGATTCCCGGGGCAACCTCGTGATCGTCGGGGGCGAGGACGATCGGGGGAAGGAGGGCGGATGAGCAACATCTGGTCCGGCGAGCCGTTCAGCTGGAACTTCGTGACGGACCTCCGGTACATGCTGGCCTTCGAGTTCATGCGGAACGCCTTCGCGGCCGGCACAATGATCGCCGTCGTCGCGGCGATCATCGGGTACTTCGTCGTGCTTCGCCGGTCCGCGTTCGCGACCCACGCGCTTGGCCACACCGGATTCTCGGGCGCGGCCGCCGCGGTCCTGGTCGGAGTCCAGCCGGTGTACGGGCTGCTGCTGTTCACGATGTTCGCCGGCAGCGGCATGGCCCTTCTCGGCAACCGGGCGTCGAACCGGGACGTCGAGATCGGGTCCGTGCTGGCCTTCGCGCTCGGCCTCGGCCTCCTGTTCTTGAGCCTCTACCAGGGGTACGCGACCGAGGCATACTCGATTCTCTTCGGGGAGGTCCTCGGGATCAGCGCCTCGGGCGTGAGCTTCACGATCTGGGCCGGGCTCGCCGTGCTCCTCGTGGTCGCGATCATCTACCGGCCGCTCCTCTTCGCCTCCCTCGACGAGGACGTCGCCGAGGCGAAGGGGCTGCCGATGCTCCTGCTCGGCCTTGCCTTCCTGCTCCTGCTCGCGGTCACGATCTCGATCGCCGTCCAGATCATCGGGGTCCTCCTCATCTTCGCGCTGATGGTGACGCCGGCGGCGATCGCCGTCCGCCTGACCTCCCGGGTCGGGACCGCCGTGATCGTCGCCATCCTGATCTCCGTCTCCGCGGCGTGGGCGGGCCTGTTCATCGGCTTCTACGTCAACGCTCCCGTGAGCTTTTTCATCACGGCGATCATCTTCGGAGAGTACGTCTTCGTCCGAGGGCTCGGGGTGCTCCGGGCCTCGACGTTCCTTCGCGCCGTGGACGCGACCGAGCCGGACGGCGCGCGATCCCTGAGGAACGCGGCGCTCACCGCCGCCGTCTCGCAGGTGTTCCTCCTCGCAGGGGCCGTCGTGCTGATCCAGAGCCTGCTCGCCCATCCCTCCACCTCATGGGATCCGGCCGGACTCTGGTCCCACGCCCGGCTCGCCATCCTCCTGCTCGGGCCGGGGGCCGGTCTCGCGGCGGCCTCGTTCGGCCTCTACCTCTTCGGATTCCGGAAGATGGCGACGGCCTCGCGGGAGTTCACCCCGGCCGCCTTCCTGACCCTCGCGGGTCTGCTCGGGCTCCTGCTCGCCGTCGGAGGGCTGGGTCTCCTCCTCGCGGGGGTGGGCCTCAACGCCACGGGGTATGCGCTCGCCCCGGTGATGATCCTGTTCGGGGTGCCGACGCTCGCCGTCGGCCTCGTCCTGAGCGTGGTGGGACTGTACGGCCAGGCGATCGGAAGCTGGCGCGTCGGGCTCCGGTACCGGGACCCCGCCCTTCGATCCGGGGCGGTTCTGATGGCGGTTCCCATCGCCGGGAACTTGGTCGCCTACCTCGGCTATCGACGGGCACTGGCCCGCGGTCTTCCCGCGGGATCCTCCGCCCTCCTCAGCCTGTCCGACTGAACGCGCCGCCCGCGGATCGGCGGCGGCCGGCGGGCCCTTGGTCCGACGCGTGGCCCTGCCGGACGTCAGCGCCCTCCGGGCTCGTCCTCGCGCCTCCAAATCGAAGTACGCGAACCCCTCCCGACTGGTCCGACACTCCGCCGCACGGAGGCGTCTCGGTGGTATCACGGGCGAACAGGTCGGATCCGGTCGTGGACCGGCGCACGCTCCGAGCCAAGTGCCGCCGGTCCTCGGGGCGGTCCGCTCCCTCAGTCGACCGGCACCCGAGTGCCGAGGTTGGTCGGAATCCACATCATTTGCGGTGAGCTCCGCTCCACCTGCCACGACGAACCGATGATCTCGCCGAGATGATGCGCCTCCTCGAACGAGACCTGGAAGATCGCGTCCTCGAGCGTGTAGCGCCCGGCCATCCAGGGAACCTTGACGCGCTCCCGGAGGCGGCGGCCCGTGAGCCCCGAGGAGAGGGCGTCCACCTCCTTCCAGACCCGCTCCCGATATCGAGCGAGGTCGGCGAACGATCGGATGTTCTTCGCCCTTCGCCGTCCGTCGTCGAAGATCTCCCAGCGGCGTTGGGCCGCAGCGACGAACCAGGCCTCGTAGACGTTCAAGATGTGGACCATCGTATCCTTGTGGGACCGGTGTCCGATCTTCCGGTCCTTCCCCGCCTCGCGCCAACCGCGGCGCCGGAGCCCCCGCTCGAAGGCTTCGAAGACCTTCTGATCGTAGCGGAGCAGTTTCCGCATCGATTCAACGTGTCCCACGGCCCGGTACCCCGAAGGCGGGTCATCGTCCCGTGCATCTAACCCTGTCGTGGGTCGTTGGCGTCTCGGCGCCGAGCTCCCCGGCATGCTGCCCGGGGCTCCCAGCGCACTCCGCGAGACTCCCGCCGGCACAGAGACCGGGCAGCGCGTCAGAGCCTCCGACCCAGCCGTCTCCTCGGTCTCTCCACGGTGCCGGGAGGCTATCCGAGCTCGGAGCCCGGGGCCGAGACCGGAAGCCGCCCTAGCTCCGTCAGCCCCCCGCCAGCGGCGGGCTCGGAGGTTTCGGCGAGTTCCCCGCGGTCTCGGCCCAGGCCCGGTGCGCCCGGTAGACGCCCAGTCCTCGGCCCACGAGGAGTCCGAGGCTCAGCGCGAAGAGAAGGTCTACCCCGATCAGGACGTAGAGGGCCTCGGTGGACGGAGGGGCGGGCGGAGGAACGTCGAACGCGGCGGAGGGGCCGTACACCACGATCTCCGCGACGAACCGGGTGACGAAGAGCGCGAGGTAGAGCGCGGGGATGTGCCAGCTCAGCTGGTAGTACGCTGCGCCGTCCGGCCGGAGCTCGAAGTGGACGATCCGCTGCACGTAGGGAGCGACCGCGATGGCGCCGACGACCGGAACGGCGGCGTACGGCAAGACCAGGAGATACCCCTCGAGTCGCCAGGTCCCAACCGCGGCGTACAGGGTCGCGAAGGCGAGCGCAATGAACAGGAGGACGTAGACCCCGGCGAACGCGAAGAGGCGCATCGGCGCGAAGCGGGTCCCCTGGACCATGAGGACGGTCCGTCGAACGAGGATGAAGACGATCAGCGCGAGGAGGATGACCTCGGTCTCGGTGGAGGAAGAGATTCCGGCGGCCATTCGGTTCTCTACCAGGGCGGATTACAAAACGTCTCAGCCCTCCGCCGACCGCCGGGGGCGATTCTCCGACGAACGCGAGGGCCGCGAGGAGATCTCGAGGCGCTGGCCACACCGCTAACGGGGACTTCGAGGCCACGCGGGGCGGTCGTTCGAATCCTCAGGCTGGGCCCCGGGTGGTTCGATGACCCCGGGTCCCCTCAGGGATCCCTGGTCCTCCCGGGCGAGCCGCTCGAGCAGCGGTTGAACGTCGGATAAGCCGGAGTCCGGCGACGGGACGCTTGCGACCGGGGTCCCTCGCGCCTCCCGGGTCACGAACCAGATCCACAGCGTCATCACGACATCCGTGCCGACGATCATGAGCACGCCCGGGAGAAACAGCGACTCGGCGCCCGGCAGGACGGAAACCGGCAACACGAGGAGCACGGCGGAGGTGAGACCTCGGCCCCCGACGCCACCCAACGCGGGGGTCCAGGTCAGCTCGAGCCGATGGGCCCGCGCGAGAGCCCGCGCGACGACGTACCGGAGGACGAGCACGGCGATCGACAGGGCCCCGATCACCGAGATCGTGAGCAGGCTCGGCCGCACGAGCACCACGAACGTACCGAGGAAGAGCAGGAACAGGGCCCGAAAGAGGAAGGCGACCTCGGTCTGGACGGTCCGCACTGACGGATGGACCGACACCGGGCGGATCCACCGGACGAAGCGCCGGACGAAGGCCGCGTTCGCGATCACGATCCCGACGACGAGCGCGGCGAGGATGCCGGATCCGAGGAAGGCCTTCGTTACGCCGTAGACGAGGAGCACGTAGCCGAGGGTCGCAAGGGCGGCGTAAGGTCGGTCCTGCCAACGCGCGAGCGTCAGCAGCCAGAGGATCCCTCCGACGACCCCGGCCAAGATCCCCACCGGTATGGGCAGTGCGAGAGCCAGCGCGAAGTCGAGGGCCGAGAGGTTACCGTTCGGCGCGATCGCGAGGAGAAGGATCGTCGCGAAGACGATCGCGAGGGCGTCCTCGATGCCGGCGTCGAGATGGACGAAGCCTTTCAGCGACGGCAGGAGCCCCATCCGATTCGCGATCGGGATGGCAACCGCACCCGAACTCGCGCCGAGCGCCGCGCCGAAGAACAGCGCGAGCGAGAGATCGCCGGGGAATAGGAAGGCCAAGGCGAGGGCCGTCACGACGAGCATGCTCGCGAAGTAGGTGACGACGGCGAAGAGGACGGCCGATGCGAGCAGGGGCCGGAGGATGGCCCGCTCCATGTCGAGCCCGGCATCGAACAGAATGATCACGAGCACCGCCGTTCCGACCACCGGAGCGACCAGGAGCACGGCGCCCGACGAAACGAGGCCGAGCACCGGGCCCACGATCACTCCCAGAGCGATCAGCCACAACGCGTCGGGAACCTTGTACCGAGCCGCGATCGCATCCGCCGCCACCGCGACGAGGAGCGCCACCCCCGCCACGAGGAGAAAGAGGGCGGATTCCGAGAGGGAAGGAAGGCTCATGGATCGACCGGACGACGAGGGTTCCCGAGCCGACCGTTAACTATTTTGCGGAACGGTCGGGGGCGGTCCTCAGGCTCGGGGGCGAATACGGCCGATCCCCCTTCGGGCCCGCACGATGTCCCTCGACGCAGAGGGCGGCCCCGGCCGCCCGCATGCCGATCCACCCTCGGTGCCGCGCGGGAGGCCGACCGTGAAGAATATCGAAGCCATCGAGCCGGTACATCCCGAGACTTCGCTTAATTCCGGTTGGACGGTGCGCGCCCGATTCGGCCGGAGCCCTCCATCCTTCGACCCGCCTCTAACTACGTCCGCCCGGTAAGGGCCGCCACGAGGGGCCAGCCATGGACTTCGTCGTCGTCGCCGAGCACCCATCCGATCTCTGCCCGCGTTCCAACGTCAAGGTCCGGGAGCAGGTCCCCCATCTTTCGGATTTCCGCGCGCTGGTCAAGAAGCTGGGCATCGATACGGTCTGCTCCGGAATCCCGGTTCCCGAACACAAGACCTTCAGGGTCTTCCGTGCCCCGAGCTTCGAGGTCGTTCGGCGACTCATGGCGGAGTCCGGGGTCGTCCAGACCAACACGGTGACCATTCGGCAGACTGAGTCCGTCGAGGAGTATCAGAAGGAGATCGAGACCACCACGCCGATCTTCTGAGCCGCTCGGGGGTTCCGAACCAGATTCGCCGGACCTCACGGATCCGAGAGGATCTCTTTCAAGGTCGGTGTTCCGAGCCGACGAGTCCCGGTTCCTAACATCCATCTTCGCGGTCGGGCTCCACGATGCTACTTACCCTCGGCTAGACGACCCCTGAGGGATCGAGCGACTCCGACGCTTCGCACTTCCGGCGACGAGTCTTCGGCAGTGACCCAGCCGGTTTTGTCCACAATTGGGCTCAACCCGACGCGCTCGAGCCGAAGGGGCAATCTTCCAGTCCGCACCGCCATCGTCTATGGTGACGTCGCGAACTCGGCATGGCTACGCCACCCGCCTATCGAGTCCTCCGGCGGACCGGTCCAGAGGCCCGAAATGGGGAGACCGTTGCGAAATCTCTAAGACGGAGCCACGCTCCCGCGCCCAGAGGGCCCATAGCTTAGTTTGGCTGGAGCACCCGGCTGATAACCGGGAGGTCGCCGGTTCAAATCCGGCTGGGCCCACTACGAATCCGTGAAACCTGGCTTCGGCGAAGAAAGAGTTTGGAAATCTGGACCGAGGTCGCTTAGACGGGACAAGACCCAAATTCTGACCTCCGGTCCGGACTTGCCTATCGCGAAACCGTCAAGACACAGGACGCGCCGCCGTGTCCCGCTTGGTCAGGTCCTGACGCATCAGGAGACGGCGAAAACTCGTGACGAGCTCGGTTCGCAATCTGAACCAAACTTCTGAGAATGAGTTCAGCTCCAACGAAGGCTTTACGAGTCGCACCGCGGACTCTATTCTGACGAATTGCCGATGGTCGAGCGGAAGAGCCAGCCCCGTCAGCCGACCACGGTTGGGGTTGCGTTCGGCATCGCCATCGGGATTGCACTCGTGTCGACATGGGGCGTTACCAGCCACCTTCCAGGCACGAATCCTGCCGCTATACAGTGCAGCTCGTCGAACCCCAGGGTCGCCGATCCGAACGCTCCGCACGGGATGTTCGTGCTCGACCCCCCCGTCAGCTCGGGTCAGCCGTACTACGCCGATGTGATCGATTATCTCCTGAACAACCCCGCAGTCTGCGGCGCCGACTTCTCGATTCCTTGGAACTCGATCGACGCCGGACCCAACGCCACACCGAGGTACAACTGGAGTCTCCTCGCGCAGGATATCGCTCCTTGGCAGGGGGCCGGGAAGAAAGTCAACCTCATCTTCCAGACGGTGGGTTACGGGCCGAATCAATCGTTCATCCCGCCCTATGTGCTCTCGCAGGTCCAAACGATTCGATGCGGATCGTCCTCGGTCACCCCGTTGTTCTGGGAACCGACGTATGTCAGTCTCTACGAGAGCTACATCCGCGCGGTCGTCGGCCACTTCCAGGGGGACCCAGCCATTGGCTACATGCGATTCGGGCTGGGAGTCGGGGGAGAGACGTTCCCCCTGTACGGACTGCAGAACAACTCGGAGTGCGACCAAGTGCTGAATGCCACCGGTTTCACCCCTTCGAACTGGACATCGTACCTGGTGTCGATGCTGGGGTTCGAGCACTCCCTCGGATCCCAGATCCAGCTAATGGTGTCGCTCAACGAGATCTTTCCGGGCATCTCAGACAATGTGTCCCGGGCCGTCGCTGCCACCGCTGCGTCCCTCGACATCGGGATTGGAAGTGAGGGACTCACGGCGGGGCAGGTGAACTATAGCGCAAGCGGCAGTCCCACCTGTGGGGTCGGAAGTTGCCGGTTCTTCGAAGAGTACTCCGGTCAGGTCCCCCTCGAGTTCCAGACTCTTACGCCGAGTCAACCCAACGGGTCGGGTCCGACGGGGTCGCTCACGGTGATGTTACCTTGGGCGGTGGGAATCCACGCGCAGATCTTCGAACTCCATCTCAATGACTGGCTGACCGCGTTCGACCCGATTTATCCCGCCTACGCTCAATATCACGTGGCCTATTCTGATGCGTTCAACGCGGCCGCCGCCGTCGTCGACGGTTGAATCTGCGTTCGCGCCAGGCCAGCCTTCGGCACTAGAGGCCGTGGCACCGAATGTGGGACGCTAGCCGGTAGAGGATCGCGGGCGACTCGTACTCCGGTCCGAACTCCGCGAGGTTCGTCTTCCCGGCGTGAGGAGTCCAGTACACGGAGTCCTCGCAATGGACGCCGATGCCGATCGCGGAGATGAACTCACGGCGAGCCCGGCCTTTCGTGACCAGGGCCTCCGCGGCGCGTTCGGTCTCGATCAGGAGCTCATCGCGTCGGGGATCGGTTCCGGAAGCGACGAGCGCCTCGTACAGGCCATGAACGCACCACGGCCGATCCGGGTCACGTTCGAGCGTCCTTGCGATGCGCTCACAGAGCTCCGGATCGGAGGGGGGTTCCTCGGGCACAGTAGAGGACTCGCGAAGTGGTGGGGATAAACCCACCGTTCCCGGGTCGAATCGGCGCGTGTTTCGCGACCCGCAATCGGTCGGATCAGAACCTCGCGATGCTGCCCGTCACGAGCGCGCGTCGCTCGAACACTCGCCAGAGTCCGATTGCCGCTCCGTACGAGGCGAGGGCGGAGAGGACGACGGCGAACCAGAGGATGCTCACCGTCCCGATCGGATCCCCGGCGATCGACGCGCGGATGGCCGCGATTCCCCAGGTCAACGGGAGCGCGTCTCCGGCGTACTGGAACGCGAGGGGCAGCGAGGAGAGCGGGAAGTTGACCCCCGAGAGCAGGAGCCCGACGAACAGGAAGATGTTGCCGAGGATGATCGACGTTCGGAGGTAGAGCGCGACGCCTCCCAGTAGGAGACCGAAGCCCACCATGGCGAACGCGGTGAGGATGATGGAAACGGCGATGGTCGGGATGGTGCCCGGCACGATCGTGACCCCGAAGAACAGGGCCGCGTAGGTGAGGCCCACTGCCACCGTGCAGAACGAGATCAGGATCGGGATCAGCCCCCGGCCCATGTAGAGGGCGAGCCGGTTCGCGGGAGAAACGAGGAGGTGCTCGAGGGTCGCCTGGTTCTTCTCCTGGTCGGTCGTCTGGCAGACGGAGAAGACGCTCGAGTAGGTGACGGTCGCGACGGCGTTGCCAATCGCCGTGTACGCGATCTCCGAGGCCCCGCCGCCGCCCAGCCGCACGACGAAGGCGAAGAACACCATCTGGGTCATCGGGATGACGAAGACCGTACCGAGGACGAAGTCGACGCGCATGAACCCGAGCGTGGTCCGGGGCGCGAAGACCGCGTTGGTCCAGAAGGTGCCCCAGAACGACGGGTGATTCCCCTCCGAGGTTCGACTCACGCTGGCCATCGGTCCTCCGAGAGCTCCTCAGTACTCGTCGAGGCTCCCCTCTTCGAGGACGTGGCGCTCGACCCGGTGGAAGATCGAGCCGGCGACGGCGGCGTATGCCGCGGTCGTCGCGACCGCTCCGACCAGGTCCCAGGAGTAGCCCCAGGAGAACCCGGTGTAGCCGGGGATCGAGTTGTACCGGAGCGCATCGAGCGCCCACGTCGGCGGGAAGATCAGCGCGATGGGCCCCGCCCAGAACGGGAGCAGGACCACGGGGAACATGCACCCTGTCCCCACGTAGAACGCGAACTCCCCGATGTTCTGGATGAAGCCGGCGTAGCGGGTGTAGACGTAGAACGCGGCGAAGACCACCCCGACCGCCGCGAGCGAGACCATCACGAAGAGGAACAGCAGCACGAAGCCGACGGGGTTCGGGAGCGAGGGAGGCCCGCCGGCCACAGCCACAACCACGAGGTAGACGATCCCCCCGCCGATGAGCCCGGAGACCACGTTCCAGAGGACCCGGCCCAGGACGACGTAGAGGTACGGCGTCGGGGACTGGATCGTGGGTTCCAGGGTCCCCCAGGTACGGTCCTGGCCGGTCGCCCACCCGCTCCCGTAGAGCGTCTGGCCCCACATGCTCATCATGCCCGCCCCGAGAATCGCGTACGTGAGGTAGTACGGGCCGGCGCTTCGGAAGAGCTCGAACGAGACGAGGCCGAAGATGATCGGGGCGATCATCGACGGGATGAGCCATTGAGGGTCCGCGAGGAACTGCAGGATGGACAGACGGAACGACGCCGACGTCGAGCGGGCGCGGGAGACGTGGGTCGTGGGGAGCGCCATCTAGGCCGCCTCCTCCTCGACCAGATCGAGGTAGACGTCCTCGAGCGACGTCTGGCGCTCGCGCACCATGAGGTCCGGGTGTCCCGGGAGCGCTCCGCGTACATCGTCGGGCGTGGTCTCGGAGGTTCGCACCCGGAGGGTGAGCCTGAGCCAGGGGCCGTACTCCTCGCTGACGACCTTGGAGACGCCGGGGAGGTGGCGGAGCGACTCCACCTCACGGTCGTCGAAACCGTGCGACTCCGCCTCGAGCGTACGGTCGCCCCCGACGAGGTGCCGGAGTCCCGGGACCGAGTCGTGCGCCACGACCCGACCTTTCGTCAGCACGGCGATGTCGCGGCAGAGCTCCTCCGCCTCGAACATATAGTGCGTCGTGAGGAAGATCGACACTCCGTCGCCGACGAGCGAACGGATCAGCTTTCGAGTCTCCCGGGCGCTCTTCGGATCGAGCCCGATCGTCGGCTCGTCGAGGAAGAGGATCTGCGGGCGATGGAGGATTCCCCGTGCGATGTGCAGCTTCTGCTTCATTCCTCGGGAGTACTCTTCGACCCGGCGTTCCGCCGCCCAGGAGAGGTCGACGCGCGCGAGCACCTCGTCGATCCGCCGCTCGCGTTCCGCGACCGGAACCCCGTAGAGGTCCGCGAAGTAGCGCAGATTGTCCTTCGCGTTGATGCGGTTGTAGAGTCCGCGCTCGCCGCCGAGCACGAGACCGATCCGCGGGCGGAGCCACTCGGCCTCGGCGACCACATCGTGGCCGAGCACTTCGGCCCGACCTCCGGTCGGGATGAGGAGGGTCGACAGGATCTTCGTGAGCGTCGTCTTGCCGGCCCCGTTGGGGCCGAGCAGACCGAAGATCGATCCGGACTCGACGGCGAGATCGACGCCCTTCAGCGCCTCAGTACGAGTCTTCTCTCGGAAGAGGAACCCCTTCCGACTCTCGAAGACCCGGGTGATCCCACGGGTCTCGACTGCGTATCTCTCCGTCGCCATGGTGAGGTCCGAACGTAGCGGGCGCTGAGACGGGACCCCCTGATATACGTTCCATCTTCTCGGAAGTCGGCGCAACGGCTCCGCGAGGGGCGTTTCGTCCGGAGCTCGCGAAGGCGCGGGGGTCGCCCGATGCAAACTTATATCGGAGGCGGGAGGTGCGGCCCCGAGTGACCGTGGTCGCCGACTCGCAGGCCGCCCCCGCAGAGGTCCCTCCTCCCGCCGTCACGGCAGCGCTCACGCCGGAGCAGCGGCTCGCCGCCTACCGGATCATGGTCCTCGCCCGAGTGATCGATGAGCGCTGCCTGATGCTGCAGCGTCAGGGCCGGATCGGCTTCTATGTCCCGATGCAGGGGCAGGAGGCGGCCCAGGTCGGCGCCGCGATGGCGCTTGCTCCCGAGGATTGGGTCTTCCCCGCCTATCGCGAGCTCGGGGTCGCCCTCGCTCGGGGGGTCTCGCTCCGCTCTCTCCTCGACCAGTTCCTCGGGAACGCCAACGACATCCTCAAGGGTCGCCAGATGCCGAACCACTACGGCTACCGAGCTCAGAACATCGTGGTCGCCTCGAGCCCGATCGGCACGCAGATCACTCAGGCGGTCGGTGCGGCGATGGCCGCCCGTCGACGCGGTGACGGGATCGTGACGATGGCATTCTTCGGCGACGGGGCCACGAGCTCGAACGATTTCCACGCGGGCCTGAACTTCGCGGGGGTGTTCCGCGCCTCGACAATCTTCTTCTGCCAGAACAACCAGTGGGCGATCTCCCTGCCGCGGGAACGGCAGACGCGAAGCCGGACCCTCGCGGAGAAGGCCGACGCCTACGGGATCCCCGGCGTGCTCGTCGACGGGAACGACCTCGACGCCGTGTATCGGTCCGTCGAGTCCGCCCGCCGCCGTGCGGTGGCCGGTGACGGACCCACGCTGATCGAGGCGTCGGTCTACCGCTTCGGACCGCACTCGACGTCGGATGACCCGCACCGGTACCGATCCGACACCGAAGTGGCGGCGGCGAAGCAGCGAGACCCGGTGCACCGACTGAAGGAATCGTTGGTCGCGTCGGGGGCATGGGACGAAGCGCGGGACCAGGAGCTCTGGGCGGCCGCGCGGGCCGAGTTCGCTCGGATCCTCGAGGCCGCCGAAAAGACGCCTCCGCCCGACCCGTCGAGCTTCCTCGACGATGTCTTCTCCGCGCCGACCCCCCGCCTCACCGAGGAGCGTGCGGAGTTCCAGATACGGAGCCGCGACGGGGAGGC
>JASHPK010000004.1 GCA_030038095.1 Thermoplasmata archaeon | reverse complement strand
TTCCTCTGGCGGCCCCGGGCGTTCTGGGACCTCGCGCGGTTCCGGACCCCGGGCCCGGTGGAGCGGATCCTCGATCTCGGCTGCGGGACCGGCGACCTCGCCGTGCTCGCCGCCCGCCGGTTCCCGGCGGCCTCCGTGGTCGCCGCGGACTTCACGCCCGCGATGCTCGAAAAGGCCGGCCGACGTACCGCGGAGGTGCCGGAGCGCCCCCGCCTCTCCTTCGGGCGCGCGACCGCCCTCCGCCTGCCCTTCGCCGACCGCTCGTTCGACCTCGTCACGAACGCGTTCGTCGCCCGCAACCTCGCGGATCTGGGGGTCGCCCTCGCGGAATGCCGTCGCGTGCTCCGCCCCGGGGGCGTCCTCCTGACGCTCGAGATCACGGAGCCCCGCTCGCCCGCCTTCGCCCGCGTCTTCCACGCGTACTTCGACCGCGTCGTGCCCTGGCTCGGAACGGCGGTGCATTCGGCCGGACCGTACCGCTACCTGCCGGAATCGCTGCGGAGCCTCCCGCCTCCGGCCGGCTTTCTCGAGGCGCTGCGCCGGGCCGGCTTCGACCGAACGGCAGCGCGGTCGCAGTCGATGGGGATCGTGACGACGTTCCTCGCCGAGGTGCCCCGCCGTTGACGACCCAGAATGGTTAATTGTCGCGCCCCCGTTCTATCACCATGAGCGCTTCTGTCACCTCCGACGCCTTTCGGTACGCGCACGCCCACCGGTCCGAGATCGCCTGGCTCTCGCAGAACACCAACCACCTCGTTCCGAGCGAGGTCGTCCGCGGAGCGCTCGAGACCGCGATCCGGGAGCGGCGGTACGAAGGGTATCCGATGGGGTCCGGCGACCCCGAGCTCCTCGAGCTCGTCGCCCGCGACTTCGGCCGCCCGGGGCTCGTCCCGTTCTTGACGGCCGGCGGGACCGAGTCGCTCTACATGGTCGCTCGGGCGCTCCTCGGGCCCGGCGACGAGGTGATCGCCTCCGACCCGAGCTACCTCATCATCCACCGGTTCGTCGAGCTCTCCGGCGCCCGGACGAAGAACCTCGACATCTATGCGCCCCCGTTCCGCCTCACTTCCGACCGCGTGCGGGAGGCGATCGGGCCCAAGACCAAGATGATTCTGCTCATCGATCCGTTGAACCCCCTCGGGTCGGGGTTTCCGCGGGAGGAGGTCCGCGCGATGGCGGAGCTCGCGCACGACCACCACTTGGTGCTCCTGAACGACGTCACGTACCGGGATTTCTCGGACGGGCACGCGCTCGCGGCCGAGTTCGCGCCCGAGGAGACCGTCACCGTCTGGTCGGTCTCGAAGAACTGCGGCCTCGCGGGGCTGCGCCTCGGCGGACTGCTCGCCCCGGCCGAGCGGATCCGATCGCTCGCCCGTTTCAACACGAACGATCTCGGCGTCAACGTCCTCGCCCAGGTCGCCGCGATCGCGGCCCTTCGTTCGAAGCCGGAGTGGATCGGGGGGGTCGTGCGTCAGACGCGCGCGAACGGGGCCCGGATCCGGGACGTCGTCGCCGGGGTCCCCGGCACGGAGCTGCCGGTCTATCCGTCCCGGGCGAACATGATGGCGATCGACGTGAGCGCGACCGGCCTGTCTCCCGACCGGATCCAGGAGGAGATGCTGATGAAGCACGGGGTCTTCATCCGATCCGGCAACTACCTCTCCCCCACCCACGGGAACCGGTTCATCCGGATCTCCTTCTCGAACCCGCCGAGCGATATCGAGCGGTTCGCCCGGGCGTTCCCGGAGGTGGTGCGGAACCTCCGCGCGCCCGTGAGCGCCCCGCGAGCGGTCTAGGGCGGTACCCCTAGCGCGATCGGGAGGCGGCGCTTCCGACCGATGGGGACGGCGGACGGACCTTCGCGTCGACCACGACGTGGTTCCGCCCGGGGCCGTAGGGCTTGACGACTCGTCCCTTCGGGGGCGCGAGCAGCTCTCCCGACGCGTTCGAGACGGACTCCGCGACGAGGGTCTCGGCCGTGCGGACGGCCGCTCGGGCGTCCACGACCGTGTGGACGTGGACCCAGCCCCCCTCCGGTCGGAGGAGGTCGAGCGCGCGCGGGACCCACGGCAGCGCGCTCGGAAGGTACCCGAGGAAGACCCGGTCGAAGGCGGCGAGGGGCAGCTCAACGGTGCGGTTGTCCCCGAGAACGGCCCGCACTCGGTCGGCCACTCCGTTCCGCCGCGCGTTCTCCTCGAGATAGCGCACCGCCATCGGGTTCCGATCGACCGCGACGACCTCGCAGGCGCGACCCCGCTTCGCGGCCGGGATCGCGAAGTAGCCGACCCCGGCGAAGAGGTCCGCGACCATCTCCCCCGGCCGTACGAGCGTTCCGGCCCGGACCCGCTCCACCCGGTTGCCCGCCGCAAACATCAGCCGCGCGGCATCGAACCGCCAGCGGATGCCGTGCTCCACGACCTCGGTCTCGGTGCCGCCGCCCGCGATCGTCTCGACCCGGGGCGTGCGGAGCTCGCCCGTGATCGGGCCGGTGCGCACGAGGACGGTGTCGACCCCGAGCTCCGAGCGCCACGCCTCTCCGATCGAACGGAAGAAGGGACGGAGCGACGCGGGCAGGCGCAGCACGAGGACCCGACCGAGCCGCTGGTAGCCGTTCGGCACGCGTCGGGCCACCTCGTCGCCGGCCGCCGCCCGGATCCGATCCCGGACCCGCTCGGCCGGGGGCCGGCGACGGGGGGACCGGGGGGAGGGCTCCGGCATCGGAGGTCGGGCCCCCCCGCGGTCAGGGGGTCGGGCCGCCCGGACTCTTCTCGAGGACCACCTCGAGGAACTGCTTGAGGTGGGCGGTCAGGATCGGGTTGTCGGTGAAGCCGCAGGCGTCGAGGCCGGGGGCCGCGAGGAGGGCGTGCTCGCCGTCGGCGAGCGCCTCCGTCGCGAGCAGGTTCTCGCGGGGGACGTACTCGACCCCTTCGGGGACCCGCTGGAGCGGCGCAGAGACGAACGTGACGCGAACGCCGCGCTTGACCGCGTGCTGGATCTTCTTGCCGAGGTCGTCCCGGACCTCGGCGACCTGGGGCGTCGTCAGGATGAACGTCTGCGAGGCCTGGTCGAGGAGCTCGCCGATCTTCGCCACGACGCGCTCCCGCCCCGAGAGGAGGTAGACCAGCTGGGGCTCTCCGTGCTCCGCGACCGTCCGGTGGAGGAGCGCGAGCTTCTCGAAGACCTCCTGGATCGCGCCCTTGAGCGTCTCGGCGACCTCGAGCGGCGGGGTCGGTCGGAAGAGGATCGGCTTGCCGCCCGACGGGCGGGCATATCCCTTCGCCGCGAGCGACTCGAGGACCTTGTACGCGCTCGTGCGGGGGATTCCGGACGCCGTGGCGAGCGTCGCCGCGTCGCCGACCCCCCGGGCGACGAGGGCGATGTACGCCCGAGCCTCGTACTGGGTGAGGCCCACCTTTCCGAGGACCTCGGCGGCCCGGCGGAACTCCTCCGAGGATTGATTGCCGAGCGAGACGGCGGCCTCTTCGATCGTCGCCATGCCGGCGCCGAGTGGACGGACTCGGGGGGTCTTAACGATACAGGTGACGCCCCTCGCTCACGGGACCGGTTGGGTCAGGCGCAGGAGCGCCGCGGGACCGAGGAGCGAGTCGACCTCCTCCTTCGTGAGCAGGCCGTGTTCCACGAGGAGGGTGGACACGGAGCGGCCGGTCCGCTCCGCCTCGTGGAGGAGCTCCGCGACCTTGAGATACCCGAGCTTCGGCGTGAGGACGGTGGCGAGGGCCGCCGATTCGAGCAGGTACTTCTCCGCGCGGGAGGCGTTCGCAGTGATCCCGTCGACGCACGTGCGGGCGAAGACCGGCAGGTAGCGGGTCAGGATCTCGGCGGCGAAGAGCACCTCGTAGGCGGCGAGCGGCATCATGACGTTGATCTCGAGCTGGCCGGCCTGGACCGCGAGCGCGGTCGCCGCGTCCGCTCCGACCACGTGGAACGCCACCATGTCGAGGCACTCTGCCGCCGAGGGGTTCACCTTCGCCGGCATGATCGACGACCCCGGCTGGATCTCGGGAAGGCGGATCTCGTCGAACCCCGTCGCGGGACCGCTCGAGAGAAGCCGGAGGTCGTTCGCGATGCGGATCAGCTCGAGGGCGAGCGTCCGGAGCCACGCGGAGGCCGCCCCGAGCGGCCAGCGGCTCTGCATCGTCTCGAACGGGTCGCGGGCGACCGTGAGCGGGAGCTGGGTGAGCCGCGCGTACTCCTGGACCGCCCGGCAGCGGAACCCGGGGACGGAGTTGACCCCGCTGCCGACCGCGCTGCCGCCGAGCGGGATCTCGGCGAGCGCCCGTTCCACCGGCGCGAGCGACTCGAGCACTCGGTCGAGGGCCGTCGAGTAGGCGTGGAACTCGGCGCCGAGGGTCACGGGCATCGCGTCCTTGAGGTGCGTGCGGCCGGCCTTGGGGACGCTCGCGAACTCCTCGGCCTTGCGCCGCAGGCTCTCGGCGAGCGCCTCGACCGACGTCCGGAGCTCCTTCAGGGCGAGAAGGCTCGCGACCTGGGCCGCGGTCGGGTAGGTGTCGTTCGTCGACTGCCCGCGGTTCACGTGGTCGTTCGGGCTCACCTCGCGGTACTCCCCGCGAGGCCGACCGAGAATCTCGAGCGCCCGATTGGTGAGCACCTCGTTGACGTTCATGTGGAAGCTGGTCCCCGCCCCAGCCTGGAAGACGTCCACGACGAACTCGGAGTCGAACCGTCCGTCGGCCATCTCTTGGGCCGCCTGGATGAGCGCGTCGCCCCGACGCGCATCGAGCCCCCCGAGCGACACGTTCGCCCGGGCGCAGGCCAGCTTGAGCCAGGCGTACGCGCGGATGAGGTGGCGCGAGGCGACGAGCCCGCTCACCGGAAAGTTCTCTCGGGCGCGCAGGGTCTGGATGCCCCAGTAGGCGGAATCCGGCACCTCGCGGGGTCCGAGAGAGTCCTGTTCGACTCGAGAAGCGACCATACAGCGCTAGTCCCGCCTGTCGAAAAAAGGTTTAGGGACCGCGGGCTCCTAGAGCCTTCCCCGAGCGGAGCGCGCGCCGGGGAAGACGATGATCGACCCCTCGGTGCTTGCGAACGACATCGTTTCGAACGTCGTCACGCTGGCGCTCCCCGGGGGCCTGTGGGCCCTGTTGTTCCTCCTCGCGTGGGAGCAGCCCTTCTTCGCCGAGCGGATCGGGTTCGGCCGCCGTACGTTCTGGCTGCTCCTCCCGGGCGCCCTCCTCGCCTCGCTCACGATCCTGCCCCTCGGGCCGATCTCGAGCGATTGGCTCGCGGTGAGCTTCGCCGGCGGGGTCTTCCCGCTCATCGTGGCGTGCCTCGCGTTCGAGCGACTCCAGCCCGGCGGACCGCGCTCCCTCGGCCTCTTCCTCCTCACGGTGGGGGCCACGGCCGCCGCCCTCCTGGTGCTCGTGCTCCCCGTCTCGGACCCGGTCGGGGGACGGCTCTCGGGACTGTTCGGCGTCCCGCCCGGCGTCGGGCTCGACCTCGCGATCCTCCTCGCCGCGAGCGCGATCGCGGTGGTGGTCTTCGCCGTCACTTCGGGCGCCAGGGCAACCTCCGGCGCCCGCTTCGGCAGCGTGGTCGCGCTGTTCCTCGGCGTGCTCGTCCTCACGTTCGCCGCCGCGATCACCCTCCCGGGCGTCGGGATCGCCGAGAACTTCCCGATCTACCTCGCGCCGCCGATCGGCGCGGGATTGATCGCGGTCGCGATCGCGCCCCGCGTCTTCCCCGGCGAGGAGGGCCTGGCCCTGCCGGCCGCGTACGCGGCGGGGACGTTCGGCGTCCTCGTCGGCGCCGACGTCCTCCACCAGCCCCCCCTCTACGGGAGCGGACCCGCCGGGATCTACGCCATCGGCGGCGCCGGGGTGCTCGACCTCGTCTACCTCTCGGGGCTGATCGCGCTCGGGACGGCGTACGCCGCGCATCGTCTCCTCGAGCGGCCGCTACGGCCCGTGCGCGCCGAGGCCGCCCCCGGGACCCCGGCCCCGTCGGCCCGCCTCGCCCAAGCGTTCCGGGAGGGGGTCTTCGGACGGATTGACGTCTCGCTGCGAGAGTCCGCGCTGGCCGGGCGGGAGGCCGCCGACCGGGCGCGCCTCCTGCTCGGCGCCCCGCCGGCCCCGTCCGACCGGCCCTGGGCGGGGCTCCCGATCCCGGGGTGGGTGGTGAGCGACGAGGCGAACCTGGCAGCGATGGCCCGCACGGGGTCGATGGACGGCCGGGAGGGTTACCGGGGCTGGGCGACCGCCCGATGGCTCGTCCAGATCGGGCGCGACCTCGGGCGCCGGCGGTTCGCCTCGATCGGGGCTCGCGCGCTCGCGTTCGGAATCGATCTCCTCGTCGTGGTCCTGCCCGCCGTGGCCGTCTGGACCGCGCTCGTGCTCACGATCCCCGGTGGGATCGGCGCGGTCGCGGCGAGCCTCCTGTTCAACGTGGCGGCGTTCGGGTTCATCGCGATCGCGTTCCTGTACTTCGTGCTCGCCGAGGCGATCGCCGGGACGACCCTCGGGAAGGCGCTGCTCGGCCTCGAGGTGCGGGATCGACGGCTCGGGCCCCCGGGACTCGAGGGCGCGCTCCTGCGCAACGTCTCCGCCCTCCCGCTCCTCTCGGTCCTCGGCATCGGCCTGCCGATCGCGATCCTCTTCCTCCTCAAGTCCGGGAGCGCGGTGGCGCTCTCGATCGCGGGATTCGCGATCCCGAGCGGGCTCTTCGCGTTCGTAAGCGTCCTCGTCTTCGTCCTCGGCGGCGTCGGGGTCCTCGGGATGCTCGGGGTCCTCTGCATCGCGCTCACGGGAGAGCGCCAGCGGCTCGGCGACGTGATGGCGGGGACGTGGGTCGTCCGCCGGCTCAGCCCGACGGGGGCGCCGCCGAACGCGCCTCCGGCGGCGGTCCGGTCCGGGTGAGCGGGATCGCGATCGCCGAGACGTTCGCGTCCCGGCCCTCCCGGTTCACGAGCCGCTCGGTGTCGATCGAGATCGGCCCGATCTCGACCTGGCCCTCGAGGAACCGGCGGCGGACGACTTCGACGACGTCGACGGCCCGGGCGATCGCATTGCCCCGGGCCCGCACCACGACCGGAGCGGCCCCCGAGTTCAGCTGACTGACGACCTGGAAGACGTAGGTCATCGTCGGCTTTTGGCCGATGAACACCGTCGCCCCGGCGCCCCCGCCGCTGCTCATGGGAGGGGCGAGACCGCGCGTCGGTACATCTGCTTTTGCGGGCCCCGGGTCCCGGTGCGTCCCTCCCGCGCTCGCAAAGGTTATCGCTCGTCCCCCGTACGCGCGAAACGCCTGCAGGGGTGGCCCAGCTTGGTCAAAGGCGCTAGGTTGAGGTCCTAGTCTCGTAGGAGTTCGTGAGTTCAAATCTCACCCCCTGCATTCCCCCGGGGCCGCGGCACGCCCTGCGCCGCGAGTCGGGCGGCCCCGGGCCGGGTGCCGGCTCGGGCTCGGCCGGCCCGGCCCTCGAGCGGCTCCCTCCGCTCGGGCGAGCCGGGGTCGGACCGGACCCGCCCACCGCGGCCGCTCCGGGCCCTCGGAAGGATTAATCCCCCCCGACTACGTTCTTGCCTCGGCGAGGACCGCCGGCCGGGTTCGATGGAGCTCACACCTTCGTCCCGTCCGGACCCCCGCTGAGCATCGATGCCAGAGGAGAGCCCCCACTGCCCGAACTGCGGGTCGGCGCTTGACGTGGGGGCCCCCGCCTGCCCGACCTGCGGCGCCGCGGTCGGCCCGCCGTCCCTCCCGGCCGCTGCAGCGGTGGGCCCGGCGCTCGATCCCGGGCCCACTGCCGAACCGCTAGATGCCCCTCCGGCTCCCCGGCCCGAACCCAAACCGGCCGCCCGACGGCCGGGCCCGGCCGGGCCGAATCCCTTCGCCGCCGAGCTCTCCCGCCGACTCGCGCGTCTCGCGCAGTGGGGGGAGGCGGCGCAGCCGCTCGGCGTCGAGATCCCGACCCTCCCCGTGTGGGCCGAGGAGGCCGCGCGGACCGCACCGGCCCCTGAGCCGTGGGTCGAGGTCGTTCGCGGGATCGAACGGATCGCCCAGAAGCGTATCGTGACGGCGTTCGAAGAGTGGGAGAAGCGGACCCGCGCCCGCCTCACCCGCCTCGAGGCGTACGCCGTCGACAGCCGGCTCGAACGGGACCAGATCGAGGACGTGCTTCACGCCGCCCGCACCGGGGACCTCGCCCAGGCGCTCTCCACGTTCCACCAGGTCGACCGGGTGGTCACCCTGAAGGAGCATCATCTCGACCAGGCCCGCGAAGAGCTCGAACGGGTCGTCGCCCTCCTGAAGGACATGAGCGCCCTCGGCATCGATCCGCCGCACGACCCGAACGAGGTCGCGGAGGACCTGGCCGCCGAGCTGCGGGCGGGCAAGCTCGCCTCGCTGAAGCAGCAGATTCGCGCCCTGCGGCTCCAGTCGGTGAACCGCCTCAAGTCGGTGCTGCCGCGATACATCTCGGAGTACGGCGACTACCTCCTCGAGGAGCGCACCCACGGCGTGGCGACCGAACTCGAGGCGCTCGAGCTCGCCCGGGGCGCGCGCGAGTTCTTCCGGGGCCGACCCGAGGAGGGCCTGCGTCGGCTGCGGGCGCTGCAACAGAAGCACGGGATGCCTCCGAGCCACGCGAGTCGTCCGGTCGCGCATCGACGCTAGTCGATCGGGACCGACGCGCTTGGCGCCGGGGGTCGGGGTCAGAAGCGGATCTCCCAGATCGAGACGGTGCCGACGCGCCGGAACCCGTGCCGCTTCAGGATCGGGCCGGACGTGCCGGTGCGGGCGATCACCAGCGCGATCTCCGCCCCGCGGTCCACGACCGAACGGCATCGGACCCGCACGATCGCGCCGTACGCTCCGCGATGCCGGTGGTTGGGGAGCACGCCGGAACCCCAGAGCCTCGCGACCGGTCCGGCCCGTTCGAGCCCGCCGCGCCCGATCGGGATCGGTCCGTCCCAAGCGAGGAAGCGGTCGGAGTGTCCGACGGCGCGGATCTGCTCCTGGAACGCGGAGAGGAACTGGCTTCCGGTCTCGGGGGACGGAGCCGGATCGCCGAAGATCTCGGTCCCGAGGCGGGTGAAGTGACGGTAGTCCGCCTCGGAGAGAACCTCCCGCACCTCGATCCCTTCGGGCTCGGGGAACGCCGGCAGGCGCGGCCCCCCTCGATCGTCGCGCAGATCGAAGACGAGCACCTCGGCGTCCTCGCGCGGTCGGTATCCCCTCCGGGCGAGTCGATCCGGCAGGTCCGCGGGGCGCGATCGCGGAGTGACCTGGAGGCGCGCGCCCGTACCGCCGAGCGCGACGATCCGCTCCTGGAGGGCGAGCAGCCGCTCGTCCGTCCGTCGGGGGTCGTCCACCCGGAAGTCGTAGACGTACGTCAGCGCGTACGACCCCGGGGTCACGGCGAGGTCCCACTCGTCCGTCCGCTCGCGCCGGGCTCCGGGCGGGATCCACCGCCAGTCATCGACCGCGTCCCACACCCGGTCGTCGGACCAGGGAGCCACGCTCGAGCCGAGGCGTGACCTCCAGTTAACGGAACGGGGCCTCCGCTCGGGGCCCGGGACCGTCCGCTACGTCAGCCGCTCGAACAGCCGAACGTCCTCGTTCCACTCGTGCTTGTGCAGGACCCCGCACTCGGTGAACCCGAGGCGCTTGAACAGCCCCGCCGCGGCGGTGAACCGGGTGAGGGCGTCCGCCCACACGACCGGCGAGTTCGCGTGCTTCGCCCAGTCGATCGAGGCGGCGACGATCGCGCTCGCGACTCCCTGGCGACGCACCTCGGGGTCGACGGCGAGGTGGACGAGGTGGCACGCCCCGTGCCGGATCTCGCAACCGATCGCGCCGATCACTCGGCCGTTGTGGCGCGCGGCGAAGTACGTGACGCCCTCCATCCAGCTCGTGAACTCGAGGTGCGTCGGTTGCCAGGTCTTCAGGAGCTCGGTCGGGACGCCCGAAGCGTCCGCGTCCCAGACCTTCTTGTAGAGGGCGCAGATCGCCGGCACGTCCTGGTGCGTGATCCGCTCGACCGTCCAGGTCGGCGGCGCCGGGGTCGAAGGCTTCTCCGAGCTGTTCGGGCGGTCTCCGCCCCGGTCCTCCCGCTGCTCCGACGCCACGCTTCGATCTCCGACCGGGGACGAACGGGTCGTATGAGCGACGTCCGCAAATGAATCTTGCCCCCGGATCCCGCGTTCCGACGCGGGCGCTCACGGTGTGTGTCGCGATGGGGTCCGGGGGAACGGCGTCGTCTCCCGGATGTGCTCGCGTCGCAGCATCCAGCGGAGGACGCGCTCGATCCCGAGGCCGAAGCCGGCGTGCGGGACGTTCCCGTGGCGACGCAGGTCGAAGTACCACTCGTACGCTGCGGGGTCGACACCCATCGAGCCGAGGCGCTCTTGGAGCCGCGCGATGTCGGTCTCGCGGCTCGAGGCGCCGACCATCTCGCCGTACCCCTCGGGCGCGAGGAGATCCGCCGCCTCGACCGTGCGCGGGTCCGTGCGGGACTGGGTCATGTAGAACGCCTTCAGCTCGCGCGGGTAGTGGAGGACGAAGAGGGGCGACCGGGACTCGATCGTGAGCGCCCGCTCCTCGGCGGCGCCGAGATCGCTGCCGAAGTGCACGGGGAACCCCTGCGCGGCGAGCTGCTCGATCGCCTTCGCGTACTCGAGCCGAGGGAACGGCGCTTCGAGCGCCAAGAGCTCGGCCGGGGGCCGCCCGAGCAGCTCGAGCTCCTTCGGCCGCCGCTCGGCGACGGCGTGGACCGTGGCCACGACCATCCGCTCGATGAACTCGAGCAGCTCGGAGAGATCGCACCAGGCGAGCTCCACCTCGAGGTGGAGGTACTCGGTGAGGTGCCGCGGGGTGCGCGACTTCTCCGCGCGGAACGAGGGGGTGAGCGCGTAGACGCGCTCGTGGGGAAAGAGGAGGGCCTCGAGGTAGAGCTGGGCGGTCTGCGAGAGGTACCCCGGTCGACCGAAGTAGTCGATCTCGAACGCCTCGGCCCCGCCCTCGGCGGCGTTGCCGCTCAGGACGGGCGGCGTCATCTCGAGGACCTCCTCCCGGTCGAGGAACTCGCGGCACGCGCGGAGATACTCCGCCTTCACCCGGAAGGTCGCGACGTGCTCCTGGGAACGGATCACGAGGTGGCGCTGGTCGAGGCGGAACTCCTCGGTCTGGTCGGTCCAGATCGGGAACGGCTCGCCCGCGTCCACCACGGTGATCGCGCTCGCGCGTACCTCGCGCCCTTCGGGCGCGCGACGGTCCTCAGCGACCGTCCCCTCGACGGTCACCGCGCCCTCGATCTGGACGTGCTCGGCCGTCGCGAACCCCTCCGCGCCGAGGGCGTCCCGGCGGCCGGTCACCTGGACGGATCCCGTGCGGTCCCGCAGGACGAGGAACAGGATGCCGCCGGACGAACGCGACCGGAGCACCCAGCCGCGCAAGCGGACGGTCGTGCCGAGCGCGTCCGCGGCGAAGACGCGGACGACCGGGTCTACCCCCGGCCCGGTCACTGGTACTCCCTCCACTTGTGGCCGCACTTCGTGCACTCGAAGATCCGGGTCTCAGGTTCGTCGGACCCGCGGGTCTGGCGGAGGACGTAGTACGCCTCCCCGTTGCTGCACTTCGGGCACGTCTCCTCGGTCTTCGGAAGCGTGGCGACCTTCTGGTCTACGATCGCGACGTGGCGCTTCTCGGGCGAGGAGTGGACGACCTCCACGCCGCGCCCGAGCGGGCGCGTCGTGCCGCAGTGCGGGCACCGCCACACGCCGGCGGCGCGGTCCGGTCGCATGAGTCGCTTGCAGTTCGGGCAGAACATCGCGGATCCGATGGTGGTCGAAAGCGGGGCCAGGGGATTATTTGAGGCTTAGCGCGCCGGCGCCCTCAGCCGATCTCGAGGTCCGGCGTCGCGGCGCTCGAGGGTGGCGCGTCGGGCGGCGCGACGCTCAGCGGCAGCGGAGAGGGCTTCGCGTTCGGGGCGCGGAGGCGTCGGATGTGCTCCCAGCGCCGGGCGAGGTCCTCCTTCGTGCCGATGTCGTGCCGCACGTAGTACTCGCCTTTCACGCACCTGAGCGCCGCCTCGACCCGGGTCCCGGCCTCGTGGATCGCGCTCGCCTCCCCCGCGAGGGCGATCCCGCGCGAGGTGCCCAGCCGAACCTCCCCCGGACCCCCCTCCTCGACGCTCCCGTAGAAGAGGTGGACCCCGGCCTCGGTGATCCCGACGGGATCGACGGTGAGGAGCCCCCCGGCGCGGGGACGGTCCCCATACCCGGGAGGCACGAGGTACTTGACCACCGTCGAGCGCAACCGGAACTGGACGAGGTTCGGATCGACCCGGCCGGTCGCGACCCCGCGGAGAAGCTCGGCGAAGTCGCCCTGCTCGTAGAGGGTGCAGGCGTTGATCCCCTCGGGGTCGCCGAACCGGGCGTTGCACTCGAGGAGCTTCGGCCCCCCCGCGGTGAGCATGAACCCCCCGTAGAGGATCCCCCGGTAGGACAGCCCGTCGGAGCGCATCGCCGCGACGATCGCTCGCAGGATCTCGACCGCCCGGTCCCGGTCGGCGGCCGGCAGGAACGGGAGCAGGTGGTCCCGCTGCGAGTAGGACCCCATGCCGCCGGTGTTCCCGCCCTGGTTACCCTCGAGGGCCCGCTTGAAGTCCTGGACGGCCGGCATCGGGTAGAGCCCGGAGTCGGTCACGAACGCCATCAGGCTGAACTCCTCGCCGTCGAGCTTCTCCTCGAGGAGCACGCGGCCCCCCTGCACGAGGTGCGACTTCGCGTAGATCGCGCCGTCCTTCGGTTCCGCGAAGTCCGACCCCTGCACCCAGACGCCCTTGCCCGCCGTGAGACCGCTCGGCTTCACGACGAACGGCGCCCCGAACTCCGCGACGGCCCGATCGACCTCGTCGACCGAGGCCGGAGCGGCCCACTTCGGGGAGGCCGCGATGCCGTGCCGCTGGAGGAGCTCCCGGCAGAACAGCTTCGACGTCTCGATCCGGGCGGCGTCCTTCGAGGGACCCACCGTGGGGATCTCCGCGGTTCGGAGCGCGTCCGCGACCCCCGAAGCGAGCGGGCCCTCCGGTCCGATCACGGCGGCGTCGACCCGCTGCGCTCGGGCGAACGCGGTGACCTTCACCGGGTCGGTCGGGTCGACGCGGGCCGTCGCTCTCGCGAGGTGATCGAGCCCCGGGTTCGCGTTCGCGCTCGCGACGACGATCTCGGCCTCGGCCTGGACGATCGCCGCCCCGATCGCGTGCTCCCGGGCCCCGCCGCCAACGACGAGGAGGCGCATGACGTCCGGGGTCGAGGCGGCGCGGGTTATATCGGCGTCGGCGCCGGCGCCGCGGGGGTCGGCGGGGCACCGAGCCCGTTTCCGCCACGCTTAAGAAGTGGACGCAGGTGCTCGGTCTCCCGAGGCCGCCGATGGAGGTCCGCGTAGTCGAGAAGGAGCATGACCTGCTCCGCGTTGAGTTCCCCCGGGGCGAGGAGACGCTCCTCATCCCCCTGGTCGAGGCGCTCCAGAAGGAGGAGAAGGTCGTCGAGGCCCGCTACTATCTCGGACACCCGTACCTCGATCGCCCGACTCTGCTCGTGAAGACGAAGGGCGAAAGGCCCCAGCAGGTGCTGAAGCGCGTGCTGAAGGACCTCACCGACCTCTACGGGGACCTCCTCACCGACTTCGACAAGAAGGCGGACAAGATCAAGGCCTGACGAGGGCCGGCACGATGCTGAAGGAGTGCGCGCAGCACGGCTACTTCCGGGCCGAGGTCTGCCCGGTCTGCGGGCAGCCGGGCCGCTTCCTGATGAACGACCGGGAGCTCGACCACCTGGGCCGGGTGCTCACCGGGATCCTCCGTCACTTCCCCGACCGCTACCAGCTCACGATCGATCCGCACGGCTGGATTCCCCTGCCTCAGATCGTCCGGGCGATCTCGCAGAAGCACCCGGTCTATCACTGGCTCCGCGTCCAGCACCTGGTCGCGATCGCCGAGACGGACGCGAAGGGCCGCTACGAGGTCCGCGACGACCGGATCCGGGCGACCTACGGCCACACCGTCGAGGTCGACCTCGACCTGCCCACGGAGCGGATCCCCGACCGGCTGTTCTATCCGGTCACCGAGGAGGAGACCGCGATCGTGCTCGAGGTCGGTCTGAAGCCGTCCGACCGGAGGAAGGTCCACCTGTCGAAGACCGCCGCGGATGCCCGGGCCGCGGGTTCGGTCCGCACGCCCCACCCGGTGATCCTCGAGGTCGACGCGGCGAAGGCCCGCGGTGGGGGGATCGTGATCATGCAGGCCGGCAAGACCGTCTATCTCGCCGACCGCGTGCCGCCCGAGTTCCTGCGACGCCTCCCGGACGAAGCGGCCCCGACCCCGGGTCCCGAGTCCGCGCCCCCGACGGGCGAAGCGTAGCGCCTATCCGAAGCCGTCGTCGGCCACGTTCGACTGGTACTCGGTCACGACGTAGACGTTGATCGTGAGCTGGCTCCCGACCGGATACGGGTTCGAGATCACGAAGTAGTAGTTGTCGGTCACCGGCGCCGCGTAGACGATCCGGCCCGTACTGTTCCCCGAGTTCGACCATTGGGGCGCGCCGGGAAGGGTCCCGGCGAGGTAGCTCGACCACTGGGTCTGGTTGTAGACGGCGATCGTGACGTTCGCCCCGGGGGGAGTGACGGCGGTCCAGTTGCCGGTCACGAAGTCTCCTCCCGAGATCTCCCCCGAGATCACGGTGTGGTTCCCGGGGGCGATCGTGTACATCCCCGAGGTCGTGAGCGGGTCGGCGACGACGGGCGGCCCAGAGATCACGGTGCTGAGGATGGCGTAGGAAAGGCCCGCGACGACCACGATCACAATGAAGCCCCGCAGCCACCCGGCGAGCCGAATCCGTCGGCGCACGGCGCGCGGGGCCTTCGCGATCTCCGAGGCCGCGACCGGGTCCGGAGCCCCGCAGATCTCGCATTTGACCGCCCCGGGCGGGTTGGCCACGCCGCAGAAGCGGCAGGCGCCCCAGGTCGCCGGGGAGGGAGGAGGGCTGCTCACGGCCCGGGCTCGAGCTCCCGGGCCCGTTTTTCCCCTTTCGTACGAACCGGGCAGTGGCGTCAGAGGAGGGGCGGATCAGCCCCTCTTCTTCGGTGCCCCGAGATTGAGGACGACGTTCTTCGTTCGCGTGAAGGTCTCGATCGCCCGAGCGCCCTGCTCGAAGCCGAGGCCGCTCGACTTCGCCCCGGCGAACGGCGTCTGAGGATAGGTCGTGGGCGCCTCGTTCACGACCACCATACCGGTCTCGAGCCGTCGGGCGACCGTGTGGGCGGTCCCGAGGTCGCGCGTCCAGACCGTGCCGAGCAGGCCGTACGTCGTGTCGTTCGCCTGGCGGACCGCGTCCTCGACGTCCGCGAAGGAGGCGACCGAGAGGACCGGACCGAAGATCTCCTCGCGCACGGCGCGGGACTCCGCAGGGACGTCCGTGAGGACGGTCGGCCGGACGAAGTTGCCCTCGGCAAGGGGCGGGTCCGTGACGCGGGCTCCGCCGGCGACCACGTGGCCTCCGCGCGATCGGGCCTCCTCCACGTACTCGAGGACCCGCTCCGCCTGATCGCGAGAGACGAGCGGTCCCATCTCCACGCCGTCTTCCGTCCCGGGGCCGAGGCGCAGGCCATTGGCGATGGCCCGGACCTTGTCGACGAACGGCTCGCGGATGCTCTCGTGCACGAAGAGGCGGGAGGCCGCCCAGCACATCTGGCCCGCGTTGCCGAAGATGCCGTACCCGACGCCCTTCGCCGCCCGTTCCAGATCGGCATCGGGGAACACGATCGCGGGGCCCTTCCCTCCGAGCTCGAGCGTCAGGGGCACGAATCGCCGGGCGGCGAGCTCGGCGATGCGGCGTCCTACGTCCCCGCTCCCCGTGAACGTGACGGAACGGCACCGCGGGTCGTCGACGAGCGCCTCGCCCACCTCGCCCCCGTTGCCGGGGACGATGTTGAGGATCCCATCGGGGACGCCCGCGGTCTTCGCGAGCCGGCCGAACGCGATCGCCGTGAGCGGCGTGAGGCTCGCCGGCTTCAGCACCACCGCGTTGCCGGCGGCGAGGGCCGGCGCGACCGAGCGGATCGAGAGGAGGAGCGGATAGTTCCAGGGGGCGATGTGCACGGTGACCCCGAGCGGCTCGCGCAGCGTGTAGTCGAACCGGGGGCCCGGCACCGGGATCGTCTCGCCTTCGACCTTGTCGGCGAGCCCGGCGAAGTACTCGAGGGTCCGGACGACGTAGGCGATGTCGGCCCGGGACTCCCGGAGGGGCTTGCCCATGTTGAGGGTCTCGAGCCGCGCGAACCGCTCGAGATCCGACTCGAGGAGGGTGGCAAGGCGTCCCAGCGCGCGGACGCGTCGGGCGCCGTCGTCGGAGGCCCAGTTCGACTCTTGGTAGGCGCGGTCCGCGGCCTCCATCGCCGCCCGGGCGTCGTCGCGCGAGGCGACCGCCGCCTCCGCGAGGGGCCGGTTGGTCGCCGGGTCGAGCAGCGTGCGCCGCTCGCCAAGGCTCCCCGGGGTCTCGCGTCCGCCGATGATGAGCTCGAACTTCTCGGAGAGCGTCCCCGCCATGGCCGGCCGGCTCGAGACGAGGCCCTCCCTTTAGAGATTCCTCCGGGAACCGGAGTCCCCCGGATACGCCCGGCCCTTCCACTGGACGGGGATCCCGCGCACCCGATGGACGAAGGCGGTCGCCACGACCACGACGTAGTATCCGGCTGAGACGGGAAAGAGGAGGCCGTACGAGGCGGGGGCTCCGATCGCGCGGTCGAACGCTACGTGCTTGCCGAACAGGGCGATCCAGAGGAACCCCCCGACCGCCGCGAGGACGAGGCTTCCGGAGGCGAGCCCGAGCGGAAGCACCAAGAGCGGCAGGAGGAAGAACGCGGCGATCGCGGCCCCCGATCCGAGGAGCCGGGCCGCCGAGGCCTCCGCGCCCTGGGTGGTGCGCACGAGACCCTCGAACATCTCGTGGCGGTCGCGGTACATCCGGGTCTGGGCGAGATCGGGCGCCCAGGCCACGCGCAGCCGGAGCCCCACCGCGCGGTACCGGCGGGCGAGGGCCACGTCCTCGACGATCGCGGAACGCACCGCCACGTGGCCGCCGACCTGTTCGTACGCAGCGCGGGTGGTGATCCAGAACTGCCCGTTCGCCATCGCGGCCCGAGACCGCGGCCGGTTGACGTGCGGGGCTCGGAACCCGATCAGGACCATCTGAACGTAGAACGGCATCACGAGCCGCTCCCAGAAGCTCGCCATCTCGATCCTCGTCGCGAGGGTCGTGAGGTCGGCGCGCTCCGCCAACGCCCACCGAAGCGCCACTCGGACCGCGGACGGATGAGTTCGAACGTCGGCGTCCATGAAGAGCAGCCAGTCGCCGGTGGCGGCCCGGGCTCCGGTCGCGCAGGCCCAGTTCTTGCCGACCCAGCCCTCGGGCAGGGAGGACTCGGGGACGAGCCGCACGCGCGGCGCCCGGGACTCGATCACCGCGCGAGTGCCGTCGGTCGAGCCGTCCTCGACGACGAGGATCTCGAGGTTCGGGTAGTCCTGAGCGAGGAGATCGTCGAGCGTGGCCGGGAGGTCGAGTTCCTCGTTCCGGGCCGCGATGATCACGCTGACCCGGGGAAGGGGGACCGGCGCCGGCGCGGGTACCGCCGGGACGAGCCGAGGCATCTGGTACGCATACAGGATCGCGAGCCCCTGGTACAGCAGCGCCGCTCCCGATCCGATGAGGACCGCGACGATCGCCCAGAGCGGCAGCATCGCCCGGCGTAGGCCGCCTCAAATAAAGGGCTGCAGTCCACCGGGGAGGGTCGGGGCGATGGGGTTCGTCGAGCACCCGCGCGTGCGGCCGGGGACGCTCGAGGACCGTCTGTATCAGGCCCACGTCGCGGACGCGGCGAGCGCACGGAACACGCTGGTCGTCCTTCCCACGGGACTCGGCAAGACCGCGATCGCCCTCCGCGTGATCGCGGAGCACCTCCTGAAGCATCCCACGGACTCGGTTCTCTTCCTCGCCCCCACCCGCCCGCTCGTCGTGCAGCACGCGAGGAGCGTGGAACGGACCCTTTTCGCTCCCGAGCCGCTCGTCCTGACGGGGGCGATCCCTCCGGAGCGGAGGGCCGACCTCCTGCATCCCCCGCAGGTCGTGGTCGCGACGCCCCAGGTGGTCGCGAACGACCTCGCCGAGGGGGGCTTTCCCCTCCCCACGTTCTCCCTCCTCGTCTTCGACGAGGCGCATCGGGCGGTCGGCGACTATCCGTATGTCGCGATCGGCCGGGCGAACCGGGAGGGTCCGAAGGCCCGGGTGCTGGCCATGACCGCCTCGCCGGGCGGCTCCCTCCGGCGGATCCAGGAGGTGTGGGCGAACCTCGGGATCGAACGGTTCGAGTACCGGACCGAGAGTTCTCCGGATGTCCTGCCGTACATCCATGGGGTCGGGGTCGAGACGGTCACGGTGCCCGTGCCGGTCGAGGTCCGCCATCTCGCGATCCTCCTTCGGGCGGCCGTCCAGCGACAGATCGACGTCCTCCGCCGCCTCGACCTGTTGCCCCCCGGGGAGGCGTCGCGACGCGTGCTGCTCGAGGTCGGAGGACGGCTGCATCGCCGGATCGAGGTCGAGCGCGCGGCCGGAACGACGGGCGGCGGCCTCTGGCCCGCCGTCACCGCCCAGGCCGCGGCGATGAAGGGGCTCCACGCGCTCGAGCTGATCGAGAGCCAGGGCGTCGACGCGCTGCGGGAGTACTTCCGCCGCCAGGTCCCCCCCGAGGGGAAGCGCTGGGCCCCTTCCCAGCGGGCGTTCCTGATGGACCCGGAGGTCGAGAGGGTCCGCCGGGAGCTCGCCGAGATCACGCTCGAGCACCCCAAGGTCGCGACGGCGGTCCGGATCGTTCGGGACGAGCTCCATCGCCAGCCCAACGCCCGCGTGATCGTCTTCTCGCAGTACCGGGACACCGTCGACCGACTCGTCGGGGAGCTCACGAAGCTCGGCGACCCCGCCGTGCGTCCCGCGCGGTTCGTCGGGCAGGCGTCGCACGGCGAGGACGAGGGGCTCTCGCAGAAGGAGCAGGTCGGCCTTCTCGACCGGTTCCACCGGGGCGAGGTGAATTGTCTCGTGGCCACCTCGGTCGCGGAGGAAGGGCTCGACATCCCCTCCACGGACCTCGTAGTCTTCTACGAACCGATCCCGGACGTCATCCGGACGATCCAGCGGCGGGGGCGCACCGGGCGGGCGAGGACGGGGCGGGCGGTCGTCCTCGTCGCCGAAGGGACGCGGGACGTCGGCCTCCACCGCGCGGCCTTCGCCCGCGAGCGGCGGATGCACGAGATGCTCGAGAAGGTCCAAGCGGAAGCCCTCGGGGGGCGAGCGCCCGCTCCTCCCGAGCCGAAGCGCGTCCAGCGCGTGCTGTCTGAATACCACTAGGGACCCGTTCAAGGATGCGGTGTCCCGCCCCCCTTAACGCTCGGGCGAAGCATTCCCCCGGTACGGCCGGGGCCGACCGAGCCGCCCGGCCCGTTGCGGGCGACGACGAGGGCATCCGATGGCGCGCTCGGTCGGTGAGTTCGACCTGCGCGCAAGCCGGCGGCCGGTCCGAACGGGGGGGACCCTACGGGCCCCCCGGCGGGGGCGTCCCGGCGGAGGGGGGCGGTGACGCACCCGGGGAGGGGACCCCGGGCTTCCTCCGACCCCGCATCGCAACCGCGAGGATCACCGCGAGGATGACGAGGATGATCGCCCCGAGCAGCGCGTAGCCTTCGAGCGCCGGCAGTCCGAGGAACGTGGGGGACGAAGGGGAGGAGCTGCTGGTCGGGGAGAACGTGACGGCGATCGAGACCGACTTTCCCGTGACGTTCGCGTCGCCCGCGGACGGGGCGACGGTATAGCCGGAAACGGCGGCGACGGTGAACGCGTAGCTCCCGTTCCGAATGACAAAACCGATCGTAGTGATCGCCGAAGAGTTCGCGGTACCGTTCAGCGTCACGGTCCACCGGGTGCCGCTCGGGAGCCCGCTCTCCGTGAAGACGACGGAGTACTCGCCTCGGGGGAGGGGAGTGAACACAATCGACTGGGATATCGGCATCCCACTCACCGTGAGCGAGCCGGTCCCCGGGCGGGCCGTATAGCCCGCGACCGAGCCGAGGCTGAAGGAGTACGTGCCGTTCACGACCTCGAATCCGATCGCAGCCGACGCCGACGAGTTCTCCATCGAGGCGAAGCCGACTGACCAGGTGACGCCAGGGGTGAGACCCGTCTCGGAGAAGGTGACCGCGTACCTCGCCGCGGGCGCGGTCGAGAAGACGATCGACGTCGAGACCGGGCCGCCACTGACCACGATGGTGCCGGACGACGGGGATGGCACGTACCCGTCGATGGAGGCTACACTGTAGGCGTAGCTGCCATTCAACTCGGAGAACGCAATCGAGGCCGTGGTCGACGACATCCGGGTACCGTTCAGTATCACCGTCCAGTTGGTGCCAGGGGACAATCCGGTTTCGTCAAAGGTGACCGTGTACTTTGTGGTCGACACCGGCGCGAAGGTGATCTCCACCTGGACCGGGGCGCCGTCGACCTGAACCATGGACGAGGACGACGAGTGAGTGGAAATGGTGACGATCACGTACCCCGGAACGGCGAGGACCGTGAAGGCGTAGCTTCCGTTCGTGAGGTTGAATTCGACCGACGTCCCTGAGGTCGTGGACGTCGTAGCACCGACCGTTACTCCCCACGGAGTTCCGGTGGGCAACCCGGTCTCTGAGAAGGTGACGGCGTAGAGCGGCGTGCTCGCGTTCTGCGAAAAGATGATCACTTGGTCTGCGGGGGCGCCATCGAGGATGGCATCCCCGGTCGCGGGCGACGCGACGTACCCACTGACGGGTCCGACGAAGAAATGGTACGTTGCGTTTGGCTCGACGAATCCGATCGTCGTGGTGTTGGTCGAGTTCGCCAGGTAGTATCCTTCGAGGCCCACCATCCACGGAGTCCCGGCCGGGAGCCCCTCCTCCGTGAACGTCAGAACATAGGCCGAACGACCGGTGAAGTTGACCGTGATGTTGACCGGCCCACCGCTCACCGTGAATTCAGCGTAGCTGGTGGTGTTGTAGTAGGGGGACGTCGAGCCGAGATAGTATTCGTAGGTCCCATTGACCAGGGAGAGAGTCTGGGAGCCCGCGGTCGTGAAGAACCAGGAAGTGAAATCGGTGGTGTAGAGGTAGCCCCCCCACGAGGTCCCGGTCGGCAGGCCGGTCTCCGAGAAGGCGACCGAATACGGTGGCACGGCCACGAACGTGACAGCGACCCCGACCGGAGCGGAGGAGACGGACACCTTCCCCGTCGACGGCGAGACCGTGTAGACATTCTGGGGCCCTACCACCGTGTAGTTGTACGAACCTGCGGGCTCGACGAAGGAGATCGTACTCCCGAAGCTGGTTTCTGTGACTCCGTCGAGGGTAACCAGCCACCCGACCTCCGGTAGAAGCCCCGTTTCGTTGAACGACACTCGGTAGGTCGTCGCGGGAGTGAAAGTAATCGAGACGTTCACCGGGGCCCCAATCACATCGAAGGTCCCCGAAGCCGGCGAGGCGGCGTATCCGGGCTCCGGAGCCACCCCGTAGGACTCGGTCCCGTTCGCTGCGGCGAAGGCCAGAGTCGCGGAAACTGAGGAGTTCGCACCTTCATAGTAAGTCTGCACCGTCCAGAGGGTGCCGGCCGGTAACCCAGTCTCTGTGAATACGACGGGGTATTCGGTCTCGCACTGATACTGGCTGGACTTTACCGCTGCGCCGGTGGCGGCATCCATACTCACTTCGAGCTCGATGCCCGTTCCTCCGGAGTTGAAGAACGCGCAGGAACCCGCCGTCTGGTAGGAAACGATCCACAAGGGAAGCGACGGGTGGACCACATCGTCCAGGGTGGGGGCCAGCTCCGAAGGGAGGAACTCCCACGACTCCGTCGCGCCCGGGTTAGCGGCAAGGAACGCTGAGCCGCTGACGGAGTCGGCGATCGTCACTGCCGCCGGAGAATCGATCACCTGCGGCGGAATGACCCACGACGGCCCGTACCCGAGCCCACAAGTGTTGCCGTCGTAAATGGCGGTGGGCGTGGAATAGAACAGGTACGCCGTTCCGTTGTCGACCACGACGAACAATTCCTCGCCCGGTGCGCTCGAGCTCTCGAGGAAGAACTCGGTGAATGCCGAGGTTCCCAAGGGAGCGGTGCTCGGAGTCCCGCTGATCGTGAACGGAGAGGGGATTGGGCCGATCACCTGAATCGGACAGATCCCAAAGGACGTGTTCGTGACAATCGCCTCGGCCGAGTTCGGGTCCCTCGCGCCGATCCCGACGACCACGGTCCAGTCGTGCCCTTGGTAGCCTGCGGCGGCGCTGGTGGCCAACGCCGCGGCCTGTTCATACGAGAGCACCGTGACGCCGGTGAGTGGCCGGGCCGAGGTCCGGAGGTCGCCCCAAGGGGGGCCGGCGAACGGGCGGGCTGCCGAGATTCCATCGAACGCCGGAACGGACGGCGACCCCGTCGAGCGGGTGGCCGATCCGGACGAAGTTACGGGGCTCCCCGACGAGCTCGATGGGCTGGCGGTGGAAGTGGCGGAGGTCGCCGATCCCGGGCCGGTCCGAACCACCGCCGACGCGATCGACGATGCGATGATGACGATGACCAGCGCGATCACAACCGAAGCTCGTCGGGTTACTCGGTCCTTCGCCATGGGACGGTATTCGGTAGCCGACTCTGGGCTTGAACCCTCCGATAGCCCGGCTCACCCTGAGAAACGCTGCGCGGGCCCCCGGCCGCCCGGACCGGGAGTGAGGATCGCAACGTGCCGGCACGGACGCCGGTCACGGGCCCATCCTTTCTCGCTGGCGTGCGGCGAAGTCGATTACGAAGCTGGGCGCAAGCTTCGAGGATGTTGGCTCCCGGGTTCGTTCCCGGTACTATAGAGGCGCCACTTTGGTTGGGCCCCACGGCGCACGCTAACGCCCTGTGCTCCCAAAGCCGCCCGAGCGGGACGCGAGCTCTCGTACGCGGCCCCGGCGGAAGCGGGCGGGGATCTCCTCCACGAGCCGGACCTGCGCGATGCGGTCGCCCGCTTCCAGGCGGTACCTCCCGTCGAATAGGTAGGTGAGCGGGACTCGGACCTCGCCCGCGAAGTCCCGGTCGATCGTGCCTGGAGCGTTCACCATGAGGACCCCCCGGGTGCTGAGCCCGCTGCGCGGGCGTACCTCGAGGAACGTACCCGCGGGGCAGCGCATCTTGAGTCCCGTCCGCACGAGAGTGACCCGGCCGCGCTCGAGTTCCGTCGGTTCAACCGCGGCGAGGTCGAAGCACGCGGATCCCTCGGTCGCCTTCATCGGAAGTCGCGAACTCGACGTGCCCGGCAGTGGTTCGACGACCACCGTCCGCGTCCGCGCAGGCACGGGCCTCTCGAGCCCCTTCGACTCATTACGATTCCTCGGCCGCACCCCCCGCTTCGGAGGAGGGCTCGGCCATTCCGCCTTCGGCCGTCAGCCAACGGGCGACGAGCCGCCCCTCGGCTCGACGCAGAATCTTTCCGAGGGCCGGCGCGCTCCGGCCGCTCTGCCTCGCGAGTCGGGTGAGCGTGATCCGCCGCGGGACCGCGTAGTAGCCGAGGACCCACGCGCGTCCGAGCAGCTGCGCCTGGAGCGGGGTGAGCGAGGCGGGGGCCCGATCGGCGACGTACGGGTGCGAGGAGGCCCGGAGGATGCGGTAGGGGAACTCCTCTCGATCGAGCCGTTTGAGGACCCGGCGGAGCGCCCGCTCCTCGCCGTGGAACGACGCGACGACCTTCTCGGGGGTGAGGCGGAACGGAGCCGTAGGAGAGATCTCTCCTCCGGCGAGTGACAGCAGGCCCCGAAGCCACTCCGGGTTGCGCTGGCGGACGAGCAGGATGTAGTCCCGGGTGCGGGGGCGCCGCTCCACGAGCTCGAAGCTCTCGAGGCCGTAGTGGCTGCGGATGCGGCGGGACTCCCGCTCGAGCTCGGGGGCCGTCTTGAGCGGCCCGCGCCGCCGGACCCGCAGGAGCTGAAGGCGCCAGCCCTGCTCGAGGCGCAGCGTCTCGAGGAGCTCGACCTCCTCGTACTTCTCGAAGAGCCCCTTCGGCAGGACCCCGAGGAGCGCTAGGTCCTCGGTGCGGAACTCGAGCGTGACGGCCTGCATCGGCGGTGGGCCCCGGGAGTACGGGTTTCGATATGAACCTAGACCCTGCGCGGCCCCTCGTTTAATAAGCGGAAGGGCTCGGCGGCGACCATGGCGTTTCGCTCCCTCGGGGAGTTCCTCTCCGCGCTCGAGGCCCGGGGAGATCTCGTGCGGGTCCGTCGCCCGGTGTCGCAGGATCTCGAGATCACGGAGGTGACCCAACGGGTGCTCCGGAAGGACGGACCGGCGCTCGTCTTCGAGCAGGTCCCCGGGACCTCGATGCCGGTCGTGACCAACCTGTTGGGCTCGCCGCGCCGGATCGCCTTGGCTCTCGGCGCGGAATCGGTCGACGAAGTCGCGACACGGATCGAACGACTCGTGCGCATGCGACCCCCGGCCGGCATTCTCGGTGCGGTCCGGGACCTGTCGGGCACCATCGAGACGCTCTCGACCCTCCGGTCGCTCGCCCCGAAGCGCATGCGTTCGGGACCCTGCCAGGAGGTCGAGGAGACGAACGTCGACCTCGGCCGCCTCCCGATCTTGAAGTGCTGGCCCGGCGACGCCGGCCGGACCGTCACGTTCCCGGTCGTCATCACGAAGGACCCCGAGACGGGCGAGCCGCACACGGGCATCTACCGGTTGCAGCAGTACGGCCCCGACACCCTCGGCATGCACTTCCAGGTGCATCGCGTGGGGGCGAACAACTTTCGGAAGTGGTGCGCGCGCGGCGAGCGGATGCCGGTCGCCGCGGTGATCGGGGCGGACCCCGCGACCGTCTTCTCCGGACTCGCCCCGGTGCCCGAGGGGATCTCGAACTTCGTCTTCGCGGGGTTCGTCCGGGGTGAGCCGCTCGAGCTCGTTCCGGCGCGATCGATCGATCTCGAGGTCCCGGCCGAGGCGGAGATCGTGCTCGAAGGGTACGTCGATCCGGCCGAGCGGCACGTCGAGGGGCCGTTCGGTGACCACACCGGTTACTACTCCGCCCCCGAGCCGTTCCCGGTCTTCCACGTGACCCGGGTCACCCGGCGGGAGCGCCCGGTCTACCTGACCACCGTGACGGGCAAGCCTCCGACGGAGGACGCGGTCCTCGGTGAGGCCGTGACCCGGATCTTCCGGCCTGTGATCCGCCTCGTTCTCCCCGAGCTCGTGGACCTCCACCTTCCGCAGGAGGGGCTCTTCATCAACGTCGCGATCGCGTCGATCCGCAAGAGCTACCCGGACCAGCCCCGGAAGGTGATGCACGCGCTCTGGGGGCTCGGCCAGATGATGTTCGTCCGCTATCTCGTCGTGGTCGACGACGACGTCGACGTCCACGATCTCTCCGAGGTCCTCTATCGGGTCGGGCTCCAAGCCGACCCGGGGCACGACCTCGAGTTCGCGCAGGGACCGGTGGACCAGCTCTCGATCTCGAACCCCATCCCGAACCTCGGGTCGAAGGTCGGGATCGACGCGACGCGGAAGCGGCCCGAGGACGGTTTCCCGCGCCCGTGGCCGGAGGAAATCCGGTCCGATCCCGCCGCGGCCGCCGCCGCGGACCGGCTCGTCCGGGAGGAGCCGGTCCTCGCCCGCCTCTTCGGCCCCCGCTCGCCGTGACCGCCGCCCCGACGCCGCCCCGAGGCCGAGCGCACGAGCTCGGCCGGCTGCTCGAGATCCAGAATCTCGGGCTCAACCTCCCGTTCGCGCTCGCCTTCCTCTTTCTCGCGTCCCACGGCCTCCCATCGCTGCGCGTGGTCGTGCTCGTGGTGATCGCGTTCGTCGCGGCGCGGAACGCGGGTCACAGCTTCAACCGCTGGGCCGACCGACGGTTTGACGCCCTGAACCCGAGGACCCGGAACCGGGCGGTTCCGGCCGGACGGACCTCTCCGAGCTTCGCGCTCGGGCTCGCGGCCGGATGCGGAGCCCTCCTGGTCGTCGCCGCCTACTTCCTCAATCCGCTCGCGTTCGTCCTGGCGCCGGTCGCGCTCGCGCTGGTGTTCGGCTACAGCTACACGAAGCGGTTCACGTCGTTCACGACGGCGTTCCTCGGACTCGTCCAGGCGATCACGCCGGCCGCCGTCTTCATCGCGGTCGAGGGGATCCTTCCGGCCGCGGTCCTCCTCGCGGTCGCGGGATTCCTCTGCTGGGGGACCGCCTTCGAGACGATCCACAGCCTCGGCGACCTCGAGAGCGACCGGACCCTCGGCCTCTTCTCGCTGCCGAGCCGCCTCGGGGTCGAGCGGTCGGTCCGTCTCGTCGCGATCCTCCACGGCGTGGCGCTCGCGCTGCTCGCCCTCTTCGGGCTCGCGGAAGGGCTCTCGGTCGTCTACTACGTGGCGTTGGCCGCGATGGCGGTGCTCGCGGCCGAGACGGACGTGCAGCTCGCCGCCCGGCCCACCGAGGCCCGGATCCCCTTCGAGCGCCACTTCGCGCTCGGCGCCCTCTATCTTGTCGGAGTGCTCTTCGCCGTATTCGTTCCGCTCGGTCCCGCTTGGGTTTGGCCCCACTAATCTCCGGCTTCGTGGCCTCCGACACCTAAAGAGCGACCCGTTCGTGCCGTCGCGCGAGACCATGCCCCAGGTCATGATCGGCCTCTCGGCGAGGGACTACCGAACGACGAACGAGGTCTGGCGGCTCGCGAAGCGCCACCTCAATCCGGCGGTGCGCCGGCGCATCGGATGGCGCGGCCGCTCGAGCTTCCTGCGCGAGCTGATCCTCTACGGGTTCGAGAAGGCGAGCGAGCACCCGGAGGAGTTCCTGCGCGAGGTCCGGGACACGCACGACCCGCTCTTCGGAAAGCGGGGCCGTTCCGAGGCCGGCGCGGAGCGCCGCGAATCGCTGGTCGCGGCCTGGAGCTCGTTCTTCCCGTCCCCGGGCGCCCCCGCCCGACCGCGCCGGCGCGGAGCGAAGGCCGAGGGACCCGGCTGATCGTCCCCCGCCCGCTCCAGGAGCGCTGGGTCGCCCATGACGAGGACCGTGGACCATCTCGACGGCCTCGCCTTAATGGGCGCGGCCACGGTCGGTCCGCTCCGGATCGGCGTCCCCGCCCTCCTCGAGAGTCGGGCACCGGGCGAATCGAGCATCGGGCCGACGCTCGAGTCGGTCCCGTCCGCGCCGGGCACCCGGCGCCTCGCGATCCTCGAGGGCCCGGACCGGTTCGAGTTCGTCTACCCCGTGGGCGCGCCCGAGATCACGGGGAGCCCGGGCGGGATCTCGGCCGCCGACGAGTCGGTCGTCGTCGTGCACGCGCCGTTCGACGGACCCACCGCCGACGGGTTCCGTAGCCACCCTCCCGAGCTCGTCGTCCTCGGGAACGCCCGCGCGCTGTGGGCCGAGGGTCGGCCGTTCGTCGACGCGATCCGCGACCTGAGGGCCCACTTCGGCGCCGGTCCGCTCCTCTGGTGCCCTCGCGTCGCCCTTCCCCATCGCATCCCCTTCCTCGTGTACCTCGGCGTCGATCTCCTCGACACCACCGAGGGCCGGCTCGCGGCCGCGCAGGGGATGTTCCTCGATCCGACGCTCGGGGTCCTCGGAGGGGAGGCCGCCCGGGCGGAGCGCGTCTGCGACTGTCCGGGATGCTCGGAGGGCGGTCCCCGTGCCGCGGACCTCCACGCGGTCGAAACCGGCCGTCGGGCCCTTCGACACGCCCGCGCGGCCGCCCGCGAGGGCCGGCTGCGCGAACTCGTCGAGGCTCGGCTCCCGGCCGAGCCCGCGCTCGCCGAGATGCTCCGGTACGCCGACCGGGACCTTTCCGGTCCCTTCGAGGAGCGGATGCCGGTTGCGCTCGACGCGAGCCGGACCTACGTCGTCGCCGAGGCCCACCGGCGTCCGGAGATGGTCCGCTTCCGTGCCCGGCTCCGGGAGCGATACCGCCCTCCGCCCTCGAAGTCCGTCCTGCTGCTCGTGCCGTGTTCGAAACGTAAGCCGTACCGGACCTCCCGGTCCCATCGACGCTTCCAGAGCGCCCTCGACGGCCTGGCCGGGCTCGAGCGGGTCCACCTCGTGTCCGTGAGCTCCCCCATCGGGCTGGTCCCCCGGGAGCTCGAGGACGTCCCGCCGGCTCGACAGTACGACATCCCCGTCACCGGCGACTGGTCCGAAGAGGAGCGGGTCGCGGTGACGGACGCGCTCGACCACCTGCTGCGCTCGGGAGCCTATCGGTCCGTGGTGGTCCACCTCGCTCCGGAGGAGTACCGGTTCCTCCGCGACCGCTTCCCCACGGCCCTGCCGGTCCGCTGGACCCTGAAGGACGATCGGACCACGTCCCCGGAAGGCCTTCGGGATCTGCGAGGCGCGGTGACGGAGGCGCTCGCCGGGACGGGAGGCGTGCCGGGAGGTCCGCTCGCGGTGGTGCGCGAAGAGCTGCGGGAGGTCGCCGCATTCCAGTTCGGCCGACCGGCCGCCGATCGGCTGTTCGCGGAGCCGATCCGCCTCGCCGGGCGACCGTGGTTCCAGCGCCTCACGGACGGGACCCGCGATCTCGCCTCCCTCCGGGAGGAGCGGGGTCTCTTTTACCTGACCGTGGCCGGGGCACGCCGCCTGGGCCCCGATGCCGCGCTCGCGGTCGAGGTCGATCCCGGCGT
>JASHPK010000032.1 GCA_030038095.1 Thermoplasmata archaeon | reverse complement strand
GAGTCCGGAAACGGTTCTGGAACCCCGCATTACTGTCGCGAATCGCGGTGATTCTCGGCATGGTCGTGGGTCTCACAACCGTCCTCTTCGTACTGACAGCCAACACGCAGAGCGAGACCGTAACACTGCCAGAGTCCTCGGTTGCCCAAGCGGCCCCCTGTCCACCCGCGCGGTTCAATTTCTCGGGATATCAATTTGGGCTGTGCACGAACGGGGGCGTCGCCGGGACCTCGACCTTCGTCGGGGAGATTCGTTGCCCGGATGGACAGGTCTATTCGCTCACCCTAACCCGCGCGTCCACCCTTCAGCCGAAGTGGGTTTCCCCGGATTGGCGAGTCAGCGTCGAATGGCGTTCCTGGGCCACGGCAACGCTGACAGTCGGGTTGGTCTGGTAGCGCCCCTCCACTCTGCTTTCCCCCACGCCCCCAACACCACCCGGCTCGCTCGGGGATCCCGGGACGCCCGTGCATTCGGCTTGACGGAGTCCGTAAGCTGGCTCGCTCGACAGTCTGTCGTCGACGTGAGCCTGGAATCGGTCGTACCGCGGGATCTCGGTGTGCTTCACCGCGCTCGGATTGGCGGTGATATCGATTCTTCTGCTCCTCGTCTGGCCCGGATTCCTGATTCCCACTCGTTGTACATCAAGCCCGAGTCTGGAGGGCGTCCCCACCGTCGGTTTCAACGGCCGTACGTACTGTTTCACCACCGTCCTTGTAGCTCAACCGACGAAGGTCTGCGTTCCGTTACAAAACGGGACGCCGAAAGGCCAAGCCACGGGGACTCGATTCTGGGGCTTCTCCTTCCACCTCATCCTGTCCACCTGCGCGAGGGTTCTGTCCCTCTTCGCTTCTGTGACAGAACCGAACGGCACGGTCTACAACGGAGGACTCATCTTCGGTTGCCCCGAGCCCATCGTTGCACGGTGCGCCGGTCCTTGGTTCCCGCCCGATAACGAATCCGGTATAGCCGCGGCAAATCCATCGGCTGGAAACTTCACCTTACTCGTGGAAGTGGGTTGGTAGCCGCAGTACTCCTGAAGCTACCGAGGAGTGTCGCCTGCATGATTGCGGGCCTTGCGGTGGCTCCCGGGCCCGAGTCAGCGCCGTCCCTGCCAGGTAGCCATGTGCTAACGTAATCGGCCGTTTCGAAGCGACCCGGGGGTCTGCCTCGCGTCCTGTGAGGCGTTCCAGGACGGGCACGGCCTCTCGGATGCCAGTAGCCGACGCGCGGGGTTGGCTCCGACCAAGGTCGTGCGGGTCGCGAGCGTACTCGATGTCTGATCACCGGACCGTGCGAGGGCGGCCCCGTCGTGTTCCATGGAAGCTCCCATCGCGGAGAAGAGCCCCCGGGGAGCTGGGGAGCCTCCCGGGGAAACGGTACGCCCCTTATCGGTGCAGGTTCGAAAGAGGAGCGAGGTCTGTCGGCCGATTTCTCGAAGGGAGTCGCCATCTCGGCATCCGAGTACGCGGGCCTGGTGTGCGCGGTTCGGAGCGACGTCGCTCTCGTCGTCAGGGGGCTTCGTAGTAGTACTCGCCCGCCGCGCGTTGCTCGCGATCGAGCGCCGAGCCCTCCCGGTTGATGCGGGGTCGCAGCGTCTCGGCGTCCCGCCGGAACGTGATCCCGACCGTGGACAGGAGCCGGTTCATCCCCTCGCGCATCGGGAAGGGGCCATCGCCCCGGCCCCGCGAGCCGTCAGGCGCGTCCGCCCGGAAGACCATCAACGCGTCGCAGGCGAGGTCGAGGAGGTAGACGTCGTGGTCGACGACGAGCGCGCTCACGGCCTGGCGCTCGACCTGCCGGCGGATGAGGCGCGCCATCGACATCCGCTCGTCGGCGTCGAGGTACGCGGAGGGCTCGTCGAGCAGGTACAGGGTCGCGGGCCGGGCGAGGGCCAGGGCGACCGCGGCTCGCTGGAGCTCCCCGCCCGAGAGGTCGGTGAGCGCGACGTCGAGGATCCCGTCCAGGTGCAGCCCGGGGACGAGCTCGCGCTCGAACAGCTTGCCGTCGAAGGACGGGTCTCCGGACAGCGCGCCCGCCCGCTCCCGCAGGCTCGCCGCCTGCGTCGCCTTGAGGTACTGGGGCTTGTAGCTGACGGTCACCCCGGGGGCCACGCCGCCGACGGTCGGAGCTTCGACCCCGGCGAGCATCTTCACGAACGTCGTCTTCCCGGTGGCGTTCGGTCCGACGATGCCGACCGTCTCGCCCTTCGCGACCGAGCCGACCCCGACCCCGAGATGGAACGCCGGATACTCCTTCTCGAGCGCCGGGAACGTGACGAGGACGTTGAGGCGGGTCGTCGGCTTCGGGGGGTGCGAGACGAACCGCACCGCTTCGGGCCGGAATCGGACGTTCTCGTCCTTGAGGTACCCGGTGAGGTAGGTGTTGATCGCGGTGCGCATCGGGATCGGGTGCGTGATCACCCCGAAGGCGGCCGGCTCGCCGTAGAGGAGGTGCGCCTGGTCGGCGAGGTAGTCGAGCAGCCCGAGGTCGTGTTCCACCACGAGCACGCTCTTCGTCTCACCGAGGCGCCGGAGGACCCGGGCGACCTGGAGCCGGTGGACGATGTCGAGGTAGCTCGAAGGCTCGTCGATGAGGTACAGGTCGGCGTCCGCGGCGATCGTGCCCGCGATCGCGACGAGCTGGAGCTCCCCGCCTGAGAGATCGGAGAGCTTGCGGTCGGCCCGGGCGGTGAGACCGACCTCCTCGAGCACGGCCGCGGCGCGGGGACCGCCCCGCTCGACGTACTCCCGGACCGAGATCGGCTCTTCGCTGAGGCGGTCCACGTACTGGGGTTTGAGGACGGTCCGGAGCTCGCCCTTCGCGACGCGTTCGAAGTGGGCCCGCAGCGCGGTGCCGCGGTAGTGCTCGAGGACCTTCGGCCACGAGCCGCCCGCCGCGTAGTCGCCGAGGTTCGGCACCTCGCGACCGGCGAGGAGGCGCAGCGCGGTCGTCTTCCCGGTGCCGTTCGGCCCGAGAAGTCCCGAGATCCCCTGAGGCGGGGGGATCGGCATCCGGTAGAGCCGGAAGCCGTTGTACCCGTAGCGGTGGACGATCTCGTTCGGATCGGCCTCGGGGGTGTTAAGGATCTTGATGGCATCGAACGGGCACTTGTGAACGCAGATCCCGCAGCCGATGCAGAGGGTCTCGGAGATGATCGGCTTGCCGAGCGGTCCCTCGAGGATGCATTCCTGACCCATGCGGACGGGGGGACAGTACGCCTGGCACTCCCACTGGCACTCCTTCGGGTGGCAGCGGTCGTCGAGCAGGATCGCGATCCGCGCCACGCCTCACGCTCCCGCGACGTCCGACGTGATCCGCCCGTCGGCCATCGTGATGTGGCGTCGGGCGCGGGCGGCGACCGCGGGATTGTGCGTCACGAGCACGAGCGTCGCGTCCCGGTCCCGACGGACCCGCTCGAGCAGGTCGAGGATCGCGAGCGCATTCGTGCTGTCGAGCTCGCCCGTGGGTTCGTCCGCGAGGAGGAGCCCCGGGCGGTTCGCGAGCGCCCGGGCGACGGCGACCCGCTGCTCCTCGCCCCCCGAGAGCTGGTGCGGGTACGCCCGCTCGCGCCCGCCGAGTCCGACCTCGGCGAGAAGCTCGCTCGCCCGGCGCGCGCGCTCGGCGCGCGCGGTCCGAAGGGCCCGCATGGGGAGCTCGACGTTCTCTCGCGCGGTCAAGGTCGGCAGGAGGTAGAACCGCTGAAAGATGAACCCCACCCCCGCGAGGCGCAGGCGCGCGCGCTCCCGCTCGCTCCGGGTCCCGACCGTCCGGCCGTCCCAGCGCACTTCCCCCGAGGTCGGGGCGTCGAGGAGCGCGAGGAGGTTCAACAGGGTCGTCTTCCCGCATCCGCTCGGCCCCTCGACGGAGACGAACGTCCCGGGCGGGATCCCGAGGTCGATTCCCCGGAGGGCCCGGACCTCGTCCGGCCCCCGCTCGCCGTAGGTCCGGGTGACCCCGGCGAGTTCGATGCCCGGCGGGCGGACGCGGCTCTCGCTCACCGGAGCGCCTCCGTGATCTCGATGCGCAGCGCCGCGCGCGTCGCGATCGCGCTCGCGAGGAGCGATAGGGCGAGCACTCCGCCGACGATCGCCGCGAGCGTTGCCGGCACGAAGATGGCGAGCTGGGCCGCCTCCTGGACGGTCGAGGTCGCGAACGTCGCGATCGCCTCGACGATCAGGTAGCCGGCGACCACCCCGGCCACGCCTCCGAGCGCGGCGAGGAAGAGACCCTCCGCGACGATGCCGCCCGCGATCTGACGGCCCGGCACGCCGAGCGCCCGCCGGATCCCGATCGACCGGCGGTCAGCCTCCACGCGTCGCAACAGGACGAGAGCGAGGAAGAGGAGGCCGATGGTGAGACCCACGGAGGAGAGCGCGAGATAGAAGCCCGTGAGGACCCCGCTCGCCTGTTGAAGCTCGGTCGCCTCCTGGTTGAGCGAGCTAACCCCGTAGTACGGCACGAGGCGCTGGATCTGCGCCTCGACGCTGGAGAGCGCGCTCGGGTCGGCCGATACGGAGCCGGCCACCGCGACCTCGATCGTGTCGGAGGCGTCCGGGACCACGGCGGTCGCCGCCGGACCATAGCCGGTGATGACCTGGAGGTCGGACAGCGGCAGCACGACCGCGAAGGCGCCGATCGGTCCGAGGAGGTTCGGAGGCACGCCGAAGATCCCGGTGATGGTGTAGCCGACCGCCTGGCTGCGGTTCGCGCTCGGCCCGAGATAGAGGGTCTGTCCGGTCTCGAGGTTCTGGGCCGCGGCAAACGGGGAGGAAACGATCACGTCCAGTGTGGCGTGACCTTGATAGGTCCCGTTCGCGAAATGGACGAGATCCATAGGGTCCCCGAGCGGGAGGGGGGAGGGGAAGAGTCCGTTCTCGGAGGGGCCGAGGGTGGGCAGGAACTCCGCGGGGATCACCCCCTCCGCGAGCGCGGCCGTCGGTCCGCCGCTCGCGCCGAAGGTGTCGATCCCGGCCGAGAGGACGGGCGAGGCGGCGCTGACCCCCGAGATCGAGAGCATCCGCTCCGTGAGCGAGTGGCTGTCCGCGATCCCGTGGAGCCCCGGAGCGCTCACGACGATCTGGTATCCGGCGTTCTCGAGGTCGTGGAGCTCGTGCGCCGACACCCCGCCACCGACGCTGACGAGGACGACGGGGAGCGCTACCGCGACCCCGACGGCCGCGACGGCGAGCACGAGCTGTAGCCGCGCGTGCCGGAGCGAGCCCCGCCGGCCGAAGAGCGTCATGGCGCCCGGAGCTCCTCGGCGACGGGCAGCTGCATCGCCCGCGCCGCGGGGGCGATCGCGGCGACGAGGCCGATCGCCACGATCAGGCCGATCCCGGAAAGGATCACCGAGAGGTTGAACGTCACGAACGAGAACCCCACCGGGAGGCCGGGGACGAGCCGGAGCAGGAAGACGTTGAGCCCGTAGGCGCCGGCGTACGCGACCGGTAGGCCGATCGCGAAGCCGAGCGCCGACAGGAGCACGGACTCCTCGACCACAAAGAGCGCGATGCGGGATCGGCTGTAGCCGATCGCCCGGAGCAGCGCGAGCTCCCGGCTCCGGTCATCGACCGACATCTGCAGCACGGTCGTCGCGAAGAGCGCGGCGACGACGATCCCGATCGCTCCGATCAGGACCCCGAAGGTCCGGTAGAGGTTGACGACGTGCTGGATCGCTCCGAGGATTTCGGCGAGCGTGAAGACGGTGAGGTCGGGAAAGTGCACCTCGATCGTGACCTGATCCGAGCTCGCCTGCGTCGGATCGATGAGGTGGATGAGCACGAGCGACGCGTAGTCGGTCGACGCGCTCGCCCCGCCGACCAGCTCCTGCATCTCCGACAGGTACAGGAAGCCGAGGAGAGCCGAGGGGACGAGCCAGAACGGTCCCGAGACTCCGACGACGCGGAAGTCGGTCGCGTTCGCGTACCATTCGGCGAGCGTCTCCCCCGGGGCCGGGGCCGCGGGGGCAGCCCAGACGACCGATCCGACCGACGACCGCAGCACCGCGGCCAGCCCCTGGTCGAGGACGATCTCGTGGGTCTCGGGACCGCGGTAAGTGCCGTTCGCGTAGTGCGGATCGCCCGAGTAGGTGAACCCCGAGCCGTTCGTGATCTGGGGCGTCTCGATCCCGCCGTTGTCGGAGGGGATCCAGCCGACGCTGCCCGACTCGGTGAGGCTCCAGCCCCCGGGAACCGAGCTCGAATTCACCCGGGCGAAGAGGCTCGAGTTCCCGTAGACGAGGTCGCCGATGAGCCACGGGCTCGCGACCGCCACGTTCGGATCCGCCGCCGGGATCTCGCTCGCGAGGGCGTGCGCGTGGTCGACCGGGGGCAGGCTGCTCCCGAGCAACGTCGTGTTCGGGCTTGCGGCGATCAGATCGACGCCGCTCGCGGTCGCGAGCTCGCTTGCGCTCGTCTCGATGCCGGAGCTGACCGCGAGGAGGATCACGACCAGGCCGACGGCGAGCCCGATGCCGAGCGCCGTGAGCGCCGAGCGTCCGGGTCGGCGTCGGATGGCGTCCCAAGCGTAGCGCATCCGCGGGCCTCCCCCGGCCTAGGCGCGAGCGCCCCGGCGCAGATCGCCGAGCGAGACGCGGTGCGACGCCTCAACGTTGTACTTGTGGATCGACTCTTCGCTGACGGTCGACGCCCGGACCGTGACCGAGTCCCCGACGCGGGGGAAGCGGGTCGGCAGGCTGGCCAGGAGATCGCGAAGGACGTCCTCGACGAACTTCGGCCTGCGGTGGGCGTCGAGCACCACCTGGCCCTCGTCGCCCCGCTTCAGGATCGCGTACGTGGGGCTCGATTGGGCCGCTTCGATCGCGTCGATGATCTCGTCGACCTCCACGCTGTCGCCGTCGACGAGCTCGAAGACGAGCCGGGTGCGGTTGCGCTGGTTGTGCGTGATCATCGGCAGGTCCTTGAGCTCGGGCGCCCGAAGCGCGGGGAACTCGCGGGACAGGGCGTCGCGGCACGTCTCCATCGCGCACGGGCAGGCGGTCATCCCTACCGCCTCCGCGCCGACCGCTCGTTCGACGCGCACTTCGCCGCCGGGGGCCCGGGTGGCGTGGGCCTCCGCGAGGAGCGTGTAGTCCTCGAAGCTGCGCTTGTCCTCGGAGATCCCGCGCCGCAGGAAGTACTCGGCCGACGCTTCGACGAACGCCTCGGTCGCGTACGCGTGCCGGGCGAGGAGTTCCCGAGCGATGGAGCGGCAGGCCGACTCGAGGCTGTCGACCGGCCGGGTGACGGTCTCGTCCACGATACCGGCCAGGATCTCCGCGTTCCGCGAGAGGTCGGAGCCCTTGCGGTCCGAGGGAAGGTCGACCGCGATGTGGAACGTGACGGCCAGCGTGTTCACCCGATCCGGACGCTGGACGTTGAGGGGCTTGCGGATCCCCGAGACTCCGACCGAGCGGAGCCTCAACCGTCCCCGGTCGGGGTGCATCGCGTGTACGTCCTTCACGCCCGGTGTCAGCGGCCCTCGACTTAAGTCGGTATCCGACCCCGGTGAAAGCCGGGTAACTTTCACGGGACGCAGCCTTATAGGGGCCGGCTCCGTCCTGAGGGCGATGACCGCGACCCCCGAGCCCTCCGCCAGCGCTGGACCGGGTCCGAGCCCGCCCGCCGGCCCGTTCGCTCCGGCCGCTTCGGGTCCGTACGCGGAGCGCGAGCGGCTCATCACCGAGAACCTGAAGCAGATCTACGACCCCGAGATCCCGATGAACATCGTGGACCTCGGGCTCATCTACGGGATGGAATGGACCGGGGACGCGGTGAAGCTCAAGATGACCCTGACCGCCCCGGGCTGCCCGGTCGCCGGCATCTTGGCCGAGGAGGTCAAGGCCGCGATCGAGAAGGTCCCGAACGTCCGCGGCGCGACGGTCGAGATGACGTGGGAGCCCCCCTGGTCGCCCGAGCGGATGAGCGATTTCGCGAAGCGCCAGTTCGGCTACGCGTGACGGCCGATCCCCCGGGCGCGCCTTCCTTCCGGATCCGGGAGCTCCGCTGGACCGACTTCGACGACCTCATCCGGACCTATTGGCTCCTCTATGAGGAGCGGGACGCGGGGTACCCGATCGGAATCGGACTCTTCCAGGAGCGGCCCACCCTGGCCGACGAGGCCCGCTGGTTCCTCCGCCTCTTTGAGCAGGTTCAGGACGGCAGCATGGTGGCGTCGATCGCGGAGGGGGACGGGCACGCGGTCGGGGGCTGTTACGTCCACCGCGTGGGGCCGTCCGAAACGAGCGAAGCGGCCCACATGGGCGAGCTCGGGATCCTGGTGCACCGGGACTGGCGCGGGCGAGGCGTCGGATCGGCCCTGCTCCGCGACGCCCTCGCACGATGCCGGGGGAAGTTCGAGATCGTCCGCCTCGCCGTCTTCGTCAACAACCCTCGGGCCCGCGCGCTGTACGAGCGGTTCGGATTCGTCCCGTACGGCCGGCTCCCGAAGGCGCTCCACCGAGGCGGCGAGTTCATCGACGAGGACCTCATGTACCTCGACCTCGGCCGGCGCGACGAGAACCGTTAAGCCCCCTCCTCGTTCCGGCGGCGGCATGACGGACACTGGGAGCTGGCGCGAGGAGCTCGTGGCCGAGCGCCACCAGAAGGACGGGTTCATGGCCCACCACCCGGAGTCCCCGTTCGTGAGCGGCCGCGTCCCGTTCCACGAGCTCAAGTACTTCCCTCCCGACCCGCGGTACCGGGTCCGCGCGAAGCTCGAGCGGGTGACCCCGCCCGAGGAGGCGTACCTGCGGACGAACCGCGACGGACAGGCGGTGATGCGGTACCTCGGCGACCTCTCCTTCTCACTCAACGGCCACCCGCTGCGCCTCCGTCTCTACCATGCGGGCGAGGGCGTGGGCGCCTCGGTGTTCGTCCCGTTCCGCGATGCGACGAGCGGTGGAGAGAGCTACGGCCCCGGCCGCTACCTGACCCTCGAGCTCAACGAATCGGACGACTACGAGCTCGACTTCAACCGAGCCTTCAATCCGTACTGCGCCTATACGGACGACTTCGAGTGCGGATTCCCCCCGGCCGAGAACGACCTTCCCGTGCCGATCCGGGCCGGAGAGAGGGTGTGGGCCGCCGAGCGGAACCCGAGGACCCCCTCGAGCGTGGTGCTCGAACGCGTGCGACGCGCGACTCGCGGCCCCACCGCGAAGGGGGCGTCGCGTCGCCCCGCACGTCGCGCCACCGGTTCCCCGGCGCGGCGGGCTACAGGTGGGGCACGATCGCGATCAGCCCGTTCAGGACGAACTGCACCCCGACGGCGGCGAGCAAGAGCCCGAGCACGCGGGTGAGCGCCATCACGCCGACCCGGCCCATCGCCTTCAGGATCGGCTGGCCGTAGCGGAGGATGAAGAACGTCGCCGCGGTCGTGATGACGATCGCGACGAACGTCGCGACGATCGCGAGCGGATCGTTCCCCGCGTTGCCTTCGTAGATCATCACGGTCGAGATCGCTCCCGGGCCGGCGAGCAGCGGGATCCCGAGCGGGACCACCGACAGCTCGTCGCGTCGAGCGATGGCCTCTTCGCGGTCCTCGGCCGACATCTTGGTCCGGGTGATCTCCCCCCGGAGCATGTCGTAGGCGACGATGAACAGCAGGATCCCGCCCGCGATTTCGAACGCCGCGAGCGAGAAGCCGAACGCGAGGAACAGGTAGCGACCGAACAGCGCGAAGATCGTCAGGATGCCCCCGAGCACGAGGACTGCGCGGGTCATGATAATCCGGCGGTCCGTGTCCGAAAAGCCCTCGGTGAGGGCGACGAAGAACGGAAGACAGCCGATCGGGTCGACGATCGCGAAGACCGTGACGATGATCGCTGCATAGACCGCGAGCTCGACCATCGCCACCCGACCCCGGGATGCCGGTTCCCCTGAGTGTCGCTCCCTTTGAATCCTTCGCCACGTCGGCCCCGGGCGAGAGGTTCAACGCACCGCCGCGAGGACCCGGCTCCGGCCCCGGGACCAGATGACCGCGACCTCGCGGAAGCCGGCACGCCGGAGCGAGCGCTCGTGCCCGGCGAGGTCCGCCGTACGGGTCCCGTGGTGCGATCTCGGGAACCGGCTCCGGTGGAGGGCCGCCTCCTCGGCGAGTCCGGGCTCGTGCAGGGCCGATGTCCACCAGTCCGACCAGCTGTCTCCGACCGCCCCCGGGAGCCGGGCGTTCCGACGCCGAGCGCCCCGCTCCAGGATGCGGCGGAGCCGGGGGGACTTGCGGCGGGTTCGGATGGAGTCGGCGTTCAGGAAGATCCCCCCCGGCCGGATGCGGCGTCCGAGGACACGGTAGAGGCGGGTGAGCTCCGCGGAGGTGAGCCAGTGCATCGCGGTGGACGTCACGGCGGCATCGAATCGGCCCCGGGGAAGACCCCGAGGCCAATCCGGAGCCCGAAGGTCCGCGTCGACCCAGGTCAGCCGGCCGCCGCGATCGCCGAGCGCGGCACGGCCGATCGCGAGCAGAAGCGGGTCGCGGTCGATGGCCACGACCTTGACCCGGGGGAATCGATCGATCACCCGCTCCGACAGCGAGCCGGTGCCGCACCCGAGGTCGAGGACTCGGGCTCGCCGGGGAAGCACTCCATCCAGCGCCTCGATCATCATCTCGAACCGGGCCTCTCGGTCCGTGATGTACCGCTCCTGCTGGAGGTCCCATCGCGCCCGCAGTCGTTCCGCGCGTCTCCGGGTGAGGCGAGGAACCGGGGCCGGGGACACGCGGCGGCGAAGGGCCCCGGAGTCTTAGCCTCGAGGGACCCGCGCGCCTCTTCCGCGTCGGCGAGGGAGACGGGCCCGGCCCGCCGCCCCGGGGCTCGCGCGACCGCCCCGGCGGACGGTCGGCCGCAGCAACTTCGGGCCGAGGTCGCGCCCCTTCAGCCGGAGGACGACCGGCTCACGGTCGGGATTCGCGAGCAGGAGCACGTACTCTCCGGGGGATTGCGGATCGAAATGGATCCGGGCGCGTCCGGCGAGGCGCACTCGCTGGACGAACGGGCCGTTCCGGTGGCCGATGAGCAGGACGAACGATCGCCCGGGCCTCGGGTTATCGAGCTCCACATCGATCTCGCACGACGGCGCTTCGAGGCGCATTTCGATCCGGACCGTCGACTCCGGGTCGAGGACCAGGTACTTTGGGAGAGCGGAGAGCGCGACGGCCACGCTCGCCCGACCGCCCGGGACGGGAAAGCCTTGCCCGTCGTGCGGTACAACGGACGAGCGTGGCGTTAAATCGAGCGGGTCGTTCGTTCCTGGGATGGCAGCGAAGCGGTCGGCCACGGCGGTCTGGAAAGGGGATCTCCTTCGGGGACAGGGCACGGTCAAGGGAACGAGCGGAGCTCTCGGCGAGATGGGGGTCTCCTGGTCGGCGCGGACGGAGGCTCCGGCGGGAAAGACGAGTCCCGAGGAGCTGCTCGCCGCCGCGCACGCCGCGTGCTTCTCGATGGCGCTCTCGGCCGGCCTCGGACGGATGGGCAAGCCTCCCGGGAGCCTCTCGGTCACCGCGACGACGACGTTCGACAAGGTCGGCGACGGGTGGAAGGTCGTTTCGACGGTGCTCGAGGTGGTGGGCCAGGTGCCGGGGCTCTCGGGGCCCGAGTTCGAGTCCGCGGCGAAGGCCGCGAGTCTGGGTTGTCCGATCTCGGCCGCCCTCAAGGGGAACGTCGAGATCACGGTCCACGCGAAGCTCGGCTGAGCGGAGCGACCCCCTCACCGGCCCGGCCGGTCCGGGGGTCCCGACGGTCGCGGGAGCAGGTCGGCGAAGACGAACCCGTCCCGCTCGACGACTTCGCCCCGCTCCACCGGGATGGTTCCGCGGAACATCGGCCCTCCCGTGACGCAGGTGTGGAATTCCCCCCGCTCGCCGCACGGATCGACCTCCCCTGGAAGCTCCTCGAGGAACGCTCGATCGAACGATCGCCCGGCGAAGGAGCGCGAGAGGCGGCGGGGATCGAGGGAAACGACGGTCGCTTTCAGGCCCGAGTCGATCATCGCCCGGGCGAGTTCGCGCGTGTCCCGCCCCCAGAGGGGGAATGCCGGGTCGATCCCCGTGCCGGTCAGGCGCGTCTCCCGGTACTGCCGGACGTCCTCGAGGAACAGGTCGCCGAAGATCATGCGGCTCACGCCTTCCGCGCGGAGCTTCACGATCGCCTCGCCCATCGCCCGCTCATAGACCTCGTTCGGGCACGGGTGGGGGATCGGCACCTTCAGGACCGGGAGACCGAGCGCCTCCGCTTGGAGGTCGAGGACCCCCTCTCGCACCCCGTGCATCGAGACCCGGCCGAACGCGCGGGTCACCGTGGAGAGGAGACCGACGATCTCGAGCCCGCCGGCTTGGCGGGCCTCGTGGAGCGCGAACGCACAGTCCTTTCCCGTGCTCCAGGAGACGTACGCGCGTGGTCGGTCGGACATCGCACGAGGGGAGCCGTCCTCAGGCCCCCGAGAAGTCGGACAACTGTCGCTGGACCTTCCGACGGGAACCATCCGCGGACGACTTCGAGGCGGCCTTTGCGCCCCCCTTCGATTCCTCGGTCGGGCCCTCCTCCGCCGGCTCGCCGGATCGGGCCTCCGGCCCTGAGCCCCGCACAGCGCGAACCTCGGGGGAATCCGGAGCGGTGCCGAGGAGGTAGCCGACCTCCTCTTCCGTGAGCTCGAGTTCGCGCACGATCGCGCGCATCGCGCGGAGCAGGTCCGGGGGTCGCGGAGTCGAGCGGAGGCCCTCGCCCAACCGCTCCAGGAAGGGAAGGAGCGACTCCCTCGTCTTGGCGTGCGACGCATGCAGGCGGTGGCCGATCTTGTCGACGAGCGACTCCCGGAGGTTCCGGGTCCCCCGGCTCCGACCCATCTCGCCGAGAAACTGGGGGAAAGAGACCCCGCGGTGAACCGGCACGGGCCGGTCCCGGAGGGCCACGGAGACCCCTCCGGTCTGAAGCTCCGAGGCGTACGTCCAGAGATCCCAGATGCGCTGGCGCCGCGCCCAGGCGAGGAACAGTTCGGCCGACGCGAGGACCTCGAACGCTGCGCCTCGGTGGGCCGCGTCCGGGGCGTAATGGGGGATGTTCTCCTCGATCCACGGAAGGAGGTCGTCGGGCGGCGCGTCGAGCCGATCGCGCACCTCGGCCGCACGGTAGAACCGGGCGCTGGTGAGGGCTTCCTCGGTCAGGAGCTCGAGGTCCGCGGCGAGGTCCCGACCGCTGAGCACCGCGAGCTGCGCAGTCCCGGAGGGCAGGGGAGCGACCGCGTCCAGGTCGTTCAGCGCCGCCCGCAGGTCCCCGCGGGACTTGCGAACGATCGCATCGAGGACCCCGGCCCCCAACGAGAGATGCTCCGACCGGGCCACCTGCCCGAGCCGGGCGGCCAGCTCCGTATCCCGGATCGGATAGAACCGGATCCGGGCGACGGAGGAGCGGAAGACGGTCGAGTACCGAGTGAGGGTTCGCTCGTCGTTCACGGTAAGGATGACCGGCTGGTGCGTGTCCCGGACCAGGCGGGTGATCGCGCCCAGCCCGCCGCGGTCGGAAAAGTCCCGCGACTTGCCGACCGACCGCCACTCCTCGAGGTCGCGTCGGGCCGTGGCGAGCCGCGCCCAGCCGGCGTTCCCCGGAGTCCGGGGCACGTCCGACCAGCTCTCGAACGGTTTCGTCTTGGCTTCCTTCCCGAGACCCCACGCCGCGTTCAGCGTGTCCACGGCCCCGTACCGGCCCTGGAGGAAGTCCCGAAGGGACGGAACCTCGGGGAGGCTTCGCGGGGTCTCGGTGAGGCGTCCGGTCAGGCAGTCGGCCTCGTCGAGCAGGATCAGCGCTCGGGCCGAGCCGCCCGGAGCGCCGAGGAGCGTATGGGAGATCGAGGCGCGCCCGGCGACCTGCTCGATCGCTCCCTCGTTCCGGGCGTCCGAGGCGTTCATCTCGACCACCGACCATCCCAGGTCCGCGGCGAGCGCGAGGGCGGCGGTCGTCTTGCCCACTCCGGGCGGTCCCGAGAGCACCGCCGCTCGGAATCGAGGGAGCGGCTTGCCCTGCCACCGCTCGGCCCACTGTCGGAGATCGGCCCGGGCCTTCGCGTTCCCGACGAGGCCGTCGAGGGACTTTGGACGTAGCCGCTCGGCCAGCGGGAGCGGCGCGACGCAGACGGACACCACCGGCCCCACCCCGATTCGACTTAAGTCGTAGCGGTCGTGCGTGCGTCGGGGGGTTTCCCCGGACGGACCTCGAAGCATGAGCGAGCATCGGACGATCTCCCGTCGGAGACTCCCCGGCTCGACCATCGAGCTATCCTCGCTCGGGGTCTCGATCGACCCGGTCGGCCCCGCGCCGGCCGGGTCGAACTCGATCGCGTCCCGGCTCCTCCAACGAGTGTGGGAGCAGGGAGTCACGACCTTCGACCTCAGCGCCGCCCGAAACCCTCTCGCCGCCGAGGCCCTCTTCGCATCGGCCTTCCCCGACCCCGACCCGCGCCGCATCGCTCTGGTCGGCCGGGGTCCGGGTTTGCCCGGAACGAGGTCGGTGGGTGGACGTTCCCCTGCGAGCCATATCCCGATCGAGGCCTCGGATCTCTCCCGTTCGATCGAGGAGAGCCGGCGGCGCCTGGGCCTCGATACCCCTCCGATCCTCGTCTGGCACCCCGGCCGCGAGGGAGTCTCGCCCGAGGTTACCGGCGCCTTGAATTCCCTCCGCAACCGCGACGCCGTGTCGGGCTGGGCTCTCGCGGTCGACTCGGGGTCGCCCCTACCGGCAGTCCGCGAAGGACCGAACGGCACCGAGTGGTTCGTGGGACCCCTCTCGCTCCTGGATCGGAGGTTGGCGGGTGCGATCGGGGCCCGCGCCGCCCAGCGCCCCGTGGGGTTGATCGCCCTCGACCCCTTCGCTCAGGGCCTCCTCGACGGCAGCCGGATCGCGTCGGGGCCCGGGGACCGGCCCCCGGGAGCTGCTCCGAGCCAGCTCCGGTCGCTCGAAGAAAAGTTCGGCCCGGTCCTCGCCCTCGCCTTTCTTACCGAGACGCGTCGCCGCACCCTGGCCGAGGCGGCTCTCCTCTACGCATTGCATTGGTCCTGGGTCGCCTCTGTGGTCCTCCCGCTACCCGCTCCGGAACGGCTGAGCCGTCTCCTCGCGGTGGAGTCCCTCCCGCCGCTCAGTGAAGGGGAGCTCGCACGCCTCGCCGTGACCTGACCGGCCGCGCCCTGCCGTGACCGCGGGGGACCCCCGCGGGGAGAAATACCACCGCGGGGCTGAGGGTCCATGCTCGAGCCCGGTGCGGTAGCACCCGAATTCCAGGGGACCACTCAAGACGGCACGCCGATCGCCCTCTCCTCGTACCGGGGGCGCCCCGTCGTGCTCTATTTCTATCCCAAGGCGAACACGACCGGCTGCACGCTCGAGGCCCGGGGATTCGCGGAGCGGTACCCGGAGCTGTCCAAGGCAGGGGCGGAGGTGATCGGGGTGAGCGTCGACTCCGTCGAGGACCAGAAGAGCTTCTCGGAAAAGTGTCACCTGCCGTTCCCGCTCGTCGCGGACCACGACAAGTCGATCGCCCGACAGTACGGGGTGCTCGGTCTCCTCGGCGTGGCGAAGCGGGTGACGTTCCTGCTCGACGCCGAGGGCAAGGTCGTCGAGCGGGTGGACGGCATGATGCCCGGCCACCATGTGGAGCGGGCGGTGGAACGGCTCGCGTCGGCGCCGCGCTCCCCCTAGCGAGTCGCTCTTCACATGCGGAGAAGCCTCTAATCCGCCGCCCGCTTCGCGGAACGTCCCCTAGGGCCATGAAGATCCAGACGGTCGAGCCGATCGAGGTCGCCGCTCCAGCGGGCGAGGCGTCGTCTCCCTGGAGCTCGACCGTGATCCTCGTGAAGGTGACGACGGTCGATGGGTCCGTCGGCTGGGGCGAGGCCCCGACGACGCTGATGACCCACCCCGTCCGGGAGAGCGTTCGGGAGGTCGCCCGCTTCTACGAGGGCCGGGACCTCGAGCACCACCCCGCAGCCTTGCGGGAGTTCGAACGATACTCGTTCTACCGATCCCGCTCGATGGAGGCGACGAGCGCGCTCTCCGCGGTCGACATCGCGTGCTACGACCTCCTGGGGCACGAGGTCGGGGCCCCGGTGTCGGAGCTGCTCGGGGGGGCGATCCGGGACCGGGTGCGCGCCTACTCGAACGGCTGGTACTCCGACTGCATCGAACCGGCGGAGTTTGCCGCGAAGGCGAAGGGAATGGTCGATGGTGGATTCCGGGCGCTCAAGTTCGACCCGTTCGGCGACGAGTTCCGGAGCCTCTCTCCCGAAGGCCTCGCGGCCGCCGTCGGAAGGGTCCGCGCGGTCCGCGACGCGGTGGGACCGTACGTAGATCTCCTGATCGAGTACCATGGCCGATTCCTTCCCGAGGCCGCCATCCGGGCCGGGCAGGCCCTCGATGAGTTCTCTCCCCGCTTCATGGAAGAGCCCGTCCTGCCGGAGCTCTCAGATGCCCTGCGGGGGTTCCGCCGTCGGGTTCGCACGCCCGTGGCCCTCGGGGAGCGGCTCCTCCACCCCGCCGACTTCGAGAGCTTCCTCTCGCGGGGTCTCGTGGACATCCTGCAGCCGGACATCACGAACTCCGGAGGGTTCAGCTACGGGCGGGA